>CACHMT010000004.1 GCA_902581005.1 uncultured Alphaproteobacteria bacterium
CAAGAGCCTCGAAAATCGAGTTCTCTGTATATATTGAGTGCTACCGCTACTTTTCCGATATTCTTATATGCCAAAGCAAGGTTTGCTTTAGCCTCTTGGTACGCAGGGTTTTCCCTTACAACTACTTCTAACGATTTAATTGATTCTTCTATTTTGCCTTTTTGAAATTCAATAGTAGCGATATTCATTTTCGCCGCAACCAGATTTTCGTCAATTTGCAAGGCACGTTTAGAGTACTTCATTGCTTCATCGAAAAACTCTAATCTTCTTAAGACAATTCCTACCAAATTAAAGTATACTGCATTATTGAGGTTTTTGGGTTTTATTTTTTCACAAAGTTCTAGTGCCTCTTTGTAAGCACCCGATTTTGTGAACTCGATTGCTTTTAGCAAATCCTTCGAAAGAACTTTTTCTCTTTTTTTTTATTCATTTCACTTTTTAAAAAAAAGGGCGGGATATACCCGCCCTTTCTAGATTAATAGTAACTTCAATTTAGAACTTAAACGAAGCTGTCAATGTTGACGAACCTGTGCTTGTCATCACAGCACTTAGTGTTCCAGCTGAACCTAGAGGCCCAGATGCACCAATTGTTGTCAACGCATCATCTTTGTTATAGCTACCAGTTAGTGTAATCGTTGGTGAAATAGCCATAGAACCAGAGGCTACAAGGTTATCACCACTTGCACTTGTACCGGCCTTCTCTTGGTAAGTTATTCCAACAGAAGTTCCACCACCTGCGTAGTTTATACCTACTGTACTAATACTCTTGTGAACAGCTTTGAGCGCAAACGCATCGGTAATACCCTTATTTGCCTCAAACGCACCAGTGGATGTAACCGCGCTGTATGTCATGCTCTTATCCTGAAGCCCATCAGAGTTTTGAGCATTTGACGCGTTTAGTGTCATTCCACCACCAAGATCAACAGCAGCAGCTAGACCCATTGAGTATGTAGAGCCAGCATTAACTCTTGAAATAGTTAAGCCAATACCACCGAGATTTGTTCCAAGTGAAAAACCTAAATCTCCATCAGCTTGCCAACCTAGTCCGTAAGACATTGTGCCATACGATCCTTTGATACCGACAGTCTGGCTCTTAGTTTCGAGGTTGTCCCCATCCAACTCGTTATCAACTTGGAGAGTAACTCCACCTAATGCCATAGTGGCCTGTAGTTGCGTATCAGAGGTATTCTTGTCGAGCGCAACATCCATACCGAACATAGTCGATACAGCAGCAGTGGCTGCGTGCTGTGTCTTACCTACGGATAACGTCATAGTCCCATTGGTTAGAGACAATGCTCCGCCGGAAACGCTTCCACCACCTAGGTTAAAAGAACCACTTGTGCTAGCAGTCCAACCGTCTCCGGCAGACATTGCAACACCTAGTGATGCGGTAGTGTTGATGGATGCTGTTGTTTCTGTAGCTTCAGAACCAGCATCTTGAGCTGCTTGGAAAGCTGCTAGGTCGTCTGCGAGATCAGCTGCATCTGAACCTGTTGGTGTCGCTCCATTTCCCCAAGCTTCGACTATAACATCCATAGCTTCTGAATGTGAGCCTCCTAAAAAGTCATCGATCACGTCCTCAACGGCTGATACAGTGGCTGTAGTGGTGATAGCTGCTAGATTGTAACTATCGTGAGCGTTGATGTGCGTAACCATTTGAGCTAGATAATCAGAAGCAAATCTGTGACCTTCTGAAGTTGGATCTTCGTTATCGGCCACGTTTTGGCCTGTGACATTACCAACTTGTCTTTCCTCGCCAGTGTAAGCACCAGCAAGATTGGTGTCGTCATTTACAAGGTGAGAAAATAGCCAGTCTCTCTTTCCAGCCTTTTCTTTGATTTCATCAGAGTCCTTGGTTGACTGATTTGTCAACTTTATGGACATAGATCCAGACCACGTCATTGGATGTGAGTGGTGGAAGTATGGTTGATCTGACACGGCGGTCGGATCAGCGGCAAAAGCAGGAGCTGAAAGCCCAACAATCGCTGTAGTCGTTAATAGAACTTTTTTCATGTTCTTTCCTCATTTAAATGTTTACATTTAGGTGCACCTGCTTGCAGAGACTTATAAAAACAAAAATGCGCAGCCCATACAAGCAAATATCCCCTATATTTCTTGTTAATGCCAAAAAGGTCAAGGAAGCTTTAAGATTATGTACTTTGTTTTTTTTTTTTGATGTAAAATTGCAACAAAAACGGTGTGATATTGACTGAGTAGGCTATAAAATAGTAATTGAATAATACGGCAAAATAAAATTTACGGGCATAAACACATTTTATCTTAGATCACGGGCAAACATGGAACGATATAACGCGAAAGCAACAGAAAAAAAATGGCAGGAAAAGTGGGAAAGAGAGAAAACCTATTTTACTGAGGTGGATGTAAACAAGGAGAAATACTATGTATTAGAAATGTTCCCATATCCATCAGGAAAAATTCATATGGGTCACGTACGCAATTATACAATGGGAGACGTTATTGCCCGATATAAAAGGCATAAGGGATTTAACGTTTTGCACCCTATGGGATGGGATGCTTTCGGTATGCCCGCTGAAAATGCTGCGATAGAAAATAATATTCATCCAGGAACGTGGACGTATAAAAATATAGACGAAATGAAAGAGCAGCTTAAGCCAATGGGGCTATCAATCGACTGGTCAAGAGAATTTGCAACATGTGACAAAACGTATTACAAACACCAACAAGAGGTCTTTATCGATATGCTTGAACAAGACCTTGCTTATAGAAAAAAGTCACTCGTTAACTGGGATCCAATTGACAAGACAGTTTTGGCAAATGAACAAGTAGAAAATGGAAAAGGATGGAGGTCAGGAGCCGAAATTGAAAAACGGGAGCTGACACAATGGTTTTTTAGAATCTCAGATTACGCACAAGAATTGTTGGAATGCTTGGACAACTTGCCAGACTGGCCGGAAAAAGTGAAGACCATGCAAAAAAATTGGATTGGAAGGTCTGAAGGTGCTTCTATTTTGTTCTCGTTGGAAAATTCTCCTGATTTGGACAAGCTAGAGGTGTTTACTACACGACCTGATACAATCTTCGGAATGTCCTTCTGTGCAATATCTCCAAACCACCCCTTGGCAAAGGCTCTTGCAAAAAATAATAAGAGCATCAAACTTTTTTTAGACGAATGCAACTCAATGTCGACAGATCAAGCTAGCTTGGAGAAGCTGGAAAAGAAGGGAGTTAAGACTGCAATAGAAATAAAGCACCCCTTTAAAAATATCAACGTACCTCTTTACATCGCAAATTTTGTTCTCATGGAATATGGTACTGGAGCTATTTTTGGTTGCCCAGCACATGATCAAAGAGATCTAGAATTTGCATTAAAGTACAACTTGGATGTGTTTCCAGTTGTGTGTCCACTCGATCAAAATGCGGCTACATTTCTTGTCAAAGAAGAAGCCTATACGGGAAACGGAAAAATCATAAACTCCGATTTTTTGAATGGACTGAGTATCGAAGATGCAAAGGAGAAGGTTGTCTCCTTGCTATCTGAAAAACAAATGGGCCAAAAGAAAGTGACCTACAGGCTTAAAGATTGGGGTATTTCTCGGCAGAGATATTGGGGTTGCCCGATACCGGTTATACATTGTGAAAAATGTGGGGTTGTACCTGAAAAAAAAGAAAACCTTCCGGTAAAACTCCCAGAAAACATTTCTTTTAAAAATCCTGGTAACCCCCTAGAAAGCGCAACTGAGTGGCTAAACATAGATTGTCCTATTTGTGGTTACCCTGCTAAACGTGAGACGGATACAATGGATACATTTGTTGACAGCTCTTGGTATTTTATGAGGTTTACAAGTCCTAAACACAATAGACCAATTAAAAGCGACGAATTAAAGTATTGGATGAGTGTGGATCAATACATCGGTGGCGTTGAGCATGCTATCTTACACCTTCTTTATTCTCGGTTCTTTGCCCGCGCTATGCATAAAACTGGGCACATTTCTGAAGATTTTTTAGAACCATTTTCAGCACTATTCACGCAAGGAATGGTTTGCCATGAAACATATAAGGACACAGAGGGTAATTGGCTTTCACCAGAGGAGGTCAAGATATCTGTAACTAGCTCAGGAGATAAAGTGGCAAAATGTTTAAAGAATGGATCACCGGTTAAAGTTGGACCATCGGTAAAAATGTCTAAATCTAAGAAGAATGTTATAGATCCAATAGACATTATAGATCAATTTGGGGCAGACACAGCGAGGTGGTTTGTAATGTCTGATAGCCCTCCGGATAGAGACATCTCATGGTCAACAGAGGGAGTTGAGGGTGCATGGAGGCATCTAAATCGTGTTTGGCGCTTGACTAAAGAGATTGCTGTTGAGCTTAAAAAATCTGACAAAGGGCTTGTGTTGGATGAAGACAGACAAATAGATGATTATATTTTTAATACATCGCGATTTATCGAAGGCTTTTCGTTTAATAAAGCAATTGCAAAAATTTATGAATTGACAAACTTCTTAGCCAGAAAAGACACCAGAATAGAACAGAAGATTTATGGAATTAAGGCTCTTGCTATTCTTATAGAACCATTTACCCCTCACTTAGCACAAGAAATATGGGTAACGATAGGAGAACAGGGGCTTATCGCTGAAGCGAAATGGCCAGACATTAAAGAGTGGGTGAACAATAAAGAAGAAACAATAACCATACCTATTCAGATAAATGGAAAAAGAAAAACTGAAATATCGGTAGCCTCTGATCTTACAGAAGAGGCTCTTAAGGAATTAGTTCTTCAAGATAGCATAATAAAAAATGCTTTACAGAATTCTGACTTGAAACGATTCATTTATGTCCCTAAAAGAATCATAAATGTTGTAATTTAAAGGTTAGCAGTATCCTCAAGCACATACTAATAATTTTCATTATTCTCGCAAACACTAATTGCGGGTTTTCACCTTTATATAAAAACACTGATCCAATGGCAATATTTAAAGATATTGAAATACAAAAAGACCAAAACTCTTTAGCTTATTTAATTAAAGAGGTGCTTGAGCAGAAGGCACCTTTCACAGAGAGTGGGCAAAATACTTTGCAAATAGAACCATCGATTAAAAATTCTTATGGGGTAATTACAAAACAAAATGAGATAACAAGATATTCAGTAACTTTGGATGTTGAATATCGTTTATATAATAAAACGACAAAAAAAGTTGTTTTTAAAAATAAAGTTTCTGCTACGTCAGATTATAGCGCTGCTGTAACCTTCACGGGTTTCGCAACAGAAATAGCTAGAAAAGATACTTATGAAAGACTTGCAAATACTGTTGCCGAAAAAATGATCACAGAGATTTTAATTAGTAATTTAAGTGAATACGCTCCTTGATTTATTACAGGCAAAAGATTGACAGTTTCACTGAAACATTCGAAAAGTGCTCGGTAATTGTTTTACTTGGTGAAAACTATTCATTATTGCAAAAAGACGCAAAAACAATTTCTGTTGCACTCGCAGGAAAAATTGCAGATGAAGAAATGCGCGTAAACAAATATTTCAATCAAGAAATAAATGAAAAAAGAAATGAAATAATAACGAGGCTGAAAACAAAAAGTTTTTTCCCTGGCCGTCAAATAATATTGCTGAATGAGCTTAATGAGAAAGATTACAAATTTATCACTGAGATAGACGCAGAATGGAAAAATGACGATGCTATAACGATAGTTACCATGAATGCATTATCAAAAAAATCCGATATTATAAAATTACTTGCATCTAGTGATCGGATTGCTGTCGTAAACTATACTAATAGTAAAATAGATGGAGATTTTTTCGTGAAAAGATTGACCGATGCAGGTATAAGCTTTTCTGGGAAGGAGGTATTAGATGTACTTATCGATTTCTCTACCTTTACGCCAAGAAATATTTTAGAAAATGAGTTTGAAAAGTTAATGCTATTGAAACTTTATGATGACAATCCTCTATCGGTAGACGATTTTTTTGATATAATGTCAATAAACTATGAAGTTAAAGAATTAAGCCTGGCAGTTGCATTGGCCGAAAGAAACATTATCGAATTAGAGACAACTCTAAATGCTTTATTTTCATACAGTAAAAGCCCCATAAGTATTTTGCATTTTGTATCCGCTTATTTCTACAAGTTATCTTTAATAAAATTATTTGGGCCCACCAGCTTTGAGGTGCTTCGTGAATATCCTTTTCTTATTGCACATGATCTTGAAAAAGCAAAACAACATGTGAATGAATGGTCCTTACAACAATTTAGTCGGGTAGCCGACACCCTCACTGCTTCAGATCTAAAATTAAGAAAATATCCCTCTTTGTTTCAACGTTCTATTCTAACCCAGTGTCTACATCAAATTATGGAAATGTAACTTTCTTGATACCCTTTTTAAATAATATAAGAAAAGTATGTCTTTATCCCATATTGTATTTACTTTCTTTAGTTTGGATTATTGTACACCGCTTAAGAATTAAGTATGGGAGATATGAAAAAATGCCAATCCCTGTAGTGTGTATTGGAAACATTACCTTGGGCGGTGCTGGTAAGACCCCTACAGTTATTTTTTTAGCAAATTACTTTAAAAAAAATAATATCAAAGCCCACGTCGTAAGTCGAGGATATGGCGGAGCATTTAAAGATATTGTTTTCGTTGATCCAAGAACTCATAGTGCCTATCAAGTGGGTGATGAACCTTTGTTAATTTCTCAGCATGCCAAGGTTTGGGTATCAAAAAAAAAGAGAGAAGGAATTTTAGAGGCCTACAAGGCAGGCGCTGAATTGGTGCTTCTAGATGATGGCTATCAAAATTTTTCGATTGCAAAAGATGTTAATATTTTGGTATTTGATGCAGAAGTTGACCTCACGAATGAAAACATTTTTCCTCTAGGAAACTTAAGAGAAAGTCCTCGACCCGCAATTGACAGAGCCGACTTTTTGATTTCCATAGGTAGTTCAGTTTCAAATAAAAATTTACGAGATACTATTTTTCAAAACTGTAACCAAAAGATCATAGACGGAAAATTTGTGCCTAATTTAATTCCAAAATTAAAGAAACGAAAGCTTGTTGCTTTTTGTGGTATTGGAAGGCCAGAAAAATTCTTTTTAATGCTCCGGAAGCTAAATCTCGAGATTATTAAAGAATACTCATTTCCGGACCATCATTTTTATTCTAGAAGACAACTTACTAAAATCTCGAATATCGCTACAAAGAACAACGCGCTTGTTGTAACCACGGAGAAAGACTTCGTAAAAATACCCATAGCTTTAAAAAAAAACATATTCCCAATCGATATCAAATTACATTTGTCAAAAAACAAAAAACTGCTTTTGGAATTAAAGAGATTAGTTCCCTAACTCTTTTTCAATTATTTTCTTTAATTCGTCGTAAGACCGGTTTGCGTATTTCTTTCCATTTATTATAAAAGTGGGAGTAGACTCAATAGCGTCTCTATCAACATAAATCTGAAATTCATTCACCAAATCTAATGCTTTTTCTTGGTCCTCTAAGCAAGAAATTGCTTTTGCCTTCTCAATCCCTGATTTCGCAGAAATTTTTAAAAGGGAATCTACAATTTTATCACTGGATTCGTATCTAGACCAAATTGGCTGTTCAGAATAAAGTAAGTCAAGCATACCAAAATAACGATTTACCACATTTGTGCAGCGTGCAGTCAAGGCTGCCCATAACCCAGCTTTATCAAAATAGATTTCTCTATGAATAAATTTTACTTTACCAGTTTCGATATACTCCCTATTCAACTGTGGATAAACATTTGAATGAAATGCAGCACATGCTGGACAAGTCAATGAAGCATATTCAACAAAAACAACGGGTGCGTTGTCATTGCCTTTCGACATTTCAATATACTTGCTTTCAACTATTGATGGGTCTGCTGCATAGGCGAATCCCAACATAAAAATTGATAAAAGAAGGACATATGTACCTATCCAATATTTTTCAGTCTTCCATAATCTCATTTTTTTTCCTTGAATTACTAAGGTTATTTTTCATTTTGGTTAGCGCATTCTCTAATTGAATGCCAGCAATTTTGGGGTCGGTGGGTTCTCTGCTTTTTGTAGCACTGAAGTCATGCGAATTATCTAATTCTACCACGTTTTTATGATTAATATCATGTAAACGTTGCAATTTTATCTGATCTACCACTTCTTTTGAATAAAAAGAGTTTATTTTTTCGATAATGTCTCGAAGCTGTAAAGACAACTCTGCCATATAAGGACCAGTCATACCAAGGTAAAGAATATTTTTTTCGCCACCTTTGATAGTTTTCATTTTAATTGGATGAGCTTTTTTTGATATTTCTTTACCAACAATTGTATCCCATATGTCTAATAACTTGGCATGGCTAATTATGTTTATCTGACCATGTCTTTTTACTAATGGTTCAATTAAATTTCCAATGGATTTGAAATTTCTTTTATAATAATTCATTTCTCAGGTAAGTTTCCCAGCCATTATAAGTTATGGTATATCAAATTGAAATGGCAATTATAAGTAAAATCCTGTTGAGATGGTACGCTGAGAACGGTAGAATACTACCATGGCGCGTAAATCCTAAAGACGCAGAGGCAGGACAAAATCCTGATCCCTATAAAATTTGGATATCTGAAATAATGTTACAGCAAACTAATGTAACAACGGTGATACCTTATTTTAAAAGATTTATAAAAAAATGGGATTGTATAGATAAGCTTAGCGATGCTGATGAGGGTGATATTTTAGCTTTTTGGGCGGGTCTTGGTTATTATGCAAGAGGAAGAAATCTTTTGAAATGCGCAAAGGAACTGAGCGAAAAGTTTGATGGCAAAATACCAAACGACAAAAAGACTCTTCTGGCATTACCAGGGATAGGTGAATATACCGCTTCAGCTATAAGATCAATTGCCTTTGGTGAAAGAGAAGTGGTAATTGATGCAAATATTGAACGTGTCGTTTGTAGACTCTTCAAGATTGAAAAGCCTGTAAATCAATCTAAAAAGGACATTAAAAAATATGCCTCCCAACTTTTCCCCAAACTTCATAGTGGTGACTTTGCTCAAGCATTAATGGATTTTGCAAACGCAATTTGCAAACCAAAAAAACCTAACTGTAATCATTGTCCAATTTCGCCCTCCTGTTTAAGCTTGAAGCTAGGTGTAGTAGAAAATATTCCCGCCAAACTAGTCAAAAAAGACAAACCAATAAGAAGGGGTTTCGTATTTTTCATAAAAATACAGCCAAACAGTTTCTTACTTGAACGAAGGCCTAGTGAAGGAATATTAGGAGGACTTTTGGGTTTCCCCACAACTGAATGGGAGGTAATAAAAAACAAGCCCACTTTACCTTTAAAGGCGAACTGGACTTTTACCAAACGATTAGTTACACATCAATTTTCCCATTTTAAATTGGAACTCGAAATTGTGTTAGGCGAAAAAGGAAACTCTAAGTTTGATAGTTCTAAATATTTGGCTGTCGAACAACAAAATTTTGATTTTATGTCGTTACCAACTTTAATGCGAAAAGTGTACATTAAAGCGATCAAGCTTTAATGTCATTTTGCATTCGCATTCTGTGTTCTAGCTTTCTGTCTAAAATAGTCTATTGGGATAAGCTCACCACCTTTTTTGACGTGCCAATAATTCCATCCATTGCATGATGGAGATCCCTCTAATATAGCACCAACCCTATGTATAGAACCTTTAGCATTATGAGTAATTAACGTGCCATCAGGACGAACTCTAGCTACATATCGTTTGTTAACAGAAGTCAGCTCATCTCCAGGTTTTAAAAGACCTCTTTCTACCAGCTGACCGAATGGAACCCTTTCCAGATCCTTTTTTGTTTCTGTTATTTCTAGATCTTTCTCAGAATAAGGACGAGCTTTATTAATACGATTTTGAGCTTCTTTAAAGTAACTCTTATCCTTTTCAATTCCGATAAATTTTCTCGCTAGGCGTTTGGCTACAACCCCTGTAGTTCCCGTTCCCAGAAATGGATCCAAAATCAAATCATCCTTTTTCGTACTCGCTATTATGATACGGTGGAGAAGCGATTCTGGTTTTTGCGTAGGGTGGATTTTTTTTCCATCTTTTCCTTTCAATCTTTCTGATCCTGAACATATTGGTAAAAACCAATCAGATCTCATCTGTGTTCCCTCATTCAGTTCCTTTAACGCATCATAATTGAAGACATACTTAGAATTGTCAGATTTGGCAGCCCATATTAAAGTTTCATGAGCATTAGTAAATCGCCTACCTCTAAAATTTGGCATAGGATTAGATTTTCTCCAAAATACATCATTTAATATCCAATACCCCAAGTCTTGCAAACTGGCTCCGACCCTAAAAATGTTATGATAAGAACCTATTACCCATATTGCTCCATCCTTTTTTAAAATTCTCCTAGCCTCCCGTAACCACTTTTTAGTAAACTTATCGTAATCATTGAAGCTAGAAAATTTATCCCAATCTTCTTTAACGCCATCAACCTTTGAATTGTTCGGACGCAGCAATTCACTGTTAAGCTGTAAATTATAAGGTGGATCTGCAAAAATTAAATCGACCGAGTTCTCAGGTATTTTTTCCATCAACGTGATGCAGTCATCATTAAAAAGTTCTGTCTCATAAGAAGATTGAAACAAGTGCTCTATATTTAAACTCATAATTTGCCTCGAATTTTTCTGTAAACGTTGAGTCAAATTATTAAACGCGTCAAATTTTTTATTTAAAAACAGTCACTTATTTTTCATAAACACAACATGTTGTATATGGGTCTAAAAGATCTCCTATGTTCAGTGGTAATACCCAACTTGTAGATAGCAGCTTTATGTTGCTCTACTCCATATCCCACATTCCTTTCCCAGCCATAACCTGGGAAGCGCATATTTAATGATTTCATATGAAAGTCGCGTGATACTTTTGCAACAATGGAAGCCGCGGCTATGCTCGCTATTTTATTATCTCCTTTAATTATGCTGTAGGCTCTTGAAGCAGATCTATATGATTCCGGTAATGTGCTTCCATCAAAGTATAAACTATCTTTTGTCTTAGCAACTTTCTCAACGGCCTTTTGCATAACATGTAAAGAACTGCTCAAAATGTTAAAGTTATCAATCACCTTAGCTGAGGAGAAAGAGACCCCTACTGAAAATGTTTCTAGTATCTCAAAGTAAAGCTTAACTCTCTGACGGGAGCTTAAGGTTTTCGAGTCAGCTAGCCCACTAATATTGTGGCATTTATCAAACCTTACGGCAGCTGCCACAACCGGGCCGCACCATGCGCCCCTGCCGACCTCATCTACTCCACAGTGAAACCCTAAATCTTTAAAATCTTTCAATTAAATTAAACCTTTAAAAACATATTTTTATAATTGAAGGTTAATTTTTACATGTCAATAAGATCAAATACCTGTAAATTAGTACGCAATAATTTAAATAATCCAAAATTTATTCGTTAATAATAAATCATGGGTAAAAATGGTAAGCGTATATGAAAGTTTGGATAATAGTTTCAGTGATGTTTTTGATGGAGAATTCTCAAGTAAAAATTGCCGAAACGGTCAATGATAGCTCTCGATTTTTTAATACAGAAAAACAGTGCCTCAATTCATTGGAAAACAAAATGCTTGATGGAGACAATATGGTTGAGTTTTTTGGTGGAGCATTTGTTACAAGTGGCTCTGTTTTTCAAAAGATCAAGCAATGTATGGCAATAGAGTTAGAAGAAAAACAATTAAAGCGACTTTTACGAGAAATGAAATAATCTATTCATATTCCTACAAAATTCACATTTTTCGTGAGATAAAATACAACCACAAAAAAAATAGTTGCCATAAAGCCAAACAAATAAATTTTATTTTTTAACCTTGACGAGTGTTTCCTCATTTCATCAGAATTCTTTCCAAAAAATTGGCCAAAAGTTTCTTGCAGCTTCCTTGCATCTTCTTCTTTTATTGTTTGCATGTCAGCTTTGAAATCCTGACTTCTTTCTGATTTAATTTTTTTAACCAAAACTAACCAATCTTCAGAATACCTCAACCGTTTTTAGTGACTAAAAATAGAAGAGAGTATACCTTTAAAAAAATGTTTTCCAATCAGATGACATAATAATGCAATCGTTAATAAAGTAAAAGAGGTAACAATGAAATTGACTAAAGAAACTATATGGCATTTTACTTGTGATTTTTGCAAACTTTGGTGGTCGTTTGCGTCAAGTGATGAGTTTCAACCAAAGAAAAAAATATTCTGCCCTCATTGTGGTAGAAGAAACGAAATCGACGATGACGCATAGTTTTGAATAACTTTGAGAAAAATATAACCTAAATATACGCAAACTTTTAACCAATATCGCTCAGGTATTGAAGTTGGGTTTCTTCCCATATTCTTATGAAATTATAACATGTTATTCACATTATTAATGAATTGACTATAATTTATCCTAAAAGGACCCGTAGTTAAACGGATATAACAAATCCCTCCTAAGGATTAGTTCTAGGTTCGATTCCTAGCGGGTTCGCCAACTCAATTTTTATCATCATTTTTATATTGTCTAATGAAGTCCTCTAAGAGCTTTGGGAGTTGAGGACCAAACTTACGCAGAACTTGCGCTATCTTCAAAAAATCTCTCAAAATAGCTTTTGGTCCCAAAGTAGCAGCTATATATTTTTCAACAACAGGTCGGGCTGTTTCCCACATATTTATATTTGGATCTAAGCTTCTCGAAACACCTTCAACTACGACCATTGTCCTCTGCAATAGCAATAACTCAGTTCGAGTTTCCATTCCAAATTGCTCAGTTACTTCAAATAATCTAGATAGTAATCTAGCCATCGATATGTCTGAGGCCTCCATACCAAATATTGGCTCACCCACTGATCTAAGGGCTTGAGAAAATTCTTGCACATTTTGATTTTCTGGAACATACCCTGCCTCAAAATGTACTTCTGCAACTCTTAAATAATCACGCCTTAAGAATCCTATTAGGATTTCCGCATAAGTCTTTCTTGTATATTCGTCTATTCTTCCCATTATGCCGAAATCCATCACTATAAGAGTACCATCACTTCTACATTTCAGATTACCTTGGTGCATATCCCCATGAAAAAAACCATCCCGTAGAGCTTGTGTCAAAAAAGTCTTGATAATTCTTTTTGCAAAGCTTTCAATATCTACTCCACTCTTCTTTATTCTTTCTATATCTCCAACCGACATTCCGTCTACCCACTCTGTTGTTACAACTCGTTTACCAGAAAGAGACCAAATGACTTTAGGAACATAAAAATTACGATCACTTTTTGTATTTTCTGCAAACTCAGCTGCAGCTGATATCTCCATTCTTAAATCTAGTTCTTCACGCACTAATCTTTCAAAATGGTTAACAACTTCTGTAGGCTTAAGTCGCCTAAAGCTTGGTATAATAAACTCTATGAATTTTGCTAAAAATAACAAAGCAGCTAAATCTTTAAGGAAAACCTTTTCTACATTAGGCCTTAATATTTTCACTGCTACCAATTCCTTTGTTTCCTTAACGGTTGCCTTATGAACCTGAGCAATTGATGCAGCGGCAACCGAATCTGAAAATGAAGAAAAAATACTCTCAACAGGGCTTCCAAGTTCCTCATGTACGATTTTTTTTGCCTCTGTAGTTGGGAAAGGGTCTAAAGAATCTTGTAAAACCTTAAGCTCATTAGCCAAGTCAGCTCCCACTATGTCGGGCCTCGTAGATAGCAATTGCCCAAACTTGATATATGCCGGTCCCAATGCAATGAGCGCTCTAACAATTGGAGATTTCTTGTATGGCCCTTTAATCCCAAAAACAATTAGAGGTTTCCCCATGAATAAGATACCGAATTTTATCGGCTTTGAGACTTTGGTAATTTTCAAGACCTGTTCAACAGCGCCGGTTCTAAAAAAAGTTCCAACCACCCTAACTAATCTAAAGGGGTTATGAAACCACTTCATCAGATCTTCCAGCCGCTGTGCATGGCAACTACTCCTTGAGTTAAGTTTCTATATTTAACCTGTCTGAAGCCAGCTTCAGCTACTAGATTTGCAAGTTTTTCTTGAGAGGGAAATTTTCTTATACTCTCAATTAAGTATTGATAGCTTTCAGCATCATTAGCTATGAACTTCCCAAGCCTAGGAACTAAATTAAATGAGAACGCATCATAAATCTTGTTTAAGGTCTCATTTTCAACTTTACTAAATTCGAGGATCATAATTCTTCCTCCAGGCTTTAAAACTCTCAAGGCTTCGGATAAACACTTTTTTAAATCCAAGACATTTCTTATTCCAAAGGAAATTGTATAATAATCAAAAACCTCATTCTTAAAGGGTAATTTCATGGCATCTGCACACACCCATTCTAAGTCTGTTTCTATTTGCCCAACATTCGATCTTCTTTTTCCCTCCTTGAGCATATTTTCGTTTCTATCTAGTACTGTTACCCTTGCTTGATTTTTAGTTCTCTTGATGAATCGAAAAGCAATATCTCCAGTTCCGCCTGCAACGTCAAGAAGATGTGTATTTTTTCTAGGCGCGAGCCAATCGATAAAACTATCTTTCCATAATCGATGCAAACCCGCGCTCATCAGATCGTTCATTAAATCATATTTAAAAGCAACACTGTCAAAAACCTTATTTACTAACTTAGGCTTTTCTTTTTTACTAACTTTTTTGAAACCAAAATTTTCCATTTTTTTCTTTTCTAACAATAAACAAGCAGCTTCACTCGTTGTAACCTTTAAAGAAGTTCAAATATGTCTTTCCGATTTTTCTGATTCTTAAGATTTCAAATCCATCCATTTTTTCTAATTCTTTATTACATTCATATATAATTAACGAATTAATCTTTGTCACTCTTAACTCTTGTAACCTCATAAAAACTTTACTAGCTTTTATCAGGTCATATGGTGGATCTACAAAAACAACATCAAACTTATTGCTAGGCGATAACTTTTTATCAAAAAAATCGTGTTTAAGTACGCGCAAGCTATTTACATGGTCATTCCCATAGAGCTTAAATTTAGCAAGATTTTTTTTTATGCATTCACAAGCAGCACCATCTTTGTCCAAAAAAGTAACTATTGAGGATCCTCTTGATATAGCCTCAATACCAATAGCCCCCGATCCAGAAAAGCAGTCAAAAAACGAAATCTTTGAAAAATTAATATTGAAACCGTACTCCAAGATGTTGAATAATGTTTCTTTAACCCTATCTGACGTCGGCCGGGTAATGAAGCTCTCAGAACCTTTAAACTTTTTGTCATTTGTTAGGATCTTTAAGCCTTTTAGTTTTCCACTGAGAACTCTCATTTGAGACTTAAAGCGTCTTTAATATCAAAATTAATGTCACGTAGAATTTCTTTTTTTGGAGATTTTTTTTCTTCAATCAAACGTTTACCTATCATATAGCTATACGGGTCATTAAATGAGTCAACTGCCAGCAAAATCTCTTCTTTATAATACCAGAATGATACTTTATCTTTTACTTTTCTTTCTATAATGTCAGTAAAACCGTCACAAATACCTGCTATTTGCAACTTTTGATCAAACTGCTCGGTCCAAAACCATGGCTTTGCATTGAAGTTGGTTCTGTTACCTGCAATGTTTAATGCAACTGTTTGACCTTGATCGATAGCATTTCCAACTGATTCAAGCCGCAAACATCTTCCTTTATGATTAAATGAAGCGCAGTCCCCTGCTGCATAAATTGAGGGGTCACTTGTCTCTAGTCTTTCATTAACTTTTATACCGTTTTCAATCTGTAATTGTGCATCTTTTGCAAGATCAACTTCTGGGTATCCGCCAGTGGCAACTAGCAAAGCGTCCACATCAATCAGTCTTCCAGAAGCTAGTTCAACATTTGTAACTTCACTTTCAATGTTATTTATTTTTTTGACAAAATCATTTTCAATAATTTTCACTCCTCTTATTGAAAAGATCTCCCTAAAATAAGCTGCTGTCGGTTCTCCAGCCACTCTTTTGAGTATTCTTTCAGCCCCTTCAACAACTGTTGTATGCATGCCAAATGAAGAACAAATCGACGCAACTTCCAAGCCCAAATAGCCGCCTCCAATTATCAAAATCTTTTTTCCTGTGTGTAGCTGGTTTTTTAAAATTCTAGCATCATGCAAATTACGCAAATAAAAAGCGTTTGAATAATTATCACTATCGCTTAGAGGAGCCTTTTTAGCTTTACTACCAATCGCGATAACTAGTTTAGTGTAGTCAATCTTTTCTCCGCTTTGCAAATGCACTTTTTTGTTATCTCTATCTATTTTTGTAGCCTTCTTCGAGAGAAGAACCTGAATATTGTTGGTTTTATAATAGTCAATTTTTTTCAGTAGAAGGCGTTCTTCGTGAAAATGTCCGGTTAGAAACTTCTTGGATAGTGGTGGTCTTTGATATGGATAATAATTTTCTTCACATACCATACAAATTTCACCATTAAAACTAAGAGACCTTAATTGGCTTGCACAAGATATAGAGGCCTGACCGCCACCTATAATTACTATTTTCTCTATCATCATAAATTTGTAAGAAAGTTCTTCAAAAAAATCAATTAACGTTGTATTAAACCCAAGGATATATTAAGTACACTTTTACATTCAATAGAGGCCTTTTATGAAATACTCTGTAGGAGACGAATTTCCAGAAGTTATATTTAACTGGATGGATGACAAATTTGAAGTACAGAAAGCTGGAACTAGTGAGCTTTTTGACAAAAAGAATATTATACTGATTGGAATGCCCGGTGCATTTTCACCTACTTGCTCTATGATGCACCTACCTAGCTTCATTAAAAGTGCTAAGGAATTTAAAAGCTTGGGAATTGATGAAATTTTTTGCGTTTTAGTAAATGATGTATACGTTGCGAAGGTTTGGGGTGAATCAACTGGTGCAACAAAAGCCGGCATAAAAATTATCACCGATCCATTATCCATTCTTGCTGAAGCATTAGACTTTGAATTTACGGTGAAGGGAACAGGTTTATTAAGAAGGCTTCAGAGATTTACCGCTCTATTAAAGAATAAAAAGATCGAAAGACTTTACTTTGAAAAAGAACGAGGGGTTTGTGATATGACTTCGGCGAAAACTATTTTGAAAGATATAACCTAAGTTTCCATCTCCACCTTATTTGCAAAATTAAGATCTAGTTCTGTTAACCCACCTGCATCATGTGTTGAAAGGGATATATCGACCGTTTTAAATACATTAGTCCAGTTTGGATGGTGGTTAATCTCTTCCGCTATAAATGCGATCCGACACATCCATGAAAATGCTTCCTTGAAGTTTTTAAAAACAAAGGTTTTTTGGATGTAGATTTTGTCCTCCGAAAAACTCCAACCTTTCGAAAGCAAATGTTCAAACTTTTCTTCTATTTCTTTATTACTAAGTTTCCTTGGCATCTATTTTTTCTCCTTTTTTAAATGGGCTGATGAACTGTATTTGTTTACTACTATCGCTGACAATTTTTTTCTCTTCTTTTAAAAAATCATCCACAGCGTTCATAAACCCTTCATGTGGGAACCAATGGCTTGAGTATGTTATACAAGCTTCGTAACCTCTCGCAATCTTATGGTCTCCTTGAGCACCAGCCTCCACTCTTTTCAAGCCTCGCTCAATAGCGAAATCTATAGCTTTATAATAACAAAGCTCAAAGTGCATTGCAGGAAAAAACTGATTGCATCCCCAATATCTTCCATACAAGCAATCTGATCCTATGAAATTTAAGGCGCCCGCTACATACCGATCATTTTTTTTTGCCAGCACTAGTAGAATTTTATCTTTTAGGTTTTTCTTTAGACCCATAAAAAAATTCTTTGTAAGGTAAGGATAACCCCATTTTCTCTGTCCAGTATTTTGATAAAAATGCCAAAATGACTCCAGCTCAAGGTCTGTTAGTTGACTTCCAGTTAAAGATTTAATCTCACCACCAAAGTTCGTTGCCTGTTTTCTTTCCTTTGTTATATTTTTTCTCTTACGGTATGTTAATGAGCCTAAGAAATCATCAAATGATTTATAGTCTCTATTAAACCAATGATATTGGATGCCTTCTCTTACAAGCAGATTGTTTTTTTTTGCAACGCTAACGAAACTTTTACTACAGAAGGTTATATGTAATGACGAAAGATTATTTTCCTCAACGACTCTCTTTGCTGATGAAATCATTTCACCAACCTTATCTTTGTATTCACTTTGTACTAAAATTCTTTCCCCTGAAACAGGAGTAAATGGTACCGCTACTTGTAGTTTTGGATAGTAATTTCCCCCTGATCTCTCATAGGCATCGGCCCAACTATGATCAAAAACGTATTCTCCTTGGGAATGATTTTTTAAAAAACTTACGATTATTCCTACTACGATATTTTTTTCTTTAAAAATTATGTAAAAAGGAATCCAACCGGTTTTAGGTCCCACAGAATTACTAGTTTCCAAAAGAAAAAAAAAATCATATGACAGGAAAGGATCACCACCCGCCCTACTAGAACGGCATGCTTCCCATTCATCTCTTGATATGGATTTTATAGTTGTGCAAATTGCAGTTTCCAATATCTTCCCTTTGCAATCTTTACTCTGTTATATCAGGCTCATAATGTTCGAAGGTGATATTATCTACTAATCCCTTCAAACTCTTCTCGATCTCTCTTGAAGTAATTGTCCACGATAAAATTGCAATATTTAATTTTTTTAATCTTTTAACTCTGATATTTTTAATACCTTTCCAGTCCTGGGAGATAAACTGTAATCTATTAGCAACTATCTCATTTTCAATTTTGTTATTTTTTATCTTGCTACCAATACTCTCAATTTTCGGAAAGCTTGTAGTTAGGCCTAAAGGAACCCTTCCAAACAAATTTTTTTTTCTGATATACTTTATTAGATCTAAGTTGAAAGACATTAGAGCAACTGGGCCCTTATAGCTTCCAAGTTTCTCTGCAAGAACCCTTGTGAACATATTTAGATTTTTTTTAATGTACTTAGAATATTTGATTTCTAATAGTACGGGCACGCGTCCATTTACTAAATCAAAGACCTCTTCTATCGTGGGCACTTTTCCATTGTTAGATAGCTTCGCCTTTTTTATATAACTTAAGTTTTTATTAAAAACAAAACCTGTTTTTGTTGTAAGCCGACCAAGAAAAAAGTCATGAAAAACGATAATTTTAAAATCCTTAGTAAAATGTATGTCCATTTCAATAGAGTAATTTTTCTCAATTGCTAGCCTAAACGCTTCCAGAGAGTTTTCAGGAATTGTTTCAGAAACTGCCAATGACCCTGAATGAAAGCCTCGATGGGCAAAAGGCCTTTCAGTCAAGAAGCTGTAAGGGTTCCTCAAGGCTAGGATTCTACTTCAAATATTCCATCAATTTCTACCGCAACTCCAAGTGGTAGATTTGCGCCAACTGCCGTTCGAGCATGCCTTCCTTTCTCCCCAAATAATTCAACTAAAAGATCGGACGCTCCATTGATAACGCTGGGTTGCTCGGTGAAACCTGGCGCAGAATTTACAAAACCACCAAGCTTCACAACTTTGGTCACTTTATTTAAGTCTCCATTTACCGCCATTTTCAATTGCGCCAGCAACGAAACAGCGCACTGTCTTGCTGCATCATATCCTTCTTCTACATTTAGATCTTTACCTAAAACTCCTTTAATAAAGCCATTTTCATTTTGAGACACTTGTCCAGATACAAAAACCAGTTTGTCAATCTTTACGTAGGGTATGTAGTTAGCAGCCGGTGGTGGTGCGTCTGGTAATACTATACCCTTGTAGATAAGTGTTTCATTGATGTCCATTTTTCAATCCTTTCAAAAAATCAAATGTTTAGGTATACTAATGATTATTATTTATACATAATTCCTTAATCTTTATAAACAAAAAGGTATTTTATGAAAAATACAAACACCGAGATTAAAGCTTTTTTCCATCAATCTACAAATACGATTTGCTACGTCGTCAGTGACAAGGAAACAAAATGTGCTGCGATAATTGATAGTTGTCTAGACTATGATCATGCAGACGGTAGTTTAGACACAGAACACGCTGACTCTGTGATAGAATACCTCCAAACAGAAAATTTAAAACCTGCTTGGATCCTCGAGACACATGTACATGCTGACCATTTATCGGCAGCCCCATACTTTAAGGAAAAGTTCGAAGCACCAGTTGCCATTGGAAAAAATATAACAAAGGTACAGCATACCTTCGGTGTTATTTACAATACTGAGAGAGGTTTTAGAAAAGATGGTTCGCAATTTGATCACCTTTTTGAAGATGGGGAGAAGTTTAGTATTGGCAATTTAAATTGTGAGTATATTTTTACGCCAGGCCATACACCAGCGTGTGGTTCTTATAAAATCGAGGATAATATTTTTGTTGGTGATACACTTTTTATGCATGACTTCGGTACTGCGAGATGCGACTTTCCAGGGGGAGATGCTCGTGATCTCTTTAAGTCAATAAGACGAATTTTAAATTACCCTGGAAATACAAACCTTTGGATGTGTCATGACTATTTGACCGATAATCGAAAAAAATATCAGTGGAAATCTACTGTAGAAAAACAGAGAAAGTTAAACCCTCATGTAAAAGATGGTATAAATGAAGAAGAGTTTGTAAAAATAAGAGAAGAGAAAGACTCGCGTCTTGGGGCACCTAAACTTATAGTGCCGTCAATACAAGTAAACATGCGCGCAGGAGAAATGCCTCCACCAGAACGGAACGGAGTTTCATACCTAAAGGTTCCCGTGAAGTTTAAAGAGAGAGAATAAAGTTAATTCGTATATATGTTATTCATATGCACATTTCACTGAAATCATTTTTATTCTGTTTACTATTTCTTTTGAACTTATTCAGTTTCCAGAAATTATATGCGGATAGAATAATTAAATCCGAGCAATTGGTTGAAAATCTATATAATGACTTAGTTGCCACATCAATAAAAGAGCTATCCATTGATAAGCAAAAAATAGAGCTCAAAAACCTTTTTCAAAAATATGTTGATATTCCTATCATAGCGAGAGCAGTTCTGGGAAAAAGCTGGCGTCACGCTAACAGCGATCAAAGAAAGCGATTTATTAGTGCATTTAAAATATATGTTTCTCATAAATACGGAAGGCAATTTTCAGAATTTAAAGGTACTACGCTGGAAATCACGAAAAGTCGTGATACTCTTACGAAAGCTGGTGTGCTCGTATCTTCAATAGTTGTGGTGCCAGGCAATCCTTCTTTAAAAGTCGTATGGCAAGTATCAGATGGAAGCGGATCTTTAAAGTTGGTTGACTTAAGAGTAGAGGGGATATCAATGCTTTCAACTGAGAGACAGGAATTCAGATCAAAATTAAAGAAATTTGAAGGTTCTTTAGATGACCTAATTCAATCTATTTCTCACAAATAGACCTTAGTCACCCCATAAAAGAGCCCTAATCAAGCCTCCAATAAGGGAAGAATTTTTTGGTTTTATATCCGTTTCACCTTGAGATTGAAACTGAAGTTTTGTTGCTGTCTCATCGTAGTCTCTTAAGACGTCAAACTGATCAGGTGAAATCATTGCTATTTCCTTTTTTGAAACAAGCTGGAGGCTGATTTTTGTCATTATCTTGGAAAATATTTTTGCTGGCAAACCACCCCCATTTACGTTTTTCAATGGTTGATTGTCATCATTGCCCATCCATATACCGGCGACGTAATTATTCGAAAAACCAACAAACCATGCGTCTCTGAAAGATTGACTCGTGCCTGTTTTGCCAGCTATTTGCCAATCTGAAACAGATGCATTTTTACCTGTTCCATTTTCTACACTCGAAAACATAAGATACTTA
This sequence comes from uncultured Alphaproteobacteria bacterium, assembly GCA_902581005.1. Taxonomy (GTDB): domain Bacteria; phylum Pseudomonadota; class Alphaproteobacteria; order Rhodobacterales; family Rhodobacteraceae; genus CACIJG01. The sequence continues at coordinate 21,809 of CACHMT010000004.1, forward strand.
AGTGTTTGCGCGGCCAGCTTGGAAAATACTCGAAACCCTGGCTCAGAACCTTCCCTGATAATTACCTCCCTGGTTTCCTTGATGCTTAAGTCTCTCCATCCCTTAGGGTAAACTCTTATACCATTATTTAAAATTCCTGCATATGCAGAGGTAAGCTCTAGTAAATTTACCTCAGACGATCCCAAAGCTATTGAAGGTTCACTGGGTATAGCTGTTTCTATCCCTAACTCTTTAGCTAAAGTTTTTACTCTATTTATACCAATTTTATCTCCTACCTTTACTGCAACTGTATTTAGAGATTTTGAAAACGCTTCTTCCATAGTAACTGGACCAAGATACCTATTATCATAATTTTTAGGGGAATATTCCTTATAATTGTTTTTACCAAAAACGATTGTGACTGGCTCATCCATAAGCACTGTGTTAGGCGAGATACCAAGGTCTAGAGCAGCTCCGTAAACGAAGGGTTTAAAAGCTGATCCTGGTTGTCGTTTAGCCTGATAAGCTCTATTAAATTGTCCTGGTATTTTCTCTGAAGGTCTTCCGCCACTCATCGCTCTCACACGTCCATCTGCAGACATAACAACGACGGCAATTTGTGCTGTCGAATCCGACATAATTTCTGTTTCTAAGAAGGAAGATATAGTATCGTCAACTTCTTTCTGAATTTTGGGGTCAAAGTATGTTCTGATAATAATGTCTTCTTTACTTTGTTTTGTTATTTCTTGGGGTGCATCTTGCATTATCCAATCAGCGTAATAAGAACCGATCTCATTGATATTATTCTTTTCTATTGTAGGAAGCGCTTTTGCAGCGTTATCAAAATCTTTAATCGAAATCAATTTCTGATCTCTCATTATTTTTAATACGGTAAGCGCTCTAGCTTGTGAGAGTTTTTTGTTATTTATTGGTGAATACCTCGACGGAGCTTTTAACAGACCAGCTAAAAGTGCAGCTTCACCTATTGAAAGCTCAGATGAATTTTTATTAAAATATCTCTCTGATGCAGCCTCAAACCCATATGCCCCAGAACCCAAGTATACTCTATTTATGTAAATGGAAAGAATATCTTCTTTGGAGTACGCATACTCTAAAGCTAAAGCAAAAGGTATCTCAAGCAATTTTCTAGAAATGGTTGATCTCCTACAATGTTTTTGAGTATTGGAATCACCTTGTAAAAGGCAAAGTATCTTTGCTACTTGTTGAGTAATGGTTGAACCCCCATGACCGGAAAAGGGTCCTCTTCCCTCTCTCAAATTTATTCTTATCGCGCCCAGAATTCCCCTTATTGAAATCCCGTAGTGAGAATAGAAAGATCTATCCTCCACGGATATTATTGCGTCATGAAGAACACGATTCAAACCTTTCGATTTTAAAATGCCACCAAATTGGTTTCCGCGCCAAGCAAATACATCATTATTTCTATCAAGAAGTGTTACCGACCCTCTTTTTCTATCATCTAAAAGTGAGGCAATTGGTGGTAGCTTATTTACATAATTGACTACCGCAATAAACAGCATTAAAAAAACTATCATAGCCACATTCAGGGACACCCAAAGTAAGTATTTTAATGTTTTTCTAAAAATTGTACTCATGACTAAATTAAATGTTTGTCTAACAACAATTACCCTGTGAAAAAATCTTTGTAAACCCAAGACTGTTTATTAGAAATACGTACTTTTTTTGCCTAAAAATTAACCAATTGCACTTTTTTGCTTAATTATTAATCAAATTTCTATGATTTTTAAAAAATTCAGCTTCAAGATAAAAAATTGCCATTTCTATTTTTCAATCATCACCTACAAGTTGCATCAATAAATCGTAATTGCGAAAGGAGACTTAATGAAACTTATAATAGCAGTTATTAAACCTTTCAAACTGGAAGAGGTACGTGATGCATTGAAGGATATAGGCATCCAGGGCCTTATGGTTTCAGAAGTAAAAGGTTATGGAAGGCAAGATGGCCATTCCGAAGTTTACAGAGGAGCGGAATATACCGTTAGCTTTGTTCCAAAGTTAAAATTAGAAATAGTGGTAACAGACAAAGATGCCTCCAAAACTGTCGACACCATTAGTGAGGTCGCTAAAACAGGGAAGATAGGCGATGGTAAAATTTTTGTTTCCCCTATTGAGTCTGCCCTGCGGATAAGGACTGACGAAAAAAATGATGATGCAATTTAACCCCATGTTTAAAAAGAAAGAGCAAAGAATGTCTAAATTATTATTTTTGAGCACTGCTGTGCTAGGTTTATCTTCGACAACACTGTTCGCAGATGGACATGCCCAAGACTATAGTGAGTCAGGGTACTTTATATTTAATACGTTGCTATTCCTAATCGGCGGTTTTTTGGTGATGTGGATGGCCGCTGGTTTCGCAATGCTGGAAACGGGATTGGTAAGATCTAAAAATGCATCCACGCAACTTTTAAAGAATGTTGCGTTATTCTCTCTCGCGTCAATCGCATATTTCATTGTAGGATTTAATTTAATGTACCCTGGCGATGGTTGGATTATCAACGGATGGATGGGAGGATTCTCGCTAACGGGTCTAGAGCCCGCTGGGGTTGGTGCTGACGGCGTCGACTTAACATATGCCTCGGTTGGGTCTGATTTTTTCTTTCAATTAATGTTTTGTGCCGCTACTGCCTCAATAGTTTCTGGTACAGTGGCAGAGCGTGTAAAGCTTTGGCCCTTTTTGATTTTCACTATAGTGTTAACAGGGATCTTCTACCCAATAAGCGCTTCATGGCAGTGGGGTGGCGGTTGGCTATCAGAAGCTGGTTTTTCAGATTTTGCCGGATCAACAGTAGTGCACGCAACGGGTGCCGCAGCTGCTTTAGCCGGTGCAATGGTAATTGGTGCCAGACATGGAAGATATAAAGATGATGGATCTGTCATACCAATGCCTGGTTCAAACTTGCCACTAGCAACATTAGGGATGTTTATCCTCTGGTTAGGATGGTTTGGTTTCAATGGCGGCTCACAACTAGCTATGGGAACAATTGGTGATGTTGCTGACGTATCGAGGATATTTGCGAACACTAATACTGCAGCTGCCGGAGGTGCAGTCGCAGCTCTCATTTTAACCCAAATTATGTACGGTAAAGCTGACTTGACCATGGTATTAAACGGCGCGTTAGCAGGTCTTGTATCCATAACCGCTGAGCCTCTAATGCCTTCGCTAGGGCTTGCTACAATTATAGGTGCTATCGGTGGAGTAATAATTGTATTCTCAGTACCGCTACTCGATAGACTAAAAATAGACGATGTAGTAGGCGCCATATCAGTACACGGAATTGCTGGAATTTGGGGAACCCTTGCTGTGGTCCTTTCTAATTCGGATGCTTCATTTGGCACCCAATTACTTGGTACGGTATCCATCTGCCTATTCACTTTCATCGTTTCCTACATTGCATGGATGATTTTGGATATGTTGATGGGCGCAAAAGTAAGTGAAGAGAGTGAAGTAGAAGGACTTGATAAGACTGAGCTAGGAATCGAAGCTTATCCAGATTTTTCTAAGTAATCTTTAGAAATAGTTTCTCCTCCTAAACCCACTCGTTAAAAACGAGTGGGTTTTTTTGATATTATTTGATTTTTGGTCAAAAAGATGGTTTGATTTTCAGATGTAAATATAACTTTAAGGGTACATTATGACACAAAAACCGATGACAAAGGCACAGCTTGTATCGGCGTTAGCAGACGCGACAGGTTCCGATAAGGCATCTTCCAACAGAATGTTAGATGCATTATCAGGTATTATTACCAAAGAGGTAGCCGCAGGTGGTGCAGTAACAGTTCCAAGTGTTGGAAAGTTTTTTTGTAGAGCCAGACCTGAGAGAATGGTTAGGAATCCTGCTACAGGCGAGCAAATGAAAAAACCGGCTGATAGGGTAGTTAAAGTCACTATTGCAAAAGCTCTGAAAGACGTAATTAACTCTTAACAAAAATCTGTCCAAAATTGATTTAAATGGAGTTAAGACATATCTTGCTTGGGGTAGGATTCGCTCTTATATGGGCTAGTGCCTTCCCCTCTGCAAAGATGGCCGTGCAATTCTGCCCCCCATTTCTTTTTCTTTTTATAAGGTTTTTGTCAGCTGGCTTATTCTCGATTATGCTGGGAGCCTACCTTGGTCAGAGCCTTAATTTTGATCGCAAATCTCTTCTGTGGATCACGACTTTCGGTTTAATTCAAAACGGGCTGTACCTGGGCCTTATATTTTTAGCTTTGACAAAAATAGATGCTAATGTTTCTGTAATAATTGCAAGCATACTACCACTAACAGTAGCTTTTTTTTCGTGGATATTTTTCAAAGATAAAATAAGTTTTTTAGGATTATTTGGATTAGTTGTTGGCCTAGCTGGCATACTCTTGATAATGTTACAGAGAGTTGAAAAAGAAATTGAGCTATTGGGAATTTCACTCTGCCTACTAGGATTAATCGCGACCACTTTTTCAACACTGATAATTACAAAAATAAAAATTAACAAAAATAATATACTTATTGTTGTTGGGCTGCAAATGCTTGCTGGTAGTCTTTTCCTTCTTCCTTTAAGCTATTTTTTTGAAATATGGAGCGTTTCGTTTAACGTAACATTTCTATTTACTTTTATATATATAGCAGCCTTTCCGGGAATTATAGGTCCTGTAATCTGGTTCTATTTGCAAAAAGAGATTGGGGCTGTGAAGTATTCTTCTTTCCACTTTTTAGTTCCGTTCTTTGGGATTGTGATTTCTTATTTTCTTTTAGGTGAAACGCTCACGCTTAGCGATATGATTGGGGTGATGGTTATAATTTTTGGGCTTTATCTATTAAATAGAGATAAAAGAAGCATTTAAAAATCAAGATTTTTTACACTCAAGGCATGCTCTTGAATAAAGTTTTTTCTAGGTTCTACCACTTCGCCCATTAAACAGGTAAACAAGTCGTCAGCTTCCGTGGTTCTATCTCTGTCAACCTTTACTCGTAACAAAGTTCTTGCCTCAGGGTCAAGTGTTGTCTCCCATAGCTGATCAGCATTCATTTCTCCCAATCCTTTATAACGCTGAAGAGATATACCCTTTTCCCCCATTCTTATTATCTCACTTATAAGGCTGGTTGGACCATCTAGCTCTACGGTAGCTTCTTTTTTAACCAAGACAGGTATTCCAGAAAAAATGTCCTTAAACTTACTACTGAAATGTTTCAAACCCTCTATTAAAGAATTTTGAATTTTCATAAGATCAACTTCTACAACCTCCTCAACTCCCCTTACTGTCCGAAAAAAACCTAATTTATTACCGCCTTCGAATTTACTACTCCAACCTCTTTCATATTCTTTTGAAATATTGTCTAATCTTTGACAGAGAATTCTTTGACTATCAACGTCTTCGCCTAGGCTTTTAATCTTATTAATAACTCCGGTGAGTGTTGCCTGCTCTAAAATTCGTTTTATGTTATCGTCTCCAGCCTTTTCTAATAATTTAATACATTTACTAGCGTCCATTACTACTTCGGAAAGATCTCTTCCGGATAACACATAGTCATCAGTAATCTTAAGAAAAGTATCTTGAACTCCGGCATCCATTAAATAATTCTCTAAGCCCTTATCGTCTTTTATGTAAACCTCTGACTTCCCTTTTGCTACTTTATATAGTGGTGGCTCAGCAATAAAAATATGTCCTTTTTCGATTAACTCCGGCATCTTACGGAAAAAGAAAGTTAACAACAGGGTTCGTATATGAGCACCGTCCACATCAGCATCTGTCATTATAATAATTTTATGGTACCTTAATTTTTCAATGTCAAAATCATCGTTACCTATCCCAGTGCCTAAAGCCGTTATCAAAGTTCCTATTTCTTGACTGGATAGCATTTTATCAGGCCTTGCCCTTTCTACATTCAGTATTTTTCCTCTGAGAGGAAGCACCGCTTGATTCTTTCGAGATCTGCCTTGCTTTGCACTACCCCCAGCGCTATCTCCCTCAACTATAAAAATTTCGCGTTTCGTCGGATCTTTTTCCTGACAGTCGGCTAGTTTTCCTGGTAAATTAGCAACATCTATGGAATTTTTTTTCCTAGTTAGTTCTCTGGCCTTTCTTGCTGCTTCTCTAGCAATGGCTGCTTCTATTACTTTACCTACCACAATTTTAGCGTCACTTGGATTTTCTTCAAACCACTCAGATAATTTTTCATTAACAAAACTTTCCACAACAGGCCTTACCTCGGAAGACACCAACTTATCCTTTGTTTGACTCGAAAATTTTGGGTCTGGAACTTTAACAGATAAAACGCAGGTTAGACCCTCTCTTGCATCATCACCTGTAACGCTAACCTTATCTTTATTTTTTGACCCAAATGAACCTACGAACATGTTAACGGTTCTTGTTAACGCACCTCTAAATCCAGCTAAGTGAGTGCCTCCATCACCCTGAGGTATGTTGTTTGTAAATGGCAGGACCAATTCGTTGTATGCGTTATTCCACCAAAGAGCTACCTCAAGAGAGATTCCATCTTTTTCCCCATAAATAAAAATAGGTTCATTGATTAGCGAAACTTTTGATCTATCCAAATACTTTACAAACTCTTTAACACCACCTTCATATGAAAGAACTACCCTCTTTTCCTTCTCCTCTCTCAGGTCAACTAATTCTATTGTTACTCCAGAATTTAAAAAAGCTAACTCCCTCAAACGTTGCTCTAACGTTTTGAAATCATATTCTATGTTTGAGAATGTTATTTCTGACGCCCAAAACCTTACTTCTGTCCCTTTTTTGTCTCCTGCTGGCCCTATCTTTTTTAAAGGACTTATTGTTTCCCCATTATTAAACTCAACATGGTGCTCAAAATTGTCTCTCCATATCCTTAGTTCAAGCTTAGATGACAATGCATTAACCACAGAGACCCCTACCCCATGTAAACCACCCGAAACCTTATATGAATTTTGGTCAAACTTACCTCCCGCATGAAGTTGTGTCATTATAACTTCTGCTGCAGAAATACCCTCTTCTTGATGAGTTTCTGTGGGGATGCCTCGCCCATTATCTGAGACTGCTACAGAATTGTCTGGATAAAGGGTAACTGTTACTTTGTCACAATGTCCTGCAAGAGCTTCATCAATACCATTATCCACCACTTCATAGACCATGTGATGAAGACCAGATCCATCGTCTGTATCCCCGATATACATACCGGGCCTCTTTCTAACTGCCTCAAGCCCCTTTAAAACTTTAATGGACTCTGCACCGTAATTTTCAGTTTCTGCCTGTGGATCTGTCATCTCTACCTCTTGTAAATTACTATAACTTGTTATAGTAAAAAAGTCACGAATAACAGTTTAAAAATAATATGTAATGATTTGTATATTTTATAAAAATATGGGAGTTTGGGTTTGATGAAAAGACAAGTTGTAGACCTCATCGGTAATACACCTCTTATAAAACTTGAAAAGGCATCAGAAGAAACTGGTTGTAATATTTTTGGTAAAGCAGAATTTTTAAACCCAGGCCAATCGGTCAAAGATAGAGCCGCCTTGGAAATAATAAAACAAGCAATTGCCTCTAAAGATATTGGTCCAGGTGGATCAATAGTTGAAGGAACAGCGGGGAATACTGGGATTGGTCTTTCTCTCGTAGCTAGTTTCTATGGTTTTAAATCGGTAATAGTCATACCAGAAACACAATCGGAAGAAAAAAAAGAAGCCTTGAAAATGCTAGGTGCTAAATTGGTAGAGGTCCCTGCAAAGCCATATAGCGACCCAAATAATTACATCAGATACTCCGAACGATTAGCCTCTGAGTTAAATAAGATTTCAAAGACAGGCGCTTTTTGGGCAAATCAATTTGATAACTTAAACAATAGAAAAGCACATATCAAAAATACGAGTCAGGAAATTTTTGAGCAAACAAATGGAAAGATTGACGGCTTTATCTGTTCTGTTGGCACCGGAGGAACCTTAGCAGGTGTTAGCATTGGATTGAAACAGAGAAACTCCAATATAAAAATTGGATTGGCTGATCCCGACGGATCAGCTCTCTTCAAATATTATACTGATGGAATTTTAAAATCTGATGGTTCATCAATTACTGAGGGTATTGGTCAGGGACGTATTACTAAAAATTTAGAGGGTCTAAAACCTGACTTTAGCTATAATATTAAAGATGATGAAGCGCTAAAAATCATTTACTCTCTTATAATTGAAGAGGGTCTGAGCCTTGGCACATCATCTGGGATAAACATCTGTGGAGCGATTAAAATGGGCAAAGAGCTTGGACCCGGCCACACCATTGTTACAATACTGTGTGATCATAGCCAGAGATATAAATCCAAACTTTTTAATATTGAATTTCTAAAAGAAAGAAATTTACCTATTCCTGTTTGGTTTAAAAACGAAAATCAAGACTTACCGAACGTTTTAATATAATGGGAAAAAATCTGATTTATCCAAAAGATTAATAGAAGCAAAAAGTAGAAAAATCATAAGAAGCGTTTCAAACAACTTTTCGGATATGAATGATCTTATTTTTTCTCCTATTAAAAACCCAAAAACCGAAGGAAATATCATTAAAGTAGACAGTATTAAGGTTTGGCTATCCAATAATTCGAAGAAATAGTGAGTAGAAAAAAGTCCGAGTGAGCCAACGAATATGTAAAGACCTGTAAGACCAACGAATTGGTCTTTGTTGGCTTTCCTTATAAGAAGAAGTATAGCAATTGTTGGCGCCCAAACATGGGTGAACCCTGCGGCTGTACCTATAATGGCTCCTGATACAACTTGTATTATTTTATCAAACCCTAGACCAAAAGATAAAGAAAAGCCCGTCCAGCGATAAATTATAAAAATGAAAATCATTAAGCCCAGTAAAAAGGAAAGTGTTTTCTGCTCTAATGAAAATGAAAAATAACTGAAACTGAAAGTACAAACAAAAAGGGATACCAACAGATATTTATTTGAAAAAACCATATCAACCTTATCAGTTGACCTATAATACTGTAAAAAGTTCGTAACCAACGTTGGTATAATTATCATCATCATTGCAAGTCTCGGTGAGGTATAAAGGCTAAGAAGTGTTATTGAAACGATAGGTAGTCCCATCCCTATGCTACCCTTAACTATTCCAGCAATTAAAAAAACAGCAGCTGTTAGGAAAATAAAATAACTCGATATATCATCATTAAAAAAGGTGGATAAATCAGACAATTAAAGTTTCTTTACTCTGTTCAGATAATCCAAAAGTTTTTTTGTATTGTTTTATTTTATTTTCTGGTCCCATTGCCTTATTAGAATTGTCTGACAATTTCACGGTCGGTTGTCCATTGGCAGAAACAGCTTTACAGACCAATGAAAAGGGATCCAATGACCCATTATCAATCAAACCTCTAAAATCATTTGTTAATAAAGTTCCCCAGCCGAAACCTGTTTGGACCCTTTGGTTAAATTTTTTATAAAGCTCAATAATTTTTTTTGTGTCCAGTCCATCTGAAAAAATTATCAATTTTTCTTTGGTATCTTCACCCTTGGTTTGCCACCAGTCAATGGCACACTGGGCTCCCAACACAGGATCACCTGAGTCGATTCTTACTCCGGTCCATGAAGCAAGCCAGTCCGGCGCATTAGTTAAGAAATTTTGAGTGCCATATGTATCAGGTAATATCACCCTTAAATTGCCATCATGCTCCTCATGCCAATCTTCTAAAACCTTATACGGTGCCTGTTTTAATTCCATCTCCGATTTCGCCAAAGCCGAAAAGATCATAGGTAACTCATGAGCATTTGTTCCTATAGCTTCAAGCTCACGTCGCATAGCAATGAGGCAATTGGAGGTACCAATAAACTTTGACCCCATGCCTTCACACATTGCCTGCACACACCAATCTTGCCAAAGGAAACTGTGCCTCCTTCTAGTTCCAAAGTCAGCTATTCTCATGCCATCGAAAGGCTTCAACTGCTCTATTTTTTCCCACAGCTTTGTCATCGCCCTAGCATAAAGAACCTGTAACTCGAAACGCCCCATATTCTTTAAAACAGCTTTAGATCTCAACTCTGTCAATACGGATAAAACTGGAACCTCCCAAAACATGACTTCAGCCCATGGCCCCTCGAAACTAATTTCAAACTGCCCATCTTTTTTTCTGATCTCATATTCTGGTAACTTTAGTTTTTCTAACCAATCAATAAATGATGGTCTAAATATAGCGCGCTTTCCATAAAATAAATTTCCTCTTAACCAAGTAGACTCTCCCTTACTCAAGGATAAATCCCTTATGTGGTTTAATTGCTCTCTTAATTCTTCTTCGTCTATTATATTTGCGAGGAGTATTTTACTTGATCTATTTAAAACGGAAAACTTAACAGTTACGTCAGGCGCATTTCTCAACACGAATTGAGCCATTAATAGTTTGTAAAAATCTATATCCAGCAAAGACCGGACTATTGGATCAATTTTCCAATTATGGTTATATACTCTCGAAGCAATATCTATCATAAAATCATAACACAAAGATTCTAATCTAATTGCAAGCACTAATAGAAGTGATACTAATTATAAAAGTATAAGTCACATTGGTTAATTTTTTATTTTAAATTTGCCAAAGTATTGAGAAAATAAATTTTTGATGATTTATCGTAGTAATTGATGCCTAATGAAAAGGGAGTTCAACTCTGTGTCTTTTGAATTTTTTAGTAATAAAGGAGAATTTTTTAAAGGTAATCTGCATGGGCACAGTAATTACTCCGACGGAAAACTAACGCCAGCAGAAGTGTGTAACGCATATATTGAAAAAGGGTATGACTTTCTCTCGATAACAGACCACTTCTTAAAAATGTTTAACTATCCGATAACATCACCTGAATTAAAGATAAAAAATTTTACAGTTATACCTGGAGCTGAGCTACATACAAGCAAGATGGAAAATGGAGAGCTCTGGCATTTGCTCGCTTTGGGTTTGAATGACAAGTTTAAACCACCTGACCAACCTAACTTTTTGATAAACACTAAATCAGAGAATATTGAGAGCCTGAGCTCACGTCTATTTGATGCGGGTGCCTTTGTGTCACTTACACACCCAGAATGGAATGGAATGACGCTCAAAGACACACTTAATATCAACAAAGCTCACGCTATAGAGATTTATAATCATAGCTGTGCCATTGAATGTGACAGAGGGTCAGGGGTCGCAATCCTGGATCAAATTCTTAATAATGGAAAAGAGCTCAATATCATAGCCACAGACGACTCTCATTTTCATATCAATGATGCGTTTGGTGGCTGGGTTATGGTAAAATCAGAAATTAACAGTCAAGAGGCGTTACTTGAATCCCTTAAAAACGGTCATTACTATTCATCCCAAGGTCCTAGTTTTAAAAATATCAAAATCCAAAGTGGCCGTTTGGAAGTGTTATGCTCGCCTGTTGAAAAAATTATTGTTAGTGGATACGGATCAGCTAGCATATATAAGAATAAAACTTCTATGGAGTCTGCGGTTTTTAATTTAGGACTACTTCCCCAAGAAAAATGGCTAAGAATTACCATCATTGATAATAAGGGAAAGAAGGCTTGGACAAATCCAATCTATGATTACTGAGCCTTTTTTATATTGTTTGATTTATAAATCTTATAATCTCATCAAAAACTATTCTAGCTTTTTTGGATAAATGACGTGCTCTAAGAAACCCATGGGGCAAACCTAAGCCTTCTAGGTAAGTTATATCGCACCCGTATTGCCTTAGACTTTCTACATAAGACTGACAATCATCCGCTAAAGGATCTATTTCAGCACTGACCAGTAATGTCTTAGGCATATTATCATTATCAAAATTTCTAATGAGATCATGAAGTCCCATTTTTAATGGAAGGCCAGCACATTTATGATAAAAATCTATATCATCTTGTGTTAAAAGCGGCGCATCATAAAACCTTCTCTTATTAGCTCCACTGATATCACCAGCCAAATCAGGATAGATGAGTACTTGTGCTTCTGGGCGAATTAAAACATTTCTAACCTTGTTTGCCACAAAACCTGCTAAAGTACCTCCAGCACTATCCCCAACCAGAATTAGTTGTCTCTCAGGATTTTTAATAAAGTAGTAAAAACGAATGGCGTCTAGAAAAAACTCTGGGTATTTAACCTCTGGAGCAAGTGAATAATCTAATGAGAAAACGTTACACCCTGTGCGTTCACAAATTTCAGCACATATATCGTCATGACTTTCGAGTCCCCCGACAACAAACCCTCCCCCATGGAAATATATCAGATCAGACTTATTGTCGGTGCCCTTAGAGTACTGTCGATATATCAAAGACCTCTCTTTAAAGGCGACTTTTCTATCTTCAACGTGTACGTTTGGAGGTCTAACTTGTCTAAAATGTTTCACCAATTCATTGTAGTTTTGCCGTAGCTCTTCTACTGAGTCCACTACATGTTCTTGTGCGAAAGTTTCAGAAATACGTATAAATTCCTTTATTTCTTCGTCGAACAACTTTTCATATTCTGGGCTCATTTTCAATCTTAGTTTACGTTAGGTCAATAGTTGAAATATTAATGTTTTCTCTTGTCATAGTGTAAATTGTTACTTAACATTTAACCTAATCTTTACAATAAATTAAAAAAATCTTTCCATAACGGATAGATTTACTCAAAAATTTAGGGGAGAAATTAAAGTGAAAGATAAATTCATAAAAGCTCAACAAGAGAAATTGACGCTTGGAGCAATTGATCGACGACAGTTTATGACATCGGCAATCGCTGCGGGTATAGCAATACCAACAGCCTTGTCATTGGCTAGTGATGCAATTGCGGCAACACCAAAGAAAGGTGGAAAATTTAGGATGGGTTTAGGGCACGGCTCGACTACAGATACGCTCGACTCAGGAACATCGGAAAACCATTTTACTCTTGTGAATGGGTACACCTTTGGAAATCATCTAACCGAAATCAATAATGAAGGAAAGCTTGTTGGCGAATTAGCTGAAACCTTTGAGTCGGATGATGGTAAAACTTGGGTGTTTAACTTAAGAAAAGGTGTTGAATTTCACAACGGAAAAACAATGACATCAGAAGATGTCCTAGCGTCTTACGAGCATCATATGGGCGAAAAATCAACTTCTGCTGCAAAGGGATCACTATCACCTGTAAGAAGTATAAAAGCTGATGGAAAATACAAAGTGATCATGGAATTAGACAGTCCTGATACTGACTTCCCTTACATTGTAAGTGACTATCACATCTCCATCAGGCCTGCTGGCGATATGACCTCAGGAGTAGGTACAGGTGGATACATCGTTCAATCCTTCGAACCAGGGGTAAAGTCCGTATTGAAGAGAAATCCAAATTACTGGAAAGAGGGTGCAGCACATTTTGATGAGGTAGAATTACTATCGATTGTTGACCCAAATGCTCGACAAACTGCTTTGATAAGTGGCGAAATTGATGCAATGGATAGAGTTGACCTAAAAACTATCAATTTAATGAAGCGTAACCCAAATATAAATATTATGCAGGCAACAGGAACAGCTCACTATACCTTTCCAATGAGACTAAATGTTGATCCTTTTGGTGATTACGACTTGAGGATGGCCTTGAAGTGGGCTGTAAATCGTCAAGAGCTTGTTGACAAGATCCTTCTTGGTTATGGAGCAGTAGGTAATGATATTCCAATCGGCACTGCTAATTATTTCCACAACTCGGACTTACCTCAAAGAGAATTTGATGCTGATAAAGCGGCTTTTCACTACAAAAAATCAGGTCACTCCGGAAAAATACAATTATCAGCAGCTGATGCCGCATTCGCTGGTGCAGTAGATGCTGCTCAATTGATGGCAAACTCTGCGAAAAAAGCTGGAATTGACATCGAAGTGATCCGCGAGCCAAACGATGGATATTGGTCTAATGTGTGGAATAATGACGCAAAAGGCTGGTGTGCATGTTACTGGGGTGGACGACCTGCTGAGACTATGATGTTCTCAGCCGCTTATGTAGCCGAGTCAAAATGGAATGACACTATGTGGAAAACAACCGACTCTGCTGTTAAGTTTAATCAACTTGTTAAAGACGCTAGGAAAGAGCTCGATGAGAGTAGGAAGCGGGATATTCTGTATGAATGCCAGCGTTTAATTTATGATGATGGCGGATTGCTCTGCCCTCTCTTTAACAGTTATGTAAGTGCAAACAGCAAGAAAATTGCCCATGGCAAAATAGCAGCCAACTGGGATAGCGATGGCGCCAAGTGTGTTGAGCGTTGGTGGTTTGCATAATATTTAAAGGTTAATTTAAATAGGAAGGGCAGAATTATCTGCCCTTCTAAAAAATAGATATTTCTTTGCATCCTGTAGTTAAAACAGTTCTAGAGCGTTTGGGGTTGGGCTTGGCCACCCTTTTCTTCGTTTCTATAATCATTTTCTCAGCAATTGAAATGCTTCCCGGAGACTTCGGACAAGCAATACTGGGTCAAGCAGCATTACCCGAAACAGTGGCTGCTTTCCGACAGGAATTAGGGCTTGATAAGCCTGCATATATTAGATACTTCGACTGGGCACTAGGTGCAATACAAGGGGATCTTGGAACGTCTTTTTCTGGACGCAATGCTTCAGGTGCCGACAGATCCGCTGAAGTGGTAGATAAAATCGCTCCAAGATTATGGAATACACTGTTTCTGGCTTCAATGGCCGCTCTTATTGCAGTTCCTCTATCTTTAATATTAGGGATATTAACGGCCCTTTACCGTAACTCGTTTTTTGACAGGTCTGTAAACACAGCCACCTTGACAACAATTTCATTTCCTGAATTCTTTGTTGCTTACATCTTGATTTTATTTTTTGCCTCGCTTAATCAGATATTTCCATCTCTGGCAAACGTTGATCCTGATACAAATTTTGGTGAAAGGATTTACCGTACAGCGCTACCTGCTTTCACGTTAACATTAGTGATCGTCGCTCACATGATGAGAATGACACGAGCAGCGATAATAAACTTACTTGCTAGTCCTTACATTCAGATGGCCAAACTATCAGGCGCCTCTCAAACAGAAATTATTCTTAAACATGCGTTACCCAATGCTTGGGCTCCTATCGCAACTGTAATAGCCTTCAATTTAGCGTATCTTGTTGTAGGCGTAGTCGTCGTAGAAGTCGTTTTTGTATATCCTGGCGTAGGTCAGTTAATGGTAGATGCTGTTAGGACACGTGACATACCTGTTGTACAGGGATGTGCTCTTATCTTCGCTGTAACGTATATTCTATTAAATCTTATCGCAGATATAATTGGTATTGTTACTAACCCAAGATTACTGCATCCTAAATGAATAAAGATACTAAAACATATTCCGCCGCTGGCGAAGTTGGCTCTATTCTAGAGACCCGTTCAACTTTTACGAGACTAAAGATTGAACTTACTAAGGCACCACTTACCGCAAAATTTGGCATTTTTATAATAATTGTTTTTGTCGGGTTAGCTATTTTTGCTCCCCTTATAGCACCTTATGGTGAGGCTGAAGTCTTTCCTGAGCCTTACGCACCTTGGAGTTCAAATCATCTATTTGGAACCGACCAGATCGGCCGGGATATCTTTTCAAGATTGATATTCGGGGCACGAAATACTGTTGGTGTTGCTTTTGCTACAACAATTCTTGCTTTTTTAATAGGGGGTGCATTGGGCTTGGCTGCTGCTATTAATAGATCTTATCTGGATCTTTTTTTGAGTAGAACAGTAGATGTTTTAATGGCTATCCCTCAGCTCATTTTTGCATTGGTTTTGCTATCCATCTTCGGCTCTACGATTATAAACTTGATCATAATAATTGCGGTGTTGGATTCTACCCGCGTCTTTCGCCTTACGAGAGCAGTTTCTCTTAATGTTGT
The DNA here is from genome assembly GCA_902581005.1 of uncultured Alphaproteobacteria bacterium. GTDB lineage: Bacteria > Pseudomonadota > Alphaproteobacteria > Rhodobacterales > Rhodobacteraceae > CACIJG01. The sequence continues at coordinate 37,644 of CACHMT010000004.1, forward strand.
CGTTATGGATTATGTAGAGGTTGCTAAATTGCGTGGAGAAAATATAAGCTGGGTGATGCGAAAGGAAATTTTACCAAACATTCTTCCGCCTTTGATAGCGGAGTTTGGTCTTCGTTTTTGCTTTGTATTCCTATCCATCGCTGCACTCTCTTTTTTAGGAGTTGGCATTCAACCACCAACTGCGGATTGGGGTTCTATGGTTAGAGAAAATGCATCTCTCATACAGTTTGCCCAATATGATTTAAAGGCAGCTATGACACCACTTTTACCCGCTGCAGCAATTGCTCTTCTTACAGTCGCCGTTAATTTTGTGGTCGATTGGTTTTTACATAAAACCAGTGGAATTAAAGATGAAAAATAAAAAAGAAAATTCTACTTTACTTCAAATCAAAGACTTAAAGATTGAAGGTTTTTCCGATGAAAGATGGCATAAAATCATTAAGGGAGTGAATTTAGAGCTTAAAAGAGGAGAGGTGCTCGGACTGATTGGTGAGTCCGGAGCTGGAAAGTCCACGCTGGGTCTTGCAGCCATGGGCTATACACAACCTGGATGTCGTATTACAGGAGGTCAAATTAATTTTGACGGTGTTGACCTTACAAAGCGTACTGACTCGGAAAAAAGAAAGTATTGGGGCAACAGAATGACGTACGTCGCTCAATCAGCTGCCGCTTCATTCAATCCAGCTCATCGTTTAATTAATCAAACTACTGAGTCAACGATCAGGGCTGGCCTAAAAAAGCAAAATGAGGCATTTGATGAGGCACGCGCTCTTTATGATGCTCTTAATCTGCCCAATCCAGAAACTATTGGTGAAAGATATCCACACCAAGTATCGGGCGGGCAGCTTCAGCGAATAATGACGGCTATGGCTATGTCCCCTAATCCTGATTTAATTGTATTTGATGAGCCTACCACTGCACTAGATGTAACTACCCAAGTTGAGGTTCTTGCCGCAATGCGTGATATCGTTAAAACCTATGGTACGGCAGCAATATATATAACACATGACCTTTCCGTCGTTGCGCAAATGGCGGATAGAATTAAGGTTTTGAGATACGGTGAAGAAGTTGAGGAAGCAATGACACGAAAAATGTTAAAGTCTCCAAAAGAAGATTATACAAAAAGCCTTTGGTCTGTTCGATCTATTCAAAAGCCTGAGAAAAAAAGTAAAGACATTATTTTAGAGGTTAAAAATGTAGATGCGTTCTATGGAAGTTTTCATGTATTGAAAAATATAAATATAAAATTGCCCTTGGGCCGGACGGTGGCATTGGTCGGTGAAAGTGGGTCAGGGAAATCAACGGTGGCCCGCGTGATTACTGGATTACTGGAACCAAAAATAGGTTCTGTAAAATTCAAAAATCGTGAATTGCCTCCATCTCTGAAGGGAAGAACTAAAGACCAACTTCAAAAAATTCAAATGATCTATCAGATGGCTGATGTTGCAATGAACCCTAAGCAGACCGTTTATGATATTATCAGTCGGCCTGCTAGCTTTTTTGCTGGCTTAACGGGTGCTAATTTACGAAAAAGAGTAATTGAACTCTTAGAGCAAATAGATCTGGATGAAAGTTTTATAGACAGATATCCAAGTGAACTATCTGGGGGACAAAAACAACGCATATGTATAGCAAGGGCTTTAGCCGCTAATCCAGAGGTTGTAATATGCGATGAGGTGACTTCAGCATTGGATCAGATCGTCCAAGAGGGAATTCTTAAGCTTTTAGGACGATTGCAGAAAGACTTGAATCTCTCCTATATTTTCATAACTCATGACATCGCTACAGTTAAGGCAATATCAGACGAGGTTGTCGTTATGAATGAAGGGCAAGTTGTTGAACAGGGTTTAAAAAGTGAAATATTTTCACCACCACATCCAGAATATACAGAATTACTACTATCCTCCGTGCCCGAAATGGATCCAGATTGGCTAACGGATCTATTGAAAGCGCGAAATTATTAGGAGATTAATATGAAAATTATTTGGCTAGGGCATGGAAGCTTTAGAATAGAAATTGAAGATCGGGTTATGCTTATAGATCCTTGGTTGAATGGCAACCCATTATTCCCCGCGGAAAAAAGACAAGAAGCATTACAAGGCATAACTGATATTCTTATCTCTCACGGACACTTTGACCATACGAATGATACTATAGAAATAGCTAAAGAAACTAATGCCCCCATTTATGGAATAGCAGATCTAATGTCGTATTGGGAAGAGAGTGAAGGAGTAACTACAACTGGATTTAATAAAGGTGGAACTGTTAATCTTGGAAACGTTAAAGTTACTATGGTAAATGCTGTTCACAGCTCATCTATGATGAAAAATGGCCAGATAATGTACACTGGTGCTGAAGCTGGCTTTGTAATTGAGGGTGAAAATAACACAATTTATTTTTCTGGGGATACCGACGTCATGGCTGACATGGAAATAATTAACGACCTTCACAAACCAAATATTGGCATTCTATCCTGTGGTGGACACTTCACTATGGATATGAAAAGGGCAGCCTATGCAGCAAAAAAATATTTTAACTTTGAGAAACTAATCCCCTGTCATTACAAAACATTTCCTCTTCTCGAACAAAATGCTGATGTTCTAACAGAAGAACTGGGCTCAAATATAGTTGTTGAGCCCGAAGTTATGAGCCCAATAGAGATCTAATACTGCTATTTTATAGCTCCTTTGGGCAAATGAATTCTTGAATCTTGAACATCGTATCGCCAGCGTGTGCCCACTTTTCTATCGTGGATGTAAGAGTACAAAAAGCGGCAGTAGGATATTTGTGTTCAACTCTATTCAGTAAATTCGAGTTTTGCTCGGTGTCTGAGAGACGCAGAACTGTCTCTTGTATGGCTGGATTATGTCCCACAATAAGTACTGATGATATGTCATCTTTTATTTTAGATATGAACTCCAACATCATATGATCGTCAAAAGTATAGAGATCTTTTTTATACATTATCTCTGTATCCTTAAGGGAGGGTTTTATGATTTCAATTGTCTCCACTGCTCTTAAGGCGGTTGATGAGAATACACTATCAAAATTCTTATTCAAGGTTTCAAAGAAATCTTTCATAATTGTTGATGCTCTTTGCCCTTTATCTGCTAATCTACGGTCGTGATCAGACACCAGTGGAGAGGTCCAGTCTGATTTGGCATGACGTATAAAGGATAGAGATTTCATTTTTTTATCAATTTCTTTTTATTCATTTCTTAAACCAATTGAAATTTTTCCAATTAGCAATAATTTCGACCAGTGTAAAACATTAAGATTACAAGTCGAGTTTTAACTAATAGTTTCGACGATTACAAACAATTGGAAGTAGAGTAATCAAATTCTGCAAGGGAAGCTAATCTATACTTGGTTCTTAAATATCTACTTTCAACAATTGTCGACTTCCACCAACAATATGACCCATGTCTCCATGCGAAAGCTGCCCTAATTTTTCTGTAACGCTCATATAAATCAGGCCGTTCAAGAAATTTCCAAAAACTATTAAGGTCTTGTGCGGATAAGGGTGTTCCGTCCGCGAGTATCTGGAAACCTGGTGAAATAAATGAAAATATATCCTCACAGATATCTCCTTTTGCTGGTGTTTGCCAATCAATTAGCTTTATGCCACCTTTAAATTCACTTATCAAATTCTGCCTTATATCTCTATGTAAGAGTGAAAATTTTTTAACTGGTGAGATCTGTTCCGGGTGTGGTCTTTTCACTTTAGGCAATTTTTGGCACTTTGCCAGAAATACATCTCCTTGTCTCAAAATTTCCGTTGGTTCACAACTGACCTCCTTAAATTTTTCAGGATTGATCTTCTCTTTTTCCAGAATAAGCTTTGCAACTGCCTTGATGTCATTGTGCCAAGGAACACCCTCAACATATCTGTAGGCGATAATAGAAAGATCAGGCCATGATTTCACAAATTTAGGTGCAATATTTATCTGTTTCACAGTTTTAAGTGCCTTTTCTTCTTCCTGTAAAGAATTCTCAAATAAAGATCCTGGAGGAACCTTGAGGTATTTTTTCAACACAATCTCCTGCGCTCCCTTATACCTCCAAACATGATTAGAGTGGCCACCAACCATCTTTATTAAATTTTCTTGGACATCTTCACTTTTATTTTTTGCCAGTGATACAACTATATTTTCTAAATCCATTGATGCTACTTATGTCCGACTTCTAACAATTTAATAATTAACTTTATTAAATTGCGAAATACTTATCATAAAAAAAATTCATACGTGTACTTAATCTTCTCATTTGTGTGGATGACCCATCTGGTAGAAAAATGACAAAGCACTTAAAAAACGCCTTAACTTAAAGGGGGATTTCATACATTTATTAACAATTGATATAAAAATTTGTTTACATAAAAATTTCATATTTCTGACAAAATTTCTTAAAAATTCTTCAGCAACGTTGAGCTTTTGAAAGGATATATAGAATGAAATTTATAAGGACTAAAGCAGTCGCACTTTTCTTGCTCTTTTTCTCGATATCGCCATCCTTCGCCAAAACAGAGATTCATTGGTGGTATGGAAATAGTGGGTTCTTGGGAGACGTAATTATAGAAATAGCGAAAAGATTTAATGAGTCTCAAGACGATATCGTAGTTATTCCTACTGGCAAAGGAAGTTATGAAGATAACTTATCGGCTACAATTGCAGCTTACAGAGCTGGAGACCATCCACACTATACACAGGTCTACGATGCAGGCGCCGCTATCATGGTTGCTCAAGTGAAAAATGGAGTGGTAATTGGTTTTGAAGAAATGGGGGAAAAATACGGCATAGACGTAAATGCAGACAACTACATTCCCCAAGTAAAAAACTTTTATGCCGATGCTGATGGCAAAATGATTGGAGTACCCTTTAATAGTTCAACATGTATCATGTATGCAAACATGGATATACTGAAAAAAGTTGGAGTTGACGTACCGACGACTTATGAGGAATTTGAAGAAATAGCTCAAAAGATTAAAGACGCAGGATACATTCCGCTCGTTCAAAGTCATGATCCCTGGATTTGGACTGAAAACTTTTTTTCAAGGCACAATTTATTAATGACAGATGGAAACAATGGATTTGATGACGTTCCAACCAAAACTTTGTTCTCTGAAACTCCGGAGTTTATAACTCATTGGACAAAGGTAAAAGAATGGCATGATAAAGGTTGGTATGCCTACAAGGGAAGAGGATGGGGTGATAACCAAGCTCCGTTTAACGCAGGTGAAGCGGCTTTTTGGTTTGGCTCTTCTGGTTCTTTTGGTGGAATAAAGGATTTACCAATTAATTTTACTACCAATCAAATTCCTTACTGGAGCTCAATTACAGGCGGCAAGGCATATCCCACTTTTATCGGTGGCGCGGCAAACTGGATCTTAAATGGCCATACTGAAGAGGAATACGCTGCGCTAGCAAAGTTCATCAAGTTTATGGGCTCACCCGAAATGGACCTTTATTATCATAATACTACTGGTTATACAGTCGTGACCAAAGGTGGTGGACAGCTTGCAGAAACAATAAATTTTTACAGAACTTCACCGTATCATAAAACCGCTCCAGAACAGTTAAATCTGGAAGGCGCAACTATTCCTGGTGGATATAGGGCAGGAAATTGGCCACAAATAAGGGAGGTTATTTATGAGAATTTCCCAAAAATCTTGACTGGTGAGCTTTCAGTAGAAGAAGCTATGAAAAGAACCGATGAAGGAGCATCAAAATTGCTTGCTCAGTTTGCTAAGACTTTGTAAGCCAATCAAAAATAATATGGAGGGAGGGGTTTTCCTCCCTCCTTTTTGCTAATGAAAAAAGTACAATTTAAATCCAAATATACCCAATATATTTTTTTAGCTCCAACGCTAATAATTATATCAATTTTTCTTTATCTTCCTATAGTGCAAACGTTTAGAGATGCATTCACGACGCAAGATGCGTTCGGCTTCGGTAGGTTTTTTGCAGGATGGGACAACTTTAAATTTGTGCTATCAGATCCCTCATATCTTGTAGCACTTAAATTCACTTTTATTTACATATTTGTCATAACTGTTATCTCTTGCTCTTTAGGGCTGTTATTGGCGGTTCAGGCCAATAAAGTTATACATGGAAAAAGCGCTTACAAGACCCTTTTGATTTGGCCGTATGCTATAGCTCCTGCAGTTGTTGGGGTAACTGCTCAATATTTTTTTAGCGAAAGGTTTGGTATCCTATATGCTCTATTTAATTCTCTATGGGGGTTTGACTGGACCGCAAATATTTTTGATGCCTATATCTACTTATTCATAGCGGGATCTTGGAAACAAATCAGCGCGAACTTTATTTTTTTTCTTGCCGGGTTGCAAACGATACAAAAATCAGTTATCGAAGCTTCTTTAATTGATTGCAGAAGCAGTCTGCGTCGGTTCTGGACAATCACTTTCCCCCTACTAATGCCAACAACGTTCTTTCTCGTGATTATCAATATCACTTATGGTTTTTTCGACACCTTCGGGATTATTGATACTACGACGATTGGAGCGCCTTCAGGGGAAACTAAAACTCTAGTATATAAAGCATATATAGACGGTTTTCGAGGATTAGATTTGGGAGCTGCGGGTGCTCAGTCAATAATTATGATGCTATTAGTACTCATCATAACAATAATTCAGTTTCGTTACATAGAAAGGAGGATTCACTACAATTGATGATCAATCGTCTTACTCAAATGTTTGCACACTTTATATTACTATTGGGAGTTTTACTTATGGTAATTCCTATTTGGCTAGCCTTTACAAGCTCAACCCATGATAATGTGACCCTAATAACAGAAGGGATGCAGTGGTACCCAGGACCTCTATTTATCGAAAATTATGACGAGGTGTTGAACGAAAAAGGGGGGTTTTCAGAAGAAATAACAGCTACTGGCATGCTGATAAATAGTTTTATAATGGGGCTAGGGATCGCCACACTTAAGGTTATTATTTCGATGATGGCTGCTTATTCACTCGTTTATTTCCGATTTAGATTAGCCACACCCATTTTCTGGTTTATCTTCATAACTTTGTTAGTTCCCTTAGAGGTCAGAATATTTCCCAGCTACAAAATTGTATCTGATATAGGCTTGACAAACAGCTATACTGGCCTCGTACTCCCATTAGTTGCCTCGGCAACTGCAGTTTTTTTCTTTAGACAATTTTATAAGTCAGTTCCTGATGAACTTCTTGAGTCAGCCAAGCTTGATGGAGCTAATAGCTGGAGATTTTTTATTGACTTTTTAGTGCCCCTTTCAAAAACGATGATTGCAGCGATGTTTATTTTTATGTTTGTTTTTGGATACAGCCAATACTTATGGCCTCTTTTAATGACTACTGATGAGAAGTACTGGACAGTTGTAATGGGGATGAAATTAATCTATGTCGAATTATACGAAGGTGTGTCTTTACCCAGAGTGGGGCAAAGGTTTGCGTATATTATACTATCAATAATACCGCCCGTTCTCATTGTTGTTTTGTTGCAACGTTGGTTTATTAAGGGTCTTATACAAACGGAGAAGTGAATGAGTTTTATAAACCTTAAGAACGTTGTAAAAGTATATCCAGATGGAACCCAGGCTATTTTCAACTCTTCTTTATCGATTGAGAAGGGTGAATTAGTTGTCTTTGTTGGGCCCAGCGGTTGTGGAAAGTCAACATTACTTAGAATGATAGCTGGGTTAGAAGACGTAACGGATGGAGAAATAGACCTAGATGGAAACAGAATTAATGAAATAGACCCCTCTGAGAGGGATATAGCAATGGTTTTCCAGAATTATGCCTTATACCCCCATATGTCAGTCTATAATAATATTGCTTATGGCCTAAGAAGTAGAGGAATAAAAAAACTGGAAATAGAAGCACAGGTTACAAATGTTTCAGAATTACTTCAAATTGGCGATCTATTGAGTAAAAAACCAGGTCAACTATCAGGAGGACAAAGACAACGCGTTGCCATGGGGAGAGCAATAGCTCGTGATCCAAAAGTATTTTTATTCGATGAACCACTTTCAAATTTAGACGCAAAACTACGGGTCCAGGTGCGACTGGAAATAAAAAAATTACAAAGAAAAATGGGAACGACTAGTATTTTCGTTACTCATGATCAAACTGAAGCAATGACCCTGGGTGATCGATTAGTTGTTATGAATAAAGGAGTGATGGAGCAAGTGGGTACTCCAATGGAAATTTATTATCACCCCAAAACTAAATTTGTAGCAGAATTTATCGGCACTCCTAGCATGAATTTCATCACAGGCAGTATAAAAGATAAGACCTTTAAAGCTTCGAGTTTCGCAATACCAGCTAAATATGAAGATAAAGATGATGTTATCCTAGGAGTGAGGCCTGAAGATATATCAATCACTAAAGCTACAACCGGTGTCAAATGTAAGGTGGAGCTTATTGAAAAACTTGGTTCGAGTACCGTCATATACTGTGTTGATATGAAGGAAAATCAACTTTGCGTAAGTACTCAATCACGTGCTAGCGTGGAGGTAGGAGACACCATACACATATCTACAAATAATAAAGCCTTGCATTTTTTTGATAGGGAAACTTCTAAAGCGTTAACTAAATAGATTTCTGTAAGCTTTTTCGCCTTATTATTGAAGAGAGACAAGGGCATCTTAGTTCATTTGACAAACAACAAAAGAATTAAATGCTAATTGTTTAATCTATAAGCATAGTTTGTACCCATACAAATAGGTAAAAAATAAGGACGATGTTTTGCTTGTTCTTGCTTTAAGTTACATTCCGTTGTCTTAAAAAGCCAGCCCTCTTTCGCTGAGATAAGAAAATGCTATTGGTATTTCTCCATAGTTTTTGAGTTCTAGGATTAAATGTGGGTTGCTCTCTAAGAAACTTAGGGATTGGAAAACAGAATGCCAATTAATTGTTCCATTGCCGGGTGCTTGGTGTCGGTCTGCATAACCATCACCATCTTGAATATGAACATGCTTCAATAGATTGCCTGCGTCTTCAACAAAAATATCGACGGGTGGGGCTTTAGAAGCAAGCCCTGCTATATGTGCATGCCCAGTATCTATCGAAAGCTTTAGAGAATTAGATTCAATGCTCTCAACTAGCTGCCTTCTAGTCTGTGGATTGATATCCTTAATATTTTCCATAACCAACTCGACTCCTTCATTTTCTGCAATCTTTAGAGCTGGAGAAATAATTCTTGCTACTACGTCAAAGACTTGTTCCAATGCTCGCTTACCATTGTAGATATTGAATCTATTAAATTCGTGCCAGTTATCAAATGGTGAGTGCATAACCATTTGTATCGCACCGGTTTCTGCTGCTGCTTCTACCCCTTGACAAAGTCTTTTAGAGATTACTTTTGCAACCTCAGAGTCAAAGCAAGAAAAGTCTAAACCCCAAAATGGGCCATGCACCCCCAGTCTTCCATTAAACCCTTTCAGTTTCTTTTTAGCAGTTTGAGCAATATTTTTCCAATCTTCGTTTATGTAAATTTCATTGCTGACGAAATCTTGAAGTTCTAAATCTCTTTCATCATCGAATAACCAAGGTTTATGATTTTCAACTTCACTTATTGGCATTGCCGCCCCAATTTTAAATGGTTTCATCTGAGATCTCCTTTTAAGGTCAGCATTTTCCAGTTTTATTACAAAAAAATGAAAATTTTATCAAAAATTTCTAATTATTTATGTCGCTTTTTTAAAATAAAATTTACTTATTAGTAAGCAAAAAAGATAAACTTCAATAATCGGATACAATGTTAAAAGACTAGAAAAGCAAAAGAGAAAAAATTGAATGACATATAAAAAAAACATAGCAGAGTTTATAGGTACCTCTTTTTTATTAGGGACGATAGTCGGCTCAGGCATAATGAGTGAAAGGCTTTCAGCAGGAATTGAGTCTTTGGCTTTATTAGGAAATACCATAGCTACAGGGGCGATTTTATTTGTTATGATCACAATTCTAGCTCCAGTTTCGGGCGCTCACTTCAATCCAGCTGTATCACTAGTTATGCGTTTAAGAGGGAATCTTAATAATGTTGAGCTTTCTACATACTTACTTTCCCAAATAGCGGGATCAGTTTTTGGAACCTGGGTTGCTCATTTTATGTTTGATGTAAGTATCATACAATTTTCGTCAAAGATAAGAACGGGCTCACCAATTTATATTGCCGAGTTCGTTGCGACTTTTGGCCTAATTTTTACTATATTGCTAGGATCAAGATATAGTCCCAGAAAGGTACCCGCATTAGTAGGCTTATATATAACAGGTGCTTATTGGTTCACCTCTTCTACCAGTTTTGCTAACCCAGCAGTAACATTCGCTAGGACCTTGACGGATACATTTTCAGGCATTAATTTCTCTGATCTTCCCTTTTTTATATTATTTCAAGTATTAGGTGGAGTTTCTGCACTTACTGTTTGTAACCTAATTGAAAATGGTAGGAAATGATGTTATGCGGTTGAATTAGGCGGACCTCTTATGTTTGTATACTATAAAAAGGCGCCCTAATTTACTCATTTAAGCTACAGCTTTTCGACCATCAGATGCCAATGCCATGAGTTTGGTTTATCATGTTCTTGCATAGTAAGCCGATTAAATTCAAAATCCTTAAATATCGACGTTAATTCGTTGGCAGTACAATAATAATGAGGATGAGCCTTATCGCTTTCAGAGTCTGAATTGACAATCCAAGTGTTTGTGGAAATCTCTTTGCAATCGAATTCACTTTTTAAAAGGTCAATTCTTTTCTTAGGGAGCATGGTTCCATGAAACGTGCCTCCAGGTTTCAGTACTCTTTTTATCTCATTTACAGTATCGATTAAAATATTGTGATTACCATGGTAAATCACATTCCACGATAACACGTGATCGAAGTAATCATTAGCAAAGGGTAATTGATCCATTTTTCCAAGTACTGTTTTTATAGAAACACTTTTTTCTTTTCCTAACTGCTCAATAGAAGCAAGTCCACTTTCTGCTGCATCAAAAGCAGTAACCTCACAACCGTTTTCCGCAAAAGGAAGGCTATGCCGGCCTACCCCGGCACCGAGATCTAAAACCTTTTTAGATGGCCCGATATTTTCGAAAGTTGCGAGCACCTCTGGCTCAGCTACAGTCCATTTCTCGGTAACAATTTTATTATCCCATTCAGTATTCCAATACTGATACGCCGTATCTGTTTTTGACATTTTTCTACCTTTCTTTTCCAAATGCGTTATTTCCCACTCTTAACAGATCCATCAAGTATCTTTAAGCGAGCATAACTGCTAATTTGTTCTACGAACAATATTAAAACAAACATTAAGCCTATTACTACAACAGCTCTATCGTAAGCCATCCAATTAAAAAGACTGTTTAATTCCATTCCGATTCCACCAGCACCAACTAGACCTAACACCACTGATCCTCTTACAGACTTTTCTAAGGCGAAAAGCGATGTCGTTATAAAGCCAGGCATGGCGGCAGGAATGATTGCTGAAAAAGTACTGTCTAGCTTTGACGCTCCACTACTCTCTATACCTTCAGCTGCACTCCTTTCAACATCCTCCATCTCTTCAGCAAAAAATCTACCTACAAATCCTATTGTGTCTATTGCAATCGTTAATGTGCCTGCAAAAGCTCCAAGCCCTACAACCATTACAAATATTATTGCCCATACTAAATCAGGTATTGTTCGCATAAATGTTATTAGAAACTTTGCAACTACTTGAAGCATTCTTGCCGGGATGCTATTTCCGAATAAGCCTCTTGAGGCCATCAGCGCAAATAAAAAACCTACAATTATTCCTAAAAACGTACCAAAAATTGCCATTTGAGCCGTCTCAATTAAGAGCAAAATATACCTGTTAAAATCATTCCAGCTTAATCTATGCTCGCTAATAGGAGGAAAGGCTTCACTGAGAAACCTACCAATGTACTCACTGCTTCCAAATAATTTGCTAAAGGAAAAACCGGAGCCATCAAGAGCCCACACCATAATCAAAAAGAAAACAATAATGGACATATATTGAAAGGATGAGATTTGTTCAAATCTTTTTGGGGTTTTCATTTTTTGGTTCATATCAATTAAACGAATCTTACAGAGCTGTCGTATTGTGCAATTAATTTTTTTTGATCTATCATTTTACTTGCTTTGAAGAAACTTATTTCACCGTCTTTTAAAGCTAAAACTTTGTCAGAATATTTTACTGCATCTTCAACATTGTGGGAGGTAAATATGACTGTCATCTTTTCTTTTTTACATAGTTCTGTGAGAAGCTCCATAACTGTTTTTGCAGCTACTGGGTCAAGGCTAGCGACTGGCTCATCAGCAAGTAATAATTTGGGTTTTTGCATCAGAACTCTTGCTATTGCAACTCTTTGAGATTGCCCTCCTGAAAGGGTGTCAACTCGTTTCATCGCAAGGTGAGATAAATTCACCTTCCGTAGGCAATCCATTGCCCTTGACCTAGAAGCTTGGGGTGCCAGAAAATGAAACCATCGTGTTACTCCCTTTAAACCGCTAGTGATATTTCCAAAATCTCCATGAATAACATTAGACAACACACTCAGTCGAGGAACTAGATTATGCCGTTGAAAAATAAACCCTACATCTCTTCGTATTTGTCGTAGCCGATGACTATTTAAATTTGTTATTTCCTTGTCAAAAACTTTGATACTTCCACTCGATGGCTCAATTAAGCGGCTGCAACATCTCAGCAAGGTAGATTTACCTGCTCCATTAGAACCAATTATCGCTAATAAACTTTGCGAATTAACGCTAAAAGAAAGACCTTTTAATACAGATTCGCTACCGAAGCTTTTTTTTAAATCTTTTATTTCTAAATCAATCATATATCAAGCGCCCTATACTAGCATAGAGCGCTCTCCATACATCTATGGATTAGTCTTGAATATCAAATTCGGGCAATCCAGCTGTCCTGTACATGGCTCTTACTACATCATAGTCCGAATCATTAACTTCCAGCAATCTTGTGCCAATATATTTATCATTGGCTGGCTTACCTTTATCATCAAGTCCAGCTAAAATTCCAGCAATCAGCGAATCTTCATTATCTTTCATTGCCTTGGTTACTTTATCTATTTCAGCCTGCGTTAAATGACCTCCACCCATCATCATATCGTAGGGCAGATCACCTGACCTAGCTAACACCTTGAACTGACCTTGATTTTCGGGCGTTCTATTATATTTGATCCAAGAGCTAATTCGGACACCAATTGCCGCTGTATCACCTCTCTCTAGCCCAGCATGTTGCAATGCCTTCTTTGTATGGATTACTTTGATGTCTTTCATTGGGTCTACTCCATGGTCCATCATCACTTGCATCGGACAAAAATGTCCAGATGTCGACCCAGGCTTAGCAAAAGAGACTGCTTTACCTTTTAAATCTTCCATCTTCATTATTCCTACTCCTGTCTTAACGACAATACCGCAGTAATAATCTGGTCTCGCAATCGCAATCATTGCTTGAGAGTTTGTAAGCTTGTTAATTGCCACATACTCTGCAGGACCTGTTATTGCAAAATCTAATTTCTTTCCTCTCAATGCCTCTGCTGTTGCAGTTTGATTGCTTACGGCAAAAAATTCAAAAGTATCACCAGTGGCTTTTTCTAAAGCGTCCTTGAATGGTCCCCACTCAGAGATAAGAGCATCCATTCCTTCAATATCAGTAACAGCCATTTTGTAATTTTTCGCTGAAACTACTGAGCCTATCCCTAGGGATAAGCAAATTAACAATATAGTTTTAATAACAAATTTCATAATTAACTCCTTGCTTTTCCCAATTATTAAAAAGTTCATTAACGCTTTTGTGACAAAAACCTAATAAATTTTTGACAACTTTATACCCTCATAAGAGATCCACGATATTATTTCTTTTTCAGAAAAAAGGGAGAACTCTACAGGCACTAGATTCTCCCTTTGAGGGAATCGAGATCTTATAATATTCAGATAAATAATACAAAAAGATAACATTATTATGAATTTTTTTAGTCATCAGTTTTCTCATCCAATCCAAAGTTCAAGTGGTCAGAAGCGCTTGGTTGCATGGGTAAATGGCTAAAAGAGAAAGCAGGTATCTCCTTAATCTGATTTAGATTAGTCTACTTTAATAACATTTTATTTAGGTTTTTGTTCATCAAAGACTGGTTATTGGGCTCTGTGCTGAGCTCCGCTTTATTTTTGCGTCGAAGATTTGAGATCAACTAAATGTCGGTATTTTTTTTAAGGTTTTTCTATTCACAAAAATGTTACTAATCTGAAATATTTTTGAAAAAAACTTTGGATGTAATCTAGATGATTAAGAGTAGAAGGCAGGTTCGTGGATAATCGGTTTGATGGCCTCAAGATCTATAGAAGTATCTGGATTTCAGATATACATCTTGGTACTCCTGGCGCCAGTACAGATCAACTTCTGCGTTTTTTAAAGTGTACGCGATCTGAAAATTTGTTTTTGGTCGGAGATATCATCGACGGTTGGCAATTGAAAAAGCGTTGGTATTGGCCACAAGCTCACAATGACATCGTGCAAAAACTCCTCAGAAAAGCTCGTCATGGTACGAATGTAGTGTTTATTCCAGGAAACCATGATGAGGCAGCGCGTCAATTTGTTAATGTGACCTTTGGTGAGATCAAAATATGCCTTGACTACATCCATGAAACTGCTGACGGTAAGAGACTGTGGATCGTGCATGGTGATCTTTTTGACCATGTCATTCAACATGCGCGCTGGTTAGCGTATATTGGTGACAAAGCTTATCAGATTTTGCTTCGCGTGAATCGCTGGCTAAATATTTGGCGTGACGCATTCAAACTGCCTTATTGGTCGTTTTCTCAATACTTAAAACTTAAAGTCAAATTGGCAGTTTCATTCATTTCTGCATTTGAACATGCAATGGTAACAGAAACTCGAAGGCGCGGATGTAGCGGAATTATATGCGGGCATATACACAAACCAGAGTTAAAAATTACAGACGGAATCATATACGGAAATGACGGTGATTGGGTAGAATCTCGCTCTGCACTGGTAGAGCATTACGACGGTAAATTGGAATTACTAAATTGGGATAAAATTTCAAAAAATATTGCTTCAGTGGCTGATGTATCATCAGTGAAAGACGGGATTGATGGGGGGCCAACAGCAGCGCTTGGTGAACTACATAGCAAGAGTAACAGTCCGTGAAAATTTTAATTATCACAGATGCGTGGTACCCACAAGTCAATGGAGTTGTACAAACACTAACAAAAACACGCGATCATTTGGTCCAGATGGGGCATAAAGCTGAACTTATTACCCCTGAATCGTTTCGTACGATTCCTTGTCCAACTTATCCGGAAATTAGACTTTCAATTTTTCCAGGAAAAAAGATTGCTGAAAAAATTCAGGTGTCTCAACCAGACGCAATTCATATTGCAACTGAGGGGCCGCTTGGTCTGGCTGCCCGGCGTTACGCAACTTCACATAATTTAGATTTCACAACTGCATTCCACACCCGTTTTCCAGAGTATATACGTTCTAGGACTAAATTGCCGCTTGGAGCTACATACGCACTCTTGCGTTGGTTTCACAGTCCGGCTAAAAATGTGATGGCACCAACCAACACTGTTATAAGAGACCTAGAAAAATGGCAAATCGGAAACCCTGTATTGTGGCCGCGAGGGGTTGATCTTACCATTTTTAATCCATGTAACAGAAACGTTAAGAAACCCACTGGAAACATCGAAAAGCTAAACGCGAGTATCGCAAAACTGGATAACGCAACGAAACCTGTTTTTATTTATGTTGGGCGAGTAGCTGTTGAGAAAAATCTTAGTGGATTTTTAGATTTGGATCTACCAGGTGAAAAACATGTTGTTGGAGAAGGGCCCGCTCTTAAAACACTGAAGAAAAAATATCCCAAAGTTATTTTTCATGATGCGCATCCAACGGAGAACTTACCGGCATTCTACAATCGCGCGGATGTTTTTGTGTTTCCTAGTCGAACAGATACTTTTGGCCTTGTTCTGTTAGAAGCAATGGGTTGCGGTCTGCCTGTAGCAGCTTTTCCAGTCACGGGTCCAATAGATGTCGTAGGTGAATCTGGTGCAGGCATCTTGGACAATGACTTAAAGAAAGGCTGTCTAGCTGCCCTAAAAATTGACCGAAAAATTGTTCGTATGCATGCGGAGAAATTCTCATGGAAGTCGGCAACGGATATATTTTTTAGCCATCTAACCAATGCTCACAAGATTGTAGACAGGTATCAGATATCTAAAAAGCCTTATAAGACCAATTATAGGTTTGGCCCCTGAGATATTCTGTGACCACATTCCGGTTTTCCATTTCAGCTAGTTCGGAACTGTGTATGGGGGGGCGCATCGTGACCGTTAAATTTGTCCCAATTCTTCTACAAATTTCTCTAAACATCAGAGAATAACCAAGAGTAAAGCTTACTCTTCTTGCAATTTGAAATAACGCTGAATTACGTCCCTCGAAGAAGAACGGAATAGTAGTTGTGTCAGGCTGCAATGCTAATTTCGCAACAAATGTTTTCCACGGCGCATCACTCGCAGTCCCAAATATATTTGGCGCCAATGATATGGCACCTGCTGGGAAGATGATAAGTGCTCCGCCATTTCTGAGATGCTCCAACGCTCTGCGACGAGACTCCATATTTGTTTTAAGCGCAATTTTAGTCTCTGCAAAATCTATTGGCAGAATTTTATCCATTACCGCTGGTGCCTGTCTCAATACCCTGTGGGTAATGATTTTATAGTCATGCCGCACCTCGGCCATAATTGAACACAAGGCAAGTCCATCTATGACTCCATATGGATGATTAGCGATGGTCACCACCCGTCCAGTAGACGGTATGGATGCCATTATTCCATTTGAAACCTCTCGACGAACATCTAGTTCGATACGCAGTCGGTCAAGTGCATCTGACCAAAAATATTCTGGATTTAGATTGTCATTTACATAGTCAAAATACAGTTTTTCTATACGCGGTTGACCCGTTAATTTTTCTAAGTAGCGGATTATTTTGTTGGGAATTACACCCATTTCCCCGTCGGCGAATGAAAACACAGGGTGTGTCTGACTGCTATTTTGCAAAATCAATACTCCTAGCCTGTTGATAGTTAAAAGATGTAACAAATAATTGATGAATTTATGAAAAATTAATGACATCCACGTGAGTAAGTTCTCAAATTTTGATTGTACTTTTTCAACAAATTTAGATTGAATAATAAAATTATTAACTCAAATGATGATTTAAAAATTTTCATCAAATTGTCATCAATCTTTAACATTTAAAAGTTAGACAATCTGTAAATACACGCATGTATTTCCCTCCCAACTGGGCCGTTGTAAGCAGACGGCCCTTTTCTTTTTGATACATTGATGTAACAGCTAATCAATATATAAAATTGGACTTTAGAAGCGTGTTGTAAGACTATTTTTAATTTTTATTTGACTAAATTATTAGTATTGCTAAATTTTGGCGCGATTGAAATTAAATCCTCAAAAGGAAATAAAATGTCGAAGGAAAAAGACGCTGATACCATCACTGAATTAGGTGAAGACGGAAAATTACATAATATAACTACTAAAGCAGGAAGACTAGCAATGGAGTTAGCGTCTGAAAAAAAGAGGCTTGCTCAAGAGCTAGAAGAATTACAAGGCGAGTACGATGACATTAAACCTCTTACGCCTACTGGTACAAGAGATTGGTATGTTAAATGGGGAGCCATGCTATTGTGTGTATTAGGAGTATTTCTTACATCAGGAAAAATGTATATTTTGGGGCAATTGTGTTATTTCTTTAGTGCCATCGGATGGATATATGTCGGCATGCAATGGAGCGACAGAGCACTAATGATTGGATCCGCGATATGTGGTACTGCAGTTGCCATGCTGTTGATAGACAATCCCGACTTGTATCTGCTTTTTTCAAGGTGAATAATCCTAATACCATCTTTGGTATTGGCAGCATAAAGAAACTCACGACTAGAACTACAGACTGGACTGAGTTCAAGACTACCCTTTCTTGCTTAAAGGTCTTTTACCCCTTGCATGAGACATTTCTATAATTTCATTCTTCTCAATTTTTACAAACCCCAAGATCACTCCATCAGGTTCGACATGATCTGGAACCGAGTGTTGGTAAACTATAATTTTATCGTTTTCGAAATGACAAGTTATTTTTCCAATATTTGATCTTGGCTGTTCTTCGAACCAGGCGATAGTTTCCGACTTATCACGTTTATTTTTTGTAAGACTTGATTGAGTTATTGATCGCCAAAAAAAATTTTCAGACAAATATTTTTTAAGAAGAGATACGTCTCCATTATTTGCGGTTTCAAACATTGCTTCAAGTTTCTTAAAATTCATAGCCGACTCCTTTGCCTTATAAAATGAAAAAAATATGCAACAAATTGTTGATGAATTTATGAAAAATTAATGACTTGTACGTAAGAAAGTTCTCAGATTCTATCTATATTTTTTCAATTAATTTAGATTGAATGAAAATTATTAACTCAAGTGATGGTTTAAAAAATTTTTATCTGAATGTAATAAATCTTAACATTAATAAGATAGATAATACCCAAACAGTCGCGTGTATTTCCCTTCCCACTGGGCCGTTTTCTTTTTGATACATTAAAGTAACTTACCATCTGCTGCTCACTCCAAGAACATGCTACATGAGCATCCCATGCGTCCCATGCGTTGAAAGGCTAGACCAAGCGGTAGCTATAGGTAATGGCAAAATTATGAATTTTACTCAAAATTAATGGACAATATCATCTTGCATTCCTTTATCGAGTTCGAAGTAGGCCAACTCTTCTGGAAATCTATCTCCATAAAGAAATACATATTCATCTGGGTTTTCTTTTTGAAATTTCGAGTAATAATCGCATAAATATTGAAAATACTCCGCCGCAGTACAATACTCTTTGCCTTCATCAAACGGCTCGTTATCTAAAACATTTAACAAAAAATAATTTTTCATCAACATTGCCTCGATTTTTTATAAATTGATTTGGTTGATATCATAAAATTATTACATAAATGCGACTAACTAAAAAAATAACTTAGCAAGTGATTTCAGCAAGCTCGGTATTTGCAATTATAGAAACGGGGTTTCACGAGAAAGAATATGGCAGATATGATTGTTGGGATATCACAAAAGGTACTAAACAACTATATTGCTGAAAATCCACTAAACAAAGAATTTCAACCTTCTGCTTTGTTAAATTATTTAATAGTTATTTCTTGAATTAATGTAATACTTCTTCTGCTATAAACTCTTCCATCTTTATTAAAGTTTTCACATAGCCCAAGTCGTTTCCCGTTTATTCTGACAATTGTTTAGCATCGCAAAAAAGGTTTTTCAAAGGATTAATTTACCTCTTCGTTATGGATGGTATAGTTTTTACCATCCAGTAGGATAATGCCATATCCCGAATTTTCACCTTTGGCATATTCTACTCGATCAGCTTTGAACTTTAGGACCATTTGCTGATTTATGCTTTTGAACGTGGAGAAATTATATCCTTCGTAAAGACCACACATACTTCGATGTATGTGACCAGATATTAGATGGTTTACATTATTGAAATTTTTTATAGTTGAAAAAAAATCGTGGGAATTTTTTAGTCTTAGTAAGTCCATAGCCTGCATTCCCGTTGTAAAAGCGGGATGGTGCATAAACAAAATTACTTTTTTATGATCCGCTTCTTTAAGTTTTTGACTCAACCAGTCGAGTCTTTTTTCACATAAGTAACCACAGCTTTTGGGTATGTCATTGTGAGGATCTTTAAGCGTATCTAAGAATATAAAATCAAGATTTTCATAAGCCTCACTACTCTGTAAGAATCCATTATGATCTGGTTGGTAGTATGGAAATACATCGAGGAAGTTCTTTCGGTTATCGTGATTTCCAAGCATAAATTTTATGGGTCTATTTATTACCGAGACCAAATTTCTTAAGGCACTATATTCTTCAATTTTACCACTATCCGCTAAGTCGCCTGTAAAGACTAGCGTATCAAAATCATTATGATTGCCTTGCAAGTGCAGTATAGCTTTCTCAAGTTTTTGAGATGATTTTTTTAAACTTGGTTCATCAGCAGAGTTTAAGTGAATATCTGAAAAGACTATGATTTTTTTCATTTTTAGCTCTCGAAAAATTTATTGGTCTAAACGTCCGCCCCACCCACGACGTGACTCTATAGCTCTTCTAAAGTTGCATTTTACAAAAGATAGATCCATTGGTCTACGATTTAGTCTGCAGCTTAAATTTATTGTCTAGGCCCTTTTGAAGAAGTTGGAAAATTGAATTAATGATATCTACTGTCAAATGAAACCCGGTAGTAATATAATTCGAATATGTGACCAGATATGATACTGAAAATAACCTATGGTATATCGCAGATACTAAAATCCCTTTTCACTGGCGTTCATGAAAGATATGTGGGCTTTGAGTAGAATTAGGAGTCCACACCCTTTGAATTATAGGAAAATTATTTTTTACATCAAAAAGAAGTAAATCAGCTCGCATACCAATCTTAATCAAACCACGATCATTTAGATTAGCTGCTTTTGCTGGTGTCTCAGTAACCGCCTTTATTCCCTTTGCAAAATCTCCCAAAATATCTCCAAGTTTTACCGCTCCCATTAGCAGTGAAGAAGGCATATAATCCGATGAAAGAATGTTACAGCAACCCATGGAAACAAGGTCCTTAGCCGCGACGTTTCCGGAGTGGGACTCCCCTCTCAGAATGTTTGGTCCTCCCATGATAATATTAATTGATGATCGATTTAATACCTTTGAAGCTTCAACAGTTGTTGGAAACTCGGCGATTTTACATCCATTTTCAATTGATGTAATTGCATCATTCTCTGTCGTGTCGTCATGACTTGCGAGAATAGCGCCAAGTCTTTTATTCGCACTTAAAGTTGCGGCATGGTTTCTATCTCCCCAAGCCTTTTTTATTTTATAAAGACGTTCAAAATGATCTTCCAAATCTTTTGGACTCATAGAGTATTTTCCCTTTAAATACTCTGCCATTTTATCTAAGTCTCTAAATTGCTTTTGGCCCGGAGTATGATCCATTAAACTAACTATTCCAACTCGGTCTTCTGGGGTAAACTCTTCCAATTCGATTTCCAAAGTTTCAGAACAAACTTCTGCTCTAAGATGCGTAAAATGACTTATTTTCAGGCTTTTCTCTGCTCTGAGCTCCTTAATGGTGTCCGTAACTTGCCTAGCATATTTAAGATAGTTACCCCTTTTATCTGACACTATCGAACCAACTCGCAATGCGTCAAAAACAGTCGTAATACCAGCACTTTCTAGTTCTCTATCATGTGATAAAATCGCAGCCTTTATTGGCCATTTAACATTTGCTCTTGGTTGCATATGTCTTTCCAAATTGTCTGTGTGTAGTTCAATCAGGCCTGGTGATAAATAATTTTCATTACAATCGAAAGAACCACGTATAAATCCTTTTCCAGAGTTAACCTCTTTAATGACCCCATCCGCTACCCTGATGCTTCCGTTTACTACTTCGTTCTCCAGAACGAGACGTGCATTGCTTAAAATAAATTCATGCATATAAATTCATACTCTTGACTTAAAAGTTTCATATAAATATTCCAAATTTTTTGTACTCTGTTATTAGGACATTTTTATGACAAATTATTCCAGATACGCAATTTATTTTTCTCCCTATCCAGATACATTTCTCGATAAAGTTGGGTCTCAATGGTTAGGCTGGAATCCAAAGAAAGGTAAGATTACCAATCACAAGAAAATAAAAAACCCAAAATTTGTTGACTTAAAGTCTATCACGGAAAAAGCAAGGATATATGGCTTGCATGGCACGCTCAAAGCACCATTTGTCCTAAAAGATAAGTATTCATACAATGATCTCATTAGCGATGTGGAATTAATTTCAAAGCGACATAGTAGGTTTATAATCCAAAATCCAGTCTTGAAAAAGCTTGGCCGATTTTATGCTTTAGTCCCTGAAAGAAGCCCTAAGGCACTAAAATCTTTAGCAGATGATTGCGTTTTAACTCTAGATAAGTTTAGAGAACCTCCCACATCCACAGAACTAGAAAAAAGAAGAGCTAGTGGACTTGACTTTGAAGAGGAGGAAAACTTAAAGAAGTGGGGTTATCCATATGTCTTTAATAGATATAAATTTCACATTACATTAACCGGAGAAATAAGGTTGGGTGAAGAGAAAAATATTCGAGACACAATAGAATTAAATTTTCAAGAAGTTATCGGATATCCCTTACCTTTTTTAGATATCTGTCTTTTTGGGCAAAGGGATGATAGGTATTTTTGTGAACTGAAAAGATTTTCGCTGCTTTAATGCATTACAGATAATAATTGAATAACTGCTTTATCTAGATCATCCTCATTGTTGATAATAATTGAGCCCGTTGGAATATCAAATTTCGCCCTTTTTAACCTTAGTTGAATATCCTTTGCATTTTCTCTAGCTCTTTTTTTCAATCTTTCCAGAACGATTTCTTCTTTAGCATCAATGTAAATTATTTTCAACTCTGGAAATTGCTGCTTATATTCCTTAATAGCATGTCTAGATCCATTGAAAATTACGTTTGTTCCCTTATTAAGGTGATATATAATATCAATAGGTATCCCATAAAAGTTATTATGCGCATACCAATGAATAGCTACTCTTTTTTCTTTTAATAAAATATCTATTTGAGACTGATCCACTTTAATAAAGTCTTCGTTGTCGACCTCAGCACTTCTAGAAATATATCTTTTAGGAAAATATGCATCGACTTTATTCTTAGCAGCATTAAGAATTGAATCTTTCCCCACTCCAGAAGGGCCTACCACTGTAAATAATGTTCCTTTACGCATAATAGATTTCTCTCAGCTTGCTGAAAAGTTGCTTACATCTATTTCTCGATCACACACTTTATCTCTTACTTCTTTGTCATGAAAGATACCAAGTATCGCCGACCCTTTTTCTTTTTTTTCTGAAATCATATCCATAACAATTCTTTTGTTTTCACGATCGAGGCTTGCCGTCGGCTCATCCAAAAGAAGCAACTTGTAGTCTTTAGAAAAGCCAATAGCAATATTTACCCTTTGTTGTTCCCCTCCTGAAAAAGTCAGTGGCGAGAGGTGCCATAACTTAGAGCTTAAATTTAGCCTAGACAATAATGTCTCAGCGATATCCTTCGCTCTGGCGCGACTTTCAAATTGATCAAGAAGAGGTTCCATAACCAAATCTATGGTGCTTACTCTCGGTAAAACTCTTAAAAATTGACTTACATACCCCATTTTTTGTTTTCTTAATATCGACATTTCAATGGCTTTTAAATCAAGGATATTTTCCTTATCTATATAAATCTTTCCAACTGCACATACATAATTACCGTAAATCATTCTCATTAAAGTTGATTTGCCACAACCAGAGTTACCTATCAATGCAACACATTCCCCCGAATTAACATTAAAGCAAGCATCTCTAATAACTGAAAATTTCCCTTTGTCTAAGTTCTTTAGATTGAAGGATTTTGCAACATTTTTTACTTCCAACATTTTTACACCTTTAGTATTGAGGAGACAAGTAATTGCGTGTAGGAATGCTGTGGATCATCCAAAACTTGGTCGGTTAATCCAGTTTCAACTATTTTACCATTTTTCATAACAATCAATCTATTTGCCATGAACCTCGCAACTGCAAGATCATGCGTTACGATTATTACTGACAATCCTAATTCTCTAACCAAAGATCTTATGAGATCAAGTAATCTTGCTTGGACAGATACATCAAGCCCACCTGTAGGTTCATCCATAAATATTAGCCTAGGTTTCGTTATAAGATTTTTAGCAATCTGAAGTCTTTGTTGCATTCCACCAGAAAAAATACTCGGTTTGTCATCCAGTCTGATTGCATCTATTTCAACCTTTTCGATCCATTCGGTGGCTTCAGCCCTAATTTGGGAGTAATTTCTATAACCTATTGCCATTAGTCTTTCGCCAATGTTCCCTCCAGCACTCACTGCCATTCTAAGACCATCTCGAGGGTTTTGGTGGACAAAGGCCCACTCGGTTCTCAGTAGGTTTCTTTTTCTGGGTTCCGGCAAAGACAGTAGATCCAACCAATTATTATCTCTATCCAAATATGTTATATTACCACCATCTGGTACCAAGCTTCCAGACAAGCAATTTAGAAGAGTTGATTTGCCAGAGCCAGACTCTCCAACAATTCCAACGACCTCACCAGTATAAAGCTCTATACTTAAGTTGTCGCAAGCATATACACTGCCAAATTTCTTATCTATAGCCTTAGCTTTTAAAATCTGTTCCATTGTTTAACTTTTTCTACTATTGCAGTAATCACTATCTGAACATGAAAACATTCTAGTTCCCTTATCATCAATAACTACTTCATCGAGATATGTATTGGTGGCACCACATATTTCACAAGTCTTCTCGGCTCTTGAGGCTTCAAATGGATAATCTTCAAAATCAAGACTTATAACCTTAGTATATGGAGGAACTGCGTAAATCCTTTGTTCTCTCCCAGCTCCAAAAAGCTGAATTGCCGGGCAAAAATTCATTTTTGGGTTATCAAATTTTGGTGTAGGTGATGGATCCATTATATAACGATCGTTTACTTTTACTGGATAAGCGTATGCTGTCGAAATCTCCCCGTTAATAGATATGTCTTCATATAATTTAACATGCATCAAGCCATATTCCTCTAATGCGTGCATAACCCTTGTTTCGGTCTCTCTAGGCTCTAAAAATCTTAAGGGCTCTGGGATTGGAACTTGATAAACAAGTATTTGATCTTCTGATAAAACTTGTTCGGGAATGCGGTGTCTGGTTTGAATTACAGATGCTTTTCCAGTGTTTTCAGTAGTTTTTACACCAGCTACTCTTTCAAAAAATTTTCTTATAGAGACTGCGTTGGTTGTGTCATCTGAACCCTGATCTATGACCTTCAATACATCTGTTTCTTGCAAGCATGCTGCTGTGACCTGAACGCCGCCAGTACCCCAACCATAAGGCATTGGCATTTCCCTACTTGCAAAGGGCACCTGATATCCTGGAATGCATATCGCTTTTATTAGAGCCCTTCTTATCATTCTCTTGGTTTGCTCATCAAGGTATGCAAAATTGAAATCCTCTTCTGAGTTACTCATCTT
Source organism: uncultured Alphaproteobacteria bacterium (assembly GCA_902581005.1). Lineage (GTDB taxonomy): Bacteria > Pseudomonadota > Alphaproteobacteria > Rhodobacterales > Rhodobacteraceae > CACIJG01. Next base: position 62,835 of record CACHMT010000004.1, read on the forward strand.
TTTTTGCCTCAAAAGCTGTCTTTCTTATCTTTCTAATTAGCTCTAGTTCTGCCTGAAAATCGACGTAATGAGGAAGTTTGATATGCTCTACAAAACCAGTCGCTTGAATATTATCTCCATGATATAGAACAAACTCTTCATCTTGAGCAGGGGCACCATCGCTAACCTCTCCCAATTCTTTCCAACGTAAAGCGCGATCAACTAAAGCCATCGATATCGCTTTTCTCTCCGATTGACCAAAAACAAAACCATAGCCTCTAGTGAATTTAGGGGGATGGATCTTCGAGCCCAGAAATTGATTAACCGTCTCGCATTCTGAGATCTCTATCTCAGCTATCTCTATATTAAACCCTAGCTCTGGGATTTCAAATTCGACAGATATAAGTCCTATTCTTAGCTCACCAACGAATGGATGATTTCTTCCGAACCCCCTTTGGGTTGAGTATGCCATACCTAATAAAAACCCTTCATCGCTTCGAGTAAGAGCCTGTAGCCGCAATGCTCTATTAGCCGGAATTTCCAAAGGCTGTCGAGTGAGATCAGGCGAGTCCGCTTCACTAGATGATGTCTCTTCTGTCTCAATAATTCCTTCATTATTTAGGAACTGAGTGACGTGTTGGAACATTTGTTCAGTGTCTTTTCCAGGCTCAAATTCATCGATGCTGCCATCAGCTAATAGTTTGAAATCTAAAAGTCGATGAGTGTAATCAAAAGTCGGTCCAAGAAGCTGGCCTCCTGGAATGTCCTTAAACGTCGCTGATATTCTTCTTTTAGCAATCATTTTGTCCGTATTTATAGGCTTCCCAACTCCAAATCTTGGTAAGGTTGTTCGGTATGCTCTTATTAAAAAAATCGCTTCGATTAAATCTCCTCTAGCTTGCTTTATTGCTAAAGACGCAAGCTCAGGATCAAATAGCGAACCTTCAGCCATCACTTTTGCTATTGATAAAGATAATTGAGTCTTTATTTGATCGACACTCAGATCTGTGACTTTTCTGTCTCCTCGACGCTCATCCTCCAGCCACCGATGTGCATTATCAATCGCTCTTTCGCCTCCTTTTACCGCTACATACATATTATGTCTCTACAATTGTTGTTCTAGGCAGTCCCATAACCAAATTTTCTTTTGTCAAAAAAATATCAATTCCTAAAGGAAAACTAATAGCACTTTCTCTTTCAATAATCTTTTCCGGGAGCTCTACATGAAGCGTCTCTTTAATCCCTGGTCCATTTATAGAAAAACTTTTTACATCATTGCTTGTGTTTTCAATCACAATATTGGCCGACCTGTCAGGATACTCGTCCGTACCAATAGGAAATTCGTGAAAAGGTAGTAGTTCCTGTATATGCCCCACTGCGAAATCAACATTTTTATCGCCAGAAATTTTTGCACCGGTATAAAAATTTATCCAATCCTCGACATTTTTATTGCGAAAGGTCTCTCCCAAAAAAATCTTAGTATTAAAATCACAAAAAACTAATATAAGCGTTGCACCAGCGATAGATAGAGGTGTGGGAAGCCCATCAATAACCTGAAAATTCTGAATTTTTCCTGGCATTGCCATCGCTTTCAAAGCCATCCTAAAAGCTCTAGCAGCATCCTTGGACTGGTCTTGGAAGAAGGGAAGCGGATTTGTCATTTTTCGTCTTCTCCACGCACAAGAGTAAAAAAGTCCACCTTTGTTTTTTCTGCTTTTCTTTTAATTAAGTCATGTCTTTTTTTCTCTATTTCTTTTAGTTTTATTACAATTTTACTTTCAATTAAGGTCCTCTTATCGCTTTGCATTAAAGCGTCACACAGCGCAGCAACGGTCGACTTCTTTTTACTTCTACCTTGCACATATCCATGACCAACTATCTTACCGTCTTCTAATTGAATAGAGCATCGCGTAACGGAAATTTCGCCTGCATTAAATTTTTGCCCAGTATTTCCAATCCTCGCTGTCGCCATAATTGTGCCTATTTCCGGTTTTCTCAGATAAGTATAGCTCGGATCTAACCCAGTAGACTCATACAACCCAACGAGATCGGATTCGGATGATTTTGCTAAATAGCTTAACCATTTAGATCTGCCTAGCAACATGCTTACTCATACAGGTTAAAATTAAACCGGTTTTCTCAAACCTATGATTTGATCTCTATTTGAAAATTATGACAAGAGCATGACAGATTAAGTTCTATGAGCTTTTTCTTTAAGAAAAATCCTTATTTGCTCCAAATTGAACTTTGCATCATTATCACCATTATCAGCAGCTGACAAATACCACTTCATTGCCTGGGAAAAGCTTTGCTTCGTGCCGATTCCCATATGATGCATGTAGCCTAAATTAAATTGTGCCTCTACTAAGCCTGATGAGGCAGCTTTTTCATACCAATAAAGAGCTCTCTTGAGGTCTTGCTTGATGCATTTACCGGTTTCAAGTAATAGCGCCAAGTTATATTGTGCATGGTAATCTCCACCCTCAGCAGCCACAAGGTACCAATATTTTGCTTTTGAAAGATCTACTAGAGATCCTTCTCCACTTTCATACATGAGAGCTACATTGTATTGAGCCACCGAATTACCTAACCTTGCAGCATCCAAATATAGGTCCAGCGCTTTACTTTTGTTTTTTTCTAGCACTAAGCCCTGATCATAAAAATATGCTAAGTTAGTCATAGCTTTAGGGTGCTTTTTTTTTGCTGCTTTCTTATACCATTTTATAGCCACAACATTATTTTGTGACACCAACAGCCCTTTATCATAAGCCCTTCCTAATTTGTATTGATATTCCGGATGGCCCGAGTAGGCCATTACCTTATTGAAACTGAGCTCCGTGAAACTAATATCATCTTCGTCTCTTTTTTTACCATTTGCATCGATTATTAAAAGCGAGACAAATGCTATGACTATTAAAATGTATGGGGATTTCTTAGCGTATTTTTTTGAATAATACATTATGATGACATTTATATGACAAAAATATGACTAAGTAAAGCATTATTATTGTTGATTTTTTTATATTTATATGTATCATAATTTGTAAAAAAAGTCAGATTGAGGGGAAAAATGAGGTTTCGAACAGTAAAATCAGAGAATTTTTTCAGAAAAAAGCAAACTAAGCTATTGAAAGCTTACGCTTTAGGAAAAGTAAAAAAGGCCGAGAAAATCAGGCAAGGCCTTCTTATATCTAACACGGTTCACGTCAATAGATCTGGGTTTAAATAATATTCGTCAATGTATTTAAATCCAATCCGTAATGTTTAAGTTGAGTGAAGCAAGCGCCGATAAGGCCTAAAAAAATAAGAGATAGCCAAGGTGACATCCGTAGATAAAAAATCAGGATGAAGGAAATTAGAATTAAAATAATCGATGTTTCTGATGTTGCTATCGATGGTATAACAAAAGCCAAAAAACTTACAAATAGAATTGAGGTTACAGCTACATTTACTCCCCTTATTCCCCGCAGAAAAACTCTATGTCTTTGAAGAACATTCCAAAAGTTTATTGCAGGAGCTACGAGAAGTAAGGTGGAGCCATAAAGAGAAATTAGTAGAATTAATGAGTACAAGAGCTTTTTCTGATCTGACACGTCGCCTAATAGAGCACCAAGATACGCAGCAAAAGAAAATAGTGGTCCAGGAATAGCTTGGGCCATTCCATAGCCAAGCATAAAATCTTCCGAAGATATAAAGCCATTCTGGACAACTACACCCTCTAACAACGGGAGCACAACGTGACCACCTCCAAAAACCAAAAAACTCATATTGAAAAAGTCCCGGCATATTGCAGGAACGCCTTCTAAACTGATAACATTCGAAAAAATTAATAAAATCACAAGAATAAAAAGACAGAGAATAGAATGTATACTGTTCCCTATTTTCAACTGGTTAGAAAAGTTTGGTCCTTTAACAGTGTCATTGGTTGAAAGCACACCATATATCCAGCCAATAAGAAGAATCGCGATAGGGTATAGTAATAAGTTAGTAAAAATTAAAATACCGGAAAAAATTATAAACCCTATTTTGTCCAAGTTATCATTACAAAACATCTTAAACATTGAATAGACCGCCTTCCCCACGATAGGAATAGAGATGGACGATAATCCAACAATAGTTAAGGAACTTAAAACCACCAAATCGTTGGATATAAATAGAGCAAAAGCAATCATTATAAAAGTTGATGGTAGGCTGAATGCTAATAAGGCTAGGTGACCACTAATAATCCCTCCTTGCTGCAACCCAATAGCTAATGCTAATTGACTCGAAGTTGGTCCTGGCAATGCTTGTGTTATCGATAGTAAATGCGTGAATCTCATATCATCGATAATCTTCATCCGCTCTACAAACTTTTCTCTAAAAAAACCTATATGGGCGGTAGGTCCTCCAAAGGATGTAAAGCCTAAAGAAAGAAATGTAATGAAAATCTTCCACAAAGTCATTCTATGACGATATCAGTAGTATTAGGAAAGTAACCTTAAAAATTGAGAAATTTTTGTAAACTTTTTGTAACATTCTTGTCATAATTTAAATGTACACCGACACTATGTTTTCAGATTTTTCTTTCTCTAGCTCTAACGTTTTAATTGATGGCAAGCTTCAAAAGGGAAGCTTAACCATTGAACAAGGTAAAATTCAATTAGATAGGGAGAGTAGCCCATACAGGCATTATAAAATGGGGAATTTCTACATTCTTCCCGGAATAATAGATCTTCATGGGGATGGCTTCGAACGCCACTTATTCCCAAGACCTTCCGCTCCGGTAAAACATACAATAGCCCTCAAAAATTTAAGTAACGAATTAATATATAATGGAATTACCACTGCCTATTTAGCCCAATGCTATTCTTGGGAAGGTGGATACAGAAGTCCTGAGTTTACTACTGAATTGCTAACGTCTTTAAAAATACTAAAAAATGACTTTATGCCCGATCTACGGCTTCAAATAAGATTTGAAACACACCTGATTGACGAGAAAAAATATCTTATTGATCTTATAGATCAATTTAATATTGATTACTTAGTCTTTAATAACCATTTGCCTGAGGCAATTAAAAAGTGGGAAAACGATAAACCGAGGATCGAGGCTTGGGCTGGTCAAACAGGTAGAACTGGCGAGCAACATATGAACATTGTAAAGGGTTACTTGAAGAATAATGTGAGAGTTAAGGGGTTTCTTGACGAACTCTCAGGAGAACTGAAAAGAAGAAACATTACCCTTGGATCACATGATGACGATAGCCCTTCAGACAGAGAGTATTATAATTCACTCGGGGCTTACATCTGCGAATTTCCAACAACTTTGCAAGCGGCTGAGGCAGCAAAGAAAAATAACAACGGTGTCATAATGGGAGCACCAAATATCATGAGAGGAGGATCACAAGCTGGAAACATAGATGCAATAAATTTAGTTAAAAGTGATCTAGTTGACTGCTTGGTTTCTGATTACTACTACCCAGCGCTCTTAGAGTCGGTATGGAAGATGGCTGATATGAAGGTTAGGTCATTTGAGAACTCGTATAAGATGATCTCGACTAATCCAGCTAGGCTTTTAAATTTAGCTGATAGAGGAGAGTTAGTAGATAATGCCCGAGCTGACTTACTGATATTAAACCCCGATAATAGAAAAATTGTCGCTGTCTTCTGTAGGGGAATTCCTTTTTTTGTGTCTGATGAGCTCGTGGGTAGTTTAAGCGCTGCTTAAGAAAACTTCTCTATGAAGCTCTCTACTGAAAGTTCTCTAAAATCCTTTAACCGTTGACCTATCGTATCATGATCCCAATCCCACCAAGACATTTCCATAAGTTGATCAACAACTTTATCGTTAAATCGCATTCTTATAAGCCTTGCAGGATTCCCTGCCACTATTGAATATGGTTTAATATTTTTTGTAACAACACTTCCTGCTCCAATAATTGAGCCATGTCCAATAATTACTTCTGGTTTAATAATTGAGCCATGGCCTAACCAGGTATCATGGCCAACATTAGCCATTCTTGATTCTCGGGCAGCAAAAAATTCGTGATCCTCTTTCTGGTCCTTCCAGTAATCATTAGAGCGGTAAAGAAAATGGTGCAAAGATGCTTTATCCATAGGATGGTCTGTTGGACCGATCCTAACGAAGCTTGCTATATTAGAGAATTTCCCAATCTCAACATTCGCAAAATCACAATATCTTGCACAGTAAGAGTAATCACCGACAAACGCATTTATAAGATGCGTACCCATTCCAATCTCTACAAAGCGTCCAAAGTTGCTATTCTTTATGCTGCACTCTTGATGTATAAGCGGTTTTTCGATTAAGAGATTTTTGGTCATGCTTTGGTCTTGAAAGTCTAATTCACCAAAACTTCCACCAAGGTTTTTGTTCTTCCTTATTAATTTTTTTATCCTCACTGTTTTTTTGAACTTCAGTCACCGCATTATCTCCTACCTGACCAAATTTATCCGTAACTCCTTGTCGAGCAATTTCATAAGCATTTTTTGCCATTTCAACAGCTTTTTCAACTTGTCCTTCACCACAAACTTTGTATGCACTTTCTAACATTCCCATTGCGTCTTTCCCAGCGGACTCAGTAGCTCTACTGATTTCAAGTCTAATTTTTGCTCTAAGAACTAAAATCTCTGTATTATCACATTGGTCAATTATCTTTTGAAACGTTTCCTCTGTATTTCTACTGGCCTCATTGCCAGCCTTCTGTTCCTGACCGAAACCGAGAGTGACACTACAAAATAACACAAAAAATGTCAGTAAAACCTTCATCCAAACCTCCTTTTAATTTTTTTCTATTCCAATTAAAAAACGTCTCAAAAATGCTGACATTTGATCCATGACTGTTACCAGTAGCACAATTAACACTGCCATATAACCAACGTTTTCAAAATCATTACCCGTTCTTATAGCCCCAAGAAGTTGAAGACCTATACCTCCAGCGCCCATAGCACCTAATATAACCGCTCCTCTTGTGTTGGATTCCAGATAGTATAGTGACTGAGATATAAAAACAGGCATTATCTGGGGAATAATACCAAATCTATGCTGTAGTATAGTTGATGCTCCAGTAGATTTGACACCCTCCTGCTGTTTATTATCAGCGTTTTCTATTGCTTCCGACATCAACTTTCCCAACGTTCCTGTATCGGTGAAAGCTATCGCAAATATTCCTGTGAAAAGACCAGGGCCAAATGATCTTACAAATATTAAGCACCAAATGATCATGTCTATTCCTCGTAGCATATCAAAAAGTCTACGAAGCGAGAATCGAACAAATTTGAAGGGTGTTATATTATATGCTGCCAGAAATGCGAGCGGCAAACCGAGCAAAGACGCCAAAAGCGTGCCCAAAACAGCCATAAGCAATGTTTCCAAGATCGAGAACAGGACTGTACCGTGCATCCATTGTTCGTTATCACTGATTTCAGAGAAAACTAATTCAAAATTAGTTTTGTCAGGTTCTATTCTTTCATTACTAAAAATGAGCGATAAGGCCTCTGGAAGCGAATAATCTTTCAGTGGGCTGAAAAAATCGAACCAAAAATACTTCCATCCGAATTCATATCTATGTACTTCCACCTTTCTCTTATAAATTTGAATCCTCTCGTAAAGTGATGGTCTTACTTCTACCTTTGACTCAGTAACTCTTATCCAGTTAGGAAGATCTTTTTCGTTTCCATCGTTATCATAAGCTTCTGCGTAAGGCTTTCCATTGTTCCCTATTCCAAAAATAAATTTTCTATCTTCACTCTTACTTTGTTCGAAAATTATTTTATCGTCTCTAAAGATTGCCTTGCTACCACTGTTAAAGGTAAGGATAGCGATGTCTTTCCCATCTCCTATGCGTTCTAACCACTCAGGGAAACTAGGGTACTGATATCTATAATCTCCTTCAAAATTAACAGATATTTTCGAAGTGTCCTTCCAGTTCATTACCACATGGTCTTTGTGCGCGTATGTATCCAAAAATAATCGCGATGCTCTGTCTGGACTCCATTTTCTCGATATACTGCCTAAATCAAACTGAATAATCGAAAACACAAAATATAATAGAATCCCTCCTATGGACACCAGGGTAATTAGCTTCTGGTAGTATGCTTTTTTTTCAACGCTTTGATAGATCTCTTGAAAAGAAACCCCTCTATCATCTACCGTAATACTCATGCTGAAATCTTCCCAATGAGCTTATGTCGGACATATGATGAAAAATAATCCAAAGCAGTTATTGTTGCTACGAGTAGAAACATAATTGCTAACACTTCGTCTCCATATCTCCATTGAAGTGATGCTGTTAAATATGCTCCAATTCCCCCAGCTCCTACAAAACCCAAAATAGTAGAGGCCCTGACATTTATCTCCAATCTTAAAAGAGAGTAGGAGAGAACCAACGGTAATACCTGTGGATAAACAGCAAAGCAAATAATCTGGTACCAGCTAGCTCCCACAGATTTGAGACCATCTACTGGTTTCATATCAATATTTTCTATAGCTTCCGAAAAAAGTTTACCCATCGCTCCAATTGTATGAAGAGTTACCGCTATAATGGCGGGAACGATCGATTTTCCCATGAGATATAATAATATTAACGCAAAAACTAACTCTGGAAAAGATCTGAGAATATCAAAGGTCCTTCTTACGATCTGTACGGTAACCTGATTTGGCGAAAGGTTAATGGTGGCCAAGGGACATAGGATTAATGCGATCGAAGCACCAACTACGGTAGAAAACACTGCAGCGGAAAAAGTCTCGAATAAAGCGGGGATAAAACTTAAGACTATACCAAACCATCCCCAACCAGCCTCAAAGGCATCACTGAAAAGATCCACCGGGTAGTCAAAAAAATTCTCGACTCCTCTTGTAAAACTTCCAGCATTATATTGATTGGCAACACCAACACCACTCACAACTATAAAAATTATAGCACCGATAAAGAGGACCGAATAAATCGCTCTTTGTCTTGCTAAAACTTTTAGATTTTCTTCAAGACTTTCGATTGTTATTGCGTTTTGTGACATAAAATAATTCTTTTTTTAAAGGAGTAATGTGCCCCTTTTTTTGGGGCACATTATAAAACCATTACTATGAAGTACTTAGTTTTTCTTCTTAGCTTCGAGCTTAGCCTTTCTGGCCTTCACAACCACCTCATAAAAGGAGTGATCAACAGGAACCCACGCTCTTACTATACCGTTTGCAATATTTTCGCTGCACTTCGGGTCGTTTTCGTGAATCCACTGCTTCATGCCAACCATTACGTCTCTTGCTTCTTTTGGTATAGCTTTTCGCATAACCATTGGACCGTTCGGGATAAGCTTTGACGACCATATTTGCTTTATATCGTCCATATTAAGCAGACCTTTTTCAACCATTCTTCTTAAGTTACCTGAAGAGTAGCCCTCGTCCCATTCACCGACGCCTGACACCCAAGTTACTGCCGCATCCACATCACCGTTCAACACGCCGAGCACTCCATTTTCGTGCCCTCCCATGAAAGGGGTATCTTTGAAGTATTCAGCCATATTTATATTGTAAATGTCAGGTAATTCAACTGATGGGATTAGGTATCCTGAGGTTGAATTCGGATCTGCAAAGCCGAGCACTTTACCTTTCATATCATCAAGATTGTTTATCCCTGAATCCTTTAAGGTTACCATTATTGAATAATAGCCTGTATCTCCAGTTGGTTGCATTCTTGTCAACACTGGGACGACTGCGTCAGGATCTGCTAAGTACATTCCGGCATAGCCCGATGCACCAAACCATGCATAATCTATATTACCACCTAGCATTGACTCCATCGTTCCAGCGTAGTCAGTAAACGTAAACATTTTTGCTGGAACTCCATACGCAGCTTCAAAGTACGGTGGCAAGCACTGGTTCCTTGCAATTATATCTTGTGCGGCTTCATCCCCTAAAAAACCAATTCTAAACTCTGGTTGTATTTTACTTAGATCGTATGTTGGGCCCTTGTAGTTTGGATTAGGCTCAGCATAGGTTGCTCCAAAAAATAGCAGCAAAGTAGATACTAAAAAAAACTTCTTTAACATCGTGAACTCCTCATTTTAAATATTAACTTGCAATCCCTATGTGGGATTTATTTAAGGACGTTGAGGTTATTGACGCTTCGAATGCCTCGTCAGTCTCAACACCGTAAATTTCTCTCGCTTTCGCATCGCTCAATTCACTCGGCTTGCCGTCAAACACTATCTCTCCAGACCGCATTCCAATAATCCTGTCGCAATATGTTCTTGCTGTATCTAAAGTGTGCAAATTACATATCACTTTGATTTTTTCGTTCGAATTAATTGATTGCAGTGCTTCCATTACTAGCCGTGCGTTTAATGGATCCAAGGATGCAATTGGCTCATCTGCTAAAATTATTTTTGGATTTTGCATCATCGCTCTACAGATCGCTACCCTCTGTTGCTGACCTCCAGATAAAGTTTCTGCTCTTTGCAAAGCTGTAGGAGCGACACCGAAACGATTCATCAAATCAAGGGCATCCGAACGCTCTTCTTTAGTAAAAAATCTGAGTGTTGACCGCAAAGTAGACTGGTAGAACAAGCGACCCAATATGACGTTTGTGATCACGTCCAAGCGAGGCACTAAATTAAATTGCTGGAAAATCATTGCGCATTGAGATTGCCATTGCCTTTTCTCTGAACCCTTGAGCTCCAGAATATTTATGCTCCCGGCAAACACTTTCCCTTCAGTTTCAGTAGTCAGTCTATTTAAAACCCGGAGGAGCGTTGACTTTCCTGCGCCAGAACGACCGATGATACCTATGAACTCATTTTTAGTAGATTCAAAAGAAACACTATCTATTGCGACTGTCGAACCAAATTCTTTTTTAAGTTTTGATACTTGTAGATGCATGATTTCACTTCCTGAACACATAAATAGATCAGCAAAGTGACAGAATGATTTCACATTTGTGAAAGAAAAATAACAGGTTAAAAATATGAATTCTTTAACTAATAATTGACGCGTTTATTAATTTTTCAATGTCGGTAACGATCACCTTAACCGGATTTGTTGACGTAGCTGTGTCAAACATAGCTTTTTTTGCAATCCTTTTGGCACAGCTATCAGGGACTCCAATTTCTGAGAGTGACTCCGGGATTTCTAATTGTGTTAATAATTGTTTAATACATGAAATTAAATGATGCTGGGTATCTTCCTTTAAACCAAGTGATTTGGTTATTCTATTTGTCTTTTCACCCATATTCACCAAGTTAAAATCTAAGACCGTTGGCAAAATAATAGCATTGGTCAAGCCGTGATGAGTGTTAAACTCCGCGCCAATCATGTGAGATATTGCATGAACCAACCCCAGACCCTTTAAAAATGACACACCGGCCATACATGACCCTATAAGCATTCCCGATCTTGCGTTCAAGTCATTAAGATTATCACATGCTCTTGGCAAATATTTCCATATGAGGTGTAACGATTCCAATGCCATTGCATCATAGATAGGGTTAAAGTCAGGAACCAAATACGCTTCAATTGCATGCGTAAGAGCATCCAATCCAGTCCATGCGGTTAAATTAAAAGGGAGATCCAGTGTTACCATTGGGTCTAATATTGTTTGGCAGGGCTTGTACATCGGATGCCAAACACAGAACTTCATTAGTTTTTTTGAATGCGTTACCATCGCGGTACTTTCGGTTTCCGCCCCAGTACCCGCTGTTGTCGGAATGGTAATAAGCTTTGGGAACACACTATTATTGTCTATTTTGGGAGGATTTTTCTCGTAGTCAAATCTCCAGAGATCTTTACCACTATTAACAGTCAAGCCAATGGCTTTACCTCCATCCAATGCGCTGCCTCCACCAATTGCTATTATCCCATCATGTTTGTCTTTTGAGAACTGGTCGCACCCCATTTCTAAATCTTTATCATTTGGGTTAGGCGCTATACCGCTGTAAAAACCAAAAGAAACATTTTTCTTTTTCAAAGCCTTTTTTAAAATATCTATAAATGATAGGTTTTTGCTTCCTTTATCAGTGACAATTAAAGGATTTGAAATGCCATATTTTGTGCAATAATCACCTACCTCCCAAATGCGTCCAGGTCCATAAGCTATTGGTATTGGGAATACCCAATCCTGTGGTGTTAAAATTTTTTCATCCTCTATAAACATTTTTTCTCAATTTACTGTTTTCTTTTTACAGAATAGATTGTTTTAGGAAAGGTTTGTAAAAAACTTTTAGTTGTTATGGAACACTAAAACATTGAGAAGCTGTTAATGATACGTGAAAGAATCACTGTAGAGCCAAAATACTCAGATACATCTTTAAGCTTAGCGCTTTTAATTAGCGGAGGCTTATGGGGTCTTTATTGGATACCAATAAGGGAACTGTCATTGGCAGGATTGGATAGCTATTGGAGTATCTTTTTTATAAATGCTTGCCCACTTCTAGTTCTATCCCCAATGGCACTTTTCAAGATCAATCAATTTAAATTTACAGATTGGTCCACTCTATTATCTGGTCTTACTATAGGACTTGCTTTCACGCTTTACGCAGGCGCGATTTTAGAGACTACCGTTGTCAGGGCAACCCTCTTGTTTTATCTTAGCCCGATCTGGGGAACTATTTTCGGCACGATTTTTTTATCGGAGAGATTTACCGTCAGACGGACAATTGCAATTATTTTTGCTTTGTTCGGGATTTTTTTGCTTCTATCAAATAAAGATACTTCAAATTTTACATTGAAGATAGGTGACTTTTTCGGTTTTTTATCAGGCCTTCTTTTTGCTATTGGATCGGGATTGTTGAAGCGCTCGCCAAGAATAAAAATATTTCCTCTAACGTTCTTCGTTTATGCATTCACCAGTGCAGGCGCATTAGCATTGGTATTTTTTTTCGTCGGCCAGACTGAAATACCAAAAAAGACTGTAATTGATTTTTTCCCTTATGTTTTTCTATGGTCTACAATTATATTTATGCCAAGCTTTATGCTTGTCTTTAAAGTCTCACAGACTTTGTTTCCTGGACGCGTAGCTATTCTCCTTATGTCAGAGATCATAGTTGCTGTTGTTACGGCTAGTATTTTACTTCCAGAGGAAAGAATGACTTTAATTCAATGGCTTGGAGCACTTGCAATTGTTATAGCCGGCTTTATTGAGATACTATTTAGCAAGTCGACAAAATACATATCAAAGCCCATGTAACGATTTAGTTTCCAAATAATCCTCCAAACCCATTAAACCACCCTCTCTGCCATTGCCGGATTGTTTGTATCCACCAAAAGGTGTTCCATAATTGTATCCACCTCCATTTATGTGAACTGCCCCGACTCTCAATTGTGAACTAACACGCTCTGCTTTTTTAATGTCAGACGTTTGCACATAGGCCGCTAAGCCATAGGGCGAGTCATTTGCTATAGATATCGCTTCCTGCTCATTCTTGAATGGCATTATAACTAAAACTGGTCCGAAAATTTCTTCTCTAGCGATCCTCATAGTATTTCTAACATTATAAAAAATTGTTGGTTTAACAAACCAACCCTTTTCTAAACCGTGAGGCTTACCTAAACCTCCCGTTAAGACGGAGGCTCCTTCTTTTATTCCCAAATCAATCATATTTTGAACTCGATCGAATTGTATTTTATCAAATAAGGGCCCTATGTGATCTCCCTCTTTAGTTGGATCTCCGATTAAAATTTCTTCTGCTGACTTCTTTGCTATTTTTAAAACCTCTTCGTAACAAGAGTGTTCAACTAGTAGCCTCGTCGGTGCATCACAAGATTGACCCGTATTGAACATGCACTCATTGATCGAATATTTTATATCCCTTTCTAGATTTGCATCCGAAAATACAATGTTAGGTGATTTTCCACCAAGTTCCAAAGTAACTCTTTTAATGGTCTCAGAAGAATCTTTGGTTACCATGATTCCAGCTCTTGTCGATCCAGTGAAAGACATCATATCTATTTCTGGATGCTTTGACATTGCCCTTCCCACCGTATCTCCGACACCGTTAACCAAATTAAAAACACCGGCTGGGTAGCCGGCCTCCTCAATGATTTCGGTATAAACCATCGCAGATAAGGGTGTGTACTCTGACGGTTTCAAGATACAGGTACAGCCAGTTGCTAAAGCTGGTATAACCTTCAGTGCGATTTGATTTACAGGCCAGTTCCAAGGTGTTATCAGTCCACAAATCCCTACCGGTTCTTTTAAAAGAATATCCCCACTATCCAAAAGTGTTCTTTCCTTAAGCTCTGCCAGCGCACCAATAAATGATTCCAAGTGCCCTACAGCTGCATCCGCTTGGGCAGATCGTGCCATTGATATAGGTGCACCCATCTCTTCGCGCATGGCCTGGGCTAAATCTTCGAACCTTCTCTCTGTTATTCTCTTGAGATCCTTCAAGAGATCTATTCTTTCTTTCTTTTTCGTTTTGGAAAAGCTTGTAAATGCTTTTTTCGCCGACTGAACTGCATCATTGACATCCTGTTCATTTCCTAGTGACACAGTCCCGATTTGTCTTAAATCCGATGGGCTTATCACAGCCATTGTTTCGTCTGATCTTGGGTTTACCCACGTCCCATTAATAAAAAATTTTTTTAACTTTTCCATTTTTTTAATCCGTGATTTTTCTATCCTCAACTATAGACAATTAATTGTATTTTCTTACATATTTTTGTCATAATTTTTTTGTAACGTCTATCCGAGGTCTATTATGAAAATAATTATTAACGGGTTAGGAAGAATTGGGAAGCTTGTCTTTAGAAGACTATGCGATGAGAACCTCCATAAAAATATTTTAATGGTGAATGAGAAAGCAGGGTCTGCTTCTGACCAAGAGTATTTTTTAAGATATGACACCGTTCATGGGACTTGGGGTGATGACCTTTGTTTTGAAAATGGTTGTCTTAATTACAAAGATCATTCTATAGCTGTGATGACAGAGGGGTCTATAGAGAGTATTAGTTTTCCTAAATCTGAAAAGTTTCTGGTAGTAGATTGCACTGGCGTGAATAAATCAGAAAAATTACTTGAGCCATACTTCGAAAGAAAGGCATCATACGTATTAATTTCTGCCCCTATAGAATCATCCAATGTCCAGAATATTGTTTATGGAATAAATCATCAATCCATAGACACTAGTGCTTATAAAATATTTACAGCCGCAAGCTGTACCACTAATTGCCTCGCGCCTATTGTAAAAGTTCTCGAAGAAAATATTGGAATAAAGCATGGGTCAATTACAACTATCCATAACATTACAAACTCTCAAACTATTGTTGATGCTCCAAAAAATAATTTAAGGCGATCGAGATCCGGAATTAACTCATTAATCCCCACGACCACGGGCTCAGCTAGGGCAATTTCATTAATTTATCCAGAGCTTAAAGGAAGGCTGAATGGTCATGCTGTAAGAGTTCCTCTCTTGAACGCATCATTGACTGATTGTGTTTTTGAGATGAAACAGAATGTAGAAGTTGATAAGATTAATCAACTTTTTAACGAAGCTTCAAATACCTATTTGAGAGATATCTTATCTTATGAAGAAAAACCCTTGGTGTCATCTGATTATGTTAATAATCCCCACTCAGCAATTATCGACTCTCTTTCAACTATGGTCGTAAATAAAACCCAGCTTAAGATATATGCCTGGTATGATAATGAATGGGGATACGCCTGTAGAATGGTTGACATCTTATCTAAATTAATCCGAGACTAGGCTTTCCTCCTGTTGATATTCAATCCATTTTTAAATGTATCGATTATTTATTGGTTTTTGATGCTGACCGATGGTGCTTTACGAATGTTAGTGCTAATGCATTTTCATGATAAAGGCTATTCTCCTTTTACTCTCGCTTATATATTTCTACTCTACGAATTTATGGGTGTTATTACAAATTTTGTGGCTGGCATTTTTGGTCGTCGCTTTGGATTATCCACCCTCTTGATAGCTGGTACTAGCCTGCAGGTATTAAGCCTAACATCACTTGGCCTTCTATCGATTAATAGCCCAGAATGGTTTATGATTTTTTGCCTTATCTTTTTTCAAGGTCTCTGTGGTGTCGCTAAAGATTTGACTAAAATAGGAAGTAAGACAGCCGTAAAGTTTCTAAGCAATGAAAATATTAAAGGGAAGCTTTTTAGGAACGTCAGTTGGCTCACAGGATCCAAAAATACTGTTAAAGGGTTAGGTTTTTTTGTTGGTGCTTTTTTGATTACCATTCATCCCTTCTCAATCTCTTTATATATTCTTGCCTTCATTTTGTTTATAGCTCTAATGATTGCGTTGAACCCAGTGTTAAAAACGCCTGAATTAAATACAAAATCAAATAGAGTACAATCAGAAGGAAAGTTTTTTTCTGACATTTCCAGTATAAATTATCTTTCTTTGTCGAGAATTTTCTTGTTTGGTGCACGAGACATTTGGTTCGTAATTGGAATTCCTTTGTTTTTATTGGAAGTGTTTTCAACTATGTTTGTTACGGGATCAAACGGTAAAGTTGTTTTCCTTTTGGTAGGCAGCTTCATGGCTCTATGGGTCATTTTTTATGGCTTCGTACAATCTCAAGTGCCAGCAATTATTCAAAGAAAAACTGATTTAAATATAGAATCTAGTGCTTTTCGCTGGTCCATTATTGTAATTTTCCCTACCTTATTTTTAACTTTGTTAACTTTTGTTTTTGATAACACTCTGTCAGTGACGCTGATTGTAATAATAATCACTTTACTTTTTATATTTGGAGGTTTTTTTGCAATTAATTCAAGCATCCATTCTTATTTGATATTAAAGTTAACAAGTAAAAAAAATGCATCCGAAGATGTTGGTTTTTACTATTCAGCTAACGCAGTGGGTCGCTTTTTTGGAACACTATTATCTGGAGTTAGCTATCAGTTGGGCGGGCTTAGCCTTTGCTTATTCTTTACGACGGTCTTTTTAGTTTGTTCCAGTTATTTTATTGCAATTTTGGCAAAAAAAACTTGATATCTGGATTTAAAAATGAATCACTGTAAGCTACAATTTACGTTCTGAGTTGGTTTTAAGATGAAAGACAATCGTAAAGATTATATCATTTTTTCTACTATTCTAATTGGTTTAACAATGGTTTTTGCGAGCTTAGGATATCCAATCTGGGTTTTCCCTGCAACGGTTCTCATGTGCTCGATAATATTTTTTATGTATTTAAAGTCTAGCCAAATAGGCGAAAAGCACCATGTTAACGCATTGAAACAGGAAGCTATCAAGGAAGAGATTCAAGATACGTATAATGCCAAGATCACTTACAGGGTAATTAAAGGATTATTGAACATTCTTCCTTCACCCTATATTTTGATCGACAGAAATGGTAGAATAACATTCATAAATTCAGAGGCTAAAGGAATAGTCCCTGATTTTCATGCTGGCTCCCATATTTCGAACGTTTTCAGGTCGCCTATTTTTTTAGCTGCTGTCGAGAATGCAATAAAAAAAGATAAGCAGGTAAAGCTGTCTTTTGAAGTTCAAAGCCCACAATTTCGTCAATTTAGTGCAAATATTTTTTTCATATCATCAAATAAAATATCAAACAATTTCAATGACATTTTTATCCAACTAACAGATGACTCAACTCATATAAGAGCCGAAAAAATGCGGACGGATTTTGTTGCAAACGCTAGTCATGAGCTTAGAACTCCATTAGCGTCGATCACAGGCTTTATCGAAACATTGCAAGGGCCAGCAAAAAATGATCCGAAGGCAAAGGATCTTTTCTTAAATCTTATGGCCAAACAGGCTGGTAAAATGGAACTTTTAATTAAAGATTTGATGTCTCTTTCCAAATTGGAAATACTAGAGACTAAACCTATTACGTCTGTCTGCTCATTAAGTGAACTTATCAGTGATTTAACGCAGAGCTTACAACAATACGCACAAGACAATAATGTTAAACTAGTTAATAATATTTCTAAAAAAATGATGCCAATAATGGGGGAAGTTGATCAATTGCGACAACTATTCTCAAACTTAATAGAGAATGCTATTAAATACTCAGGATCTGAATGTGAAGTAAAAATTTTTCTGTCCAAAGAAAAACACAAAGGTATGGTTGGAATAGTGATTGAGGATAACGGGCGTGGAATTTCTGCAGAACATTTACCTAGACTTACGGAGAGATTTTATAGAGCTAACACAAATTCTGAAGCTGAAAAAGAGGGTACTGGTTTAGGATTGGCGATAGTGAAGCATATTTTAATCAGACACCGCGGAAAACTCCAGATTGATTCCAAACTTGACAAAGGCAGTCAATTTACTGCTTGGCTACCAAAAGGGAATTTGGGTAAACAAAAAAAAATAAAGTGAATTAAAAATTTAAAAAAAATTTATGTTTTCAATATCTTATTTATTCATAAAATTTTAATATTTTTGACACATTTAAGTGAGGATCTAGTGACATTGTTCGATGTAATTAGACTTTTGAGTTAACAAAGGAGTTGTCAATAATGAACAATATTTTAAAAATTTTTACTGCTGCAGTTGTAGGGGCAGTCTTAAGCACTGGCTCGCTGATGGCTAGGGAAGGCGATCAAATATCGATCGTTGGATCCTCAACTGTATTCCCATTTTCAACCATCGTTGCAGAGCGTTTTGCCAAAAACACTGACTTTAAAGCCCCAGTTATAGAATCAACGGGTACCGGTGGGGGCGCGAAACTATTTTGTGCAGGGATCGGTCTTGATCATCCAGACGTAACCAATGCAAGTAGGGCAATGAAATCAAGCGAAAAAGAGACTTGTACTGCAAACGGTATAACGCCGGTTGAGTATATGATCGGCTTTGATGGAATAACTTTCTCAAACAGCAATAAAGCACAGAAGTATTCTTTAACTAAGGAAGAGATTTTCAAAGCTGTGTCAGCTAAAATAATGTCTAACGGGAAAATGGTAGACAATGGCTATAAGAGATGGAGCGACATTAATCCGTCCTTGCCGAGTGTTAAAATAGATGTTTTGGCTCCTCCACCATCTTCCGGCACACGAGATGCTTTCGTAGAGTTGGTCATGCACGATACTTGCAAGAAGGTTTATAAAATGCCTAAAAAAGGTGATGACGGGTACAAGGCCCTTTGTTCTGCACTAAGAGAAGACGGTGCTGTTACCGAGGCAGGAGAAAATGACAACCTGATTATAGAAAAGCTTGCTGCAAATCAGGATCGATTTGGTATTTTCGGATATTCATTTCTTGACCAAAATAAAGATAAGGTTCAGGGTTCTGTCATAAACGGTGTAGCTCCATCAATGGGTACAATTGCTGATAGTTCGTACAAAGTTTCTCGGCCACTATTCTTTTATGTTAAAAAAGAACACGTTGGGGTAGTTCCAGGACTTCAAGAGTTTTCTGACTATTTTATGAGCTTAGCAGTGAGCGGTAGCCCCTTAGAAGCTGCTGGCCTTATTCCAAAGCCATAGTGTACTAACCTATTTACTTAGACCATAAAGCCGATTACCATATCGGCTTTATGGCACATTAAATTACAGACAGGATTTTCACTTCAATGACCCTTCCTCTAAGTTTCGTTTTTTTTGTGCTTCTGGGGTTATCTGTATATTTTTATTATCACGCAAAAAGCGGTATAGTTAGAAAAGCTGCATTACTTAGCGATCGTACAAAAGCACTTCCGTCTCACTATGGACAACAATCCTTCCTCTGGGCTTTCATACCCTCTTTCCTAATATTATTGGTTCTAACAATCGGTGGGCCAAACTATATAGATCAAATTTTCTATAATAAAATTCAAGAATTAAATCCCACATTTAATGAATCTTTTGTAAGTCTTATCTTGGCAAAAGTTATTAATGTCTCAAATGGAAAAATTTCCACTGGTGAAGAGAATATAATAATGCTCGCAAAGGACTATAAAATAGCTTTCGAGCAACTGCACTTTTATCGTGGATTAGTGGTTATTTTATGCGCTGCGTTATTGGGAATGATTATTTCCTATAGACAGAAACCTGGCTCAAACGCAAGGGAACAGGTTGAAAAATTTATAGTTAATATTTTCTTCGCTTCAGCAGTTATTGCTATTTTTACAACGGTAGCCATTATATTAAGTCTATTTTTTGAAGCGTTGAGATTTTTTAATTTATATAATTTTTTTGATTTTATATTCGGACTTCATTGGGCTCCAAATGTAGCTATAAGAACAGATCAAGTGGCTGCTGAAGGTTCATTTGGCATGATACCTGTGCTATTAGGTACATTACTAATTTCTTTCATAGCAATGTGTGTGGCTATCCCAATTGGCCTTTTCTCTGCAATATATCTTGCGGAGTTTGCTACGCCTAAAATTCGAGATTTCGTAAAACCAACTTTGGAAATTTTAGCTGGTATTCCAACTGTTGTGTATGGATATTTTGCTGCTTTGACTGCCGCTCCATTTTTCCGGGAAATTGGTTTTTCACTGGGTTTAGATGTTTCATCTGAGTCAGCTATAGCAGCTGGTGCTGTAATGGGTATAATGATTATTCCGTTTATTTCCTCTTTATCCGACGACGTTATTAGAGCTGTTCCGCAAAGCTTGCGAGACGGTTCAATGGGACTTGGTGCCACAAAAGCTGAAACAATTTACCTCGTGATACTGCCCGCTGCTATTCCTGGTTTGGTCGGCGCGGTTCTCTTGGCCGTTAGTCGTGCTATCGGAGAGACAATGATTGTTGTAATGGCCGCGGGATTAAGCGCAAATTTGACAGTCAATCCATTAGAGTCCGTAACAACCGTCACAGTTCAAATTGTTTCACTCCTTACTGGAGATACAGAGTTTGATGATATTAAAACCTTGTCAGCCTTTGGCTTAGGGCTAGCACTTTTCTTCTTTACCCTGTTACTCAATATTTTTGCACTCTCTATATCGCGGAGGTTAGCTGAAAGATATGATTAGAAAAAGTATACAATCAAGAAGAGCCCGTGAAACCAGATTAAAGATCTATGGTATTACCTCCATTTGTTTTGCTCTTATTATGCTTGCAACGCTACTTATATCGATAGGGCTTAATGGGTATAGCGCACTTCAGCAAGCCTACTTTAAGTTAGATATATCTGTAAACACGGAAAAGTTCGTTGATGACAGTGGGGCTCCTGACAACAATAAGATGAATCTTTTTAACTGGGATGGTTTAGTGCAAAGCGCATTAAGAGAATTTTTTCCAGAGGTAAAAGATAGAGATGAAAAAAAAGAATTGTTTGCAATTATCTCTGCTAATGCTGGCTATGATCTAAAGGAAATTATTAAAAAGAAAGCCCTTGGTAGTGGCTCTCATACTTTGTCAGTTTGGCTTCATTTATCTGACGACGCAGATCAGTATTTAAAAGGTAGATTAAGCATTGATATTCCAGAGGAAGATAGAAGGATTAATAATAAGCAAATAGCATGGGTAAATAGCTTGGTGGAGAGAGATATTGCAAAACTTAAATTTAACAAAACATTTTTCACATCTGCTGACTCCAGAGAGCCTGAGAGCGCTGGAATTCTCGGATCGGTTATTGGTTCAGCTTTAACCCTTTTCGTCACGATAATGTTTGCACTTCCACTGGCTGTTATGGCCGCGATATACCTCGAGTATTTTGCAAAACCTGGAAAGATAACAGACTTTATTGAAGTAAATGTTAACAACTTAGCGGCAGTCCCATCTATAGTATTTGGATTGCTTGGTTTATCAGTTTTTCTATCTACGTTTGGTCTTCCTAGATCAGCACCTCTTGTCGGTGGACTTGTGTTAGGTTTGATGACGCTACCTACGATAATTATAGCCTCAAGAGCATCTATACGCTCTATTCCTCCATCTATACGAGAGGCTGCTTTGGGGCTGGGCGCTTCAAAAATGCAGGCAGCACTACATCATGTATTACCCCTAGCAACCCCTGGCATTTTAACGGGCACAATTATAGGTATGGCTCAAGCATTGGGCGAGACAGCACCTCTTTTAATGATTGGGATGGTGGCCTTTATAATTGATATTCCAACAACCTTTACCTCTAGTGCCACAGCCATGCCAGTTCAAATATATATGTGGTCTGACAGCGCAGAAAGAGCGTTTTATGAAAGGAGTTCTTTAGCTATACTATTCTTAGTGGCGTTTTTAATCTCAATGAATCTCTTAGCCGTTGTATTGAGGAAAAAATTCGAGAAGAAATGGTGAAATAATGACTAGCAAATTTAGAACAAAAAAAGTTGAGGTATCTTACGGCGACAAAAAAGCGATAAGAGATATAAGCCTTGATATAGAAAAAAATATAATTACGGCGCTAATTGGTCCCTCTGGGTGTGGAAAATCAACTTTTTTGCGTTGTCTAAATAGAATGAATGATGTCATAGAGAATTGCTCAATAAAAGGGAGTATACATCTTGATGAACAAGATATTTATGGGCCAGACATAGATCCTGTCGAACTCAGAGCACGCGTTGGAATGGTTTTTCAAAAGGCAAATCCGTTTCCGAAATCTATTTTTGACAACATTGCCTATGGCCCAAGAATTCATGGCTTGGCTAGTAATGACAGCGAGTTGAAAGATATAGTCCACAATAGTTTGGAAAAAGCAGGACTTATGGATGAAGTCAAAGATCGGTTAAATGATCAAGCAACGGGGCTTTCAGGGGGTCAGCAACAGAGAATATGTATTGCCAGAGCCATTGCCGTTAGCCCTGAAGTTATTCTCATGGATGAACCCTGTTCTGCACTTGATCCGATCGCCACTGCAAAAATCGAAGAACTTATGAGTGAACTATGTGAGTCTTATACCATAATTATTGTAACCCATTCAATGCAGCAAGCGGCACGTGTATCAAAGAAAACGGCCTTTTTTCATTTAGGAGACTTAATTGAATATAACGACACAGATAAAATTTTTACTCAACCCGAGAATCAAAAAACACAGGACTACATTACCGGGCGATTTGGATGATAAGGAAATAGGATGACTTTACATATTTCATCAGCATATAACGAAGACTTAATTCACATTAACAGCAAAATCGTGGAGATGGGTGGCTTGTGCGAGCAGATTATAGATAACACGAACCTTTCGATAAAGGATAATAACGTTCAACTTGCTGAAAAGGCTATTCTTTTGGACGAGAAGCTTGATTTTCTAGAAAACGAAATCAACGAGTCCGTGATAAAGGCAATTGCTTTGAGACAACCTGTTGCCGATGATTTGCGGGTTTTATTCTCTGCAATAAAGATTTCTGGAGCTTTTGAAAGGGTCGGTGATCTTTGCAAAAATATAGCAAAGCGCACCCAACTTCTAATCGATGAAAACCAGATAGAAATAAGAAGAGAAATATTCGAGCTAGGTGAAAAGGTAAAAAAACAGCTCACTCGATCCATTAACTCATATACCAATCAAGATACTAAATTAGCTACAAAAGTGTGGAAAAATGATTATAAAGTTGATCAGATGTATACCGATCTTTTTAATAATCTTCTCGTATATTTAAAAAAGAAAAAACGAGTAGCCTCTGGCTCCCACCTTATGATTATAGCAAAAAATTATGAGAGAATTGGAGATCATGCTACTCATATTGGAGAAATGACACACTTTGCAATAACAGGTGAGAATTTAGTGGCAATAAGACCAAAAGTTAACCTGCCTGTATAGAGGTTTTTTTAATAATGAAACATAAAATTTTGCTTGTTGAAGATGATAAGGACATTCAAGAAATTATAGAATACAATTTTTCTAAGGAAGGCTACGAGGTAACTAAATGCTCTGATGGTGAAAGCGCTATTGACTTAGTTAGGCATGAGACACCGGACCTTGTCATTTTGGATTGGATGCTTCCAAATCTATCTGGTTCGGAAATATTAAGGCAAATACGTTCATCCAAGAAATTAAAAAAAATACCTGTCATAATGCTCACAGCGCGAACTGAAGAAAGTGATAAATTGAGAGCTTTCGACACCGGAGCTGATGACTATATAACCAAGCCCTTTTCAAACTCTGAATTAATTGCCCGAACGAAAGCTCTTCTTAGACGCGTGAGTGAAGACAGTTTTACAGACACTTTAAATTTTCATGACATTGAATTAAACCGTGATAACAAAAGAGTATTTAGAGGTAAAAAGGAAATAAAATTAGGGCCTGTGGAATTTAAGTTACTTGAAGTTTTTCTAATGAGGCCAGGACAAGTATTTAACAGGGAGCAATTGTTAGATAAAGTCTGGGGCAATCAGATCTACGTTGAGGAAAGAACTGTTGATGTCCATGTGGGGCGTTTACGAAGAGCGCTCAATAGGGGTAAAGTGAAAAAGGATCCTATACGAACTGTAAGAAGTGCAGGTTATTCACTTAATGAAAACTATAGTTAGCGACGTCTTATCCTATATGTAGGTAAGAAAAAAAATTTTCTGATGCTTTTTCCCAAGAAAACTTCTTTGCATGTTTTATAGCAGTCGATGCACTAAGCGATTCTAGTCCTCGCACTGCTTCAGCCAAATCTTCTCTTAGGATTCCTGCTTTCGATTTGCCGATAACATCTTTCGGACCGGAAACATTATATGCAGCAACAGGGAGACCACATGCCATTGCTTCGAGCAATACCAATCCAAAAGTATCGGTTTTTGATGGGAAGACAAAATAATCACACTCTTGATAAATCTTTGCGATTTCCTCATGACTTTTATTGCCAAAGAATTTGACGTCCGGGTATTTTTCTCTGAGTCTTTTTTCTTCAGGGCCACTACCTATCATCCATTTTTCTCCATCTAGTTTTAGACTTAAGAACGTATCTAAATTTTTCTCTATCGCTAATCGGCTTGTGCATACATAAACCTTTTTCTTTCTAGCGGCTCTTTTCTTTGGTTGAAATATTGAAAGATCGACTCCCAAGGACCATACCTCAGGTTTTCCCACATTCCATTTGATGAGATCTTCTTGAACTGTTTTGGAAGGAACAAGCACTCTCTCAGAGTTTTTATGGAACCATCTCAGAAAAGCGTATGTCCAGGACAATGGGATTGCTGTTCGCGCTTTTATGTACTCTGGAAAACGTGTTTGAAAAGCGGTTGTATAACGCATTTTATTTTTATGAGCGTACGATCGAGCTGCTATTCCGAGAGGACCTTCTGTATTAACATGGAGTGCGTCCGGTTTTAAATCATCAAGGATAGCAAAAACCTTCTTTCTTGCGAAGAGGGCCAATCTTATTTCCGGATAGGTTGGGCAGGGAATATTTTTAAAGCGGTCAGGTCCGATAACAAAAACATCGTGTCCCATCTTTCTAAGGTGTTTAACAGTTTGCTGGATACAAACGACAACCCCATTGACTTGAGGTGTCCACGCATCGGTTATAATAACTATTTTTGACAAATCGGCTCTACTTAACACCTTCAACGGGTGTCAATTTACCTTTTGTTTTCGACCATTCAATTATTTCAAGTTTTCCGTCAAAATTCTCAACTAAGGCAGTCATTGATTCTACCCAGTCTCCATCATTGGCGTACATTATATCTTCAACCATTTTCATCTCAGCCTTATGAATGTGACCACAAATTACACCGTCACAACCTCTTCGCCTTGTCTCCGTCGCTATAGACTTTTCAAAGGCAGACATGAATGAAACAGCTAGCTTCACTTTTGATTTTAAGTATTGAGAGAGCGACCAATAGGGAAGCTTAAAGAGACGCCGAATTGCATTAAAAACAGTGTTTGTTTTCAACAGGAATACATACGCCCAGTCACCAATATAGGCAAGCCATCTTGCGTGCTGGATTACATTGTCGAATAAATCGCCATGAACCACCCAGAATTTTTTGCCATCAGCCGTAAAATGTATATCGTCATCCTTAACTTTTATTCCCCCCATGGTGAGGCCTATAAAGTCCCTGGCCACTTCGTCATGATTGCCGGGAATAAAAATAATCTCAGTACCTCTCTTTGCTTTTTCCAAAATCTTCTGCACAACATCATTATGCGTCTGAGGCCAGTACCATCGTTTAGAGAGTTGCCACCCGTCTACTATATCTCCCACAAGAAAAATTTTTTCACATTCTATGGTTTTCAGAAATTCTAAAAACTCTTTAGCTCTTGATCCTTTGGTCCCCAGGTGAACGTCAGAAACCCACACCGTTTTAAAAACCTTTGCTGTGTAACTAAGATCATTCATTATTTATTCCAAAAACGCTTAATGATTAAACTGACTTGTAGAGATTAAAGATTGTCTTTATTTCCGAGTCTTAATTCGGCTTCTTTCCCACCTTAATATAGTGCCTTACCATATTATTTAAATACCCGTTTTGAAAGAAAAATATTAAAAAAACTCCCCTTTTTTATTATTTTCGAGAATAGGTACCAAATTTAAATTTTAGACAATAGGAGCCCTTGATAGCTTTATTTTAATTCTGGTTCATAAGTAGAATAAAATCCTATACTAAATAAATACAACGTATGCGGAGGTAATGATCAAATGAAAATTCTCGTTTTAGGTGCAGGTGCCGTAGGAGGTTATTTTGGAGGACGAATGGCTGAGGCCGGTATGGATGTCACTTTTTTAGTAAGAGAAAAAAGACAAAAAAAATTAGAAAAATCGAGTTTAATAATCAAGAGTCCAAAAGGTGATTTGGTCACTAGCCCCAACCTTGTGACTTTAGATAACGTAGACAGTATCTATGATGTCATATTATTCACTAATAAGGCCTATGATTTAGACGAGATTTTGCAATCTCCATTTCAAGTAAAGGATGGGTCAATAATTATCCCATTACTTAATGGCTATGCACATATGGAACAATTAAGAAATAAGTTTCCAAATGCGCGTTTATTTGGAGGTATTGCGCACATCTTTTCCACATTGAGCGAAGAAGGTGAAATTCACCATTTCAATGATATTCACTCGCTAACTTTTGGTCACTTAAACAACGCAGATGAAACGGATGGAAGAAGATTTTTTGATTCTTGTAGTTCTGCAAACTTCTCAATTAAGTACTCGGATGACATCATTGTAGACCTTTGGCATAAGTGGGTACTCATAACCACCGTAGCTGGTGCCACTACTCTATTCAATGCAACCATAGGAGAAATTGCATCCACTGAGCATGGAATAGCATTTATTACGGATCTTCATGATGAGTGTGTAAATATAGCAAAGTCTGAAAAAATTAAGGTAAATGACGATGACTTAGCGCAACAAAGACGCTTTCTTTCTGACAAAAAATCTACATGGAGTTCATCTATGCGAAGAGACATGGTGAATAAGTCAAAAATTGAGTGCGCCCATATATTTTTAGAACTCATTAATATTGCAGACAAAAACAACGTTGAATGTCCCTCTTTAAAAACCGTAATGATAAATGGTGAAATATATATGCGGTCTCTAGTCTAAGGTGCAATCCAGCTAGATTTATTATTGTTAAAATCTAATACCATTCTCTCGTGGCCCGATGATTTTAAATAAAGATAATCTATTTCGGTTATCTTATTGTCGACAACACAAAAATTCTTTTTTCCTTCTTCACTCTGTTCCGATGTTGGGGTCTTTCCCTTTAACTCTAGAGGCAAGCCATCATCCTTTTCTTCAATGTGGCTTGAAGGATCATATTTTGTTAAATAACATTTTCTTGATGCGAGCCCTGTCTTATCCCATGAATCATTCCATATTGGATCATCGTAATGGATACTAGAAATTGTCTTTATCCTTAACTGCGTTTTCAGCTTATAACTATATACCAAGCAAACTGTGTTTGGGTTTTTCTTAATATCATCAAGTTTTGGACTTCTATAATCGGTGTGAAAACGAATAATATTTTTATCTTTATCAAAATTTCTTAAAACAACACTTCTTGCTTCCACTCCCTCCTTTCCAATGGTACAAAAAGTCATAATGTGGAAATCATGATCTCTCTCTTTCGCCCCGTTTTCCAATAGCTCACTGACTTTTATAAAAATATCGTTATTCATTTCCAATTCCATTAATGCCTAATATCTTAAATATATTAAAAAAAACAGTTTTTTCAAAAGAGCCTTTCGGATTACTTATCTTACTCGCTATAGCAATGCCCATAGCGTTTTCAACTTGGGTTGCTTTGCTTAATAATTTTGTAATAGAAGTATCCGGTTTTTCTGGCGTCGAGATAGGTTGGCTTCAAAGTGTAAGAGAGATACCAGGATTTCTTGCTGTCTGTGTTATTTTTATCTTGTTTTTCATGAGCGAACAAAGACTTGCGTACATATCGCTAGCTCTTCTAGCGTTGGCGGTAGCGGTTACTGCTCTTTTCCCTGAGTTTAAAGGATTAATTATTACAACATTAATCAGTTCAATTGGTTTTCATTACTATGAGACAGTCAATCAATCGCTTCAATTGCAATGGCTAAAGAAAGAAACAGCTCCTTCGTCAATAGGATGGATTGTAGCGGCTGGATCGGGTTCAGCTTTTTTTGTTTATATCGCTATAATTATTCTTTGGCTTAATCTTAATTTTAATTATTTTTTCATCTATTTTTTTGCAGGCTTATTGTGCTTATTAATTGTTGTCTTTTGCTTTTTTTATTATCCACAATTTCAAATTGGCAAAAAGCAGCGGTTAGCTATTGTGCTAAAGCGGAGATATTGGGTTTATTATACCCTGCAGTTTTTTTCGGGAGCCAGGCGACAGATATTTGTTGTTTTTGCAAGCTTTATGATGGTTGAAAAATATGGTTTTGATGTTCACCAAATCACACTTCTTCTTCTAACAAATTTTTTAATCAATATATTTATGGCACCGTTAATTGGGCGGTTCATAGAAAAGTTTGGTGAAAGACTTTCATTAATTGTGGAGTACTTTGGGCTTATGGTTATTTTCCTTCTTTATGCCGGTCTTTATTATTTCGATTGGTCTTACATTGTCGCGTCTATTCTATTTATTGCCGACCATATGTTTTTTGGGTTGGCTTTTGCAATGAAAACCTATTTTCAAAAAATTGCGGATAGCGAGGATTTTGCTCCAACCGCTGCTGTGGCTTTTACAATAAACCATATTTCTGCTGTATTTCTTCCAGTCCTATTGGGCTATATTTGGATCCATAATAATAGTGCTGTTTTTTACCTAGCTGCCGTATTATCATTTATTTCATTGATAGTGGCGATATTGATACCAAGATTTCCGTCTAAAGGTAACGAGAGTATTTTACGTGTCTAGGTGTTTTGTTGATGAAGGTCCAAGTCACTACCCATCTCATACATTTCTTCATCTGGTTGTGGGGGTTCAGGAATTTGTACAATTTCAATCCAGCCGTTTAAAAAGTCAAACCGCAGACCAACTTCATACATACCGGTTTTAAGAATAATTTGGTCAAGACCATTTGTATTCTTTACAGCTCTATTAATAGATTTACACATAATTTTGTGGAGAAACTCTCTCTCTAATTTTGTTTTACGTTTGAAGGTTTTCTCTATTTCTAAATATTCAAGATCTAAGCACCGAACATTTACTTTATCTTTTCCAGCTAATAGGCTGATCACCACTGTTGGTTTGGTTTCGCCAATTCGTGGAATTGCCCAAAAAGATTCATATTCCCAGTTGGGACGAACTAGACTAGTTATTTCATAATTTAAAGCACTCATCTGCGAAAATAATGCTTTTAGCGATATGATTAAAGAAATGACAGTGGTGCTGAAAATTTTTATAAACAACATACAACCTATTTGTTAATTACATCCAAAGATGCCTCAAACTTTATTACCATCTATTTCAACTTTGTCTACTTGTATATCAGGGCTGTAATTATTCTCTCCAATTATCAAAGGAAGTATTTCACTTTGATCATTTCCTCCTAGGTTTTCATATCTCTCTTCTCTCCATTCGAGCGTTGAGAACTCTCCGCATTTTTTACAAACGGGTTCCCATTCGCTTTGACTATCACAGTTAGAGCAAATCCACCGTTTTGATCGCTTAGCTGTAACGGCTTTTGCAAGCCAGCCTTTTACAACAGCATCTGATGATCCAACTCCCTTTTCAATGGCAGCCATTAGGGTATACACCTTAGCGTTTGCTTGATCAGTTTCTATTAGATCACTTATAGCCCGTCTCGCTTCAGGAAAGTTTTCAGAAAGAATATTTAATTCGGCTTTTAAGGTTTTTGTCTCTACATCAGTCTTTTTAACATTTAATATTTTTTTAAAACGTTCTACACGATCATCGACGCTTTCATTGGCCTCGATTTCCGCAAATTTTTTTGCTACATCTGGGTGAGGAATAACTTTCCATGTACTTAACAATACTGTTTCTGCTTTCTTTTTTTGTCCTTCAAGAACCTCTAGCTCTGACAAAAAGATCGAATTTGGAACGAGGCCCGCGTATTTTTTTAACGACTGCCTAGACATCTTCAAGGCATCGAGCGTCTTTCCATCTGATCTAAGTTCCTTAGCTTTCTGAAATAAAAGAATACTTTCTCCTTTGCTATACGTTTCTTTATCTATTCTTTTAATCTTATTAATATTTTTATAACTCGTTAAGGCTCCATCCCAATCACCCTCTGTGAGTTGGAGATTAAAAAAAGTTTTATTGAAGGAGAGGTTTCGGGGTTTCAACTTGATTAACCGCTCTGTCAGTTTGAGTGCTAGGCTCGTGTTCCCCTCAGTTAGTTTCATCTTTATAAGACCAAACAAGCCCATGCTCCGTGTCGTTTTGTCTCTAATTAATTCTTGAAAAATCTCTTCTTGTTTTGCCACGTTTCCTTTGGCGTCATATGAGCTAAGAGATAATATGTTCGGCAAAGATTTTGACTTTAGATATTTCTTGCTTCGCTTTATTTCTGATAGAGCTCTTTCATGATCCCCCTCAAAGCTTGCAGTATATGCGCTGATTAAAATGCTTTGTCCTTTTCTTTCTGACCTTTTTTCAAAGAACCTCTTTAAAGCTGTATCATCTCCTCTCAAAAATCCGATCAAAGACCATAAAAACTTTAGGGCTATATTTATCATTAAAGCAACAAAGAGGAGCGCTAAGATGAGGGCAAAAAACGAAATGAAACTTAATTGGTATTCTCTATTAAGAAAGTCAATCGTAAATGTCCCATCGGTATCTTTTACAAAATTAAATGCAACAGCTAGTGCTATCGCAATGCTGAAAAAAAATATTGCCTTTATAAATACCCAAATCACTGATTTATCTGATCTTCCATTTCAATAAGTTTATCCAGCTTTCCAATCCACTCTTTCATAAAGGCTCTAGTCTCTGATGATAATTTACTAATCTCAATTTTTGCGCTTTCTAACTTTCCCCTTTTTAATGAATCATCAATTCTGGATAGTATTGCGTCTGTGTGATCACCCTCAATAGGCTCAGTAGACCTAGATATAAAAATAGTGTTGAAGTAACTTGTTAACCAGTCTGTCCAGTCTTGTTTCTCGAGCGAGTTTATTTCGTTTTTCAAAGCACGATAAGAAATCTCGGTGAATTCTTCTATTAAAATAAAAAGCTCTCGACTCATTTCTAAGGACTGTTTTTTCTCTATATTCTGATAGGAACTTCTTAAAACTAATAAACTCTTTTTGTTATTTTCAATAAGCTCTTGGTTCTTTGATATTCGTTGCTGCAATACATCTAATTCGCTTTTATATGTTTGTTGAAAATTTTTAAGCTTATCTATTTGGTTTTTTGATAACCCCTCATTTATAACGTCACTTTGGTTTTGTGTCTCATATTTGGATTTGTATTTCACATTTTCAGAAATAGCAGCGCTTATTTTTGACTCTATATCTTTCGCGTTCTTTTCAACCAAGTCATTGACCATATTAATTCTTGATAGCAAGATTTCTTTTTCTGATTGTAACTCTTCGATACTAGAACTGATTATTTTCTCTCTTTCCGAGAGAAATGTATTTTTGTTCAACTTAGAGTTTAATTCAGATTTTAAATCTTTAATTTCAACAAAAAAAATAAAATATAAAGAGCCTAAAGCTAACGCTGAAAATGCTAAACTTATTACGGCTAACATAAGGGCATAGTTAAGGTGATAACCCAATGTTTTTGGTCCACCACTGTTTTTTTTCAAACTTTTCTTAGTATTCGATTCTGTCACTTTTAAGCTTTTTAAGTTTAGTCTTAATAACGTGCATACTCTTTAACTATCATCTTGACCATTTCAGAGATCAAAGGCTCTTGAGTTGTTTTACATCTAATGTCTTTATCTAAAACCGATCTTAATCTATTTTCAATTTTTTTGCTAAAACAGAAAAATATTTTATTGAGATTGTTTTCTGAAGCGCCCTTTGTCAAGCTGTCCACGGATTTTTCCGAGAATAGCGCTATTCCCTCCAAATGTTTTCTGGCTAAGACATTGTCTAATTCTCTTTGCTGAATAGGTCTTTTCTGCTTATAAACCACATACTCTTCACAATTAAAGTTGTACTTTGAAAGATCAGCCTTTAGGTCGAAAGATATTTCGTCACCTCGCAAATAAAATATAGTTGGTCTTTTGTTATTACAGTAGTCTTTCAAGCTATCAAGCAACTGCTTTACATTTGAGAAAATAAATGTCTCTTTTGCTCCTATTTCTCTAAGAAATTCATCACATCTTTGCCCAACAGCAAAAATAGGTGTTTCCGAGTTTTTCAATTCTATATTTAATTTTTCTGCAGCATAAACGGATGTAAAGACTAAAATATCTGCTTTCTCTATGTTTACACTTATATTTTGGAACTCTATTTCCAAGAGAGGAAAAATCAAAACCCTACCGTTGAACTTTTCTTTTTGTAACATTTCTTTGAAACGGCAGCTGTCTTTATAAGTCCGCGTTAAAAGAATTTCTTTATTGGAAGAAATTTTTTCCTCCTTTTGACTTTATCTCTCTTCCTGCCTCGCGCCCAATTTCTACCGCCATGGCCCAGTCCCCTTGCCAAACGTCATGTATCTTTACCTCGCCATTAGCACTTATAATTTCTCCCATAAATTTAAATTCTTCATTGTTTTTTTGCGCCAATCCGCCAATAGGCGTTCTACAGGATCCGTCTAACTCCCTTAAGAATGCTCTTTCAGCCTCAACTCTTTTCTTTGATACACTGTCGTTGAGAGGTGCTAAAAATTCTTCCATTTTTTCGCTTCGTAAATGCTCAATTCCGACAGCTCCCTGAGCAACAGCAGGTAACATTTCATCTGTTGATATAGGGTTAATCAGCTCAACTAATCCAAGTCTATTTAATCCTGCAGTAGCTAAAAAGGTTGCAACAGCCACGTTGTTGTCTAACTTTTCAAGTCTTTTTTGAACATTTCCTCTAAACTCAACCACCTTTAAATCCTTTCGCTTGTTTAGTAACTGTGCCTTTCTTCGAAGAGATGATGTTCCAACAACAGACCCCAAGGGCAAATCTGCGATGGAGGAGTATCTTCTCGATATGAAAGAGTCTCTTACATCTTCGCGCTTTAAGATAGTTGAGATAACCAATTTTTCTGGGAGGTCCGTTTCAACATCTTTCATAGAGTGAACAGCTATGTCTATTCGCTTGTCGATAAGAGCTTGTTGAATTTCCTTCGTAAACAAGCCTTTTCCCCCAATTTTTGATAGTGACGTATTCAAAAACTTGTCGCCACTTGTTTTAATGATTTCTATTTTTACCTTTTCAGGATCTATTTGATTTAATGATAATAATTTATTTCTTACTTCATTGGCTTGTGCTAAGGCCAAAGGAGATCCTCTTGTGCCAATAATTAATTTTTCTGGATAACTACCTTTACTCATTCTCTGATTTTCTAATTAACAATTTTTTAATTAATGTAATATATAACTATGCACAAGTCTATCATAGCACTAGGAATCGAAAGTAGCTGCGATGACACTTCAATAGGCGTTATCAAAGTAACTCGTAAAGATAACACTCTGGTTTCAGAAAAACTGGGGCTTGTGACACTATCTCAAGAAAAACTCCATAAAGGCTACGGTGGTATCGTACCGGAAATTGCGGCGCGTGCCCACTCAGAAAGAGTGGATACATGCTTTAAAAAAGTTCTCAAAGAAAATAATATTAAACTTTATGATATTGATATTATTTGTGTAACACAGGGGCCAGGATTAATTGGAGGTCTTATCTCAGGTATAAATTTTGCGAAGGGATTGGCTTTTTCAACAGAAAAACCTCTGATTGGTGTTAATCATCTGGTTGGTCATGCGCTCACACCTCAAATGACAGATGATCTAAGCTATCCCTATCTACTGCTTTTAGCTTCAGGTGGTCATTGTCAATATTTAGCCGTTTTGGGAGCAAATGAAATAAAGAGGCTTGGAACAACTATAGATGATGCTCCAGGTGAGGTTTTTGATAAAGTAGCAAAAATGTTGAGCCTTCCTATATTTTCAGGATCAGAAGTGGAAAAGTGGGCGAAAAAAGGTGATAAAAGTCGGTTTTCATTTCCATTGCCACTTATCAATAAAAATGAATGTGACCTTTCCTTTTCTGGCCTTAAATCGTCCGTTAGAAGACAAGTAGATTATCTAGTTGAAAAACAGTCTGGCCTATATTTGCGTGATCAAAGAGATATTTGCGCATCGTTTCAAAAATCTATGAAATTAATTTTTGAGCAGAAAACAAAAAAAGCTTTAGAACTATTCTCCAAGGTTTCCTCTGTGAAAAGTCTATCCTTTTCATTAGCAGGTGGTGTTGCAGCAAATAAGGAAATAAGAAATTCACTGAGGGAGCTATGTGATAATCTCGGAGTCCGATTCTCTGCACCGCCACTAGATCTGTGTACAGACAACGGCTTAATGATCGCGTATGCGGGAACACAAATGTATTTAGGAGGACAAGTTGATGATATGGACTTGTCTCCAAGACCAAGGTGGCCTATTGACATAGGCAACCAACATTCTCTAGGCTTTGGAAAGCGGGGACGGAAAGTTTAATTAATAGCGATAGCTGTCGCTTTTAAATGGTCCGGCTTCATTTACACCAATATAATCAGCCTGATCTTTCTCTAGTTTTGTAAGTTTCACTCCTATTTTCTCTAAGTGCAACCTTGCAACTTTTTCATCCAGATGTTTTGGCAGCGTGTATACGCTATTGGAATAATTCTTACCATTTTTCCACAGCTCGATTTGGGCTAGGACTTGATTACTAAAGCTTGCGGACATTACAAAAGATGGATGACCAGTTGCATTTCCAAGATTAAGCAATCTGCCTTCAGACAATAGAATTATATTTCTACCTGAAGCCATTTCCACCATATCAACCTGTTCTTTTATTTTTGTCCATTTTTGATTTTTGAGAGCAGCGACTTCGATTTCGTTGTCAAAATGACCAATGTTTCCAACGATAGCCATATTTTTCATATTCCTCATATGCTCTAGCTTTATAACATCTTTGTTTCCTGTAGCTGTTATAAATACATCTGCTGTTGCGACTGTGTCTTCTAATGTTACGACTTCGAAACCATCCATCGCGGCTTGCAGTGCACATATAGGATCTACTTCCGTGACCTTTACGCGGGCACCGGCTCCTCGTAATGATGCTGCTGATCCTTTTCCCACGTCACCGTAACCACAAACGACTGCGACTTTACCTGCCATCATAGTATCTGTTGCTCTTCTTATTCCATCTACTAACGATTCCTTACAGCCATATTTGTTATCAAATTTAGACTTTGTAACGCTATCATTTACGTTAATTGCAGGAAAAGGTAGCTTACCTTCCCGCTCTAACTGATACAACCGGTTTACACCTGTAGTTGTCTCCTCTGAAACTCCGAGAATTGACTCCTTTTGTTTCGTAAACCAGCCTTTACTTGATTGTAATCTCTTTTTAATTTGTTTAAAAAGCGCTTCCTCTTCCTCTGAAGAAGGTTTTTCCAAAAATTCCGTGTCTCCACTCTCTGCCCGCGATCCTAATAGAACATACATTGTTGCATCCCCGCCGTCATCTAGGATTAGGTTCGCTGTTTCTTCCTTAAAAAGAAATATTTTATCAGCATATTCCCAGTATTCATCGAGTGTTTCACCTTTATAAGCAAAAACAGGAACACCGCTTTCCGCTATAGCTGCTGCAGCGTGATCTTGTGTAGAAAAAATATTACAACTTGCCCAACGAACATCTGCGCCTAAATCAACCAGTGTCTCTATTAAGACAGCTGTTTGAATTGTCATGTGGAGGCTTCCTGCAATTCTTGCCCCTTTAAGTGGCTTTTTTCCTTCAAACTCTTTTCTTATGGCCATCAATCCTGGCATTTCTGTTTCAGCAATGGCTATCTCTTTTCTTCCGAATGAGGCCAAACTGATATCTTTCACGATAAAATCTTTACTCATTTTATTTTCCTTACAAAACCCTATATAACTAATAGGAGTTATAATAATTTTTGCAACTTCAAAATGAAAATAAAAAGGGAATGGCAAAGGATGCTTTCAGGTAGAAGGCTTGAGCTATTAGACCCAAGCCCTCTCGATATAGAAATAGAGGATATAGCGCATGGCCTTTCGTTTTTAGCCAGATGGAATGGTCAAACTATTGGAGAATACCCTTTTTCAGTAGCGCAACACAGTCTTTTAGTTGAAAATATTTTTGCAAAGCAATTCCCGCAAATGGATAATCCTTCGAAATTATTTGCTTTACTCCACGACTCCGCTGAATATGTGATAGGGGATATGATCTCTCCTCTAAAATCTCATTTGGGTAACATTTATGAAGAATTGGATGAAAAGTTAACAAGAGCAATTTGTATAAGGTTCAACATCCCAACAAAAAAAATTAAAACAATCAAAAGACGCGTCAAGTTAGCAGACAAGAAGGCTGCTTGGTTAGAAGCCATACATCTTGCAGGGTTTTCAAAACAAGAGGCTGACAGAATATTTGGAAAACACGAAGAAATTAAAGGATATGAGAACAGTTTATTACCAAAGCCACCATTTTTTATAAGAAAAAAGTTTGTTAATAGATTTAATGACTTATATTAACCTCAAGGGGAAAGGATGTTTCTAAGATGCTAGCAGAGTCTATAAAAGATGTAAGTGAAAATACATTTGTCCCCGAGGTTGTTGAAAAATCCAAAGAAAAAATAGTAATAGTCGATTTTTGGGCTCCGTGGTGTGGCCCATGCAAAGCCCTTACTCCCATTCTTGAAAATCAAGCAACGAAAAAGAAGGAACATCTTGAGGTAGTTAAAGTTAATGTAGACGAAAATCAAGGTATTGCCTCTCAACTTAGAGTACAGTCTATCCCCGCGGTCTTTGCTTTTTCAGATGGTCAACCAGTCGATGGATTTATGGGCGCCAAAACCGAGCCCGAAGTAGAAAGATTTTTAGACACACTTATAAAAAAATTTTCAAAAAATAATACTAATATATCTGAAGAGTTTGAAATATTACTTTCAGAAGGAAGGTTTGAAGAGGTAAAATTAGCATCCGAAGAGCTAATTAAGTCCAACCCAACTCCAGAGAATTATTCTCTGTTTATAAGGTCAACTATTGGATTAGGCGACTTTGACAGTGTCGAGAAACTAATAGAAAATTTGTCACCTGAAATACTTAAAGATAATGCGGTTAAAGGTGCTATTTCATCTTATGAGCTTATGAAAAATAATGATGTCGAAGATAGCAAGAAAGAAATTTTAGATAGAATGCGGAAAAACCCCGCCGACCTAGATTGCAAGATGAATTATTCTAAAATACTCTTTAAGGAGGATAATTTCTCCGAGTGTATAGACGTTCTTTTAGAGATGTTTAGAAAAGACAAGGAATGGAAGGATGGTTATGCAAAAAAACAGCTACTGTTAATTTTTGATCATCTCGGTAGTGAGAACGAGCTTTCTAAAAAAGGGCGAAGAGCGCTCACATCCCTGATTTTTGTTTGAATAACGTATGGAAAAATTACCTAAAAATATACCCCTTTTTCCTCTGCCCGGCGCATTGTTACTTCCTAACAGCAGACTTCCACTAAATATATTTGAGCCAAGGTACATAAGAATGGTTGAAGACACACTTGCCACAAAACATAGACTGATAGGAATGATTCAGCCTATTAAATTAGATAAAAGAAACAAGCTGACTGGAGCGAATAAGTTTCAAAAAGTAGGGTGTGCAGGCAGAATTGTTTCATTTACTGAAACTGAAGACGGAAGATACCTTATTACCTTAGAAGGCGTTTCGAGATTTAATTTTAGAAAGGAAATGGAGGATCAAAAGCCTTATATATTATCTCAAATAGATTGGGATTTTTACAGTAATGACCTTGTTCCCTTCGAAGGTATAAACAGTTTTGACAGAAAAGGTTTTTTAGAAATTTTGAAAAAGTATTTAGATAGCGCACAAATTGCATCCGACTGGGACGTGCTCAAAAAAGCTAGAGAAGAAGTTCTTGTGAACTCTTTATCTATGCTTTGTCCGTTTGAGCCAGAGGAAAAGCAGGTTCTTTTAGAGGCGGAAACGATAGTCAAGAGGTTAGACGTTTTAGTAACATTGATGAAGCTATCATCGGAAAATGACCTCGAAAGTCGATATGTCCAATAAGGAAAAAAATGAGTTCAATACTTTTCTCACCAGATTATTGGTATGCCCCATTAGTGGTGGAGCACTGTATTATGATAAAAATGAAAATTATCTGATATCTAAAGTTGCTAAAATAAAGTTTCCGGTGCGAGACGGCGTACCAATACTTTTAGCATCAGAGTCAAAGCCAATATTTAATGACTGAAAAGCCTCCTTTTTGTAAAAATCATTGAGATATTTAGCTTATCGGCTGCCTTTATAACTTCTAAATCGCTTATTGATCCCCCAGGCTGAATTATACAAGAAATTCCATTTCGAGAAGCCATTTTAATTGAGTCAGGAAATGGGAAAAAAGCATCTGAAGCCATACCATTGGATATAGTTTTAGTGTTGTTTGTATAATTTTTTTCTAACCTTCTCGAATTTTCTATTGCTAGTTTCACACTCCCTACCCTGTTGGTCTGTCCAGCTCCAATTCCAGTAATGCATAGGTTTTTTCCAACAACGATAGCGTTTGATTTTACGTGTTTGACTATCTTCCATAGAAAAACTAAGTTATCGAATTCTTTTTTGTTCGGTCTTCTTTTCGTTACTACTTTAAATTCCTCTTCATTTGGTTTACTTAAAGACGTTTCCTGAACAAGATATCCTCCTATGACCGACCTAACCTCCTCTGCATGTAATAAGGTTCTATCAAAGCTCTTTATTTCAACTATCTTGATGTTCTTTTTAAAACTCAGCATTTTAAATGCCTCTGGTGAAAAGCTTTTTGCGATTATCACCTCTGTAAATACGCTTAATATTCTCTTTGCTAGTTTCTCATCAACTTTCTGATTTACAGCAACAATTCCCCCAAAAGCAGATATAGGGTCTGCTTCAAAACTTTTTTTATAAGCACCTAAAATTTTGTTATCAATTGCTACTCCGCACGGATTTCCATGCTTTATAATTACACAGGATGATTTGTTGTAATCTTCAAGCTCACATAATATTTTGTAGGCTGCCGTCGTATCAGCGAGGTTATTGTAAGATAAAGCTCCATGTAAAATTTTTACAAGATATTTTGCTTTTCTTTCCAAATCAGGACTATTGAGATAGGATGCCTCTTGGTGAGGATTCTCTCCATACTTCAAAACCTCTCTTGATGATCCACCAAACAGACGGCTTTTAGTATCTTTAAGCTGCTTTTTTGATAAAAACCATCCCGTTATTAAGTGATCGTAATAAGATGTTTGGGAAAACGCTTTTCCAGCAAAAAATTTTCTCGTTTTTTGTCGCGTACACCCTTGGAAATTTGTTAGCTCTTTTTTTAATTGGATATAATCTGTTGGATCAGAAATAACCATTACATGATCAAAGTTCTTGGCTGCTGCCCTCATAAGAGCTACCCCTCCTATGTCGATATTATCGATTATGTCTTTTCTGGGGGCCCTACTTTTTAAAATAGTTTCAAAAGGATAAAGATTAATAACTACTAGGTCTATAGCTTTTGAGCCCATTTTTCTTAACTCCTTAATACTAACTGTATCATCCCTATCAAATAATATCGGAGCATGAACTTTTGGATGGAGTGTTTTGACCCGACCATTCAAAATCTCAGGAAATCCTGTTATATCGCTCACCTCTTTAACTTTTAAGCCCACTTTTTTTAAATATCGAGCAGTTCCTCCTGTAGAGACGAGCTCTACACCCAATCCCTCTAGAAATTTTCCTAAATCCTCCAGATTAGTCTTGTCACTAACACTTATTAATGCCCTGCGGATTGGTGTTGTTCCTGATTTCAATCAATAAACTCCTCTAATTTCCAATTTATTTTTCCTTCACTTTGTTTGACACTATTTTCAATAACCATCATTGTTATTTCCTGAGGTTCATTAAAATTACCGGTGTATGTTGACTTTTCAAGGCGTAAATTTCCTCCTTTATGTGAAAAAACCATTTTTTTATTACCTGGAATTTCGAGCATCACTCCATTTCTCCTCTTTTTGCAAGAAATTGAAGGATGCATATGAAAATAGAGAGTAACAGAGGCATCAATTAAATTTTTTTTTAAATTACCTTCAGGAAATACTGTATCCTGTCCAATCACACAGTTTTTTACAAGATCCATCGAAAGTCTCCTGCTGACGGATATGTTATAGTCTTTTTTGTATGCATCATGAGACAACTCTACGGTTTTTTCAGTTATAGAATTTTCACAGCTTATCTTAGTGTTCCTAGGCCCATCTTTTATGTAATAATAAGAGTTTCCTCTTGAAAAAATCTTTTTTCCAAAAGAACATTGTGACTTTTCATTAAACAACAAAACGTTATGTGCCTTAGAGCTTTGACAATATTTCCTGTATTGATACCCAAACCTGCTACCACCCCCACAGTTTACAAAAATAGCCTTAGTTCCATAGTACAACTCGAAAGATGAAAATCCTGCATGCGCAATCCCATTTCTTTTTCCGTAAAGAGGGGAACTAGCATCAATAATCATTGACAATCTAGCTCCATTAAGCCGCTTGAAACCTAAGTCACTTACCTCATCACCTTCTTTATAATTC
>CACHMT010000005.1:0-65000 GCA_902581005.1 uncultured Alphaproteobacteria bacterium
AGAAAATATTGAGCTAGTGGTAAAGGAATTATATGATCTCAAAAAAGAGGGAAAAATTAGATATATCGGATTATCTAATGAAACAGCCTGGGGAACAGTGCAGTTTGCCAACGAAGCGAAAAAATATAAGGACTTCTCAATTGCATCAATACAAAATGAATATAGCTTACTTTGTCGAATATTTGATACGGACTTGGCTGAAACATGTTTTCACGAAAATGTTAAGTTGCTAGCCTATTCGCCGTTGGTTGGCGGAATGATCACAGGAAAGTATCTTAATAGTCAAGTGCCCGAAAACTCAAGGCTATCTAGGGTTCCTGATATGTTTGGAAGGGTCACGCCAAATTCCACAAGAGCAATAGAAGAATATATCGAATTATCTAAGAGTTTTGAATTAGATCCCGTTCACTTAGCTCTAAGCTTTTGTAGATCGAGACCATTTATGGGATCCGTGATATTTGGTGCATCAAACGTAGATCAACTAAAGTTGATTTTAAAAGGTAAAGACATATACCTCAAAGACGATGTGTTAGCAGAAGTAAACAAGCTTTATAAAAAAATTCCAATGCCTATGTAAGTTATGAAAAGTCAAATTTCAATTGAGAATGTCTCAAAAGTATTTGGAAGGCATAAAGCTTTAAATAATGTTTCCCTTGAAATCAAAGAAGGTGAAATCTTCGCTTTATTGGGGCCAAATGGCGCTGGAAAGACAACATTAATATCAGCTATATGTGGGTTGTGTAGGCAATCAAGTGGGAATATAAAAGTTAATAATTTTGATACTTTAACTCACTACAAAGAGACGAGAAATCAAATTGGGTTGGTTCCTCAAGAGTTACCTTTAGATGGATTTGAGAGTGTTTATAACTCATGTCAATTTTCGAGAGGGCTCTTTGGATTAAAAGACAGCCGGGACCATATTGAAAAAATTTTAAAAACCTTGTCACTCTTTGATAAAAGAGATGAACAGATTTTTGGACTGTCGGGGGGAATGAAAAGACGTCTCCTTATAGCTAAAGCTTTGGCACATGAACCCAAAATCCTTTTTTTGGATGAGCCTACTGCAGGTGTTGATGTGTCATTAAGAAGAGATATCTGGAAGCTTATAGAAGATCAAAAAAAAATGGGCGTTACTATCATTCTTACAACACACTATATCGAGGAAGCAGAACAGTTGGCTGACAGAGTTGGCATTATTAATTCCGGCGAAATTATTCTCGTTAAAGAAAAAACTGCTCTTATGAGTGAATTTAGTAAAAAAACTACTTTTATAAGATTAAGTAAAAAGCTTAAGAACCTTTCTTTTATGAAAAAAAATAAAAAGATTTCACTTACAGAGAATGGAATGACGCTTAAGCTCGTTGGCATCAACAATAGGTCTAATGAATTGCAATCCATCGTGAATTTGCTTTCGCAGAATGGTATCGCTTTTACTGAAATTAATACAGTAGACAACTCGTTAGAGGATATATTTTTAGATTTGGTTGAAACGCAATGAACATTCAAGCCGCAATAACAATTTACAAATTTGAGATGGCTCGCTTTAGGCGGACTATATTTCAGAGCTTGGTAGCTCCGATAATCACTACTTCCCTCTATTTTGTGGTCTTTGGCGCCGCGATTGGATCAAAAATTGAAACTATTAATGGCGTCTC
This sequence comes from uncultured Alphaproteobacteria bacterium, assembly GCA_902581005.1. Classification (GTDB taxonomy): domain Bacteria; phylum Pseudomonadota; class Alphaproteobacteria; order Rhodobacterales; family Rhodobacteraceae; genus CACIJG01. Next base: position 1,656 of record CACHMT010000005.1, read on the forward strand.
ATATGGCTCATTCATAGTACCCGGATTAATAATGCTTTATCTGATGACTGAAAGTATCAACAACGCCGCCTTCGGAATTTATTTTCCCAAATTTGTTGGCTCAATTTTCGAAGTCCTATCAGCACCTGTCTCTTCTTTGGAAGCCACTGTTGGTTATGTTGGTGCCGCAGCTTCAAAGTCGACGATAATTGGCTTGATGATCTTTCTTACGTCTAATCTATTTGTTAACCATGATATAAAATATCCTTTAGTAATGGCTATTTTTATAATTTTGACAGCAATCACCTTTTCTCTTTTCGGATTTATAATTGGTATCTGGGCACAAAACTGGGAGAAATTGAGTATAATACCCACTCTACTTGTAACCCCACTAGTATTTCTCGGAGGAAGTTTTTACTCCATTGATATGTTGCCTGAGTTTTGGCAAAAGGTATCATTACTTAACCCTGTTTTTTATCTTATAAGCGGTTTTAGATGGAGTTTTTTTGGTACATCTGAAATACCTATAGCCCTATCTATAGTAGCTATATTGTCATTTATGGCGATCTGTTTAGCAGTTATTGCGATAATTTTCAAAACGGGCTACAGACTACGAACATAATTAGAAAAAGGCTTGAATACCTGTTTGAGCTCTACCCAAAATGAGTGCATGTACATCGTGTGTACCCTCGTAAGTGTTAACCGTCTCTAAATTTTGCGCGTGGCGCATTACACCGTACTCAGAGGATATGCCGTTCCCTCCATGCATATCTCTTGCTTGACGAGCGATGTCCAGTGCTTTACCACAATTGTTTCTTTTCATCAGGCTTATTGCCTCTGGTGCCCCGCGACCATCATCTATCAATCTGCCTAGCCTGAGCGCTCCTTGTACACCTAACGAAATCTCCGTTTGCATATCAGCCAATTTTTTTTGAAATAATTGAGTCCCGGCTAAAGGCTTATTAAATTGCTTTCTTGACAGACCATAATCTCTTGCTGCATGCCAGCAAAATTCCGCAGCGCCCATTGCTCCCCAGGCTATGCCATATCTCGCCATGTTTAAACAGCTGAAGGGTCCTTTCAAACCTTCGACATCCTCTAAAATATTTTCTTCAGGAACAAAGACATTATTAAAACTTATTTCACCAGTAACAGAAGCACGCAAGCTCAATTTCCCGGGAATTTTTTTCGTTTCCAGTCCAACGAAATTCTTTTCTAATATAAAGCCTTTAATTTTATTTTCATGAAATTCCGACTTTGCCCAAATAACGAAAACATCTGCTATAGGAGCATTTGAAATCCACATTTTTGAACCATTCAACTCAAATCCACCGGCTACTTTTTTTGCTTTTGTTGTCATAGAAGCTGGATCAGAACCAGAGTTTGCTTCTGTGAGCCCAAAGCAGCCAACACTTTCACCAGATGCCAATTTTGGAAGGTATTTTTCCTTTTGTGATTGGGATCCAAATTTGGATATAGGATACATTACAAGAGATGATTGAACTGACATCATGGACCTGTAGCCTGAATCCACTTTTTCTATCTCTCTTGTTATTAATCCATACGAAACGTAATTAGCTCCTAGCCCCCCAAATTCCTCCGGTATTGTACACCCTAGCAATCCGGTGTCGCCCATGAGTTTGAAAATGCCCTCGTCTATAATTTCTTCGTTATAAGCTTTTTCGATTCGCACGCTAAGCTCCTTATTAGCAAAGGAGGCAGCTGTTTCGCTAATCATCCTTTCCTCTTCTGAAAGTTGATCGGATATCAGAAATGGGTCGGCCCAATGAAAAAAAGCGTCCCTGTCTTTTTTTTCTTTTACTTCGATAGTGTCTTTCATAGAGATTCCCTTTTGACTTTTTACGATTTTGATACTTTAATTATAGTATTGTGTTTGAAAAAATACAGTGTTTTGGGGGAAGTTTTTCATCGCCACCATTTTTTAACGTCAAATAATAGGATTTAGACAAATGGCCAATAACATTATTAAGAATTCATTAGAAAATCATTGGATGCCGTTTACCGATAACAGAGGCTTTAAGATAGACCCAAGACTTATTACAGAAGCCTCAGGTGTATATATGACTAGCCATAAGAATACAAAAATCATTGATGGTTCTTCTGGCTTATTTTGTTCTCCTGCTGGACACTGTCATCCAAAAATTATTGAAGCAGTTCACAATCAGCTGAAGAAGAACACCTACACATCTCCTTTTGGTATGGGCCATCCAGCCAGTTTCGAATTAGCAGATAAAGTCTCGGAACTTACTCCAGAAGAAATGAACCATGTATTTTTTGTAAATTCAGGTTCTGAAGCTATAGATACAGCATTAAAAATAATAATGTCCTATAATTCTGCTACCGGTCAAAATAGGCATCGTTTTGTAAGTAGAGAAAGAGCTTATCATGGGGTCAATATTGGCGGAGTATCTTTATCCGGAATGGTTAATAATCGAAGAACCTTTCCCGTAGTTATGCCGAACGTTGTGTTAATGCGACATACATGGACCGGAGAAGAGCTTAAAGTTAAAGGGCAACCTAAAAATGGAGTTGAACTAGCTAATGACCTAGAAAGGTTTGCACAAGCTTATGGTGGCAATACTATCGCCGCTTGTTTCGTTGAGCCAGTTGCAGGATCGACAGGAACCTTAGTACCCCCAGAGGGTTACCTTGAAAGACTAAGAGAAATATGTGATGAGCATGGGATTTTACTTGTTTTTGACGAGGTAATAACTGGCTTTGGTCGAATGGGAACTCCTTTTGCTTCACAAAAATTTGATGTAACGCCAGACATTATGACAATGGCAAAAGCAATTACAAATGGTTCAATGCCAATGGGGGCAGTATGTGTCAAAGACCATATTTATGAAACTGTTACAGATAACTCTAACCCAGATACTATTGAGTTTTTTCACGGATATACTTATTCTGGTCACCCCGGTTCATGTGCAGCAGGTTTGGCATCACTTGAAATATATGAGGAGGAAGATTTATTTAGCAGAGCTAATGAAATGTCTGGTTATTTTCTTGATGCTCTTTTTTCACTCTGCGATCATCCACTAGTAAAAGATGTGAGAGGAATTGGGATGATGGGTGGAGTAGAGCTTCATGCCGACGGGCATCCAGGAAAAAGAGGAACAAAATTCCAAAAAGAGTTGTTCTGGGAGGGTCTACACGTCAAATTTACTGGTGACTCAGGAATTGTAGCTCCAATGTTCATTTCTGAAAATAAACATATTGATGAGATCATTGAAAAGTTTAGGAGTACCCTCAACAAACATGGGAATTAATCGAACGAAGATTTAATAATGAATTCCATTAATTTGGAGAATACATACACATCTCTGCCTCAAGAGTTTTTCAGGTATACAGAGGCAGAGGCTATGCCCGATGTCAGTGTGGTTACGATAAACGAACAATTAGCGGACTTGCTAAACATCGATATTGGTTTTTTAAAAAGTCAATCTGGCCTTAGATTTCTCAGTGGGAAAAATTCCAAAACACTTACTAATTCTATTTCTCTAGCATACGCAGGGCATCAATTCGGGCATTTGGTACCACAATTAGGAGATGGCCGCGCAGTTCTACTGGGAGACAAAATTTGTCAAGATGGTGTGAGGCGAGACATACAACTAAAAGGAAGTGGAAAAACATACTTCTCTCGAGGAGGAGATGGTAGAGCGGGAATAGGACCTGTTATTAGAGAGTACCTAATTTCGGAGAGTATGCACCATTTGGGAGTTCCTACCACTAGGTCTTTAGCTGTTTTATTAACCGGGGAAAAGGTTGTTAGAGCAGAAGTTTCCCCTGGAGCGATGCTTGCAAGGGTTGCAAAAAGCCATGTTAGAGTTGGTACATTTGAGTTTTTTGCAATAAGAAATCAGAAGGACCATATAAGAAAGTTGGCTGATTTTATGATTGAAAGAAGCCATCCAGACCTCTCTGATAACAAGGAAAAATATAAATTATTTTTTGAGAGAATAGTTAAAGGTCAAGCTACCTTAGTGGCTCAATGGAACTCAGTTGGTTTTATTCACGGTGTAATGAATACAGATAATACCTCCATATCTTGCGAGACAATCGATTATGGGCCATGTGCGTTTATGGACTCTTATGAAGCAAATAAAGTTTTTAGCTCAATAGACCAGTATGGAAGATACGCTTTCTCTAACCAATCACGCGTAGCTCCATGGAACCTAAGCAGGTTGGCAGAAACCATTTTATTTTTAATTTCAAAGAATACATCAGACGCAATAAAAGTAGTTGAAGAAATTCTTTTTGATTTTGATAAAAATTTCAACAATTCTTTAGATATTTTAATATCACACAAATTAGGGTTTAAAAATAATATAAAGAAAACAAGCTCGCTTTATTCCGAGTTACTGAATTTAATGGAGGCTGGTAAAGCAGATTTTACCGGGACTTTCAAGTCACTCAAAGCAACGCTAATTAAAGAAGACGACACTATTTTCTTAAATAATTTTAGAAACTCAGATGAGGAGAACCAGCACGCTGTTAGTCAATGGTTAGGCAATTGGAGAAAATTATTACAGGAAAATAGCAAGAGTAAAACCGAGGCAATTGAATTGCTAAGTTCAAGTAACCCTGAGTTTATTATGAGAAACCATCTTGTAGAACAGGCTATTGGGAAAGCAACGAAGGGTGATTTTTCTGATTTTGAGATTCTATGTGATCTTTTAATTACTCCTTTCGAAGTAAAGGAAAATCATGAAACGTTTTATAATGCTCCAAGAGATAGCGAAGTCGTGCATCAAACTTTCTGTGGGACATAATGTCTGCAAATAAAAGTTTAAATATTCCAACTCATTATAATAAATTTCACATCCTCATCCACTGGCTAGTAGTTGTCATCATCTTGTTCCAAATGATCACTGGCGATAAAATTGCCTTAGAATTTTTAGCACTTCGTAATGAGGCCATCACCAACAATGGAAATACAAGCAATAGTCAATTTCATATATTAGGAGGCCTATTTATATTTTTACTTATGGCTGTTAGAATTTTTCTAAGAATAAAATTTGGTGTCCCTACTCCCACAAAGAAAACAAATGCTTTATTGAAATTTTTATCAACTTTTGTGCATTTGGGGATTTACTTTATTCTTTTTGCTATTCCTATTACCGGTCTATTGGCCTTTTCAACTGTCAATATCGATCTGGGTATAGCTCACAAAATTTTAGTTAATATATTATACCTCTTTATAATAACCCATCTCATTGGCGTTGCTTATCATCAAATTTTTCTTGGGGATAATATTATGCAAAGGATAACCAGCTGGAAATCATAGCTTATTGTTTTCCAGAAACTCCTGTATCTTCAAACGTGGCCATTTCTACATGACACTTGAAAGCCGCTTTGACTATGGAAGTAGCTAAGGCAGCACCGGACCCTTCCCCTAAGGCCATATCTAGACGCAAAATAGGCTTTTTGTTTAACATCTTTAGTAGCAACAGATGCCCTGGTTCCTTAGAGCAGTGCCCAAATAAACAATGATCAAGGATATCCTTCCTTTCGAAGAAAATCGGTAATACTGCTGCAGTACAAATAAAACCATCTAAAATTACTGGCACCGAATAATGCTTCGCAGCTACTACAGCTCCACAAATCGCTGCTTGTTCTCTACCGCCTAGGGATACTCCTGCATCGAGAGGTCTCACAATATCAGGCCGATTTGTCTTTACTGCTCTTTCAATTATTTTACCCTTATGTATCACCTGATCTTGGTTAGAGCCAGTTCCTGGTCCTACCCATGAACTTACATCGTTATTAAAAAAATAATAACATAATGCTGATGCAATTGTTGTATTACCAATTCCCATTTCTCCCAAGGTAATTAAATCCATATTCTCTGAAACTGCACGCAACCCTATGTTAAAGGACTTAATAAACTCCGTTTCATCCATGGCACGTCCAATGGATATATCAGCCGTTGGTTTTTCTAGATCGATCGGGATAACCTCTAGATTGATTTCGTTTGACTCACATATCTTATTTATTGCTGCTTTTCCCAATTTAAACGTTTCTACCATCTGAAAAGTAACTTCTTGGGGAAATGGGTTTATTGATTGTCTACACACACCATGATTACCAGCAAATACAATAGTGGATATTTTTTCCATGTCTTTCATAGTCTTTTTGCCCCACGATGACAAAAAAACTGCTATGTCTTCAAGCTGACCTAAGGAATTGGCTGGTTTCAACAAATTCTTTTGCCTTTCAACAGCTTTTTCTTTTAATTCTTTGGACCATGTTGGTGCGCTATCCACTAAATTAAAAATATCATCTATAGTGTGGACTAATTCTAATTTTTTCATAAAAACTCAATATGGATATGTTAAAACGACTATAGTTTGGATATAAAAATTTTAAGGCAAAGACAACTGATTATTACCATGTACTCTGAAATTTATTTTATGGTCCCCTTAATACTCTTAATAGCCCTAACCCTTGATATTGTAATAGGGTGGCCAGAAAAAGTTTACGAGAATATTGGGCACCCAGTTACTTGGATTGGCAAAGTAATATCGTATTTTGAACACTTACTAAATAAGAAAGAATACTCGAAAAAATCACTTAAACTCCTTGGGACTTTAACTTTTTTTCTAACCGTGTTCCCAATAACAGCGATAGCTTTTTTGATAGAGCAAATGCTTTTAAATTTTTATTATGGTTTTGTTATCCAAGCATTATTAATTTGGCCATTTTTAGCAACTAAATCTCTCTACACACATGTAAAAGATGTCGTGGATTCGCTTGACAAAAAAGACTTAATTGCTTCTCGGGCAGCGCTCTCAAAAATAGTCGGTAGGGACTTAACAAATTCCAATGAAAATACTATATGTGGTGGCGCCATCGAAAGCTTATCTGAGAACACGTCTGATGGAATAATCGCTCCTTTATTTTGGGCATTTCTTTTTGGACTTCCTGGAATAGTTTTTTATAAAGCGATAAATACGTTGGACAGTATGGTAGGGTATAAGAACAATAAGTTCTTAGACTTTGGCTGGTTTAGCGCTAACGTTGATGACTTTGTAAATTGGGTGCCAGCGAGATTGTCTTCTATTCTTTTTTGTGCCCTTACTCTTAAACCAATTAAAACATTTCTATTTTCTTTAAAGAATGCAAAAGCAAGCACTTCTCCAAATGCTGGATGGCCACAAGCAACATTCGCATACATTCTTGGGATATCTCTTCTTGGGCCAAAACGATCAAAAGGCATACTTATCGAACAGCCTACTATCAACGTTGGGCACCCTTTACCTAACAAAGAAAACCTCTCAACAGCTCTTAAATATTATATTTATCTTATTATTCAAATATACGTAATACTCTTTGCTCTCAATTTTTGGTTCATGAATGGGTAATAAGGATCTTAATATACAACACGGAGGTGATATTGACCTTGCCATAAAAAAATATGGAGGGCAAAGAGCAGATTGGATAGACCTCTCTACTGGTATAAATAGAACCTCGTATCCATGGCAGGAAAGTGTAAAGGTCGAGTTAAGAGACTTACCAAGTAGTAAACTTTTGATGGGTTTAGAGAAAGCTGCATCGAGAGCATATAAGGTCGCAGAAGGCACTGATACCGCAGCTGTTCAGGGGGCTCAACAAATTATCAGCCTCTTACCTATATGCTTAAAAAATTATAATTCAGTAGCTATACTTGGACCAACATATAATGAATATGAAAAGGCTTTCAAAAGTTCCGGAATTAAAGCCGAGACAGTATCTGAGGTTTCAAAACTATCCTCTAGTGATATTGCTATTATAGTTAATCCTAATAATCCTACAGGTAAAGTGATTGCCGAAGAGATACTTGACGATTTGTCAAAAAAAGTAAGAATTTTGATTATTGATGAAAGCTTTAAAATGTTCTCTTCGAGAAGAATTCAAAAGTTCGATAATGTAATACAAATTAACTCACTGGGAAAATTCTTTGGCTTAGCAGGCGTAAGACTTGGATTTGTATCAGGCCCCTCTGATTTTATTAAATCGGTAAGAGGAATGTTAGGACCTTGGCCAGTTTCTAGCGTAGCTGCCGAAATTGGCATAATTGCCCTGAATGACAAAACTTGGATATCTGCAATGGAAAAAATATTGCTTGAAGGGAGTAATGTTTTGCATGAAGCTTGTAATACAAAAAATTGGAAATTAGTTGGAAAAACTAATTTATTTCATACGTATGCCACTTCGAATTGTGTTGAAGTTGAAGAGCAATTTGCAACCCATTATATTTGGATTAGAACTTTTGATTATTCTAAAAGCTGGGTAAGACTTGGCATTCCAACTTCAAAGTATGAGTGGGCAAGAGTTAGACAGGCGCTCAATCAATAATTAGATATTCCTGGCAACAGATAATATTGAATCAACATCAAGATTATCCTCTATTACTCTCACAAATTCCTCTAAAATAAATTCAATACTGTCATGGAAAGATATGTCTTCTTTTTTCTCTTCTGAACTTAATTTAGCTACAAAGTTATTTCTAAATTCGTCAGAAAAAAATAAGCCATGAAGATAGGTGCCCATAACGAGCCTATTAGACGATATTGCACCATCTTTTCTGTTGCCTAAAATGGCGAAGGGATTATTACAATCACTTCCAGAAGTAATACCCAGATGTATTTCATAACCAGAAATTTTTTTCCCATTTATAGTGCTGATAAATTCTTTTTTTCCAAGATTCTTTTCTTTCCCCATTTTTGTTTTAACGTTTAGGAGGCCAAGGCCTTTTGCTTTCGATGGTGTACCGTCATATCCTTGATCATCTATTATTTCGTTACCTAAAATTTGGTAACCGCCACAAATTCCCAATATAGAACCTCCTCTTCTGTAATGCGCCTTAATATCGATATCCCAGCCTTGGTATTTAAGAAATTTTAGGTCAGCTATTGTTGACTTTGTTCCTGGTATTATAATCAACTTCGTATCTGCTGGTATAGGATTGCCAGGTTCGACAAATTGTAATTTTAATCGATTGTCAATTTTGAGAGGATCAAAATCATCAAAGTTTGCGATACGAGATAGCTTCAAGACCGAAATTACGCACTTACCGGTGCCGAAACTATTCTTCAGATCTTGACTATCCTCTGCTGGAAATAATTTTGCCTTGTCAAAGAAGGGCATAACCCCAAAACTCTTCCAATCTGTTTTCTTTTCGATGAAGGCAACCCCATCATCAAACAAACTTTTGTCTCCGCGAAACTTATTTATAATGAACCCTTCAATTAAGTTTATGTCGTTTTGGTCAAGGACTTCTTTTGTGCCTATAAGCTGAGCAATAACCCCGCCTCTTTCAATATCTGCTGCTACTATTACAGGAACACTCAAAACTGAAGCAAACCCCATGTTTGCAATATCAGCCTTTCTGAGATTAACTTCTGCTAAACTACCTGCGCCTTCTGCAATGACCAGATCATAGTCATTAACCAAATTCGTAAAACTATTTATTGCTATCCCTATAAATTTATCTTTATGAGAATAATACTCCCGTGCTTTCAGAGATTTATATTTTTTCCCATTCAAAATAACCTGAGACCCGATCATGCTTTCTGGTTTTAATAGAACTGGATTCATGTCTGAGTGAAAATCAATACCCGCTGCATAAGCTTGAAATGATTGTGCTCTGCCAGCTTCTCCTCCGTCCACCGTTATAGCAGCATTGTTTGACATATTCTGAGGTTTAAAAGGAGCAACCCGCAGGCCTCGTTTCTTAGCCGCTCTTATAAGCCCAGCGACTAAAAGTGATTTTCCAACATTGGAACCACACCCCTGAATCATTAGCGCTTTTCCCATAGTTAAAATTCTATACCTTCTTGACTCATTACACCATTTCGAAAGTGGTGCTTAACCAAGGTCATATCTGTCACCAGGTCTGCAATATTGATTAACTTCTCATCAGCATTCCTTCCCGTGAGTATTACGTGAGACATCTCAGGTTTTTTTTCTTGTAAAAAAGTTACAACATCATCGATTTCGATGTAACCATATCTGAGCGCTATATTGATTTCATCAAGTAAAATTATCTTTTTTTCCTTATCCAGGATAAGTTCCTTAGCTTTACCCCATGCCTTTTTTGCAGATTCAATATCTTTTTCTTTATCTTGGGTATCCCAAGTAAATCCATCTCCAAGAGTATGGAATTCACAAAATTCGTGAAAGTACTTTTGGATCAGGTCACGCTCGCCAGTCGCCATCGCGCCCTTTATAAATTGAACAACTGCACATGGCATACTATGTGCAATACCTCTAAAAACCATGCCAAAGGCAGCAGTACTCTTTCCTTTGCCTGTTCCAGTATGAACAATTATTAGGCCTTTTTTTACCGTTTTTTTTGCGAAAATTTTTTGCTTCGAAATCTTCAGCCTCTTCATTTTTTCATTATGTTTTTCGTTTTCAGACATTTTTTTTATCCTCTTGACAAGTGCATATTTTTACTGCTCAACTAGTAATTAACTGGTCCTTTTTTTTGGTTAAATGGGAATGCGAAAAAGACTAAAAAGCAAATCGTAGCCGTACCCGCGACCGTAAATAAAAGAGAATATTAACACTGAGAAATAATCTTGGGAAGTTGGTATTCATAAAGCTGTGCTTTACTTTTAATAGCCGGGAGACCTGCCAGTAAAAAAAAGAAGAGCGAACGGGATATTCGTGTCTGAAAACAGTTAGATATTGTTTTTTTGATCCCGTTTTCCAGTAAGGAGGAATAATTGGAATCCGATGATATTTTATATGTTTGCATTACATGCAAAAAAAATGGTGAAGCTGTTGAACCACGTCCTGGAAAGATACTCTATGACAACCTAAAACGGTTGAACAGTAGGATGAATATAAAACCTGTTAAATGTTTGGCAGGATGCTCTAATGGTTGCACTCTGAGTCTTACAAATAAAAATAAATGGACTTATGTAATTGGCAACTTAACCCCTAATCAAGACGAAGCTGATATTTTATCTGGATTTACATTATATAAAAAAACAAGAGATGGTAAAATCCGGTTCTCAGAACGCCCTGCAGCGTTTAAAAAACAATCACTAGCTAGGGTTCCACCAGAAAACTACATGGTAGTTGAAGATGAGTAGTCTAGAAAAAATTCCTGTCACCATTTTAACTGGTTTTTTGGGAGCCGGAAAAACTACATTAATTCGAAATTTAATTCTTAAGAACAAATCGAAAAAACTGGCCGTTATTATAAATGAGTTTGGTGATTTGGGTGTAGATGGAGAAACAGTAAAACAATGTTCAGATGAAACCTGCCCAGAAGAAAATATTCTCGAATTAGCAAACGGGTGTATATGTTGTACAGTGGCCGACGACTTTATTCCCACTATGAAATCCCTTTTAGAGGGCCAATATATTCCGGAACATATATTGATCGAAACATCCGGTCTCGCCCTTCCCAAACCTTTATTAAAAGCTTTTGAGTGGCCGGAAATTCGAAGCCGCCTCACGGTTGACAGTGTTTTAGCAGTTGTAGATGCAGAGGCGGTTGTTAATGGTATATTTGCACCTCAAATGTCTAATGAACTTGAAGAAAAACAAAATAAAACTTACGTTGAACATGAAACACCTCTCTCCGAAGTATTTGAGGACCAAATAAACTGCTCAGATGTTGTGCTACTAACAAAGCCAGACCTTGTGGAAAACATTTCAGACGCCAGAAATATCATAATTAAGGAAATGGAACGGAATGTTCCAATTTTAGAAGTTCAAAATGGTGACATTGGGGCTGATGTGATTTTAGGCGTAAATGCAGCAGCGGAGACTGATTTAGATAATAGACGATCTCATCATGATGGCTTTGATGATCATGAGCACGATGATTTTGACACTTTTAGCATCTCTGTGCCAAAAATCCTAGATATAGAGAAATTTAAAATAGTTTTAGAAACACTCATACGGAAAAATGACATATTGAGAATTAAAGGTTTTTTGCGAGTTGAAAGTAAGCCACTAAATTTACTTGTTCAAGGTGTTGGTAAAAGATTATCAGTAAATTTTACAGACACTAAAATTCCTGTAGAAAATACTGGGAACTTAGTTTTTATAGGTGAAAAAGGGAGGATCGATCAAGACGTAATCTCAGCCTATCTCCACTCAAGTCTGAATTAATATGCATATCATTTTTAATGAAGATCACTATTTAGATAATTCCAGTGTTCCAGTTGATTTGAACCAGGAGCCTGCTGATCTAGTTATTTTGTCTTTTTCAGATAGTGATTTAAATGCGTTTGCGAATGCATGGAAAAAAACGTTAGGGGACTTTGGTAGAGAGTCTGTTCCTACATTGAGACTGGCAAATATAAAACAACTAACCCATAATTTATCTATTGATACCTACATTGAAAAAACAGTCTCCAAATCTAAAGGTATTCTTGTAAGACTTATTGGAGGTGAGCAATATTGGCCATACGGATTAAATTATTTAAAGAGCGTATCAGTTAAGAAAAAGATACCGTTGGCTGTAATACCAGCCGATGGGAGGGAAGATAAGGTTTTAGACTCGTATTCAAATTTGCCAAAGTCAACATTAGAAAACTTAAAAAATCTCTGTGATGACGGCGGAGAACTATCTGCACAAGCTGTATTAGCTCAAATGGCACTTGCTGCATCACTTCACTTCCCAGCCATTACAGAATTCAGCAAAGTAAAATCTCATGGTTTTTATTGCTATAAAAAAGGTATTTTAGAAAATTTTACCGTGAGCACTGATGCAAAACCTACTGTCTGTATTATATTTTATAGATCATACCTGATGGCTGATGACCTCGAACCCATAGACCAATTATTTAGAGATTTTAAAAAGAGAGGCATAAAATGCATAAGTATTTTTGTAAATTCACTTAAAATCAAATCGACCGCCAAGTGGATAGAGTCGATGTTATTGAAAATATCCCCTATTGCGATACTTAATGCTACAGCCTTTTCAGCAAAAAATCGCGAAACTGGCAAATCTCCATTAGATCATGTGGGTGTGCCTGTTTTTCAAATAATTTTATCTACCTCTAAGAAAGAATCTTGGAGACGGAATCCAATTGGCTTAAATTCCTCTGATTTGGCTATGCACGTTGCTATACCAGAGGTAGATGGGCGCATAAATGGAGGGATTGTAAGTTTTAAATCTGAACAAGCTATAGACCCCGCATTACAGTTTCCAATCTCAAAGCATAAAGTCGAGAAAACTCTTTCTAAAAAGATAATAAATAAAGTTGAAAAGTGGCATGCTCTTAGATCTAAGAAAAATGAAGGAAAAAGAATAGCCATCGTATTATCTTCATACCCGGGTCGTGACTTTCAATTAGCTCATGCGCTTGGCCTAGACACAATTAAATCAACAAAGCATATTTTAGGATTTCTTGGAGATAATGGATTTAAATTCTCTAACCCTGATAAGTTTTTTGAGAAGTTAAAAAGCTCTAGGATAGAGATTCCCATCAAGTTATACGAAAGACTGCTAAATCTTATTCCACTAAAACCTAGAACTAAATTATTTAAAACATGGGGTGGTTTCGAAGAAGATGCTTTTTTTGAAAAGGACAAGTTTGTTCTTCAGGGTTATAAAGACAATAATTTTTTTGTGCTGGTGCAGCCCTCAAGAGGTTTACTAGAGGATAAAAAAGCCGATTATCACGATCTTGAAAAAATACCTTGTCACAGCTATGTGGCAATGTATCTCTGGTTGCAGATGCAAAATATTGATGCATTTCTTCATATGGGAACGCATGGAAGTCTCGAATGGCTACCAGGGAAAACAGTAGGTCTTTCCAATCAGTGCTGGCCCGAGTTACTAGTAAACGACATACCTTTTATTTATCCGTTTATTGTTAATGATCCGGGAGAAGCATCGCAGGCAAAAAGAAGATTGGGGGCTCTTACTGTGGGGCACATGCCTCCAAAAATTCAGACTATGGATCTTCCAAATGAATTGAGAGATCTTGAATTTCTATTAGATGAATATTCTACGAGCGGTGATCTCGATCAAGTAAGGAAAGAGCATATTGAAAAGAAAATAATTCATGAGGCTAAGAAAATAAAATTAGATAAAGAGCTATCAGTTGATCCCATAACATCAGATAGTGAATGGTTAACAAGAATAGACTCTTTTGTTTGTGATTTAAAGGAATCCCAGTTTTCAAGTGGTCTTCATATATTTGGAAAAGGAGATTGTGGAGTATCCGAACTGAATGGCTTACTCCGATGCCTAGAGGGAAAAAGAATTAACAGTGGACCATCGGGATCGCCATATAGGAACCGTACTGATATTAAACCTACAGGCAGGAATATATATGCTGTAGACCCTAGATCGATACCCACAAAAATAGCTTTCCAAAATGGTCAAGCAATGGCAGATGAATTTGTAAGACAATATTTGCAAGACAATGGAGATTATCCGAAAAATTTAACCATTGATCTTTGGGGATCAGCATCCATGCGAACGGGAGGACAAGAGTACTCAATGGCACTTGCTTTTGCTGGCCTTACACCAATTTGGGACAAAAATAACGCTCGGATCCTTGGTTTTAGCATTCTATCACTAGCAGAGCTAGGTCGCCCGAGAATTGATATTACTATCAGACAGTCAGGTTTGTTCAGAGACATCTTTCCAGATCTTAATAGATTATTTTTTGATGCAATCGATAAACTTCATGAAAGAGATGAGACATTGAAAGATAACCCTTATAAAAACAAGATTGACAGAATTTTTGCGCCTAAGCCTGGATCTTTTGGGATAAATATCAAAGAAAAAATTGAAGGACCCCTAGCCAATCACACGGCTAAGTTTGGCGAGGCATGGATTAAAAGCTCGGCTTGGGCTTATCAAAAGAATGGAAAATTTAACCAAAATACAGAAAGTCTCAAGAAAAGGTTAGCCGATACTGAAGCACTAATTCACTCTCATGATTTATGTGAAAGTGATTTGTTGTCAGCAAAGGATTATGCTGACCACATAGGGGGTTTTAACGCAGCTGTTGCCAGTATGCAGAAAACCAATCCTAAACTATACCATTTAGATATTTCATCCGATGGAATTCCAAAAGTTCGTACAACAAATCAAGAATTAGCAAGAATTATCAGGGGAAAGCTTTCTGACGATAAGTGGGTTTCAGGAATGTTGCAGCATGGTTACAGAGGCGCGGCTGAAATAACAGAACTAGTATTCAACTTGTCTAATTTTGGCAAATCTGGAGTATATTTACCTAATCGCTTAATAGAATTGGTATATAACTCAACTTTAGCCAATACAAAAGTTGCTGACTTTATGGCAGAGGAAAATATAGATGCTCTTAAAGGTTTAGAAAATACTTTTAGTGAGCTTAGAGACTTAGGTCTATGGAAAAGTTTTCATAACTCTATTCGATATGAGGAAAGACTGGTTGAAAATGGCTAGGGTCTTAGGAATATGCCCAACTATTGACTCACCAATTAAATCTAACGATGGTTACTTAATCCGTTTCAGGCCAAAATACGGATATCTCTCATCTAAACAACTCTCTATTCTTGCTGATGCAATTTCTAGTTTTGGAAGTAACTTTATCGAATTGACATCGCGAGCTAACATCACAGTAAGAGGTCTTCAAAAAAAACATCTTGAACAGCTATCAAATTTCCTTAATCAGGCCGGTATTATTAATGCTGCTGAAAAAAAGGAGAATATTTCAAATATCATTTATAGTCCCTTTTCTACGAAAAATAAAAAACTAACACAAAAGATAGCAAGTATTTTAGAAGATAATCTTAATAATATCCCCAAACCCCATAAGAAATTCGGTATTGCTGTTGACTTAGGAGAAGTGGCCAGCCTGCAAGAAACCAATGCAGACCTCAGGATAGAGACAAACAAAGAAAAAAATCTAATTTTAAGAATTGACGGTTCTGACCGCGGTATAGTTGTAGAACCAGAAACATTAATTGAAAAAATAGAAATGATTTTGAGTAATGTAATGGCTGTCTCGAACCAACTGAAAAGCAGAGATTTAATTAATTCAATTGGAGAGATAGACCATATTTATTTTCCAGACATTAAACCAAGAAAACAAAATTTTTCTCCAAGACTCGGTCCCTGTTTTGGAGGATATATGATTACGGTACCTGGAGGAAAATTTTCAAGTTACCAACTGAGGGAATTAGCTTCGCATGTTAAAGGATTAGCAGTGACCCCATGGAAATCTTTTTTTATTTATTCAGCCAAAACAAAACCACCTTTAAGTTTTCTCTCAAAAAATACAGGTCATGATCTGAGCGTGAGCTATTGCTCTGGTAAACCCTATTGTAGTCAAGGCATTTTGGAAACCAGTCAGGTGGCAAAAGTGGTCACTACGTTTCTAAAAGAAAGATTAAAAAATAAAACAAATAAAGCAAAGATTCACATAAGTGGTTGTTTAAAAAATTGTGGTCTCTCAAAACAGACATCTATACTTATTAACAGTTCAGAAGGGGAAAAGTCTGTAAGCGTAAAAGATGATAAATTTCAGCATTTAGCATCAAAAATTTCTATGGAATTGAATAAATGACATTTGAATATGAAAGAAGCCCAGACAAAATTTATGAGCAATCTTTTTCTATTATTCGAAAAGAAGCGGACCTTTCTTCTTTTTCAGACCTTGAAGAGAAAATTGCAGTGAGGATGATACATGCCCTTGGTTTTATTGGGCTGGAAAAATATATTCAATTTACACCAGATTTTGTTGGCAAAGTAAGAGATGCTTTAGAGAGAGGAGCTCGGATTATTTGCGATACGAGGATGGTAAGTGAGGGAATAACAAAAGCGAGACTACCAGCGGACAATGAAATCATCTGTACTTTGAATGATAAGTCCGTACCAGACATTGCAAAACGAATATCGAATACCAGAACGGCTGCAGCCATTCATCTATGGGAAGACTACATACAAGATTCTCTAATTGTTTTTGGTAACGCTCCCACTGCATTATTTTATTTGTTAGAGTTTCTTGGTAAGAGAAAAAACTTGAAACCTGTGGGGATAATTGGTTGCCCTGTCGGGTTTGTTGGAGCGGCAGAATCTAAGCAAGCATTAATCGAAGTAAAAACGCTGAACAGTCTAGTTGTTAAAGGCCGGTTGGGGGGAAGTGCTGTAGCGGTAGCTGCAGTTAACGCCTTGGCGCAGGAGAAAGAATAAATATGTATAGTATATATTGCGTCGGGGTTGGACCAGGTGATCCTGAGTTACTGACAGTTAAGGCATCTAGAATAATATCCGATGCAAGACAAATAGCATATTTCAGAAAAAAAAATACGTTGGGCAGAGCAAGAGCGATTATAAATACATTAATTTCCAATAGTGCGCCCTTTGAATACGCCATGGAATACCCTGTAACTAATGAAGTCGATTTTCGATCTGATAAATATAAGCATTCGATTAATCGATTTTATGATGACTGTGCCAATAAACTAAAGAAACTCTTATTGAACGACGATGTGGTGGTAATATCAGAAGGTGATCCTCTTTTTTATGGATCATTTGTTCATCTATTTAGACTTTTGAAAAAAGATGTGAATATAGAATTCGTGCCTGGAATAACTGCAATGTCAGGTGCTTGGAACAATTCTAAGTTACCAATAGCAATGGGAGATCAACCCCTAACTATCCTAATGGGCATACAAAGTCGCGAAGAATTAAAGAGCCATCTTGAGAGTTCCAAAAATGTTGTAATCATGAAAGTGGGCACCCAATTAGAAAAAGTAAAATCTGTACTAGAAGAAACGGATCGGCTTAATGAGGCATTAGTAATTGAAAAAGCAACTATGCCTGAACAAAAAATTATTCCTCTAAGGGAATATACTAAAAGTGAAGCACCATATTTCTCGATAATTCTAATTTCAGAGGACCATTACGAATGAAGGGAAGCTTAACCATAGTAGGTTTAGGACCAGGAGCGCCAGAACTTATTACACCAGCAGTAACCGATGCATTAAAAGATTCAACAGACATTGTGGGTTACTCTAAGTACATTGAAAGAGTGAAGGATGCTAGCGGCAAGTCATTTCACCCAAGCGATAATAGGGAGGAAATTGATAGAGCTGAACTTTCTATTAATCTTGCTTTGCAAGGAAAAAAGGTAGTTGTTGTTTCTTCGGGAGATCCTGGAGTTTTTGCAATGGCCTCGGCAATATTTGAAGTTGTAGATAAAAAAAACATTTCTATAGATGACTTATCAATTGTAGTTCTGCCAGGAATTACTGCTCTTTTAGCAGCATCCGCCAGATTGGGCGCTCCTATAGGACATGATTTCTGTGTTATTAATTTGTCTGATAATCTTAAATCTTGGGATATTTTGAAATCAAGAGTTATCGCAGCCGCAAAGGCGGACTTTGTAATAGCATTTTACAACCCAAGATCGAAATCTCGTAAAAATCAGCTTTCAGAAATTTATAATGTTTTAAGAAAAAATTGTAAAAGTGACCGGATTGTTATTTATGCAAATTCAATTTCTACTGAATCTGAGGCTGTTTTTGAGACTACATTGTCAGAAGCTGATGCTTCTTCTGTGTCAATGAAGACTCTAGTAATTATTGGATCATCACGCACTAAAAAGATTAGAAACACAGGTTATATATATACGCCACGTTATTCAGGGGTAGAAAAAAATTGAACTACTTGATTTTCATCAGTAAAAAGCTTTCTTTTCGGCAACGTAGGTCTTTCAATCATTATGACCTCAACGCCAAGTTCCCTAGCTGCATGTATTTTCTCAACTACTGCATTGGAGCCAGAATTCTTTGTTATAAGTTTATTTATAGAAAACTCTTTCATAATTTCCAGCTCTTGCTCGAAAGTAAATGGGCCTTGATCAAAAATAAGCTTAAATCTATCGAGAAGCATCTTGTTTTCTGGTTCGTTAATCATTCTGATCAGATAAAATGGTTTGGGCTTCCTATTCAGAAAACGTATTTCCTTACTACCGATTGTTACAAAAACCCTGTCAGTTTCGTCTATAAGCTTTATAGCTTTATTCATATCACTCACCAGCTTCCATTTGTCGCCATTTTGTCTCTGCCACTTTGGACGTTCAAAACCCAAATATTCAATTTTTGCGAGTTGCGCAGCGAGAAGAGAGTTTACTGTAATATTTTTAGAAAAAGGATGAGAGGCATCAAGGATATGGGTTATACCTTCATCTTTGACAAACGCAGACATTCCCGTCGCTCCGCCAAAGCCACCGACCCGAATATTTTTTACCTCTTTATCAATGCTTTCAGTAAGACCTGCATAAGAAAGTATTGTAAAAAGTTTCTTTTCATGAAGTCTAAAATGCAGATTTTTTGCCTCGGCAGTGCCTCCTATTATAAGAATTTTTGTCATGACTAAAACCTGGCTTCATATTATTGGTATAGGTGAGAATGGACTAAATGGCCTTGATAAATCAAGCACTGATTTATTGAAGAGGGCGAGCGTCGTTTTTGGTAGTGCTCGCCAATTGGCTCTTGCAGAGGTTAAATCAAAAGGTAAATCATGGCCTATACCATTTAGCATTGATGAAGTATTCAGTTATAAATATAAACTGGCTGTGGTACTGGCTTCAGGTGATCCTTTTTGGTTTGGTGTAGGACCTCTCCTTACTAAAAACTTAAAGAAAAATGAATGGCGCTCTTACCCTGTGCCATCTACTTTTTCTCTAGCTGCCAATAAAATAGGCTGGCCTATAAACGCTGTTGACTGCTTAGCCTTCCATGCAAAACCAGTAGAAACCCTTCCTGCAAAACTGTCAGAATCTGGGAAAGCAATAGTTCTTCTCAGAGAGTTTAAGCAAATAAAGCAGATTCTTTCTGTACTAGAGAAACATGATGTTAATGTTAAAGAAAGTTTTATGCTGTCGAGACTTGGCTGCCCAGAGGAAAAAGTAGTAAAAATTACAGACTCAAAACTATCTGATTTTAAACAAGCATCTAAATCTTTAAAACCACTAGCATTGAGCATAACATATAAAAAACCTCCATCAGATATCAGTTATTTTCAAGGGCAGGATGATGATGCTTTCAAAACTGATGGGAATATAACTAAAAAAGACATAAGAGCTCTGACCCTCTCAGAATTAAAATCTTTTGGAAGTGAAGTGTTGTGGGATATAGGAGCTGGTTCAGGCTCAATCTCAATTGAATGGTGTTTGGGGCATCCTAAAAACGTGGCCTTTGCCATTGAACGAAGAAGGGATCGTATTTCTTTGATCAAAGCTAATAGAAAAAAATTTGGCTTACAAGAAAGATTAACTGTAAAACATGGTAATATTGAAACGATAGCCAAAGATTTACCAACGCCAAATGCTGTTTTTATAGGTGGGGGAGTAACTTCAGATTTAATTTACCAAGTGATTAAAGCCCTTGGTAAAAATAGCCGACTTGTAATAAATGCTGTCACTCTTGAATCCCAGGCTCTTTTGTTAAAAAAATACAAGCAGTTCGGCGGTAATTTGAAAAAAATTAATATATCCAAGCCTAAGCCTATTGGGGGAAAAACAATTTGGTCAGCTCAATATAATATAATCCAATGGAGCTTTAAAACATGATTGCAGGAATTGGCTTTAAATCTACAGTTACTATTACTTCATTTAACGAGTTATTTGAAAGTTATATCAAAAGGTATAGTGCTTTTACAGTTGCTACCTCAAAGGAAAAAGCAATAAATGCAGTCTTTTTAAAATTTGTCAGTACAAACCGCCTAAAATTGATCCAGATTGAGGAAGACGATATTTACAATATTATCACACCTACTGTTTCCCATTTGAGTATGAAGTTTAAAAATGTTGGCAGTTTTTGTGAAGCTGCAGCACTTGCTGCAGGAGGTACCGCATCCAAAATTATTTGTGAGCGGAAAATCTCTTCTGATAGGCTTGCTACCATCGCAATCGCAGAAATGGATGGAGATTAAATTGACAGTACACTTCATAGGCGCAGGTCCTGGTGATCCCGAACTCATAACGCTTAAAGGAAAAAGACTTTTGGAAAAATGCTCTATCTGTTTCTTTGCGGGATCGATCATTCCGAAAGAAATATTATCCCATTGCGACCCTTCAACAAAAAAAATAAATACAGCACCCCTATCACTTTCTCAAATTATTAAAAAAATAGAAAAATTTCATAATGAGGGTCATGAAATTGCTCGGCTTCACTCTGGTGATCTATCTATATGGTCGGCAGTGAATGAACAAATACGTGAGTTAATAAAATTAGAAATCCCTTTTAGCATGACGCCAGGAGTAACTTCTTTTTCAGCTGCCGCTTCAAGTTTAAAACAGGAACTAACCAAGCCCCAAATAGCCCAATCTATAGTTCTCACTAGAACCGAAGGTAGGGCATCAAAGATGCCTGAAAATGAAACTTTAGAAAATTTTGCTAAAAGTGGTGCTATTCTTGCGATACATCTATCAATTCATGATATTGCAAAAGTGGTCAAAAAAGTAAAGCCTTTCTATAACGGTTCTTGCCCAGTAAAAGTTGTGTGGAAAGCATCTTGGCCAGAGGAACAAATTATTCATTCAGATTTAAGTAATATAGAAAAAGCGATACCCGAATATATGGATAGAACAGCTTTGATACTTATTGGTCCGCATTTAGACACTGCTAATTTTACAGCAAGCAAATTGTATGATGAAACCTATGATAGGAGATTTAGAGAAATAGATGCCACTGGAAGAAATCATAAATAGGCAAGGTATAATTATTTCGGCTCCGGCGTCGGGAGCTGGAAAAACGACTGTAACTCTGGGGCTTATTAACGCTTTTGCCCGTAAAGGATCTGTACAACCTTTCAAGAGTGGTCCTGACTATATAGATTCAAAATTTCAAAGTGTTGCGGCAGATCGTCCTTCATATAACTTAGATACATGGGCAATGTCATCTAGCGATATCCTTAATATGATCGGCATGGTGGGCCCTTCGGATATCTGTATTGCTGAAGGGTCAATGGGATTATTTGATGGAGTAATAAGCAAGGGTGCAGGTGGAAATGGTTCCACCGCAGATCTAGCAAGTATAACGAATTGGCCAGTAATTTTAGTAGTCGACTGCGCAAAGCAGGCTCAATCTGTAGCTGCTTTGATTGCCGGTTTCAACTCATTTAGACATGACATAACAATCGGTGGAATAATTCTAAATAATATATCAAGCAAAAGGCACGAAGCTTTAGTAGTCAGTGAAGTTTCAAAAACAAAAGTTCCAATCCTAGGTGTTATCCCAAGATCTAACGAACTAACTATCCCAGAAAGGCACTTAGGTCTAGTCCAAGCAGAAGATTTATCTGACTTGGAGCAACTAATTTTTAAGCTTGGAACACTCATTGAAGAAAATTGTGACCTAGAAGCAATAGCTTGTACTGCAAGAAATAGCTTTCCTCCAATATCAACGTTACAAAAAATTACTCCTCCCGCGCAGAGAATAGCTATTGCGAGAGATAATGCATTTACCTTTACTTATTCCCATTTGATAGAGGGATGGAAGAAGCAAGGTGCTGAGATCTCCTTTTTCTCTCCGCTAAACGACGAGCCCCCTTCAAATAGCGATGACATGGTCTGGTTGCCAGGAGGATACCCTGAACTTTACCTCGGTCGCTTATCTGAATGTAAAAATTTTAAGAATGGACTTATTGATTTTAGTAAGAAAAGACCAGTGCACGGGGAGTGTGGTGGCTATATGGTTTTGGGAAGAAAAATTATTGGAAAAAGTGGTCAGGCATATGACATGATTGGTATGTTTGATTTGGTCACTTCTT
The DNA here is from genome assembly GCA_902581005.1 of uncultured Alphaproteobacteria bacterium. Taxonomy (GTDB): domain Bacteria; phylum Pseudomonadota; class Alphaproteobacteria; order Rhodobacterales; family Rhodobacteraceae; genus CACIJG01. Next base: position 24,382 of record CACHMT010000005.1, read on the forward strand.
TTGAAAAACGCAAGCTCAATCTAGGATATCGAAAAGCCAAGGCAATGGAGCCTTTTTTTGGAATCAAAAAGGGTTCCACTGTTCTTGGACATGAGTTTCACTATACGACAGTTGTCGAAATAAATGATGCTCCTATTGTCTTTGTAGAAGATGCTTACAAAAATGAGTTAGGTCAGTTAGGCTCCAAAAACTCTAATGCTACCGGAACATTTTTTCATCTCATTGGGAGTGAACAATGACTATAAGCTTTGTCAGTTCTGGTCCTGGCAATCCAGACCTGCTTACTGTACAGGCGGTAAAAAGAATTAGTGATGCGGATATTATTTTCTATGATGATTTATCCGCAGGTGAAATACTGAACCTTGCAAAAAAAAGCGCCACACTTTTGAGTGTGGGGAAAAGAGCAGGGCTTGCATCTCCAAAGCAAAATCAAGTATCTAGATTACTCGTAGAATATGGTAGAACAGGAAAAAAAATTGTTCGGCTGAAGTCGGGTGATAGTAGTATTTTTTCAAGATTAGAGGAAGAGATTACAGCATTAAATGAGAATGGGTTAGAGTTTGAAATAATCCCAGGAGTATCTTCAGCAATGGCTGCGGCTGCGGCTGCAAAAATCCCATTAACCCGAAGAGTTATGTCGAGACGTGTACAGTTTATCACTGGACATGATTTCAATGGTGAACTTCCCGATGACTTAAATATTGCATCTTTAATTGATCCAAATTGTACAACCGTAATCTTCATGGGAAAAAAAACTTTCCCTAATCTCGCTCAGATTCTTTTAGAAAATGGTCTTGATATCAAAACAAAAGTTCTCGTGGCGGAAGACATTTCAAGAAAAGAGGAAAATATTAAAAAGGGTACGGTTGAGGAGATATTAATCTATCTAAAGGATATTAAAAGCAATCATCCTGCAGTTATAATTTTTGGACCGTTACTTTGAGTATTAACTTATATCTAATAGGAATAGGTTTCGGAGATGCAAAGCATGTAACAGAAGAAGCAGCTAAGACAATCAAGAGTTGTAATTTGATACTAATCGGAAAGAAAAAAGACGAAAAATCCGAGATTGCTGACCTTAAAAAGAATATTTGTAAATCTTTCATAAAAATAAATAGTGTGAAGTTTAAGGAATTTTATATACCGGAGCGACAATTGCCCAATGAAAAATATATCAATTCAGTTATAGACTGGCATGATGATATCGCGAAAACATGGGTCGACATAATTAAGAAATATACTTCCAGTACTGCAAGAAGAAACATAAACGTAGGAATTCCCATATGGGGGGACCCTTCACTGTACGATAGTAGCCAGAGAATTGCTTCACGATTTAAAAGCACTTTACACCATACTTCCATCAAACTGATTCCTGGACTCTCTTCAATACAGTTGCTTGTTTCTGCGTTTGGAATCCCCTTTAACGAAATCGGGCAATCGGTCTTGATTACTACAGGTCGGCTTCTAAAGGAAAGAGGATGGCCAGATGGAACGGAAACAATTTATGTTGTTTTAGATGGAGAGTGCTCATTCACATTTTTAAAAGACAATAATATCTATATATGGTGGGCTGCATATCTCGGAATGAAAGAGCAAACTCTTATTAAAGGCAAGGTTCCAAAAATTGGAAAAGAAATTATTAAAACAAGAAATACGTTGCGTTCTGATAAAGGATGGATTTTAGATGTCTATAAACTACAACGACTAATAAGGAACTGAGATTTATGCCTGAAACATATCTGATACTTGGAGGAAGCAACTCCGGAAAATCTAGGTTTGCAGAACAATCAGCGCTAAGCTTACAAAAAAACACCTATGGTAAATTGTATTACATAGCTACCGGCCTTGCATATGACTCTGAAATGCAAGAGAAAATTAGTGAACATAAGAGGAGAAGAAACCAAAAATTTGAAACCATAGATTCTCCTGACCTGAGTGCAGATATACTCAAAAGCTCGAAACCGCAGGACATAATTTTGATTGATTGTATATCAATGTCGGTATCGAACATTTTAACACTAAGTCAGTTTAGAGATCGCCGCATTGATGACATTAGAGATGATCTAAAAAAGTGTAAATCTACATTGATTATAGTCGGACAGGAAACCAGCCTTGGCATCTTACCAGCTAACGAACTATCGAGGAAATTTCTAAAAGTATCAGGAAAATTGAATCAAGATATAGGTCGTTTTGCAAAAAGCGTAACTTTAGTCGTCGCAGGACATTCTATAAAAATTAAATGAATGCAATAGCTTTTCGTAATATCTACCTGCTTTTAATCGGTTCAGTTAACTTTCCACTTTATAGAACAACCCATTGAGGCAATTTGGTCACTTGGTCCCTTTCCAGTTTGAGCCACACCTTTCATTGCTTCGAAGAGATCTCTTTTTAAATCAACTGGACCGGCCTCTTTCCTGGATGCGTCTAATCTTCCTCTGTACTGTAGTTCGTGATCCTTGTTAAATCCAAAAAAATCCGGAGTACATACAGCATCGTATAGCTTAGCCACTTCTTGGGTCTCATCATACATATATGGAAAAGTAAAATTATGATTTGCAGCCAGCTTTTTCATGTTATCGAAGGAATCCTCTGGGTAACTAATTACATCATTTGAACTAATGGCCGCTATACCAACCCCAAGCTTTTTTAAATCACTGGCGTCTCGAACAATTCGATCCAAAATGGCCAGCACATAAGGACAATGATTGCATATAAACATAATCAATAAACCATTAGCCCCGCTAACTTCTTCCAGAGTATATTTTTTCCCATCAACAGATGGCAAGTTAAACTCTTTTGCTCGCCAACCAAAATCACAAACTGGAGGAATTTCTGCCATTTTTTTTATCCTTCTATTTTTAGGGCGCTTTCAGCAGCTTCCCTTATTCTCTTTATATTTTGTCCATATACAATTGGGTTATTGACGCTACCATTTGAAAAAACAGCCGATCCAGCTACCAAAATATCAGCTCCTGCTGAAACTACACTAGGCGCAGTATCGGCAGTTATGCCCCCATCAACCTCGATTAAAAAATCCTTATGTTTCTTTAGATTAGATAATCTTTCAATTTTTCTTAGTTGAGACGTAATAAACTTCTGGCCTCCAAAACCTGGGTTAACCGTCATCACACAAATTAAGTCTACCAAATCTACTAACTGGTCAGCCACTTCGTATGAGGTGCCTGGGTTTAAAGCTAATCCCGCCTTTACACCAAGACTATTTATTGCCTGCAGAGACCTATGAATATGTTGCCCTGCTTCGAAATGAATTGTTATCATATCCGCACCCGCTTCAGCAAAAGCTTCAAGATATTGATCTACTGGAGAAATCATCAGATGGACATCCATAAACGTTTTTATATGGGGTCTAATTGCCTTGCAGGTTTCTGGTCCAAAAGTTATGTTCGGCACAAAATGACCATCCATAACATCAATGTGGATCCAATCGCAGCCCTGCTCTTCCACAGCTTCAATTTCTTTGCCAAAATTTGCAAAATCAGCAGACAGTATGGATGGTGCAATTTTTATTGACTCTCTGGACAATAGTGGTTCCATTTATAATAAAAACATATTTTGATTTCTATGGGAGATAATGCAAATGTCAACTCAAAATGTAAAGGCAGCAATAATAGATGAAAATGGTGGAAGTGAGAAATTTAAGATAATTATACAAGAGGTTGGCTCTCCAGGAAGTGATGAAATTCTTATTAAACATAAGGCTATAGGTCTAAATTTTATTGACGTGTATCACAGAACACGACTCTCAGATAACTATGCAGTCGCACTACCTGCAGTGCTTGGCATGGAGGCTTCGGGAATAGTTGAAGAAGTGGGAGATGGTGTCACTCACTTAGTTTCTGGCGATCGCGTTGCATATGCTGCTACACCGCCAGGCGCCTATTGTGAGGCCAGGGTTATGCCCGCTAAACAAGTTTGTAAGCTTCCTGATGAAATATCATTTGAGGAAGGTGCTGCGATGATGCTTAAGGGGTTAACTGTAAAATATCTTTTTCATGATACAACAGAATTGGAAAGTGGAGACCAAATTTTATTCCATGCAGCTGCAGGCGGTGTCGGATTGATTGCCTGTCAGTGGGCTAGAAGTGAAGGTTTAGAATTGATAGGCACTGCCGGTTCTGATGAAAAGTGTAAGTTGGCAAAAAAATTTGGGGCATCTCAAACTATAAACTATTCTACGCAAAAATTTTCAAAAGAAGTTATGAAACTAACTAATGGTATTGGAGTTCCAGTTGTAATGGATTCTGTTGGTAAAACTACCTTTGATGATTCTTTAAATTGTTTAAAAGACTTTGGGATATTTATCTCGTTTGGGAATGCGTCAGGGAATATTGATCCTATTGATATAGGTATCTTAGCAAAAAAATCACTTAAAATAACTAGAACTGGTCTCTTTACACATATAGGTGACTTTACCCGCTGCCAAGAGATGGCAAAGGTTCTTTTCGGAAAAGTAGTTTCTGGTGATGTTAAAATACAAATAGACCAAACCTTCTCATTGAACGATATTGCTTTGGCTCACGACTCTTTAGAAGCACGAAAAACAACAGGTTCAACGGTTATAACGATATAAACTCTAATTAGCGACCTTATATCTAGTCCCTTTGGCTGGAGGGTCCTCTGGCGGGCCAGCAAAACACTGAGCATACTTCATCCACTCTACAGCTGGTTCACCAGTTATAGACAATTTTGTGTCGGCAAAATTTCGCACCTGAGTTACTACTTGAGCAAATTCAACTGCGGTTCCTTCAATCTTTGAAGAGCTCTCCTTATCATTCCACTCCCAGACTTCACCAGATGGTGAATTTAAAATAATGTAAGGTGTTGGCTCAGGGATTGCTAATTTCCTATTAATAAAAGTCCATCCGTAAGCAATAACGCCCATATGCACTATATTTTTTATTCTATCCTTTTCTTCTCTATCCTTACCCAGCGCATCGAAGACTTCCTGACCATGTGCCCAAGTTTCCATGTGTCGTGCCGTTATCTTAGACCGAGCGCTCATCTCAGGACCAGCCCACTTTACCCTTTTTTTAGGATCAGCATCCCTATAACCATCAAAAACATCCTCAACACTTTTCCACCAATCATCAATTAATTGTTGACCAGTTACTCCATCCAACCATGGGACTTGAGCCTGAACAAGTGATTTTCCTCTAATTAGTTGATCATTAATTGGTTTATAAAAGTTTTCATAATGATCTCCCCCTTTAAGTGTTTCCACCGCGCCGACATTGAATAAATATAAATGTCCAATTACATCCTCGATTGTCCAGTTTTTGAACAATGTCGCGGTTGACAAACAAGCCACACCCTCAGCATTCAACAACTCAAATAAGTCTTTACTTTCTTCGAAAAAATCTCTTGCCTGTTCCACCTTATGCCTCCTCTAGCGCACCATTTAGTCTCTCATAAGCTTCGATAAAATCTGTCTTAAAGTCTTGTACCACTTCCCCAGCAGACTTCGTTTCATTCATCAGACCAACTGCTTGGCCAACCCAATAGGTTGCAAGGTCAGCAGCTTGCTTGTTCCCAGCTAATGATAGCTTGTCAAGCTTTCGTAATGCTGGCTCAGCCACTAAAGGTTGAACTGGCGATGGTAGAGGCTGAACTTGGTCACTATTTTCCCATGCATCAGTCCAGGGCGATCTTAATTGTCTAGAGTGCTTCCCAGTTCTACTTTTTGATCTTACGGTGTCAGCAGAAGAGGCACTCAGCATTTTCTCTTTGACAATTGGATTCGTCTCGGCTTCCGTTGTTGTGAGCCAAACGGAGCCACACCATGCGCCTGATGCTCCCATTGCCATAGCGGCAGCCATCTGACTTCCAGAAGCTATGCCTCCTGCTGCTAATATAGGTACATCCTTTATATCTTTTATCGCATTATATACTTCAGGAATGAGAACCATTGATGACACTTCACCACAGTGACCTCCGGCCTCTCCACCAGCTACTATTAAAATATCCACTCCCGCATTAATTTGGTTAATTGCATGTTTTTTTGCTCCAACTAACGCACCAACTTTAACTCCTGCATCTTTCGCCATATCAACCATTTGCTTTGGAGGCATGCCAAGTGCATTTACAATCATTTTAATTGGATGGTTAAAGGCAACTGTTAATGACTCATGAGCGCCCTCTGGAGTCATGTTTTTTCCAAATCGTAAATGATTTTTTCGGTCCTCTTCCAATTCATTCGGATCTACATCAATACCATTATTCTCTAGTATGTTATGCGCGAAATCCTTGTGGCTCTGGGGGATTTTTCCAAGCATATCCTCATCGGATAGATTTTCTCCCTTTCCTACAAAATTATTTGGAACAATCAGATCAACCCCATAAGGCATTCCGTTAACTTGGGAGTCTATCCAATTTAACTCAATCTCTAATTCGGGTCCCGAAAGGTTAGTTGCCCCAAATACTCCGAAACCTCCAGCTTTCGTAACTGCTGCTACCACATCTCTGCAATGCGAAAAAGCAAATAGTGGAAATTCTATACCTAGTTCCTTACACAATTTAGAATTCATTTTTCACCCTCCTTGTTAATATTTAGCAAATCCTCATCTACGGAAACCTGATTACCTATATTAGTATAAATATCTGAGACTTCTCCATCTATAGATGCTGTTATTTCATGCTGCATTTTCATTGCCTCTAAAATTAATATTACCTGATTCTTTTTCACCTTTTCGCCCACGGATACAAATAGTTCACGAATTACGCCATGCATGGGAGCTCTTATTTTCCCACCTTTATCTATATCCTCAATTTTTAAATCTTCTTTTACAAGTTCAACCTTGTAAGATTTTCCCAAGTAGCTAGCAAACAATTTATTTTCGTTATACTCAATAAAATCTAGTTTTATTTTTTCATTATTTAATTCTACGTGATCTTCGTTAAGGAGTACTTGTATTTTTTTTCCTTCAAAGATAATAGTAATTGAACTAGCTTTTTTAAGCTCAATATGAACTGAGTAAATATTATCATTAGCTTTGAAAGAAAGAGGGTAATATATTGTCTTTGAGTTGGACCAACCATAAAGCTCATTTTCAAAGCCAATAGCTTCATTGATAAGTCTTTCAGAGTACTTTCTCATCAAAAGAGCACCTAGAACTGCTAACTCATCGAACCCGATATGTTTATTACCTGATGCACTAAAATCATGGCTCTCTAAAAAAGAAGTATTAACATCTTCATGTCTGAAGGCTTCACTCGAAAGAATAGCAATAAGAAAGTCTCGATTGTTTTTTACTCCATAAAGAGCTGTATTCTGCAAAGATTGCTTCAATGTATCGATAGCTTGCTCTCTGTTCTTTCCATTAGATATTACTTTAGCTAACATTGGATCATAAAAAGGGCTTATAACCTGACCTTCGACAATCCCGTCGTCATAGCGAGTATCAGGAGATTTATGTTTTCTCCAAACCTCTATCTTTCCTGTGCTTGGTAAAAAATTTTTCCAAGGATCTTCGGCATAAAGCCTAACTTCAAGAGCATGTCCACATAACTGAACTTGTTCCTGAGAAAGTGGTAGTTCCTGATCATCAGCAATATTCAGTTGTAACTCAACTAGATCAAGCCCAGTTACCATCTCAGTAACAGGATGCTCAACTTGAAGTCTCGTATTCATTTCAAGAAAATAAAAATTTTTGTCTTTATCTAGAAGAAACTCTATTGTGCCTGCTCCTGAATAGTTAATCACTTTTCCTGCAAGACATGCAACTTCTCCCATTTTTGTCCTCAACTCAACATCAACAACAGGAGATGGGCTTTCCTCGATAATCTTCTGATGTCGTCTCTGCACTGAACAATCTCTCTCACCAAGTGAAATTATATTTCCGAAGTTATCAGCCATAATTTGAATTTCGATGTGCCGAGGTTCAACTATAGATTTTTCCAATATTATCTCAGATGACCCAAAAGCGCTCAAAGCTTCCGCTTTCGCAATTTCACAGCTTTTCTGCAGATCTGAAATATTATTAACGAGCCGCATTCCTCTTCCTCCTCCTCCCGCAGCAGCTTTGATCATTAAGGGAAATCCAACACTCTCGGCCGCCAATTGAAGTTCCCTATCGTTTTTATTTGCCACCTCAGCTCCTGGGATACAAGGAACACCAGCTTCTTTCATAATCGCTTTTGCTTTTGCTTTATTTCCCATAGCCTCTATAGCTTTTGACGAAGGTCCTACAAAAGTAACTTTTGCTTTTTCACACGCTTCCGCAAAATCGCTATTTTCGGAAAGGAATCCGTAGCCAGGATGTACCGCATCACATCCGGCACTCAAGGCTACTTCCATGATTTTTTCTATTGAAAGATAAGACTCAGCTATTGGACCTTTACCAATGTTAACACTTTGATCCGCAAAATTTACGTGTGGTGATTGCTCATCAGCATCAGTGTAGACAGCAACCGTTAAGAGCCCCATTTTTTTTGCTGTCTTCATTACTCGTAAAGCTATTTCACCCCGATTAGCTACAAGTAGTTTCCTTAATGAACGCAACTCACTCAAAGCTAAGCTCCATACCAATAGGGTTTTCTCTTTTCTGCAAAAGCGGCCAAGCCCTCCTTTGCTTCTTCACCCAGCATACACTCTGCGAACTTACCAGAGGCAAATTCAGACAGCTCCTCCAAGCTTGAGTCTCTTGAATAGCTTAGTATTTCTTTCGTAGCAGCGGTAGCCATTGGGGCACACTTTTTCGTTGCTTTATCAAAACTTATAAAAAAATCTTCTAGTGCATCTTTATTTTCGACTAAATTATCCGCAAGGCCGAACTCTAAAGCCTCCGTCGCATTAAATTCCATGCCAGTTAACATCAGTTTACTAGCTACTCTCAAGCCTAACCTTTTTATCAAAAACGGCGAGATTTGAGCAGGAGTAAGTCCAATTGCTGTTTCTGAAAGTGAAAAACGCGCCTCTTTTGTCACGGCCACAATGTCTGCACAAGCAACCATTCCTAATCCTCCAGCAAACGCTGGTCCGTGTACCAAAGCAACGACTATTTTGGGAAGTTGTGATAATATCTTAAATAACTTTCCTGCTTCTAAATTCATTGTTCGTACTTGATCGAAGTCGGGAGTTTGTAAAACAAAATTTCTTCTAAAGTCTTTAAGGTCTGCTCCCGCACAAAATGCGTCACCAGAGCCTTCAATACTCACTCCTCTAATATTTTTATCTTCCTTTACGTTCTCAAGAACAGATAACAACTCAGTAGTCATTTTTTCCGATAAAGCATTTTTTACATCTGGTCTATTTAATATTAGACGTACCCACCTATCATGATTATTAACCAGAATTGTCTCATACTGAGTTTTCACTTTTACATCCTCGCTATTCCAAAATTATTCGGCCTTAATTTTCTTATATTTGATTCTAGGCAAGTTATTAGGCAGAAACCTAAAACTTTTCTTGTATCTCTAGGATCAATCATTCCATGATCAATTAACCTACCTGAAGTTATAAAGGCGTCAGACTGACTGTCAAAGTGCTCTTGGATCCCTTTGATTTGAGTACTAAAACTATCTTCATCAATTTCTTTGCCTTTCCGAGCGGCTGAATTTCTAAGCACATGCTCCATTGTTTTTGCTGCCTGCTGACCTCCCATCACGCCTGTTTGCGCATTGGGCCAAGTCAGGAGAAAGTCTGGATTGTATGAATATCCGCACATACCGTAGTTTCCCGCGCCAAAGCTAGCACCGATATAAAGCGCTATTTTGGGAACATTAACATTCATAACGGCCTGAATCATTTTAGCACCATGCTTGATCATTCCAGCGTGCTCGTATTGAGTTCCAACCATATATCCTGTGGTATTATGTAAAAAAATTATTGGTCTGTTTACTTGATCGCATAATTGAAAAAAGTGAGCAGCTTTTGTTGCACCGTTTGGATCGATTGGACCATTATTACCTATTAGTGCACACGGTATTCCAAAAATATTTGCTTGAATACATACAGTTGAAACTCCGTAATCTGGTTTAAACTCAATAAAATCAGAATTATCGACGACCCTACATACCAGCTCTCTAACATCATAGGGCTTTCTGTAATCAGTAGGAACTATGCCTATGATTTCGTCTGACGAATACTTCGGGGGCGAAAAGTTCCTTGCATTTAAACCGGTAAAATCTCTGTCCCAACCCAATGACTTGACCACCTCTCTTGCAATTTCTATTGCGTGCTTATCATCTTCCGCCAGGTACTCAACTAACCCGGTAATTTTTGAGTGAACTTCCGCTCCTCCAAGATCTTTATCAGAGGACTCTTCCCCTGTGGCGGCCCTCAACAGGTTAGCTCCTGCTAGTGCCGCCATACCATTTTCTTTTACACCAATTACATAATCACTCATACCTGGCATGTATGCACCACCCGCTGTTGACAAGCCATGGAGCACGGTAATTATAGGGAGACCCATTGCACTCATTTCTGCCAAACCTGCGAAAGCTCCTCCACCCAATGCCCATAATTCAACTTTATATTGCATGAGATTTGCACCCGCACTTTCTACCAAATGAACAAGAGGTAGCTTATGTTTTTTTGCCATGTCTAAAAGTAAGAGCCCTTTTTCAATAGTTTTGATAGTAGTTGCTCCCGCATTTATTCCACTATCGTCTATGTAGATTAAACACTTAATTCCTGAAACATATCCAATACCTCCGATTAGACTAGACCCAGGGATACTAGTTTCCGGGTCTGGGTCATCTACACAATACCCGGCCATATTAAACAGTTCTAAAAACGGAAGACCTGGATCTAACAACGCACCTAATCGTTCTCTGGGAGATAACTGGTTTCTTTTCTGAAATATATCTCTGCGTTTTTCTGAGGTTTGAGCTGCTCTTTCGAGAAGTAAATTCATTTTGTCTAAAAGAGCTGTATTTTCTTTTGTATTAGTTTCAAAAGAAGGAGAGGAAGTATCAATTTTACTTACGAACACTTAACACCTATTTGAGTCAATTTTTTTATTTTACTCATTTTCTTCAAATTTAAGTCAAAACATTTAACAATCCGTCCGAGAGTTGTTCACGGAGAGCGTATTTCTTAATTTTTCCAGATCCGGTAAGTGGCCATTCATCAATCTCAATCCAGATCGCTGGAGTTTTTTGTGGTGATATTTTCTCCCGAATAAAAGACTTCAGTTCTCTCGACGTAAGCTTCTGTCCTTTTTCAAACTTTAAAAAACACCCAACTATTTCCCCAAACTTCTCATCAGGCAGTCCCACAATTGCCACCTCAGAAATATCACCATGCTCAAGCAAACTATTCTCAATTTCTTTAGGATAAATGTTCTCGCCACCTCTTATAATCATTTCCTTAACTCTACCAGCAATTCGAACATAGCCCTCTGAGTCCATTGTTCCTAAGTCACCGGTGTGCAGCCATTGCTCATCGTCAATAGTCTCAGACGTTGCATCAGGATTCTGATGATATTCAAGCATAGTGTTATCACCTCGGTTACAAATTTCACCAACTTCATTTAAACCCATCACTTTATTTGTCTGAGGGTCACGTATCGAAACATCCAAATTTGGTAGAGGTTGCCCTAATGAGTTAGTCAGGTTTTCCAGAGTATCGTCTGCCCAAGCTAGTGTAATCACGGGGCTACTTTCAGTCTGACCATAGACAATTTGAAGCCACACTCCAAATGTTTGGTGAAGTTCTTTAACGAGTGTAGGGGGAACACTTGTACCTCCAGAGGTCATTCCCTTTATTTTAGATTCTTGATAATTACCCTTTTTCCACTCTTCTAATATTTCCACAAACATAGTTGGAACTGCGGTTAGAAAATTAATTTTTTCCTTTTCAACTACTTCACACCAGTTCTTGGCATCAAATCTTTCCATAATATAATGTGTTGCTCTCATGGCTAAGCAACCGAGAGTAGCCATTCCTGCACCAGATGTATGGAACATTGGCATGCAATTTAGCCAATGATCACCCTTTTCCAAACCCATTCTAGTTTGAAAACTTTTTGCATTATTGAATAGACCCATATGATGTAATTTTGCGCCCTTGGGAAATCCGGTTGTACCAGACGTAAATTGTATTTGAACAGGGTCTCTAGGAATTACCTCTGGAAGCGAATTAGTGGGCGACAAACTGCCACCGTCATTTAAACCAAAGAGCTCATCCCAATCTTGAATATCTACCATCCTCTTTACAGACGGCATTTTTTCCGTAACTTTCTTTGCGATATCCCACATTGGATTGCCACGAAAGCTCTTTGCTACATACAACTCCTCACTCTGCGATTTTTCTAGAACATACTTCAACTCATCTTCTTGAAAAGACGGGTTAACTGTTACTAAGACCAGTCCAGCAATAGATGCTGCAAACTCTATTATTACCCATTCAGGGTAATTAGGGGCCCAAACTGCAACTCTTGTTCCTTTTTTGTGCCGTGAAGACATTCGTTTCGCCAACTCAAGACAATCTTTGTAGAGCTCCTCATATGTCCATGACCTTCCTAAAGAGCCATCATCTTGCACTTGAACCAAAGCCATCATACTTCCAGAATCGATTGAGGCCTTTCTAAGTTCTTCTCCTATCGTAGTGTTCAATATCTCCTCAGTCTTAACCGCAGGGAAATATGCTTCTTTTAAATCACAATGAAACTCTTTTGACCTCTTGTTTGAATCCATTTATTTCGACCTTTACACTAACAAATTCTTTGGAACTTTTATTTTACAAGACAATAAAACCTGTGCATACCCTTTTCCTTGAGGGTCATTTCTTAAACTGGTAGTACCTCCACCACCTAGAACATCGTGAAGCACAAAATTTACTCCCGAAATTCCAGGAAGATAATGGCGATCAATTCTATCATTTTCCAAAAAATGAGAAAAAATTTCTACTATTTTTTCTTCAGAGAAGGTATCCCAAATATAGGGTAGTAGATTTGGGTGTCTCGCTATAATACCAATATTTGCCTTATTACCCTTATCTCCAGACCTACCCCAAGCGATCTCTTCTAGAGAAGCTTCTATTAATTGAACTCCCTTATATAAATTAGAGATATTAGGTTCAGATACATTTATATTAGCAAAGGAAGACGGTACACTTATCCCATGAGCAATTTCAATTGGCTCGCTAGGAGCATCATCAAATTGCAAGGTAAACCCAACATTTTCTTTTTTGTATAGAAAGGAAAATAATGAAAGGATCGGTGATGGTTTGGGTCGTGATCCAGCGAAACCACTGAGGCCTGGAGGTGATGACAAACCGAGACCGGTAGCGTCTTTTAAAAAAACTCCAACTCCTTTTGGATTTTCATGTTTAACAGCAATTTTTGCAAACACCTCACTAGAATTCTGTGAATTCCTTCGTGGTCCAAATTGACTGCCTGCCCCAATTATCTCAACGCTTTCTTCAATAAAAGGCTCTAATTTTTTTCTCTGCAATGAGTTTCTCGATCTTGATAGCGCTGCCTTTGCAAAAGCATTAGCCTTATCTGTAGCGTCTGATCCATAGAAACCAAATAAGTGCCCTCCTCGAAATCCTGCCTCATAAGTAAGGCAAACCTTGTAATTTTCACTCGGTGGTTTTCCCTTTGCTCCACTTACAAGAACTCGATCCTTTTCTATTTCAGTAATTTCAACATGTGAAAAATCACAGTTAACATCTGGAAGCAGATAATTTTTCGGATCACCTATTTCATACAACATCTGCTCAGCGACAGTGCCAAAGCTTACAATTCCACCAGTTTCTTTTGCTTTTGAAATAACCGCTTTTCCATCTACTTCTATCTCTGCTATTGGATAACCGATCTGATCAAAAGTTCCTTTAATAGATTTCCAATCAGTGAAATTGCCTCCCGTAATTTGAGTTCCACACTCAAGAAGATGCCCAATAAGACTGCCCGCAGACAAAAGATCAAAATCTTCCGCGCACCAACCAAAGTTATACATACATGCAGCTAACGTCACTGCACTATCCACACACCTTCCAGTTATCACTATGTCAGCGCCTTTATCTAATGCACTGCAAATGGGCTGAGCTCCAAAATATGCGTTTATGCTGCCAATTTTTTCCTTTTCTGGGAATTCAATGCCTGAAAACATTTCGGTTGGGTTTAAGCTTTTTATATTATCTATTTCTGGAAGTAGATTATCCCCTTCGATTACTGCTACTCTAAGAGATAATCCTTGCTCCTTAATTTTCTCTCTTAGAATGATAGCACAAGCCGATGGATTTACCCCTCCAGCGTTAGAAATTATCTTCGTGTTGGTTTCGGATATCTTTTTTAAATTTGGAACCATAGCCTCTGAAATAAAATCAGTAGCATATCCTGCATTAGGGTCTTTTGCCTTTACCCGCGCCATAATAGCCATCGTTATTTCGGCTAAATAATCATATACAATGAAATCAAGATCATCATGTCTAAGGAGTTGCTCGGTAGCTTGTGAAGCATCTCCCCAATAACCGGATGCACCCCCAATTTTCAATAAATCTTTTTTCAATGTTCCAGCTCTCATTTGTGTCTTTTTAAGTTTACATAAATATGTGATAATAATAAAAGTCCTTTTTTTGAATTTTGATAACAGATTAGGAAAAGTTATGAAGAACCCATTTGATACACCAGAGAGAGAAGAGTTCAGAGCCCAGCTAAAAGCTTTTGTTGATAAAGAAATCAAACCCTATGTCAACGATTGGGACGAAAAAGGAAAGATACCTTGGGATCTTCATCAGAAAGCAGGAGCGCTAGGTGTCTGGGGTTTTGGAATTGATGAAAAGTATGGTGGATTAGGAGAAGACGATAATTTCCTAAGAGCAATATATAACGAAGAATTTGCGAAATGCGGAGCTGGAGGAGTTGGCGCAGCCATGGGTGGGCGAATGATTTCCCTTGAGCCGATACAAAGACTGTGTTCATCGGAAATAAAAGATAGAGTTCTTAAAGATATAGTCACTGGGAAAAAAGGCTCAAGCTTGGGAATAACCGAGCCGGGTGGAGGCTCAGATGTAGCAAATATGAAAACGTCAGCAAAAAGAGATGGGAACCATTTTGTTATTAATGGCAGCAAGACTTTTATTACGGGCGCAATGACATCTGACTATTTTGTTGTCGGAGCTAGAACTGGTGGATCGGGATTGAAAGGGATTTCTCTTTTTTTCGTGGAGGCCGATAGGGATGGCTTTTCACGGGTACCACTTGATAAAAAAATGGGTTGGTGGTGCTCTGATCAGGCAACCTTGTACTTTGATAATGTTAGAGTGCCTGCTGAGAATATGATGGGGGAAGAGGACAAGGGCTTCATACAAATAATGGAGAATTTCAATATAGAGAGAATGTGCATGTGTGCTAGCTCTTTAGGGATGATGAAAGTCTGCCTTGAGGAAAGCATAGAATGGGCAAAGACTAGAGAGACTTTTGGAAAACCTCTTATTCAGCATCAAGTTATACGTCATAAACTCGCCAACATGTCCTCAAAAATTGATGCTCTTGAAGCGTTAGTAAATAATATTTGCTGGAATATGAATAATGGAGAAGTTCCGGTCGCAGAAATCTCAAAGGCAAAGTTTTTTGCTACTAAAGAGCTTGAGTATTGCTCAAGTGAGGCAATGCAAATAATGGGTGGAGCTGGATACCTCAGAGGAAATCCGGTAGAAAGGATTTACCGTGAGGTGAAGGTCATGGCTATCGGGGGTGGTTCCGAGGAAATCATGAGAGATTTAGCTGTACGACAAATGGGTTACTAATCGCTAGCTTAGTCTGTAAAAACTACTCAGTGGTTAAAACGATTTTTCCCACTGCTTGCCGGTTCATAAGTTTTCTGAGAGCAACAGCTGCTTCTTCTAATGGATATACGTCTGAAACTAAGGGATCAATATCACCGTTATTAAACCACTCAAATAGTTGCTGAAAGTTAGCAAGCTCCTCTTTTGACTCTCTTACTCTAAAAGAACCCCAGAAAACCCCTACAATTGCACAACCTTTAAGTAGAGGCAAATTCATAGGGACCTTAGGTATCTTATCGTCTCCGCCAGCAAAACCAATGACTAAAGCACGACCATTCCACCTAATAGACCTCAGTGCTGGTTCAAATAGATCAGCTCCAACCGGATCATACAAAACATCATATGACTCCTTTTGCCCAGTTATTTCTTTGAGACGTTCTCTCAGATCATCTTTTCCATAATTAATTAAATGATCCGCTCCAGCCTTCTTCACTACTTCTAACTTTTCATCCGTACTTGCAGCCCCTATTACAGTAGCGCCCATTGCTTTACCTATCTCTACTGCAGAGATGCCCACTCCTCCAGCTGCTCCGAGCACCAACAGAGTTTCGCCCTTCTGTAATGACGCTCTTTGTTTAAGTGCATGCATTGAGGTACCGTAGGTGATCTGAATGCCAGAGGCAACAACGCCACTCATTTTTTCTGGCCTTTTCATTAACATCTCAGTGCCCACAACAAGTTTTTCTGCAAAGCCTCCGTGTATGGTAGTCGTCATTACTTTGTCACCAACTACAAAATTTTTTACCCCTTCTCCTACCTCCTCAACAATACCGGCGACCTCGCCACCTGGAGAGAAGGGTAAATCCGGTTTAAATTGATATTTGTTGTTAATAATTAGAGTATCAGGAAAATTTACGCCGCACGCCTCTACTTTTAGCTTCACCTGATTGGCGCCGGTAACTGGTTCCTCAACTTCTTTAACTTCCAAATCTTCTGGTGACCCAAACTTAGAACAAATTACCGCTCTCATAATACTCTCCCTAATTGACCTTAATAATCGTTCCAATCTCTTGACTGGAGACTTTCCAGATGTATCATTTCACTAGATTTCTTATTTTTCAACACTATTCTATATATGTGCAATATAGTCGGGGGGATAATAATGACAAAAACAGCGCATTTATCAAAAGAAAATGAAATAGCTTTCATAGCTCTCTCTAATGCCCCTATGAACGCTCTGAGCCAAGGTGTAAGAGCTGGTTTAAGGAAAGGTGTTGAACAAGCATTAAGTGATAACACAATAAAAGCTATTGTCATCCACGGTGATGGAAAAGTATTTTCAGCAGGTGCTGATATTTCAGAATTTCATTTGCCTGCCGTAGAGCCTCATTTACCTGATGTTTGCGACTTAATTGAACAAAGCGAGAAACCCGTAATAGCTGCAATACATGGGTTCGCTCTTGGCGGTGCTTTTGAGATAGCTTTATCAACCCACTTTAGAATAGCGACCAAAGAGGCCTCGGTGGGACTTCCAGAAGTACATTTAGGCTTGCTACCAGGATCTGCTGGAACTCAAAGAACGCCTAGGTTAGTTGGAGTAAAAAGTGCAATAGATATCATGACAACAGGGAAACCTGTTAACGCGGAAAAAGCACTTGCAATCGGTGCAATTGACGAAATCGTTGATGACCTCAAGAGCGGTGCTATTGCTTTCGCAAAAAAGGTCATTGAAGATGCTACCCCTTTAAAAAGAGTGAGTAAAAGTGAAGAAAGAGTTGAGAACAACTCCGAGAACTTAGAAGTTATCGGACAAGAAAGAGCAAAGTGGAAAAAAAATAGTCCTCACTTAGATGCTCCGCAGAAAATTATTGACTGTGTAGAGCAAGCAGTATTGCTCGATTATGCAGGTGGTATGAACTTCGAGCAAAAGACCTTTCAGGGGTTAATGGATAGCGACCAGAGTAAAAGCCTTATCCACGCCTTTTTCGCTGAAAGAAAGAGCAACAAAATCCCTGAGTTAGAAAGAGGTGCAAAACCGCGACCTATATCGAAACTAGGTGTTATTGGTGGGGGTACTATGGGATCAGGTATCACGATCGCTGCACTAAACTCAGGTTTACCTGTTACCATGGTAGAAAGGGATCAAGAGAGTCTCGAGCGAGGTATTGAGAATGTAAAGAAGGTATATAGGCGTGACGTAGAAAAAGGAAGATTGTCCCAAGAGAAAGCGGATAAGATTTTATCTAACTACTCTACATCAACTCATCTAAAAGACCTTTCGGATAAGGACATGATAATAGAAGCTGTATTTGAAGAACTTGAAGTCAAGAAAAGTGTCTTTTCACAACTTAATGATATCGCAAAAGAGGGAGCCGTGTTGGCATCAAATACCTCATATCTAGATATCGACAAAATTGCCTCGGCGACAGATAGAGTTGGTGATGTGATTGGTCTTCATTTCTTTTCTCCAGCAAACATCATGCGTCTGTTAGAGATAGTTGTTCCAACTAATGTGAAAGACGATGTTGTGGCTACTGGTTTTCAACTAGCAAAAATTCTTAAGAAGGTGCCAGTGCGAGCAGGGAACTGTGACGGGTTTATCGGCAACCGGGTGCTTGAAAACTATGCAAAGGCAGCAAACTACATGATGGAAGATGGCACCTCACCATATGATATAGATAAAGCGATAGTAGAATTCGGATACCCTATGGGACCTTTTCAAATGTTTGACCTAGCAGGTGGAGATATAGGATGGGCTGATCGAAAACGTAAAGCTGCATTTAGATCAAATGAAGAACGATATGTTTCTATTGCTGACCGTATTTGTGAAAAGGGTTGGTTTGGACAAAAAACTGGACGTGGTTATTATAAATATACACCTGGGGCACGAAGAGGAGAGGAAGATCCTGAGGTTCTATCAATTATCCAAGAGGAAAGAAAAGTTAAGGGTATAGAAGCTAGGAGCCTATCCTCAGATGAAATAAGAAGACGCTACTTTGCAGCCATGGTTAACGAGGGTGCTAAAGTTTTAGAAGAAAAGATGGCCTTGAGACCATCCGACATAGATGTAACAAAACTATTCGGATATGGGTTCCCAAGACATATGGGAGGACCAATGAGATACGCAGATGTTTATGGCATTGAAAATATACTTAATGATTTAAAAGAATTTGAAAAAGAAGACCCTTACTTTTGGAAGCCGGCAGAACTAATCGTAAAGCTTGTAGAGGAAGGTAAGGATTTTAACAGCTTGAACTAATTGGAGAAAAAAATGGACTTAAATTTTACAAAAGAACAGGAAAATTTTCAAATTGAAGTACGTAGTTTTTTGAGTGATAACTTAGAGCCCCAAGTAATTGAAAAGGTTAAAAATGGAATACCTATCACTAAAGAGGACTCCGAAAGGTGGCATCAAAAGCTTAATGAAAAAGGTTGGCTAGCAGGCACATGGCCAAAACAGTATGGTGGCCAAGAATGGGATGTTGTTGAAAAATTTATTTTTGAAGAAGAGTGTGGTTCTGCAGGAGCACCTCGAATTGTACCATTCGGAGTTGGCATGCTCGCACCAGTTTTAATGAAATTTGGTTCTCAAGAACAAAGAGATTATTGGCTGCCTAGAATGCTGACCGGTGAAGACTGGTGGTGCCAAGGATACTCTGAACCTGGCTCTGGTTCAGACTTAGCATCTTTAAAGACAAGTGCTGTGAGAGATGGTGACCATTACATCGTAAATGGTCAAAAAACTTGGACGACATTTGCACAACACGCCAACATGATCTTTTGCTTAGTTAGAACCTCAAACGAGGGAAAACCACAAGAGGGAATATCATTTATTCTGATTGACATGAACTCTCCGGGGATCGAAGTGAGGCCTATTATTACATTAGATGGTAGTCATGAGGTTAACGAAATATTTTTTTCTGAAGTAAAAGTTCCCGCAAAAAACCTTGTAGGGGAAGAAAATAAAGGTTGGACCTATGCCAAATATTTACTGACTCATGAAAGAACTGGCAATGCAAATGTTGCAGTGTCAAAACGAAAAATCCAAAAGCTTAAGAAGTTAGCAGATGACGCAAACAAGAATGGGCAACCATTGTCTAACGACCCAATGTTCGCATCCAGATTAGCACAGATAGAAATTGATCTGCAAAATCTAGAAATAACAAATTTAAGAACACTGGCTTCTGTAGAAAATGGTGAGGCACCTGGGGCAGAGAGCTCCATAATAAAGATTTTAGGTTCCGAGATAGAGCAGGATATAGATAGCCTAACGAGAAAATCACTTGGGAAACGAGCTTTTGTTAATGAACCAGATGCACTATCTGCAGGTTACAACGGAGCAGAAGTTTTTCCTAAGGCTGCTGCATACGCGTCAGGAAAGTATTTCAATCACCGAAAAAAATCAATATATGCTGGGTCAAACGAAATCCAAAAGAATATCATTTCAAAACTAATGCTCAATTTATAGGAAAGAGAAACTAATGGATTTCAAACCGAGTCCTGAGAGACAAATTCTATTCGATACTCTTAAGAAATATTTCGAAAACGAATATAGTCTTTCTGATCGCAATATCGCTGCACATTCTGACCTTGGATATTCAAAAAAAGCTTGGGAAGCCATGAGAGACCTAGGGATTCTCGAATCTCTTATAGACCCAGAATTAGATGGGTTTGGAGGCACAGCACTAGATATTTCAACCGTTTTTGAAGCTTTAGGAAGAGGTCTCGTCGTAGAGCCTTTTCTAGAGGTCGGGATACTTGCTGCCAAAGTACTATCAAAAGGAAACGATGTTCAAAAATCGCTTGTTAAAAAGATTCTTAAAAACGAGTGTTTACCTATCTTAGCCCACAGCGAGACAGATACGGAATACTCGAAAAGTTTTGTAGAAACGAAACTATCTGTAGAAGCTGATGGAAGTTATAAGATTTCAGGCGCGAAGCGAATGTTAAAGCATGTAACTGAGGCAACACACTTTTTGGTAACCTGTAGAAATACCGGGGATGCTTCTAGCGAAGAAGGTATTTCAATTGCTTGTATTCCAACTGATCGAGAAGGTATAAAAATTGATAGCTTCGCTACTATAGATGGGGGCCGAGTGTCTGATTTGACTTTTACAAATGTAAGTATCTCATCAGAAGAACTGGTTGGTGAACTTGGAATGAGCTATTCAATAGTCTCCCATGCGATAGATACTGGTATTCTTGCAATTTGTTCCGAGGCCCTCGGTATTATGGAAAGAATAAAGGAATTAACTCTTGAATATCTTAAAACCAGAAAGCAATTTGGTGTACCTATTGGTAAGTTCCAAGCTATTCAACATAGAATGGCACAGTTATTAGTTGAAATAGAGCAGGCTCGTTCCTCGGTTATTAATGCTACAATTTATTTTGACGACGAAACAGAAAGAGAAAAAACAATTTCTGCAGCAAAATTTTCAATTGGAAAAATAGGAACTTTGGTAGCAGAGGAAAGTATTCAATTGCATGGTGGAATGGGAATGACTTGGGAATATGACCTTGGTCATTACGCAAAGAGACTGGTCTTAATTGATCATGAATTTGGAGATGAAGACTTCCACTTACAAAAATACATATCGCTATAAAACGTGAATGATATATCAGAAGCTTTCGTTAGTTCTCTCGGTCTAATTTTATTTTTAGACGCTGAATTACTAGAGATTATACTTCTATCGTTCAGGATAACATTCTATGCCGTACTGATTTCAAGCATACTTGGAATACCTCTTGGAGCATTTTTAGCAAGCACACATTTTAAATTTAGGAATTCCGTTGTTTCCATCCTGTTTGGAATGATGGGCTTACCTCCAGTAGTTGTTGGCTTATTTGTATATTTAATATTTTCTCGTTCAGGTTCGTTAGGATGGATGGGGCTTCTCTACTCACCAACAGTAATGATAATTGCTCAGGTAATCCTTATTTTACCCATAGTGTGTTGTCTAACGTTTCAAATAATTGAAAGCTTACATACCCGTTATCATGAGTTTTTCCGTTCATACAGGATAGCAAAATTAAAATCAGTGATAGCTTATATTGTTGATAGCAGGTTTGAACTTACAACTGTGGTACTTGCTGGTATTGGCCGCTCTATTTCTGAGGTTGGCGCAATCATAATTGTAGGAGGAAACATAGATCATATTACTCGGGTCATGACTACCGCTATTGCACTAGAAACCTCCAAGGGCAATCTTGATTTGGCTTTGGGTTTAGGAATTATTTTGTTAGCCACCGCAATAGTACTAAATAGTTTCATTTTGTTTTTGCGAGGAAAATATCTCAAAACTCCTGGGAGTACCATTTGATGGCCTCCGAAGATACTCAAATAAACATAAATGACCTTTCTTTTAATATTGAAGGAAAGACCCTTTTACACAATACCAATCTTTCTTTAAATGGAGATGGGATAACAGTTTTACTCGGAGCTAATGGAGCGGGTAAAACAATTTTTCTAAAACTATTAACAGGACTTTTGACTCCATCTAGTGGATCCACAACTTTCCAGAGTGAAAATCTGTCAATTAAAACACGCGCTTTCGTATCTCAAGAGCCAGTTATACTGCGGAGAACAGTTCTAAAAAACATGTTATTTGTTTTGGAAAAAATAACATCTGAAAAAAGTACGCTTGCAAAAGAATTACTAAGTCTCATGGGATTAGATAAAAAAGAGCATCAGAACGCATTGACTCTATCGGCTGGTGAGAAACAGAGATTATGTCTGGCACGAGCAATAATAACTGATCCTGAAATTTTATTATTAGATGAACCAACCGCCAATATTGAGCCAAACTCAACCACATTAATTGAAAAATATCTAATTCAAAAAGTAAGATCATCTCGAAAGATATTCTTTGTTACTCATGATATAAATCAAGCTCGAAGATTAGCAGACGAAATTGTTTTCATTCACAATGGTAGAGTAATTGAACATTCGTTAGCTGAAAATTTCTTTGAAAATCCAAAAACCAGAGAAGCAAGAAAATACATATCGGGAAAAATAAATTGAAAAATATCCTTTCATGCATCTTTTTGCTCTCATTTTTTGTAGCTTTATCAAGCTCTAATGTTTTGGCGGATAATATTATTATTCAATCATCTACTTCATTAAAAAATTCTGGATTTTATCGGTACCTTGCTCCTATTTTAAAACAATATACTGGTGTTGAAATTAGGGTTGTCGCTGTTGGTACAGGACAGGCAATTAAAAATATGAAAAATTGTGATGGAGACGTTCTTATTACGCATTCCAAAAACGCAGAACTTGAGTTTTTAAAAACTGGTTACGGATTAAAAAGGTTAGAGTTTATGTATAATAACTGGGTAATTGTTGGTCCTAGAAAAGCTAAAACAGAGATAAATATTAGAAATCATGAAATAAGAGAAATAATGGAAACAATTTATGATAAAAAAGAGAAATTCATTTCCCGTGGCGATAATTCTGGGACTCATATGAAGGAGTTGTCTCTTTGGAAAGAGCTAGCTCTTGTTCCTGAGGAGTTCCCGAAAACCTGGTATCTAGAAACAGGCTCTGGGCAAGGTGCTACTCTGATGATTGCAAATGAAATTGGAGCATTTACTATAACTGACACAGCGACTTGGTATTCCTTTAAAAACAAAGGGAACTCCGAGATATTTGGGTATGATAATAAAGATTTAAATACTTACGCAATAACAACTGTAAATCCCGAGAAATGTAAAAACATTAAATCTAGTGCAGTTGAAAAAATTGTTACATTCTTGAAATCTGATAATGGAAAAAATACCATTTCAAAGTTTAGCCTAAATAACGCTAACGCTTTTTTTCCTATATAAATCTAAAAATTGTCTAAATAGGACTATTTTTATTTACGGAAACCTTTTCCTCCAAAACTTTTGCAAAGGCTAGAAGTTTGTCTTCCTGCCTTGGCTTACTCATTATTTGAATTCCAACAGGTAATCCATGACTAGAAAAGCCAACTGGAAGAGAAATAATTGGACACGAAGTAAGGGTCAATGCAAACGTAATTGCGAACCAATCAATATATGTTTTACATGCGACCCCATCTATTTCTTTTACAAAGGGAGTTTCAATATCAAACGGTAAAACTGAACATGTTGGACAGACCAGAAAATCGTACTCTTCAAAAAATCTATCAACTTTTTTAAAAAGGTCCTGTCGAATTTTTTCTGCAGTTATTATTTCATCGTTCGACGCCTCAAACCCAACCTCTATGTTTTTTACAATATCCACCAGAATTTCTTCTTTTTTACTCTTATAGAGATCACCCAACATATAGGCCATTAATAAACCTCTTAGTGTATGAAAACTTTCTATCGCACCGTTAAAATCGGGTATATCACTCCCTACCTCACACCCAATAGTTTTTAAGTGTGGAACTACAGTTTTAAAGACACTCCTTACCTCTTGTTGAACAGGGACCAACCCTAAGTCTTCCGTAACAGCTACCTTTGCCGGTAGATCAAAAGCATCAACAGCTTCAAGAAAAGAACTGCATGTATGATCAAAGGATAATGGATCGGTTTTGCAATAGCCAGACATGGCATCAAGCATTAGACCGATGTCTTTAACACATCTTGCCAGAGGACCTTCGACCCACAGTGGGTCAAATCTATTATAACGTAGACCCCTTGGGACAACTCCTATGCTAGGTCGTAATCCAACAATATTATTGAAACTAGCAGGAGTTCTAAGACTTCCACCTAAGTCATTGCCTGTGGCTAGCCAAACCTGCTTTGTAGCTAAAGCAACTGAGGAACCTCCAGATGAACCACCGGCGATTTTATTTTTGTTAAAGGGGTTCTTTGTAACCCCGTATACTGGATTAAAGGTGTGTCCCCCTGCCCATTCTGGAACATTTGATTTAGCCACAGGGAGCGCACCATTTTGTTCTAAGCGGGCAATTGTTGAGTCTGATTTCGATGGAATATTGTTACTAAATATTTTTGAGCCAAATGTGGTGGGAACTCCTGCTACATCATTATAATCCTTAACTGCTATAGGTAATCCTAAAAGGCTTTTTTTATTTTGCCTCTCACTATCAATATTGATAATTTTTGCTTTTATGACAGCCTTATCATAAAAAGTGTAGGGTAGCGCATTAACTTGTTCATCCACTTCTATATGCCTGTCTTGTGAGGCTTTTAATAGCTCAGAAGTGCTTACTTCCTTTTTTCTAATTAAATCCACTGCTTCAAAAGCATATTTGTTTATTAATTCATTTCCCATATTTTGGCCCTTAGCTATTGTTAAATTCTATAACTTTTTTCATTTGGGATACATTTATTTCATCAAAAACCATGCCTTTCTCTTCATTTAGCAAATAATTTACTAATTTTGCTATATCATCTGGCTCAATAGCATTATCTTCACTTTTCCCAGGCCGAAAATTTTTATCATCAAAAAATTTTCCTCTTACCATGCCTGGATTTATTACTGTAACGAATATATTATTCTTCGCTGTTTCCTCTCTGATTGACTGAGCAAAACCACGCAAACCAAATTTTGTAGCCGAATAGACGGATCCTTTTTGCCCTCCCTTTAGGCCCGCTTCAGAACCAATTAATATTAATTTTCCATTATCAATTTTCTTTAAATGAGGTAACACGATCTTCGCTGATACGATAACAGAGAGTAAGTTAACGTCCAGCATGGCTTTTATTTTTGATACAGAAAGGTTCTCTATATTGGAAAATTCTCCGACCCCGGCACAATGCACCAAACAACAAATCTCTTCATTATTCCTTACAATATTTGACAGTTTCGTCTCTAGTAGTCCGGTATTTTGAAGATCTAGAATATGGTGCATATAATTTTTCTTTTTTTTATCCAAAGAAGAAACTTTTCTACCCATACCGATCACAGAAAAACCACTGTTAAGCAAAAGTGTTGAGACAGCCTCTCCAATTGTGCCGGTCGATCCTATGACAATGACTTTTTTAATGCTATCTCCTTATTTTTCTCAGCCACAAGAAAAGAACTTTCTTGCGTCACTATACTTCATAAGCTCTAATCGACAATATTCATTCATCTCATTTTCTATAGACTGATCGTAAGAAATGATACCTTTATCATTTGATCTTAAAAATGATAATTCTTCGCTAGTTGGATAATATTGCAGTAATTTATTGAAAAAACTTTTAGGAAATCTTAGCGGTCCAAAAGAAACCGAATGGATGTTTTCCTCTTTGATTTCTTTAAAGATATTTGCAAATAACTCAGCGTATTGAGCCTTCCAATTACTACAATATATCAATGGATCGAACCTCAATCCAATCCTCCATCCTTTATTTGCCAAGTATTTCATGTTTTTTATCCGGGCAGACACTGACGGAGCTTTTTTGTCCAAAATCTGTGCTAAGGACTCCGGCATAAGACTGTACGCTACAATACAATTTGCTAGTGGATCATGCTTTCTAAATACCGTGTTATTGATACTTTTTGTCCTTATTTCGAATAGCGCCTTTTTATACCGACTAAAAAAGGGAACAAAATCATTTATGAAATTAGTTATTGGTTCCATAGCCAAGGAGTCACAATCATAGCCCGTAAAAAACGTTATTTTTTCCTCTTTATGTTTTTTAATAGTCTTTGCGATTTCATTCTGATAGTCATGATAATTTACAAAGACTAGATAATTTGCTGAATTATACATGCCTTGTAAAAAACAATAAGAGCAATCGTATAAGCAGTTGTACATGTGGGAGAAATAATAATTGTTTTGATCTCCGATACCAAATCCCTTGGGAGCATCAAGAACAAATCCTTTTTGTTTTTTTGCAAGAATTAAAGCAGGGTTTTTTTTCTGAATCCTGAAATTCTGGTTTGATGGATTAAATACCTCTCCAAATCTTTTGATACTTGTAACTTTTGCATGTCTAAACTTTGAGATAATTTCTTGCGCTTTTTTAGTGCCTATTATTTCATCTTCTGCGTAAATAGTATCAACCATGGTTCATCTCAATAGATTATCTGAAAATTTCTTTAAAATTTGAGAAGCTGTCATCCTTTTCCCAATCTCCTCTAATGGATTTCTCAGCGGAAATCTAGCTTGCCATTGAGTCAAATATTTTCGCAGAGTTACCTTTTGACTAAATGTAAATTTTTTCTGCAAACATATCTCATCAAAATATTTTGGATCTCTAAGTTGTAGAGAGAGAATTTTCTGTAAATCGAGTAAATTTTCCAAAACTTTTTCTATGAATTGAATTTTTTTGGAAACTAGTCTTTCCACCCTATGTTTGTCGATCTTAGATAAGTCTGTTCCAGGTGCATCTGAAATTATTTTCAAAACAGATACAAGCTCATAGGGTGCAATTTTTTTTGCAAAGCTAAAGAAACCATAACCCTCCATATCGTAAGCGCCATCATTTTCAAAAAGTTTTTCAGGTTTGTTGACCGTTATCAAATTACAGCGTTCAATATTATTATTCTTAAAAGCGGAGGGTGACGGATAATAGTTATCTTTAAAATCACTTGATGTTATTTTATCTATTTGGATCAGGTCTCCAACCTTAAAGTTTCTGCTCCCAACTATTCCAAAATTTATCCAAATAGTATTATATGAGGCATCGCTTTTTACATATAAGTAACTTGTAGCTGCAACCGCATTTAATTGTCCGATCCCCGAAAGAATAAGCCACATATCTAAATCTTTATTTTTATAAACCGGGAAAGGCATAGTTTCTACCCTCTTCATGGCATAGTTTTTTATTAATTCCTCAGCTTCTCCTTTTAATGCAATCACCCACCTAACTGATACTCCTTCAAAATTTTTTTCAATCACTATTCTGCTTCCCAGTACTTTTGTTTTTCTAAATACTTATTGTAAGTAGATGTATTTGATCTCTTCTTCGCTCCTTGTATTAATATTTTAATTTTCTTTAGTAGCATACTCTTTGTTAACTGTCGCTGCCATTCATCCAAAAATGACGACCTTAACAAGTTTTCTAACGCTTGAACTCTAAACCTATCCATGCCCCAGTACTTTTTTGATAATTGGTCATTATGCCCACCATTTTTAATTGTAAGTTTTTGATCAACAAAATTTACTGGATATTTACAGCAAAAACGCAACCAAAAATCATAATCTTCGCAAACGTCTAAAGACTCGTCGAAAAGTCCAATATCATCAAAAACCTTTTTTCTAATAAGTACACTACTTGGAGAAATACAACAAAGTGGCAAGCAATTTTCAAAAATAAAACCCCCTCGTTTTTTATGAATTTCCTTCTGATTTAAAAAAATCTTATTTCTATACCATATTTCGTCGGTGTGGGATAAATCCGCAGATAATTTATCTCTAGAAATACTCTTAACTTGTTCTTCAAGCTTGCGTTTGTGCCATCGATCGTCTGAGTCTAAAAAAGCGATCCAATTACCTGATGCCTCTCGTATTCCAAAATTTCTAGCTGCACTTACGCCCTGCTTTTTCTGGATTAAAATCTTTACAGACTTAAAGTGCTTAGCAACTATTTCCGTGGTGTTATCCTCAGAGTTATTATCTACCAGAATAATCTCTAACGGTTGAAAAGTCTGACTTGAAATAGATTCAATTGCCTCTAGTACAAAATCTACTCTATTGAATGTAGGAACTACTACCGAAACGTTAAAGCCTTCCATAAGCCAAGATACCTCTTTACAGGAGTCTAATATAACGTATCTATTTAACCATATTATTTTTATTAAAAGTTATTTTGCAATACATTCGCTCACTAATATCTTACTGAAAGAGAGAAATTTAAAACGATTTTTGGCTTATATTTCCCTGGCTATAATTCTTTGGTTCTTTATTCTTTTGACGGGTTGTCTTTAAAAAATTTTCTGGATGCGAAATTGGAAATTGAAGAAGAATGCTCCTCATATCCAGTTATATGCAGAGGTTTCTTTTGTATTCTTTACGTAATTATAGTCTCTGCGTCCATACCATTAGCAACAATTCTTTCTATATTTTCAGGAATACTATTCGGCGTTTTTCAGGGAACTTTATTATCAACTTTATCTGCCACGTTTGGAGCGCTATTCAGTTTTATCTTGGTACGCTACTTCCTTAAAAGTTTTTTGCATAATCAAAGGACAGCTTCTTTTGATGCGTTTCAGAAAATGTTTATCAAAAATGGTATATTCTATTTGTTTGCGATTAGAATGATACCGGCGTTTCCATTTTATCTAGTTAATATCTTTATGGCCTTTACCCCAATAAAGGTCGTTCCATATAGCATTGTAACTTTGATAGGTATCACTCCGATGACTATAATCTATGTTTACTTTGGCTCTCAAATTAACAAGATAAATCATATTGCTGAAATATTATCTCCAAAAATATTAATCATTTTTTGCCTTATAGGCCTGACCCCTCTTATTTTGCGTTATGTCTTTAACTATTTTTTTAGGAAGTAAAAATTACTTTGCTTAGCAAATCTTTTTATTGGACAATGCTGTATGAGTGAGTTGTGCTGCAATGGAAATTAAAGAACCTGAGAGATTAACTCCTGTTGTGGGTGAAGCAGATGTGATCGTTGTTGGTTCTGGCCCAGGGGGACTATCCGCAGCAATTGCGGCGGCTAGAGCTGGTGTGAGCGTCATACTTATCGAGAGCTTTGGGTGCTTTGGGGGCAACATAACGTCCGTTGGCGTGGAGGGCTTCGCTTGGTATCGCCATGAGAAAACCATAGAAGCTGGTGGACTAGCTTTTGAATATGAACAAAGAGCGATAGAAAGTAATGCAGCAGTTCCTGAGTCGCAATCGAAAAGTTATGAACTTGATAGTGAAGGATTTAAGGTGGTAGCAGATAACCTTGTTTTAAAAGCAGGTGTTAGGCCAATGCTACATCGCGCCTTTTGTGCTCCTATTTTAGATGGTGACGAAATAAAAGGAGTGATTACGGAATCTAAAGCCGGTAGAGAAGCAATTATTGGCAAAATTATTATTGACGCAACTGGTGATGCCGACGTAGCTAGGCGTAGTGGAGTAAAAGTATTCAAAAATAAAAAAGAGGACATGATATCTGCCTCCGTTATGTTTCATATGTCTGGTGTGAATAAAGAAGAGTTTATGAATGAAATAGAGCGTGATCCACAAAAATATAGCGACTGGAGTGACAAGAATTGGCAGGTGCAAACTTCTGGAATAGAGGATGACATGTTTTCACCTTTTCTTCGCAAACCATTTGAAAAGGCAAAAGATTCTGGCTTGATTGATAGTGACTTGCAAACAATTTCCGGAACGTGGGGCGCAATACATGACTCAGGTGAACTAACATACTTAAATCTGGTTCATCTTAACGGGATAGATGGTACTGATCCCGAAAGTTTAACTAAGGGTGAAATAGAGGGGAGAAAAGCAGCTTTAGAAGCCATAGCTGCATTGAAGAAATATATGCCTGGATGTTCGGCTGGCAAGTTACGAAACTTTGGAATGACAATTGGTATTAGAGATACGTATAAAATAGATTCTGTATACAACCTCTCAGATGAAGATATCAAAAATGAGTGCAGGTTTGAGGACAGTGTTGGAATATACCCTGAGTTCATAGACGGTTTCGGAGTTCTAGTGCTGCCCACCACGGGTAGGTATATGCATATTCCATATCGATCTTTGCTTCCCAAAAATATTAAAGGATTACTGGTTGTTGGAAGAGCTATAGGGGGAAGTAATATCGCACATGCTGCAACTAGAAATATGGCCTGCTGCACAGTTACCGGTCAAGGAGCAGGTGTAGCCGCTGCAGAGACGATAAAGAATAAAACATCCCTGAATAGCGTGAATATTTCAAATGTTCAAAAACTTCTTAGCAACCAGAATGTAAGGGTTTTTTAATTGGGAAAAGTATCTATAAAAAAAAAGCTATTTAAAGTTGAGGAGATTGAACATCTCACAATAGAGATGCCAGACGGAATTAAACTTTCAGCTAAAGTTTGGAAGCCGATTAGTAAAAAATCTGAAAGATTTCCAGTAGTCTTAGAATATATCCCTTATCGAAAAAGAGATGGAACTCACGTTAGAGACGCATTAACCCACCCCTACTTTTGTGAAAGAGGTTATGTATGTATGCGTGTTGATCTAAGAGGTAATGGAGATAGCGAAGGACTTCTTTTCGATGAGTATACAGAGACTGAATTAAGTGATGCAGAACATATAATTGATTGGGCTAGCAAACAGTCATGGAGCAATGGAAATATTGGAATGATGGGAATCAGTTGGGGTGGTTTTAACAGCCTACAGGTTGCTTTTCGAAGGCCAAAGGCTTTAAAAGCAATTATAACTTTATGTTCAACAGTAGATAGATATACCGACGACATTCATTATAAGGGTGGTTGTTTGTTAAATGAAAACTTAGGATGGGGCGCTACAATGCTTTCATATTCTTCACGGCCACCTGATCCACAAATTGTTGGAAAGAAATGGAAAAAGATGTGGCTAGAGCGTTTGAAAAACCAACCACATCTTTCAGATATTTGGTTAAAGCATCAGAAGAGAGATAAGTATTGGAAACATGGATCTGTATGTGAAGATTACTCTAAGCTTGAAACTCCAATCCTAGCTATTGGAGGATGGGGGGACGCCTATAAAAATGCAGTTCCAGAACTTGTGAAAAATGCAAAAGCTAAAGGGATCATTGGGCCTTGGGTACATAAATATCCTCACTTTGCTGTACCAAAACCTCAGATAGGCTTTTTACAAGAAGCCATCCGATGGTGGGATAAATGGCTCAAAGAAATTGATAATGGATGTGAAACAGATCCTGACTATAGAGTATATGTAATGAAAGGTGAGCCCCCTAAAAGTAGTTATAATTTTAGAGACGGATATTGGATTAAAGAGGATGTTTGGCCAAGTAAAGCGAGCAAAAGTAAAAAGCTTTTTTTAAGACATAATAATGTACTTTCTTTAAGCAACAGAAAAAATAAATCTCATTTGGGAGTAATTGACAGTCCTCAGCATTGTGGGCTAAAAGGTGGCGAATATTGTGCCATTTGGTTAGGCCCAGAGCTTCCGGGGGACCAGCGTTCTGACGACGCTTTTTCACTTTGCTTTGATACAAAGGCCTTAAACCTTAAAGAGGATATAGTTGGGTCTCCTGAGTTAACAGTAACGCTCGAAGCGACCTCAACTAACGCACAACTGGCTGTCCGATTATGTGATGTTTACCCTGATGGTAAGTCGAGTAGAATAACATATGGTATTTTAAACCTAAAGTTCCGTGACTCGTTTGATAGTCCAAAAAATGTCCCAATAGCAAAAGAGTTTACTGTCAAGGTAACGCTAGATCACATTGCATATAAATTGCCTAGGGGAAATAAACTTCGCCTTTCCCTAGCGAACGCTTACTGGCCTTTGGTTTGGCCAGTGTATAATCCTGCTAAACTAGTGGTCAAAGACGGTTATTTGTCATTGCCATTAAGACAGGGAACAAACTCGGACGAATGGGTTTTTCCTGAGTCTGTGGCTTCCAAACCGTGGCGAGGCAAAGAAATTAGAAGCCCTCACAATAAAAGGCAAATACTCTTTGATGAGGCTACCGATGAGGTATTATTGGAAATTGAAGATGACTTTGGTAGTTATAAAGATCTTCAGAATAAGTTAGTCATAAGTAGCTCAGCACGAGAAAAATGGTCAATACATCCGAAGGATCCTCTTTCGGCCAAAGGAGAAACCCATTGGACAGAAGAACGCTCTAGAGAAGGGTGGTCTATTAGAACCGAAACTTTTTCAAGCATGACATCAGACAAGTCATATTTTTATCTTAAGGCAAAAGTGGAAGCTTATGAAAGAGAAAAGCTCATTTTTAAGAAGAGAATGGAAAGTAAGATAAAAAGAATTCTTTAGTTGGCACTAATTTCATTGATAGCTTTCATAAACTCTACCACTTCAGCTTTTGAATTGTAATGACATATTGAAAATCTGATGCAGTCTTTTTGATTTAAAGGCCTGAGTATATTCCCACAATAATGATCATCTTTTCTAATGTGTACGCGTATTTTACGCTGTCTAAGTTCTTCAACTATTGTCCTTGAAGACTTGTTTTTATGGAAAAAGGACACTACTCCCTCTCGAGACGTAGAAGCTGGGTTACCAATAATCCGAATTTTTTTATTGTTACTTAACCCAACAATATCTTCAGCACCATTTATTACTAAATCTACTAACTCTTTTTCATGCGATTTTATAGCTATAGAAGAAGCCTCTAGCCTTTCTCTAGTATTTTCGCTTTCTGTAAAATTACTGCCAAGCCAGTCCAGATAATCTACTACATCTGAAAAAGTTGCGTAACTACCAGCATCTCGGGTACCTAATTCCCAGTTTTGGAACGGGCCATCTGCCAATTGCTCCTTATTCAAAGTGCATAATCTGTCAGAAGCCCATGCTACCCCATACCCATGTCGAGAAAACATTTTATATGGAGAAACCACATAACCATCTATGTCATATTTCTGAACGTCTATGGCCCCATGACTAGAGTGCTGAATACCATCAACGATAATAATGCAATCAGGTGCCACATTCCTCACTTCTTTAGTTATTTTTTCTAAATCAATAGTCATTCCGGTCACAGGAGATGTGTGAACAATAGAAACAACACGAACATCACTGGTTAATTTTTTTATATAAGCTTGTTCATCTACCGATCCTGAATCGTCATTATGTTCGACTATAATGTGATTTCTTTGAGTATTTTTTGCCCACTTCTTCATTGCGCTCATAGAAGCGGGGTGCTCTAGCGTAGAACTTAACATAGCGCCTCCCTCTGGCAACTCTAGCGCTGCTGTTCGTATAAGCCGAAAAAGTAACTCTGTACCGCTTTCACCAACAATGACGTCACCTCGATGCGCGTTAAAAAAGAGCCTCATTTTAGCTTTTCCATCTTCGATCGACTTAACAAGAGATTTGGAGGCATCGTTTTCTCTTCCCTGATTGTCAGGGTACGATGCATAAAGAGCTGATGTTTCAACAACTGATTTAAGTCTTAGAGAGCCCCCAGCATTCTCAAAAAAAATACGGTCTCCCTCAAACGGACAAGTTTCCACATGCACAAATTTTTCCCGTATGGATTCAATAAGTCCTTGTCGTTGCTCAATCACCTTTAAACACCTTTTGTTTGTGGCTAGACCTTTGATATACATTTAATTTTGAAAATATAAAGTCGTTTATTAAGATTTATCCATATCTTCAAGCTGCTTGACAAAACTACCAAAAAAATTTTTTGATAATTTTTTAGCCGTACTTTGGATTAAGCGTGACCCAAGTTGTGCTATCTTTCCTTTTACCTGTGCACTGACTTCATAAGATAAGGTAGTCGACAACGTATCCTTATCTTCTATCAGCTTGACTTTTGCAGACCCGCTTGCAGCTCCAGCAATCCCGCCTTTCCCACTTCCCGTTAAAGTATACCCGTTAGGCGGATCGATATCGCTCAGAGTGATATTACCAGTAAAACGCGTAGACATTGGACCAATCTTTAGCTTTACTTCAGCAGCTAGTTCAGTCTCACTGCACCTCTCTAACTTTTCACACCACGGTATTGACTTCTTAAGAAACTGTTCGTCGTTAAGCGCTGCCCAAACCCTTTCCTTAGAAAGGGGTAGTTCATAACTATCTTTAATTTCCATTTAACAAACCTTTATCGCGCACTGGCAAATCAATGCCTGCATAGTTATTCAACTCTTAAGGACCTAAACTACGGCTCTCTTAGTCATTTCTTTAATTAGGTTGGCACGATATTCTGGTGAAGCATGCAAATCACTTATCAATCCTTCAGAAGAAATCTCCAGGGCGCTTAAGGCATCAGCATTATAATTGCTTGAAAGCGCGGCCTCCATTTCAGCATGTCTGAATACTCCACCTTCCCCTGCTCCAGTCACAGCAACCCTTACACCATCATTAAACTGTGCTACGAATACTCCAACCATGGCATAACGTGAAGCAGGATTAGGGAATTTGACATAATTAGCCTTTGTAGGCTTTGAAAAACTAATAGCCTCTATCATTTCATTTTCTTCAAGTGCTGTTTCAAACATACCTGTAAAAAATTCATCAGCTTCTATACTTCTAGTATTAGTGTGAACTATTGCCTTTAAAGCAAGTACCGCTGATGGATAGCAAGCAGACGGGTCATTATTAGCCACAGAACCACCGAGCGTTCCTCTATTTCTGACTTGTCTATCACCTATACCATCTGCAAGTTTTGCTAATGCGGGTACTGCCTTTTTTACCAAATCAGACTCAGCAACGGATGCATGCTTTGTCATAGCTCCTATCTTTATCGCGTCACCCTCATCACTAATTGAATCAAGATCGCACCCAGAAATGTCAACTAGACCATCTGGACTTGCCAGCCTTTGCTTTAATGTTGGAATTAACGTCATTCCTCCAGCCAAAAACTTTCCTTCACCCATTGATTTAACTGCTTCTAGAGCTTCTGAGGTACTGTTTGGTTTTATATACTTTGTAGAATACATTAATTTCTCCTTATTCTGCGGCCACTGATTGGCTCTCTTGTATGGCTTTCCATACCTTTTGGGGAGTTGCCGGCATAGACATGTCAGTAACACCAAGTGGTGACAACGCATCTATCACCGCGTTTATAAGTGCGGGAGGAGATGCTATAGCTCCTGCTTCTCCACAACCCTTAACACCCAGATCATTATGCGTGCAAGGAGTATTCGTGTACCCTACCTTGAAAGACGGTAGATCATCTGCCCTTGGCATACAGTAATCCATGTATGACGCTGTAAGCAACTGACCATTTTCATCATAATGAGCATCCTCTAAAAGAGCTTGTCCTATACCCTGAGCAATACCTCCATGAACCTGGCCTTCAACTATCATAGGATTAACTAGGTTACCAAAATCATCGCAAGCAGCCCAATCTACCACTTCAACTACGCCAGTTGCTGGATCAATTTCAACCTCAGCAATATGTGTTCCTGAGGGAAAAACAAAATTCGTAGGATCATAGAAAGCGTTTTCCTCTAATCCTGGCTCTAATGTCTCCAAGGGATAATTGTGAGGGACATATGCCGCGAGAGCAATCTCACCAAATGCCTTCTCCTTATCCGTTCCCCCAACAACAAACTTTCCATCCTTAAAGTCAATATCATCTTCAGAGGCTTCAAGAAGATGGGCCGCAATCTTTTTGCTTTTATTTATTATCTTATCGACAGCCTTGCTTATAGCTGATCCGCCAGATGCTAATGATCTCGAGCCGTAAGATCCCATTCCAAAAGGAGTTTTATCTGTGTCCCCGTGAATCACTTCAACGTTCTCGATAGGTATTCCAAGCTTGTCTGCAACTATCTGGGCAAATGTTGTTGCGTGGCCTTGTCCATGGCTGTGTGAACCAGTGAAAACGCTTATCGTTCCCGTTGGATTTACTCTTACCGAGGCAGATTCCCACTGACCAACACGTCCACCCAAAGCTCCCACTACAGCAGATGGAGCAAGACCACAAGCTTCTATGTAGCTTGACATGCCTATACCCCTGTACATTCCTCGCTTTGCAGCTTCCGCTCTTCTTTTTTCAAAATTGGAGTAATCAATCATTTCCATGGCCTTATCTAAATGCGGTTCATAATCTCCAATGTCGTACTGCAAAGCTACTTGGGTTTGATAAGGGAACGCATCTTTAGGAATAAAATTAATCCTTCTGAATTCCGCTGGATCCATTCCCACTTCTCGAGCTGCAGTCTCCATTGTTCTTTCAAGAAGATATGTTGCTTCAGGCCTTCCTGCGCCTCTGTAAGCATCAACGTTAACAGTGTTAGTTGCCATTCCTTTAACGTTTGTATAAATGGCTGGTATATCATATTGACCTGACAACAAAGTTCCATGCAAGATTGTTGGGACCACTACAGAGAAAGCAGATAAATACGCTCCCAAGTTGCAAACGGTGTCAACTCGCAATCCAATAATTTTATTATTGTCGTCAAGAGCTAGTTGAACATCATTCGCGTGATCTCTTCCATGACAGTCAGTCAAGAATGCTTGGGTCCTATCAGCCGTCCATTTTACTGGTCTTCCAATCTTCTTGGAAGCCCAAACACAAACAGCTTCTTCAATATACACGTAAATCTTTGATCCAAATCCACCTCCTACATCAGGCGCTATAACCCTTAGCTTCGACTCCGGAATGGCGAACATAAAAGCTGCCAAAACGAGTCGTGTTAGATGAGGATTTTGAGAGGTTGTATGTAAAGTATAAGATTCATCCAGCGAATCGTATTCTGCAAGAGCTGACCGAGGTTCCATGGCATTCGGAACAAGCCTATTATTCCTTACACTTAACTTCACAACTTTAGCAGCGCTTTTTATTGCTTTATTTGTTGCGCTCTCATCACCCAACTCCCAGTCAAAATAGCAATTATTTGGAACCTCCTCATGAATTTGAGCACCTTTGTCAGCATTCACGAAATCAACGACCGGTGTTAATTCGTTATAGTCAACATCTATTAATTCAGCAGCAGACTTTGCCTGCTCCATCGTTTCTGCGACTACAACTGCCACAGCGTCTCCAACAAACCTAACTTTGCCTTGAGCAAGCAAAGGATGTGGGGGTTCTTTTGTAGAAGAGCCGTCTCGGCATGGAACAACCCATCCGCAAATTGGTCCTCCGACTTTATCTGCTGCTATATCAGATCCTGTGAACACTCCAACTACTCCGGGAGCTGACTGAGCAGCTTTTGTGTCGATACTTTTGATTTCAGCGTGAGCCACGTCAGATCGTAGAAAATAAGCCTGAACCTGTCCGGGTCTGTTAATATCGTCTGTATATCTTCCTTTTCCTGTAAGAAATTTTTTATCCTCTGTTCTTCTTACAGATGACCCTATTCCGTCTATTTTTGTAACTTCGTTCATTAATTTTACCCTCCCATTTTAGCCGCACCGGCTTTAACTGATTGAACAATATTGTGATAGCCTGTGCACCGGCATATATTCCCTTCAAGGCCTTTTCTTATTTCATCTTCACTAATATTTTTATTTTTGGTGACCATCTCAACCGCACTCATAACCATTCCTGGTGTACAGAACCCGCACTGAAGCCCGTGATTCTCGTGAAAAGCTTGCTGCATTGGATGCAACTCGTCTCCATCCGCCAAACCCTCGATAGTTACTATTTCGGAACCCTCGGCTTGCTTTGCTAGCATTGTGCATGCTTTAACGGACACCCCATCCAAATGAATAACGCAAGCACCGCATTGGCTTGTATCACACCCAACATGCGTACCCGTTAAACCGACATGTTCTCGTATAAAGTCAATTAACAAAGTATTGTCAGCAACATCTTTTGTTTCTAATTTTCCGTTAAGCTTGAGACTTATCTCTCCCATGATTCCTCCTCCAAAAAAGGTCTAACCAACGCACATTGTTATTGTTTATGTTGATTTTTCGATTATCCCAGTCAAAAAATAGCGTTGATATATACTTCTATGATTTTATATTGGCACCTTATATTGTAAAGTGAAAACTTGACGTGGGGATAAGACATTGAGAAATATTTTTAAAGACCCTAAAGCATTGGTCGATGAAATGAAGACCGAGGGCTACATTATCAATGAGAGATTATCAATAGCCTTATATCTCGCTTTGATAAAAGGGAAACCCCTTTTTTTAGAAGGCGAAGCTGGTGTAGGGAAAACTGAAATTGCGAAAACCCTATCATCGATTCTTAAAACTCCCTTGATTAGACTTCAATGTTACGAAGGACTTGACATAAGTCAGTCTTCTTATGAATGGAATTACGGTAAGCAGCTAATTTCTATTCAATCCACTAGTGATAAAAACATGGATCTCTTTTCTGAAGATTTCTTAATAGAAAGGCCTTTATTAAAAGCCCTGAGACAAAAACCTAGTGAGAGAGCTGTCCTTTTAATCGATGAACTAGATAGAGCGGATGAAGCTTTTGAAGCCTATTTGCTTGAGTTTCTGTCAGACTGGCAAATTACAATTCCAGAGATAGGGTCTGTAGTTGCCAAAGAGCCCCCAATCGTAATAATTACTTCTAATCGAACGAGAGAGGTACATGATGCACTCAAAAGAAGATGCTATTATAGCTGGGTAGATTATCCTGATAAGCAAACAGAGTTGGAAATTTTAAAGCAGAGGGTTCCACACACTAAACCCACACTTCAATCAGAGCTGATAAATTTTGTGCAACACTTAAGAGAGAAAGATTTATATAAAGCACCTGGCATTGCCGAAACTATCGATTGGGCTGAGGCGTTAGTTGAACTAAATTGTGTAGCCCTTGACCCTCAGACTATCGACTCGACGATTGGCGTTCTTTTGAAGTACCAAGACGACATTGCGAAAATTCAGGGATCTGAGGCATCAAAAATACTTAATGATGTTAAAATTGCTGTAGTTACGCAGAGATAAAAATTGGGGAATTAATGAACACTCTAGACGGCAAGTTACCGGAAAATATTTTACTTTTTACGCGGTTGTTAAGAGCGTCTGGAATAAGAATAGGTTCAGAAGGTGTCACTGATTCTATTGAAGCAATTCAAAGTGTTGGGTTGAGATCTAGAGGAGAGTTTTACTTTTCTTTACTAACGTGTCTCACAAAAAAGAAAGAGGATGAAATCATCTTCAGGCAAGCATTTGATTTATTTTGGCAAAACCCAAAGTTTCAAGAAAAGCAACGAAATATGCTTCTGCCTAGAACGCGGGTCAGTGAAAACAATGAGGAAAAACCAGAGCTTGCTAAGAGAATTAAAGAAAATTTACCAAAGACCGATAAAATAAAAAAATTGGACCAAATTGAAGACAATGTAATTTTTGATACATCTGGATCTGCTTCTGATACGCAGTTAAAAAAATCAAGAGACTTTGGAACAATGTCAAAGGAGGAGCTTCAACAAGCGACTAACGTAATTCGAGATTTGTCGATATATCTGCCTCAAAAACCCTATCGTCGGTTCGCCCCGAGAAAATTGGGATCGGAATTGTCCGTTCGCCATGGATTGAAGGAGAGTGCCAGGCATTTCGGGATGATACTACCAAAATTAATGAAAAGAAAAGAAAAAGAGCGCCCAATTTTTTTCTTGATTGATATTTCTGGCTCTATGGAAAATTATTCAAAAACACTTATACATTTTGTGCACAATCTTATGCAAAGACATAGAAACTGCTTTGCTTTTCTCTTTGGGACAAAGCTGACAAACATAACCCATTTGCTAAAAAACAGGGATATTGATGATGCTTTACAAAAAATATCAAAAGTTACTGATGACTGGGCGGGAGGAACCCGTATCCGAGACAGTATATTTGAATTTAATAAGACTTGGGTAAGACGAACTCCCACCTCAGGCTCTCTTGTACTTTTTATAAGTGACGGTCTTGATAAAAACCATCAAAGTGATTTGCTAGTTCAAATGGAAAGGCTTAAGAAAAACTGTAAACATCTTGTGTGGCTAAACCCTCTTCTTCGATATAAGAATTTTTTACCAAAAAGTGTTTCAATAAAAAGAATTTTAAAAAATGTTGATGCCTTACTTCCCATACATTCATTAGAAAGTATTGAAAACTTGACATTATATCTTGCTCGAAACAAAAGAGGAGAGTCAGATATTTTAAACTGGAGATCACGAATAATCGATAGAGAGAGGGAGCTTACAAGTTGAGGGTTTCAGATATAGATATTGACGTAATTCATACAGCACACATTTGGGATAAGGAGAAGAGAGATTTCTCCCTCGCAGTTGTAGTAAAAACATGGGGTTCATCACCTAGGCAAGTTGGCAGTATGATGCTTATTAGAGACGATGGCCACATCGTTGGATCTGTATCAGGGGGCTGTGTAGAAGGTTCGGTGATTTTCAGCGCTAAAAAAATCCTTGCTGATAGCTCCGCCGAGATATTAGATTTTGGTGTTGCAGATCAAGACGCTTGGTCGGTTGGACTATCGTGTGGAG
>CACHMT010000005.1:72500-85459 GCA_902581005.1 uncultured Alphaproteobacteria bacterium
TTTCTTATCAAAGAATAAGAAGATCAAAGTTTAAAAGTTACAGCGTAACCCTCAAACAGTGAAGCTGACACCGTATCATCGGACAAAGTCCTAACGGATAATGTTACGAAGGTAATTTGTCGAAATGATCAAACCACCCTCATATCTCTTCAATTATACAATTTCAAAAAGCAAATGGCCAAGCGTTGCCACTCGGTAACGATCGTTGTATGAATAAAACAACGGTCTTGCAAGAGATTTTTTAAATAAAATTTAAAAAAATTTACAAAAAGGGACTTTTTTTGAAAAAGTCAGCATTTTTAATGAATTGTATCCACTGAATCACGTATTTTTAGGGATATAGAATCATTTTCTTCATCTACAAATGCCACATTGCCCTCTTTGAGGTTCCCAACTAGTAGTTGATCAGCAAGTTTATCCTTTATATTTGATTCTATCGTGCGTTTTAATGGTCTAGCACCATATTCTTTATCAAAACTATTTTTTGCTATCCAACTCTTTGCTTTCTCAGAGATCACTAAATCAATATTTCTTTCCTGCAGTAGATGCTGCAGCTCAGAAACCCGAATGCTTATAATCTCCTCTATATCACTTATTTTTAGAGAGTTAAAAGTTACTATGTCATCAAGTCTATTTAAAAACTCAGGTTTAAACCACTTTTTAACGTGCTTCATAACATTTTGCTCAATAATTTTTGGGTTGTTATCTGCAGGTTTAATGAATTCCTCTGCGCCGAGATTAGAAGTCAATATTATTATTGAATTAGCGAACGACACATTTCGCCCATGAGAATCTGTTAAACTACCCTCTTCTAGAACTTGCAGTAATAGATTGAGTACATCGTTATGTGCCTTCTCTACCTCATCAAAAAGGACTACTTGATAGGGTTTTCTCCTAACGGCTTCAGTTAAAGCGCCTCCTTCTTCAAAACCAACGTATCCAGGCGGTGAACCAATTAGTCTTGCAACAGAATGTTTTTCCATATACTCAGACATATCTATCCTAGTCATCGCCTCTCTGTCCTGGAATAAAAATTCAGATAACGTTTTACTTAATTCCGTCTTTCCTACACCAGTTGGTCCTAAAAATAAAAAAGACGCAAGAGGCCTTTTTAAGTCAGACAAGCCTGCTTTAGCGCGCCTAATTGCTTTTGAAACACTTTCCACTGGTTCCTTTTGCCCAATAACACTTTGTGAAAGCAACTCTTCCATATCCATTAATTTGGACTTCTCACTTCCTAAGAGCTTTTCGACGGGTATACCTGACCACTTTGCTACAACATTTGCTATGTGATCCTCTGATACTCTTTCGGGGTTAATTTGTTTTGCGTTCAGGGATCGTTTTTCTGCCTCCTTAATTTCCATTTCTAATTTAGGGATTACAGAGTAAGTCAACTCTCCCGCGCGCTGGAGATCTCCATTTCTTTTAGATTCTTCTAGCTCTGACTTAAATTTTTCAAGCATTTCTTTATTGGAGCTTAGATCCTTTACATTTACTATTTCCGTTTTCCACTGTTCATTTAGTTTATTCGATTTTTGTGAAAGCATCTTTAAATCATTCATCAATTCTGTGAGTCTAGCCCTTGACTCAAAATCATTCTCTTTTTTTAGTGCCTCACGTTCAATTTCTTTTTGGAGAATCTCTCGCTCCAAATCCTCCAACTCTATTGGCTTGCTACCCAATTCCATTTTGAGCTTGGCGGCAGCCTCATCCACTAAATCAATAGCTTTATCGGGCAAAAATCGATCAGTGATATAACGATCAGACATTTTAACTGCAGCTATCAAGGCGCTGTCGCTTATTGAAACGCCATGATGCACTTCATATTTGTCTTTTATCCCTCTTAATATAGATAAACATTCTTTTGTATTGGGTGGGGTTATCATCACGGGCTGAAACCTTCTGGCTAATGCTGCATCCTTTTCTATATATTTTCTATGCTCATCCAGCGTTGTTGCACCTATGCACCTTAAACTTCCTCTTGCTAATGCCGGCTTAAGAAGGTTTGAAGCGTCCATCGAGCCTTCTGACTTGCCTGCCCCCACAAGAAGATGAACTTCATCGATAAAGAGTATAATTTCTCCTTTACTACTCTCGATGGCTTGAAGGACACTCTTTAATCGCTCTTCAAATTCTCCTCTGTATTTTGCACCAGCTACTAGAGACCCCATATCAAGGGAAAGAAGCTTTTTGTCCAATAAGACTTCTGGAACATCTTTTCTAACTATTCGAAGCGCGAGCCCTTCAGCGATTGCAGTTTTCCCAACTCCGGGAAAACCAATTAAAATTGGGTTATTTTTGGTTCTTCTACTTAAAACTTGAATAGTCCTGCGGATCTCTTCATCTCTGCCAATAATAGGGTCAATACGCCCCTCAGAGGCTCTGTTCGTTAGATTTACTGTGTAGTCATCTAGAATATTATCACCTTCTTGGTGACCCTGGCTTTCGATCTTATTCCCTCTTCTTTCTGCAAATACCAACTCTTCCAGTTGATTAATATTTTTCATTTTTTTGACTAGTTTTTTAGAGATTTCACTTTTACCCATGACGATACCTAAAAATAAGGCCTCTAGACCAATAAACTTGTCACCTAACTTTTGTGCATAAATCTCGGCACTCTTTATTGATTCAGACAGTTCC
Source organism: uncultured Alphaproteobacteria bacterium (assembly GCA_902581005.1). Taxonomy (GTDB): domain Bacteria; phylum Pseudomonadota; class Alphaproteobacteria; order Rhodobacterales; family Rhodobacteraceae; genus CACIJG01. The sequence goes on from CACHMT010000005.1 coordinate 75,141, forward strand.
GAATCTATAAAAAGATTCTTGTATCCTTCAACTCTGGGGAGGGAGATTAATATTTTGTCAGTCTCTTGTATAACCCAGTAATAGTTTCCACCAACTAGTTCAATAAGCTTTCTAAATCTCTTTTTATTATTTAGTAGAATAGCCTTCATTACATGAGCTGTGGTAATCGTCTGATGGTCTAGTGCTCTAGCACTTTCCATAGCCTCGACCATTGTTTCTTTTGCTTTATCCGTGTATTGTTCTAAATCCATTTGACTAAAAATCTTTCTGTACCACTTATAGATGTGGTCTTATTCTTGATATACAACCGCAAGATTGATATTTTTCTAGGAATGAGTAACAAAGATAAAATAATTGTAGCTTTAGACTTCGAGAGTTGCGATAAGGCATTGGCACTTGTTGAAAGCTTAGATGGATACGCAAATTTTTTCAAAATTGGGTTAGGTTTGATTGGTAGGGGCGGGCTAGAGCTTGCTTCTGAGTTAAAGAAACGAGGCCTTCATGTTTTTTTGGATTTAAAATTGTTCGATATCTCAAATACTATAAAAAATGCAGTAAGTGGGCTATGTGAAGCCAAATTTGATTTTTTAACAGTTCAAGGTGACCCACAAGTTATCAAAGCGGCTGTGGAAGGCCGAGGAAAGAGTATTACCAAAATACTAGCGGTTACATTTCTTACAAGTCTAAACAGGAAGGATTTAGATCAAAATTTAATCATACCTGGAGAAATTGATGCTTTAGTTTGTAGTAGAGCTGAAAAAGCAATCTTAGCAGGAGCAGACGGTATAATTGCTTCACCTAAGGAATTATCAATATTAAGGGAAAACCCACTTTGTATTAAAAAGATTATTGTTACCCCAGGTATAAGGCCAGCAAATTCCGCCGTCGATGATCAGAAACGAGTCGCAACACCTAATGACGCCTTTAAAATGGGAGCTTCATATCTTGTTATTGGAAGACCTATCTACCAAGCGAAGGATCCCCTTTCTGCTTATGAAGCAATAAAAACACAGATTTTGAATATCTAATCCGCAAAACGCTTAATAAACTCCTCAATTACACCTATAAGTCTTCTTTGGATTTTTGCAAATTCACGGTTTTTTATTTTCTGTTTTTCATGACTATAAAGTGATCGCAAAATCTCAATTTGCACAACGTGTATATTATTTGGCGGGCTTGCATAATTTTTAGTGATAAAACCGCCGGAGAAAGGATTGTTTAAGCTGACTTTAAATCCCACTTCTGTTAATAAATTTTTCAACTCAACTACAATTTCGTGTTCACAGGAGCGACCAAAACAATCGCCTAGGACAACCTCCACTGGTTCTTTTTTTCTTGCTAAATTGACAGAGCTTAGAGGCATTGAGTGACAATCTAAAAGTATAACTTTATTAAAGGATGTCTCTGTTTGTTTTATCAATGATTTTAGCTTGTCATGATATGGGAAGTAAAAACCTCGAAGTCTTTCAGTAGCATCGTCAATTGAAAGTCTATGCTTGTAAATCGGCGTTTGGTCCGCAACAACTCGTGGTATAACTCCCAGACCTGCCGATACTTTTAGTGTATCTTTATATGCTGTAAGATCTTCGATTAATAATGGATCCAACTCTTCACAATCTCTATTTAGATCAATAAAAGACCTTGGAAATTTTGCTGAAAGCATTAGTGACCCCAAGCCAACTACAGGAGAAAAAAGCTGATCTACAAACAGATCCTCCGATGATCTTAAAATATGTAATGATAAATCAGTCAGCTGCATAAATTTATCAGTGTAAACACTTCCACTATGAGGTGAGTTGAATAGCACGCAATTTGTTTGCTTTAGAGGTAGTGAAAGTTTATATGGCTTCATATCGTGAACAAAAAGATCTGGTTTGATTAATTTAAACCTTGACCCTTCTTAGACTTTTTATATAGAAAAAACAATAGGGGCGTATAGCTCAGCGGGAGAGCACTTCGTTGACATCGAAGGGGTCACTGGTTCAATCCCAGTTACGCCCACCAAAGAAATAGGTTGTTTTTTTGTGAATAATCTTTAGAAGATCAAGATCGGAGAATAAAATGAAAATAAGAAACTCATTAAGATCATTGAAACAACGCCATAGAAATTGTCGAGTAGTTAAGAGACGAGGCAAAGTCTATGTGATTAACAAAGTACAACGTAGGTTTAAAGCTCGACAAGGCTGACCACAACATTTCAATAAATGAACCTGAATAATTGTAACAACTTCAAAGACTTTAGAGAGCTCGCAAAAAGAAGGTTGCCCAGACCTATATTCGATTATATAGATGGTGCCGCCGATGATGAACTCACATATGCAAGAAATACTGAGAGTTTCAACTCAGTTTCTTTGATACCTAGCGTATTAAAGTCCGTGAAAGATGTTGATATGTCCACAACTATATTTGGCAAAAAAATTTCAATGCCAGTATATTGCTCTCCAACAGCTGTTCAGAGGCTTTTTCATTACCAAGGAGAAAGGGCAGTTGCTAAAGCTGCAAATAAAGTTAATACAATGTTCGGTGTATCCTCTTTGAGCACAGTAAGTGTTGATGAAATATCATCAATATCGGAGTGCCCGAAAATGTTCCAGTTTTATTTTCATAAGGACCGTGGTTTAAACAAATATATGCTTGATAGAGCAAAAAAAGCTAAATTCGATGTATTAGCATTGACTGTTGATACAATTACGGGGGGGAATAGAGAAAGAGATTTGAAAACAGGATTCACCATTCCTCCAAAACTTAACTTTAACAGCATGCTTAGCTTCGCAATAAAGCCTTCATGGTTATTCAATTTTCTTACCTCGCCAGCATTTGAACTACCACACCTTCAGAACCATGTTGACGAAGGAACTAGTGCCGTGACATCTATTGGCTCTTATTTCTCTAACATGCTAGACCAGACCATGAGCTGGAAAGATGCCGAACACCTGAGATCAAATTGGGACGGGCCTTTTGCTCTTAAAGGAATCGTTAGCGTTGAGGATGCTAGGAAAGCCGTAGATATAGGATGTGATGGGGTGATAGTATCAAATCATGGCGGAAGACAGTTAGATGGAGCAGTGTCACCATTCGATCAGTTGGCAAGAATTGTTGACGCTGTTGGCGACAAAACGGACGTTATCTGTGAGGGAGGTATTCAAAGAGGGACACATGTGCTCAAAGCTCTATCCTTAGGAGCAAAAGCTTGCGCTGGAGGTCGTCTATATTTATATGCGCTAGCAGCTGCTGGGCAAAAGGGTGTAGAGAAAGCATTATTTAATCTTCGATCCGAGATAGAAAGAGACATGAAACTTATGGGTGTCACACGCATCGATCAACTTTCAAGAGGAAATTTAAACTTCAATTGATATATGCAACCGAGTGACTTTGAAAAGAACGTAGCAAAACATATAAAGGGCAGCAAACCAGCACCCGTTCACCTGTGGAATCCACCATTTTGTGGAAACCTCGAAATCCATGTAGATTCAAATGGACGTTGGTTTTATCAAAAGTCAGAGATAAAACGAGAAAGACTAATAAAGCTTTTCGCAAATATCTTAAAAAAAGAAAAAGATAAATATTACTTGGTAACACCAGTTGAGAAAGTTGGAATTACAGTCGAAGATGTACCATTTATAGCTACAGATATTGATATAATTAACAAAGGAAAAATAGCGCTTTGTAAATTTACAACTAACATAGGCGACTCCACCTACTTAGAGGAATATAATCAATTCAATATTTTATTCAAAAAGTCCAATAATGAGCCTCAACCTTACGTAAATGTGAGATCGAATCTATTTGCTAAAATTGACAGAAAAAGCTTTTACAGGCTAATAGATTTTTGTACCGAGACTACCCATAGGGACGAAAATTGGCTTGGGTTTCATTCGAATAATATATTTTTTCCTTTGATAAAATCCGAACAACTGGACTAATTTTTAAAATCTAGATCAAAATCCTTAAGAACAGATTGATAAAGAGACTTTTTGAATGGTACTATAGTATTGAGCATATCAGTTTTTTTAGACCACATCCAATCTGAAAACTCTTGGTATTTTGTATGTATGTTTATGTCTTTATCAGATCCATTAAACCGAAATAAAAACCACTTCTGACTTTGGCCTCTGAATTTTCCTCCCCAAAACTTACCTTGTATTTCTTTGGGTAAGTCGTAGCGATACCAAATCTTAGATTGTTTAAGAAGAGCCACCTTGCACTTTTCTATACCTGTTTCCTCAAACATTTCTCTATAGGCCGCTTCTAAAGGAATTTCATTATCGTCGATGCCTCCTTGCGGCATTTGCCATGCCTTAGTGCTATCTAGGCGGCGTCCCGTGAAAATTTTTTTTTGATCATTTATAATGACTAAACCGACGCCTAAACGGTATGGTAGTGTATTAATCATTCTTTTAAGGAATAGGCTGATAGGCCTTCTATCAAATCAATCGCATGAGCTAATTGGTTATCATTATTTCTTCTCTCGGTTGTTTCTTGAAAACTCATCTCCTCTTTTCTCAGCATCTCTTTTTCAGCTTCTGTTAAGCTATCATTACTTAGAGCGCCCTCTAGGTCAGCTTCTGAAAACGTTTTCCTATTATCATCTTCACTCTTCTCAACTCTTTTGAACTCTAAGAAAACATCGGGCGTCACACCAAGTGCCTGAATAGACCTACCTGATGGCGTATAATATCTCGCCGTAGTAATTCTAATACCACCGCTTTGGCCCATGGGAAGCACTGACTGGACCGATCCCTTTCCAAAACTCTTAGTTCCCAAAACAATAGCTCTGCGATGATCCTGAAGGGCTCCTGCAACAATCTCTGACGCCGATGCTGAGCCTGCATTTATAAGGATAATAAGAGGCTTTCCTTCTGCAATGTCACCTTTGGAAGCTTTATATCGCTCTCCTTTACCCTCTCTGTCTCTCGTTGACACAATCTCTCCTTGGTCTAAAAAAAGATCTGTAACGGATATGGCTTCAGACAGCAAACCTCCTGGATTATTTCTCAAATCAAGTACAAACCCTTTTGGTTCTGTTTCACCTAGTTTTTCAATTGCCTTTTCTATGCCATCGTCAAGGTTTGGAATAGTTTGTTCATTAAAGGTAGTTACTCTCATAATTATAATGTCATTCTCTGTTCTTACCTTTGCCGCTGTTAGTTTAATTACGGCTCTTGTTACTAGAACTTCAATCGGATCCTCTAAACCTTCTCTAACGATGGTTAACTTAACAGATGAACCGACAGGACCACGCATTATATCCACGGCTTCAGATAAGGTTAGACCAAGCATCGGCTTGTCATCCACAAATGTGATGAAGTCACCAGCTAAAACGCCTGCTTTAAAGGCCGGAGTGTCGTCCATAGGTGATACCACTTTCACGAAACCATCTTGTTGAGTAACTTCAATTCCTAAACCTCCAAAGGATCCTTTGGTATCAACTTGCATATCATCGTAACTTTTTGGCGCTAAAAAGCCTGAGTGAGGGTCCAGAGAAGACAGCATCCCATTTATTGCTGCCTCTATTAATTCCTTGCTTTTGACTTCTTCGACATATTTGGACTTTATTAAATCGAAAACTTGACCGAAAAGATCTAGTTGTTCATAGGTCTCCTTTTTATTTTCTTTAGAATGGACGGGATTGAGAGTAAAAAAGCTTAACAAAAATAAAATAATTACCAGATACTTACTTATTGAATTTGACATCATTAATCTTCTCTTTTCTATATCATTAAATAAAAGAAACTAAGAACAGTTTGCACTGTTGTTTTACTTGAGTTAATTAGATAAATCAAATAATCAATATTACCACCGAAGAAGTGATTTACCAGTCATTTGGTTAGGCTTGTCTTTGCCCAATAACTCCAATATTGTCGGAGCTATATCTATTAACGAGCCTGAACTAATACTTACTTTTTCTCTATCACTATATAAAATACAAGGAACAGGATTTAGTGTATGGTAGGTATGTGGATTTTCTGTGTCTCCAATGTACATTTGCTCGCAGTTTCCATGATCAGAAATTATCAATGCTTCTCCACCAACCGAATCTAAACAAGTACATATTTTGCCCAACATTTCGTCTACTGTTTCAACTGCTACTTTTGCTGCACTCAAATTCCCTGTATGCCCTACCATGTCCGGGTTGGCAAAATTCACAATAAGCAAATCGAAAAAATTTCTTTCTAGTGCAGATATTAGATTATTACATACTTCTTCTGCTGACATTTGTGGTTTTTGTTCATAGCCTTTAACTTGTGGACTCGGCACCAAAGATCTTTCTTCACCCACATATTCATATTCGCTTCCACCATTTAAAAAATATGTGACATGTGGATATTTCTCCGTCTCTGCTATCCGAAATTGCTTAAGACCATTTTGACTTATCCACTCTCCAAGACCATTTTTTATCTCTTGTTTTTCAAAAAGCACATTAAATTTTTGCTTGAAATCAGCATCATACTCAATCATCCCAAGTACGTTATTAAACATTTTTTCATTAGGACGTAAAAAACTTATAAAATTCTTATCGGTCAGCGCGTGTAAGATTTGTCTTGCTCGATCTGCTCTATAATTACAGAATATCAGACTATCCTCTATCCCTTTTATGCCATTGTATTCGCTAAATATAACAGGCTCTATAAATTCATCTGTGACACCCTTGTCGTGAGAGTCCTTAATAGCTTTTATTGGATCTTTATAATTATTGCCGACACCATTTGCAATAGCCTCATAGGCTTTCTGGGTTCTATCCCAACGTTTATCTCTATCCATTGCATAATATCGTCCCATAAGTGTCGCAATGGTTACATTCGAGGGAAGCTCGGAGATCAAGTTTTTCAGCTCGTTAAGACTAGTTTTTGTTTCAACATCTCTACCATCTGAAAATAAATGCAAGTTGACCTTTGAACTTTTTTTTGAGGCTACCGTCATCAAACTTTTGAGGTGCCTAACGTGTCCATGCACACCTCCATCCGAGATCAGTCCAGCAATATGAGTTTCACCTCCACTTAACTTTGTATCTGATAGTATTTCTAATAAATCGTTATTGTTAATTAAAGCCCCACTGGATATCGCATCATCTATTCTTGGCAGCATACTTTGAATTATCCTTCCCGCGCCTATATGCATGTGGCCAACTTCAGAATTTCCCATTTGATTTTTGGGCAGACCAACTTCTTTACCAAATGTTTTTAAAGTACTGTTGGGATAATTTCTTAGAAGTCGGTCTATATTTGGTGTCCTTGCCAAGGATACTGCATTCCCTCTTTCTTTTTCCCTTAGTCCAAACCCATCGAGGATACACAAAACAGTAGATGTCTTTTTTGCCTTATACATAAAAGCCTCAAGCCTTATGATAAGGGTGTCTATTTATGATACATTTAGCCCTGTAAAGCTGTTCCACCAGGATCAGTCTAGCGATTTTGTGAGGAAAGACCATTTTGGAAACTGCCAAAATCTTTTTTGCTTTTGAGATGAGATGTTTTGGAAATCCCTCTGATCCTCCAACAACAAAAAAAATTTTACTAATACCCTTCTCCGAAAATGTGTTTAAGAATTTTGCAAAACCTTCTGAGTCAGTATGTTCGCCACTTTTATCAAGTAACACCATTGACTCCTTGCCGTCCAACATTTTAGACACTTTTGTGTTAAATATTCTTTCGAACTCATTTGACTCTGAAATCTCTAAAGAAGTCAAAAAATCGTTATTAAATTGCTTATTAAACCGCGTCACATAGTCTGATATTAATTCAAATTCAGGTCCTTTTTTTATCTTACCATGTGCAACTATAATTATTTTCATTTTTACAAAACTAACTCGAGATCTGCGTGAGATGCCCTTTCCACATTTTTTCTATCTGGTAATACTCTCTTACCTCTGGTTTGAAGATGTGAACAATCACTGCTCCAAAATCTAGCAAAACCCAATCTGCATTCTCCTTTCCCTCTACTTTGCAGTTAATGCGGAACAAACCTTTAACACCTTCTTGAACCTTCTCGGCTAGAGCAACGACTTGTCTATTAGAAGATCCCGAAGCAATTAATATTTTTTCAAATTCAGAAAAGCTTTGATCTACACTTATCTCGGTGATATCCGCTGCTTTGTTTTGGTTCAAAGTTTTTTTTATATAGCTAAGTAGATCTGTAGCAGTGTCCTTATTATGTATTTTGGGCTTTAATCCTTTTTCTCTCTCTTTATTTTTCAGCTTCTTCTCCTTTGGATCCTATATCATCGAAATTATATTTCTAAACTAAGAATGTTATTCAATACAGTTTCAAAGAATTCATTCTCTTTTACTTCGTTAATGTAGTATGCATTAGGTGGACGGTCAGTTACATTCCACCAATCCACAACTGTCATGCCCCTTGTCAATTCTGAATTAACCTCAACCTCAACATTAACTAGCTTTCCATAATATATTTCTGGATTAAGTAAATAAACTATGACATTAGGATCATGTAAGGGACCACCTTGACTTCCATATTTTTCTACGTCATATCTTTCAAAAAAATCTAAGAGCTTTGCGGCTTGTATAGCACTATTCTTTCCCGACTTACGCAATTTCTCAAGAAAATTTCTTTGGACCAGTGTTTTGTGTGTAACGTCTAACGGAAGCATTGTTATCTTCAGTCCACTTTCCAAAACTATTTTTGCTGCCTCTGGGTCCACATAAATATTAAATTCTGCTGCAGGAGTAATATTTCCACCCTCAAAAAAACCCCCTCCCATTAATACAATCTCCTCTATGGAGTCAGTCAACACAGTATCTTGTTTGAGTACTTTTGCTATATTTGTCAGCGGACCAAGAGCACAAATAGTAATTTTTTCATCTCTATATTTTTCGGTGCACTCAATTATAAAGTCCACTGCATCTGTCGGCTCAAGTTCTTTTTTTTTAACCAATAGATCGGTTCCATCTAGTCCTGTTTTTCCATGCACATGCTCAGCTGTTATTAATTTTCTTTTCAGTGGCGCTGGACAACCCCTGAACACTGGGACACTGAAAACACCGCTTAGTTCGCATATTTTGAGTGCATTTACAGAAGTCAAGTCTAGGGGCACGTTACCCGCCACACAAGTAATCCCCAAAACATTTAAATCTTTCTTTGCACCAAAAGCAGTCATCATTGCTAACGCATCATCTTGACCAGGATCGGTATCAATTATTACTTTTCTCAATTCAATTTTTCCAAACTGAAGCCACTGTTCCCCTAAGATCTTACTTCTTTTTCATATTCATTAGCAACTTGCTTAGCTAATTCGCCAACCTCGAAATTAAATCGATCTATTTGTCCAACCGGTGTTACCTCAGCCGCCGTCCCAGTTAACCAGCACTGCTCGAACCCCTCCAGCTCAGAGAGTTCTATATGTCTCTCTATAACTTCGACCCCAGCCTTTTCAAGAATTCCAATGACTGTTTGTCTAGTGATCCCATTTAAAAAGCAATCTGGCTTAGGAGTGTGTACTTTATTGTCCTTTACAAAAAATATATTTGCGCCCGTTGCTTCTGCCACGTAACCTCTATAGTCCAACATTAACGAGTCAGAGCACCCTTTAGCTTCCGCTGCGTGCTTCGACATTGTACAAATCATATACAGTCCAGATGCTTTTGCAAAGCAAGGTATTGTCTCTGGACTTGGTCTTTTCCAATCTGAAATATCCAGCTTTGCGCCTTTCATTTTGGCGTCTCCATAGTAAGCTCCCCATTCCCATGACGCAACTGCGACCCTAACGGGGTTTCTAGAAGACGCTACGCCCATATCGGGACCGGACCCCCGCCATGCCACTGCCCGTACATAGGCATCTTTTTGTCGATTTGCGTTTAAAACTTGGTTTTTGGCTATTTCAAGCTCGCTAGCACTGTAAGGGACTTCCATATCAACATACTCTGCAGACTTTCTCAACCTAACGGAATGCTCATAACTTTTATATATTTTTCCTCCGTAAGCTCTTTCACCTTCAAATACAGATGAACCATAATGAAGAGCATGAGTGAGTAAGTGGAATTTTGCATCTTTCCATTCCACAAGCTCCCCATCAATCCAAATTTTTCCCTTTAAATTTTCATAAGAATCAACCATTAAAAGTTACCTCACTATTTTACTTAACACTGCATACCGAAATTTTCTTAATTTTTCCAGAATTTGATTCTGAGCCCAGTAAACTTTTCTGTGCATTGATTACATTATAATGATATTGGTAAAAAGATAAAGACACTCCAAGTTAATCGAAGGAGGATAAAGTTGCCTCGAAACAAAGCACACTTATTGCTTGTTGATGATGATAAACGTATTTTATCCTTACTCAGTGCTTATTTGAGCAAAAATGA
>CACHMT010000006.1 GCA_902581005.1 uncultured Alphaproteobacteria bacterium
AGTAAACCTTCCCCGCATATTCCTCGAAAAGGAAAGGGAGTACCTCCGCCACCAGAGTGGAAACAAAGGGATTATATTCGAGATATATTACCTAGGGGCGATCCCCATAGGAAAAAGTGAATTACGGATACTCTATCAGAATAAGAAAGGAAATAGATTAACTAAAAAATCGATATGGATATTCCTACAAGTACCAAGAGTATACCAGAAATTAAATTCGTTAAACTAATTGCGTTTGGAGAAGATAATAGTGACCTAATTTTTGCAACGAAAAGTATCACTAAAATATTTCCTATCATCGGGACGGAAAAAGAGAGAACTGAAATTAGAAAAACATCAACAAGTCCTATTAATTCAAAATTGAAAAAACCTGGAAGAAGTGTCATGTAGAAAAGTGATGCCTTGGGATTTGCTGTTACAGCGATGAAGCCTGCATAAAAACCTGCAACAAATCCTGATTTAGTAAGACGGTGATCTTCACTTAACAGCTTATTCCTCGAGTATATTATATGCAATCCCATCAAGACTAAAACAAAAGAAGCAAAGTATCGAAATATCAATAAAATATCGGAATAAATTGATATAAGAAGACCCAAGCTAAAATAAACCGCAAAGGGCCAAAGCATGTCACCTAGAGAAACGCCTAGTGCAAGCGAAATTGAAGATTTAGCTCCACCAGAAACTGTCCTAGCAATCAGTGCTACCCAAACAGGACCAGGGGTAAGAAACAAAATAATTAATGCACAAAAATAAAGGATGATTTGACTGTTGTCGATTGTCATTAAAGTTCCAAAAAAACTATTTGCTTCACTTTTTTTTGCTTAAAGTGCTAAAGACTAAATGACAAGGCAAAAAAAGGATATTTTATGGAAGCTGCATATGAGGCCGTTAAAAAGAAAATTGATGAAAATGATTTGATTATACTGGATGGAGGGGTCGGAACTGAGTTGCAATTTAGGGGCATAGAGATGGATGAAACTTGGTGTGGGTCCGCCTCACTTAATACTCAAGTTTTAGAACAAATTCATTTAGATTACATAAATGCAGGTGCAGAAGTGATCACTACAAATACCTATGCATCTAGTCGTTTAATGTTAGAAGCAGCAGGTCTGGCAGATAGCTTTGAAGAAATTAATTCAAAAGCGATTTTTGCAGCGCAAGAAGCAAAAATACAAGCAAAAAGAGATGATATATTAATTGCTGGATCTTTATCTCATAGACTTCCGATACCTGACGGTGCTAAGCAATCTGATCCAAAGCATGGAGTTTCCGAAAATAGATTAAGAGAAAATTGTGAGGAAATGGCTATGTTTTTAGCTGAAAATGGTTGTGACATTATTATTTTAGAAATGATGTACCATCCTGATAGAATGCTATCAGTCTTTGAAGCTGCAGCAAAAAGTAAAAAACCTATATGGGCTGGGTTCTCAACTCGATTGAGTGATACGGGTCTTGTGTTAAGTTTTATGGACGAAGACGATATTCCTTTTGAAAGTGTTGCAAAGATAGTCAAAGATTTTAATATCGATGTTGCTGGCATTATGCACACGGATGTAAACGCCGTAAGCAAGTCTTTAAAGGTATTAAGAAACTTTTTTGATGGACCACTGATGGTTTATCCGGACTCAGGCGGGTGGGTTTCACCGAATTGGGACTTTGATAAAGTAATACAACCCAGACAACTTAAATCCTTTGCTGAAAAATGGATTAAGGAAGGGGTAAATATTATTGGCGGCTGTTGCGGGTTATCACCAAATCATATTAGAGAGATAGCCCAATTAAAATGAAAATGTCAGTTAGGGTTTTTTTCTTATTACACCCATCGGCATGGAAGAAATACGCTTCATCTCTTCCGAAGAAAATAGCTCAGGATTTTTTATAAAGTCTAACATCATATCTGACGCATCTCCTCCCCAAAAAACTTGTCCTTCGACTACAAATGTTGGTACGCCAAACACGCCATTTTCAATAGCCTTGGATGTGTTGGTACGCAATACCTTTTTAAACGCACTTTCATCCTGTGTCGAATGTGTTGATGGTACGTATCGTTTTACTACGGCTTCTAGTTTCTCTATTCCCTCTTTCTGATCCGGTTGTTGTCCTTGTTTGTAGATAATGTCGAATATTTCTTTAGTTACTTCATAGGTTGAACTTCCTGCGATACATGAAAGCAAGGCCGGCAGAGGGTTAAATGGGTGTGAAGGGGGCATAGTATATTCTATTCCTAACTTGTCTGCTTTCCATTTGAAAAAACGATACGTAAATATTCTCTTAGGGACAATTTCTGCAGGTCCAAGTTGACCCCAATGTTTCAGAAGAGCGCCAAATACGACTGGATGTATTGTGATGTTAAGCTCGTTATCAAACTTTTTAAATTGCGAAAATTGTAAATAAGCAAAGGGAGAAATAAAATCAAAATACCAATCAACTTTTTTCAAAATATTCTCCTAATTTACTCAAGCTAGCATATAGAACGAACTTGTGCTTTTTTATTTAGTATAATAGCATTTCATCCTTAGGAAACACTATGTATAAACTTTACACAGCACCCACTCCAAATGGATGGAAAGTAGCTATGGCCCTTGAAGAGTTAAGAGCTCAATACGAGGTGCAGCTTATAGATTTACAATCAGGCGAGCAACATTCAAACTGGTTCTTACAAATAAATCCCAATGGACGAATTCCAGTGTTAAAAACAATGGGAAAAGACGGCACCATCATTTTTGACTCAAACGCCATCCTTATTTATTTAGCAGAAAAGTTTGGCCGGTTATTACCAATTAATGAACCTGATAGAACATTAGTCTTACAATGGTTAATGTTCCAAGCAAGCGGGATAGGGCCAATGCAAGGGCAGGCAGTGGTTTTTGAACGGTACTTCCCAAACGATGTTCCTGCCGCGCGCAAACGATATCATAATGAAACAAGAAGATTATATGAAGTCTTAGATGTACGGCTAAGTCAATCTGAATGGCTAGCTCGGGACTTTTCTATCGCGGATATTGCCAATTGGTCTTGGATAAGGAGTCATAAATGGGCACGAGTGTCGACTGAGGGTCTGGAAAGTTTGGAAAGATGGATGGAACAAATGCGTATACGTCCAGCTTGTGAAAGAGGTCTTAACATTCCTCCATCGCCAGGAAAAGCAGATAAGGTAAAGTCTTTTGGAAGTGCGATGACTACGACATGAGTGAAATTGAGATTAATGGTATGGCTCATGTAATATTAACGGTTTCACGTTTTAGTGAAGCAAGACAATTTTACAAAAGCCTCTTGCCAAAATTTGGAATGATCTGTGTTATGGATGGACAGGATTTTTGCTATCATGTTGGAGGTAGAACGGCTATAGGTATAAGAAGATGTGATCCTGAATTTTCAGCCGAAACCTTCCAACAATATAGGGTTGGTCTTCATCATCTATGTTTAAGGGCTAAAAGTCGTGATGATGTCGATAGAACTTATGAGCTTTTGACTCAGATCAATGCAAAAGTGGTACGTGGCCCCGAAGAACGAGATTGGGCTCCAGGTTATTATTATGTATTATTTGAAGACCCAGATGGAATTCGGATAGAGGTAAATTTCATTCCTGGTGCTGGTCTATTAAAGGAGGGGGAAGAGTTTAAATCAAAAGATGATTACATTCGAAAGGATGGTAAGGATATAAAATGATTAATATTAGGTTAAATCAAAATAGGGTAAAAAATGCAACAAAATTTGCTAGAAGAGTATACGGATTTCGTAGATAAAGTTACAAGTGAAGCTTCAAAATCATCTGATAAAATGAGGGAACGTATAAATTATCTCAATTCCAAAAATATCGAGATGTCACGATTGCTAACAGCTGGAATTGGTTTATCTGGAGAGGTTGGAGAGTTTAATGAAATAATTAAGAAAATAATGTTTCAGGAAAAGACTTTTGATGTTGTCGCACATGAACACATGAGAAGAGAATTGGGAGATATAATGTGGTATGTGACTCAAGCTTGTCTAGCGCTGAAAGTTGACTTAGTGGATATTATAAATGGTAATAAAGAAAAATTGTCAAAGCGATTTCCACAAAAACAATTTAATCAAAAGTCTAATGCTAACAGAAGCAAAGGGGACGTTTAAGGTCCCCTAAACGTGTTAAGCACGGTTTCCACGTAGAGCGAAAAATAAACCGCCGACCCACATAAACACGTGAAGATTGTCATAAAGAATTACGTCTAGAAAACTTTCGGGTTCGCCAATCCATATCACGCCAGTTGTTATACAACCTATAGTAAACCCACTGAAGCGCGTTAGGGTGTCTCCCAACCAACTTGGTATTTTTTTTGTGTTAAACAATCCGCCTGCTATTAAACCGAGTCCACTACCTAACTCACCAAGAGCTACCACCCACCAAACAAGAACAGAGAGACCATAGGATTCTGCTTCAGCAGGGTCTATGGGTAACTTCATCAATCCCATTTGTATGAACAATAACGCTAATGGTATTCTTAATAACCAATGAGACGTACAAAATTCTGGTATAGCGCTGTTAAACCGTTCTAATCTTTTCACAATTGTATTCATGTGCTTACTCCTTATTACGCGCAGTTGCAAACAACTGTTTTCAAATCATTGCATCCGCACACACTCACAGAAGTGTCTGCAGACGCAACATATTTCTCGGGACTAAAGGAGGTGTTTTTATGGCTTCCATCGCACAATGGATATTTTGCACTCTGACCACATTGGCAAATGAAATACGACTTACCGCTTACGACGTCAAGCTTAGTATAATTCTTTTCGTCGTTACTCATATATTACTCCACGATCCCAACTTTTATTATAATCTTAGTTGACAGCGACTAAATCGAGCGCCTTGTTGCATGAACTTATCGCACTCACAGACTTTCCCATGTCATGCTGTCTTTTGCATTCAGACTGCAAACTTCTAATATCAGCTAAGGTCTTTTCGTTAAAAGACGCTGTTTTTAATGCTTTCTTTATTTTTGTATTGAATACCGCCATTTCGCTACAGCCACTTGCATATACGCTTGAGCCGAAGAGTGTGATGACGAATACAGACATAATAAATTTCTTCATTTTTAATTCTCCGCTTTGATTGTACGCGATTAAGTAGGTCTATTTTTTTTAAAACCAAGCTAAAAAAAATTTTTTTCCAAATCTGAGGCAAAATGACACACCCAGTTGTCATCTTTTCGATCGAGAACATATCTGTTGAACAAAACAAGGAGAAAAATTATGAGAACCAGGCGAACGTCAACCGCAGCTATGAAAACAAAAGGTCAATATCCAAGTGACAGAGAAACACTTCAAGACTCTGTTGAACTAATTTTTGGTTCAGATCCCGAAAAAATGAAAGAAATGGCTGCAAAAATGAGAATTAGGTTTGCTCAAGCAGCAATAGCAGGCGCTATTGGCTCTATAATTTTTTATTATTTACTGCTAAATCATCACATTTGATGCAAAACGGTGAAAGAAACTTATCTCAAGCGCGTTTGTCCGAATTAATTGAGCTAGCACTCAGTGATAAAGTAAGTTTTAAGGCTATAAAAAGTGAATTCGGGCTAAAGGAGACCGAAGTAAAAAATTTAATGCGAAAAAATCTTAGGTCAGGAAGCTACACTGCGTGGCGTAAAAGAATTTTTCGTAAAGGAAAGTAGGACGCCAGTTGAATATCGTGTGGTTCAAAAGAGATCTAAGGATGCTCGATCATGGTCCTCTCTCAGATGCTTGCGCAAACGGAGAAATATTACCTCTTTACATTTTAGAGCCAAACCTCTGGAGACAGCCCGATGTTTCGTACCGGCATTTTCTACATCTTCAGTACTACCTCAGCCAACTCGACGATAAGTTTATTAAAAGAGGCGCTAAGCTTGTAATCAAAGTTGGAGAGGCGCTCCCTGTATTAAAGTCTTTGGCAACCCGACATAACGTCAAAGCAATTTTTTCTCACTATGAAACATGGAATAAATTTTCAAAAGATCGCGATTCAGCAATCCGAAAGTGGACCGATGAAAACTCTGTAGACTGGAAAGAATATCAACAAAATGGAGTGATGAGGAATTTAAATTCTCGTGATGGATGGTCGACCCTTTGGCACGGTCACATGCGTCAAAAGATTTATGAAATACCTGAAAAAATATTTTGTATATCTGAAGACTCTGATAATTTACCATCGTATCAAGACATGCAGCTGGAATTTGATGGTTTTCAACCAAACACTAACTTCGGCAAAATTGAGCCAGATATAGTTCTAAAAAGTTTTTTAACTGAGCGGGGTGAAAACTATCAGAGAGAAATGTCTGGACCCTTATTATCTGCAGATTCTTGTTCTAGACTATCTACGCATATTGCTTTCGGGACTATTTCTATCAGAACTATTTTCCAGAGGACTCAAGAACAAACCCAAAAAAAGCTAGACCTAGTTGGGGATAAATTAAAAAACTGGCGAGCCTCTTACAATTCATTCCAGAAAAGACTCCGATGGCATTGTCATTTTATCCAAAAATTGGAAGATTTAAGGAGCATAGAGTGGAAAAATATTCATCCCATTTATGATAAATTGGAAAGAGAAACCGCTTATTCTGAGAATTTTGAAAGATGGAAGCGTGGAGAAACAGGTTTCCCCTTTGTTGATGCCTGTATGCGATCATTGATATCAACTGGATGGATAAACTTCCGTATGCGAGCAATGCTTGTTAGTTTCGCTAGTTACAATTTATGGATAGATTGGAGGCAAACATCTCTTTATCTGGCGCGTCTATTCTCAGACTATGAACCTGGAATTCATTATTCTCAAGTGCAGATGCAGTCAGGTACGACCGGTATTAATACAATAAGAATTTATAACCCAATCAAGCAAGGATTGGAACATGATCCTCAAGGAAAATTTATAAAAAAGTGGGTTCCAGAGTTAAGGCATATGCCCCAGGCAAACATCCATACTCCCTGGGAGACTCCAGAGTTGTTAGGTAAATATTATAGCCCCATTGTTGATGAGAAACTATCAAGGGAAAGCGCTTCGACAAGAATTCATCAACTCAAAAACTTAAAAATAGCAAGATCCCAATCGAAAGTTATTTGGAGGAAGTTAGGTAGCAGAAAAATTTCTGAGAACGATTATCTTAAATCGAGAAAAAAGAAGTCAAAATTACAAAAAGAATTTGAGTTTTAATGTTTCCATTTTCTTAAGACAAACTATATTTTTCTCATGGATAAATCAGGTAACAAACCAATAGCTTTATTTTATGGTTTATTGTGCCATGGCATTTTTCTTGTGGCTGGCGCAGTAATGTTTATGACGATTTTGACCGGTTTTCAATTTTCAGTTGGACCCTTCGAAGGCTTTGGTGCAGTGGTAATAAATCTTTTGTTGTTAATTCAGTTTCCTATAGGCCACTCATTCTTTTTATCTAACCGTGGTATGAAGATATTAGAGATTTTTGCGCCTAAAAGTTATGCCAAAACTCTTAGAACAACGGTCTACGCTACTATAGCTTCCATACAACTTATACTCTTATTCTCGCTCTGGAATTTTTCCGGAGTTTTTATTTGGCAAATTGAAACACCAGCAAGCTTATACATGATCATACTTAACTCCCTTAGTTGGGCTTTATTATCTATTTCATCTATACAGGCAGGATATAAAGTGCAAACTGGTTCTTTAGGCTGGACATCTGTATATCAGGGGAAAACCCCCATTTTTCCTGATATGCCTACTCGTGGTCTTTTTTCGATAATAAGGCAACCCATTTATTTATCTTTCAGTCTAGTTCTTTGGACAAGTCCATCCATGAGTTTGGACTTATTTATCGTTGCGTTGTTATACAGTCTTTATTGCTATTTTGGTCCTATGTTGAAAGAAAAAAGATTTCAAAAAATTTATGGTAAAAGGTTTTCCGACTACCAACAAAAAGTGCCTTATTATATGCCATCTATTTTTCGACGCATGTGATCGTTCGAGATGGTAATAGGTATAATGAAAGAGTTGAAAAACTAGTAAGAAACATAATATTATATCGAAATAGAGGGTTTATAAACTAAACTTTTAGAAGGAGGATTTTTTGGTAGATTATAGTGATTTTTCACCGGCTCCCATACCCAGCAACGAAACCCGAAGACTTGAGGCAGTTCGAAAGACGGGGGTAATGGATGTCGCCAATAAAGAGCTGTTTTTAATCTATACAGAGCTAGCAAAAGAAATATCGAATATGCCTGTTAGCTATACTGGCCTAATTGACGAAAAAAGACAGTACATGTTATGTCACATTGGATTGCCGGAGGACCGTCCTGAAAGTCCTAGAGAGAAAACATTCTGTCAATTCGCTCTAAACAGTACTGATCCCATAATAGTAGAAGATTGTAGTAAAGACGAGAGGTTCAAAAACCATCCTGTTGTTACTGGAGATCCATATGTCAAATTTTATGGGGGGTTCCCTTTAGTTACTCAGGGTGGTTTAATATTAGGGACGCTTTGTGTTGTCGATACGGAATTGGGTAAAAAACTCGATAATAATCAAATTACACTAATACAAAAGCTTGCGGCAAGACTGGCACATCAACTTGAAACCCAGGGTGATCAGAGAGAAATTACTGCATCTCGAGCAATTGATATGCTTAATGTGGTTGTTAAACAAAATCCAAATATGACTATTAGAGACACAATTAATTTCTTAACAGTTATTGAAGGAAGACCAATAGATGAATCAGGAAAACAAAATCTTATAAAATTTGACTTGCTTGACGCATCTGGAGTTATGACTAAAAAAGCTAGAGAGTTCCAAAGTGAATTAGATCTTGATCAGGGAATATTCAAGAGAATATCAATTACTAAAGAACAAGCTCAAGTCAATCTCGATAATATGCTCTCTGAACTGGGAGATATTTAGATGTTTGCAGTGATTTATCAATTTAAGTTTCCTGGTGTTAGTGAGGCAAAAGTAGCGGCTGGATTTTGTTCAGAGTCCTTGGGCGGAAAAATAGCAGAATATGATTTTCTAGGACTAAATATACTAATAAGTAAAGATGGTGATTTAAATATTCATGTGAAATTTGAGGATGCTAAAGCCTTGAAAAAGTTCGAAGATGATTCAGAAAAACTACTAGGTGATTTGAGGAATAGCTTCGTTTTTAAGGAAAATAAGGTTTCTGGCGTTTTTGCCTTTACCTACGAAAAAGAAGCAGTTGCAACAGATATTAAAATTGAAGGCGCCTCTGTTGTAAGGAACTAATAGCCGAAATTTTTATCTGAACTGGTGTTAGATTTAGATGAGAATCCCATTAAATTGAAAAAATTTGAAAATGTGATATCGTCAAACGAGTAAACAGTTCACCAACTTATTTTTTGTGTCTTTATTATGTTCTAAGCATATGAGGGAAGTAACTGAGATTAGTAGCACAAATAATGATCTTTCTACTTGGGATCTGGGCGCTCTTTGCAGGTATAATTGCACTGTTGGGCTATTCTTTTTCTTTCCCTTTTGAATTTAATCAATCAATAGAGGATATTCCCTTTCATCGATGGCAAATCGTAAGGGTGAGTGTTTTTCTTACCTTTGGTTATCTCGCTATACGACACTTTTTGTTTGGTAAGGAAAGAATGTTCCCGATCCAATTTCTTGATATATATTTAAAGTCCATAGGAGGGTCAGGCCTTATTATTTATTATCAGAATGGAATAACTGATTATCGTGAGTATGCGACGCTCGGGTTCTTTCTATTAGCAGCGTTACTCTCTCATTTTTTAGCAAGACCAGAATATAAAAAGATTTTTTTCAAAAGATAAAAATTCCATTGAAGATTGGTTGAAAAATAATACTATTAGATTCTGAACGATTACCTAGAAATGTTATTTGCGGGAAAAATGGATCTAACAGCAGTAGCCCTAATGCATCAGGCTGGTCGTTTCTATAAGTTCAAAAGGAAAAAACGAAGGGTTATAAATGGCTAGTGTAAACAGAAGACTAACATCTATTTTGGCAACTGATTGTGTGGGATTTAGCAGTCTAATGGAAAAAGATGAAGAGAAAACACTAGATAATTTAAAGGCCTGTCGTTCTATTATAGATCCTTATATTGAAGAATTTGGTGGAAAAATTTTCTATACAGCAGGAGATTCTGTTATTGCTGAATTTGCAAGTCCCGTCTCCTGTGTCAACGCTGCGATAAACTTTCAAAAAGCTATTGATGAAAGGAATAAAGTAACCGAAGAAAGCTCAATCATGACATGGCGAGTGGGAGTGCATATGGATGATGTGATTGTTGAAAAGGATAACATTTATGGTAGTGGCGTTAACATAGCTGCACGGTTGGAGGCTGCATGTACTCCTGGCCAAATACTTATTTCATCAACAGTGAAGGATCAAGTTGATAACAAAATAGAATTCAAAGTTGAAGATGCGGGGACTAAGGCATTAAAAAATATTTCTGATAGTTATCAGACGTTCGGCATTTCTCCAACAGGTGGGAAAGTAGAGAAGACTGATGGTAAGAGCTACGCTAAAAAGGAGTCTGAGAAAAACTATAAGCCAAAGCTGGCTGTCATGCCGTTCTCGAATGCTAGCAATGACGAAGATAGTGGGTATTTAGTGGATGGGATTGTAGAAGACTTAATAACCGAGTTTTCAATGATAAGAGAATTAGAACTAGTCTCCAGACAATCATGTTTCGATTTTAGAGACAGCGAGATGGATCTTAAAGCATTCTGTGAAAAGTTTGGCGTTGATTATGTTGTTGTTGGAAGTATTCGTTCATCGGGTAAAAGGGTAAGAATCTCTGTCGAATTGTCTGATGCGAAAGACGATAGTCAAATATGGAGCCAAAAGTTTGATAAAATCATCGAAGATATCTTTGATGTCCAAGATGAAATAGTTAGACAAATTTCAGGAAAACTTCTGGGAGAGATTGAATTATCTAGCTTGGAAAGAGCTCAACGAAAACCCACCGAAAACCTGTCCTCTTACGAATTACTTTTAAAAGGGAAGGTTTTACACCACAAAATACAAAAGGATGCGTTGCAAAACGCCTTAACCACTTTCGATGAAGCTATAAAAGCTGACGAGACTAACGGCCAAGCGTATGCTTGGAAAGCCTGTGCACTTGGTCAAGGTTTGAGTAGAGGTTTTATTGAGGGTGATATGGCTGAAATATGGAGTGAAGCAGAAGGATGCCTGAAAAAAGCACATGAACTTAATGATAACGATTTTGAAGTTCACCGATTGATGGCTGAAGTAAATTTATCTGGCAGAAATTTTAGAGTGGCAGAAAGGCATGCTGCCAAGGCATATAAGATGGTTCCGAATGACCCACGTGTCTTATCAGTTTATGGAGAAGTGTCGCTACGGCTAGGTAAAATCGATCAGGGTTTAGATGCCTTGAAATTAGCATTAGAGATCGACCCAATTGCACAAGGTAAAACAAATTCTGACTCCAGAACATCTCCAGTATTGTTCGGTGAATATTTGGCCAGAAATAAAGATAATTGTCTCGAGTTAGTGGAAAAATTAGAGGATATAGACCCTAAATCATGGCTTTTAACAGCAAAGCTCTGTAGTGATGAAGAACACGATATAACAGAAGAAGGATGGTATAAACGTGGAAAAGAGGAGTTTAAGGATAAAGATTGGGCAGCTGAAGTTGATAGCTTTCGGCTGAATAATGATGGTGCAAAAGAGTCGCTAATAGAGTTTGCTGCAAGCCTTTTCTAAAGATTGCAACAAACTGAAGAAAAAGATTTTATAGGTTTAAAATCTGTTCACCTAATTTGATGCCGCTTGAAGCTGCATCCAGAATTGTACTACCTGAACACCAATCCCCACAAATACCAACCTTTTCCCTTTTATAATATAGATAAGGGTTTCCCAAAGGCCGCTCAGTGAACCCATAAAGCCAACGGTGGCCAGCTTCGTAAGTTGGTTTAGGTAAAGAAAAGGGAACGATATCTATTATCTCTTTAAGCAATAGCTCTTTAATTGTATTTTTGTCGTTTTTAACGATTTTCTTGGCAAAAGGTTCTTTAGTGTGAACGGTTAAGCAGAATAACTGCTGCTCACATTTGAATCGATTATTTTCTACCTGAATAAGAACTTTTTCGTTCGAGAAATGTTTTTCTTTTACATGTTCTGGATTTATGTCAAAGGAAAAGAGAGCTGCTGCAGAGCTCCTCATTTGGACTTTCTCTATTAGACTGTCAAACTTATTAATTTGTTTATTAATTAGAGTTTTAGCTTGATTTGGGGGTATTGAAAGGACCAAGAGATCATAAGTTGTTTTTTCATGAACCCCACCCCTACATTTCACAACAATCGTCTTATTGTATAAATTTAACGAGATAGCCTCACAGCTCTTCCGTATATTTAAATTCGTCCCGCAATAATTTACAAAGTCGGCAACTGAATTTATGGGCTGAAATAGATTTCCTTTACGCTGGATTATTCTTTCTTTCTCTGCTCTTTTGAATATTTCTAACCCAAATTCTGGCAATTCTTTATGGTTGTAAAAGTCAGGTATAGAACTCGCACCATGATGAAATACAGCTCCATCAGTTCGTCGTGTGCTGAGCCTTCCACCTATATTCCTTCCTTTATCAAGTATAAGAACTGAATGACCAGCTTCGACTAATCTTTTGCCACATAATAGTCCAGAGATGCCAGCACCAATTATTACAGTTTTCTTCTCAGTCATAGATAGATCACAATTACGTTAGAGATTTTTTTTGTTAGATTTATCCAAAATAAGAGATAAATTGTTTAGTTTTGATAAATAAGTAATGAGAGGGTGACCTTTTTTTTCAGAACATTCTTTATGTATAAAAAAGCAATTTATACATAGGGTTAAGTTTCTTTTTTTTCCAATATCTATTCTGGTTATTGGAATTGTTTCATCATAATCAGGATGTGGATTTTCTGTTGCCTTACAAAAATCACACTTTGCTTCAGGTTGGTTATAAATAAAGTTTTGCATTTTTAGCTCTTTTCTAAGCATCTGAAGTCAGCTGGAGGCCTATTTCCTTCAAAATCAATATGACAGATATTTTTCTCATGACGTTGGCACCAAACTTGAATGCCAATTTGAGTAAACCCGACATCTACCTTTATATAATCTCTCAGAGCTATGTCTGGGTTATCTAAGCTTTTATATTCTCTGAGGCAGGCTTCGCAGACGATGGGCTCATTTACATTATATAACAGATTTTCGTGGTTATCGTTCAAAACATCTCCTTAACATTCAAAATAAGTTTTAATAAAAAAATTCAAATCAATACATAATCTTAGTTTTAAAAACTTAAAAATTAATATTGGAAAATTATAATTCTTCGCGTGCCCTTTCTCTAAGAGGAGCCTTGTTAATTTTACCATTTACATTCCGTGGAAGTGGTTCTCTGGTGATTGTAATTTTATCGGGAACTTTGTAGTCGGCAACTTTTTCCGACAGTTGGAGCCGAATTTCATTAGGCTCGAGCGAGGCTGATGAAGGAAAAACAAAAGCGTGTGATCTTTCTCCAAGTATGGGGCAAGGGTAGGGCACCAGAGCGACCTCTTGGACTTCATCCATTAACATCATTAGGTTTTCTATTTCAGCGCTAAAAATTTTATAGCCTCCACGATTTATCATGTCTTTTTTTCTATCATGAATTCGTATAAAACCATTTTCATCTTGGCTGGCGATATCACCAGACTTCCAGTAACCATTTTCGAAGGAGTTTTGAGTAGCCTTTTCGTTTTTCCAATATCCTGGTACAACCATAGGACCTTTAATCCATAGTTCTCCAGGCTCACCTTGATTTATCTCTTCATTATTTTCGTTAACAATCTTAATTTTTCCGCAAGGTACTACAAGACCCACGCTATCACCCGGGTCATTGCAATTAATTGGAATGATAGTGGTAGGGGAAGTGGTTTCAGTTGCACCGTATGCATTATTTAAACTTAGGAATGGCAACTTTGAAGCTAATTTCTTCCTAACAGCATCAGGCATTGGAGCTCCCCCAAAAGCACCTATTCTCCACGATTGTAAATCTTCAGCAATTAACGCATTGCGATGAAGTAGTAATGCGTACATTGCTGGAACAAGTATTGAATATGTCAATCCATGCTTCTTTGCAAGCATTGCAAACTCTTGTACTTCAAAATGCTCCATTATGACAATTTTGCCCGCACATCCAATTAAGGTCAGAATTTGAGCTACTAGTCCGGTAACATGGCTTGCAGGTACAGCAAGAATAGTGCATTCACCGTTTTTAAGTCCGAGCTCCATTTGGAAATGAAGAAAAGAATGGACTAGCCCAAGATGGGTCAATATAGCTCCTTTTGGGCGACCGGTAGTACCAGAGGTATATAATAGTATGGCTGGGTCTTCCTCATCGATCTTTTTTAAAGTGATGTTTTCCTCAACGCCTTTTTCAAGTAATTCATTAAATTTTAGACATCCAGTTTGAGTCTCAGCTTGCGTAGTTATAAAAAGAATAGAGTTACCATCTTCGCTAAAAGGTTGTTCTTTCTCGGTTTCTTTATCAAATAAAACTGCATGTACCCCTGCATCATCATAAAGAGAAATAAGCTCCTCTTTTTTATGTCTATGGCCAACAGGCATAGCAATTAGCCCGGTTTTGAATGAAGCAAATAGAGCGACTACAAATTCAATGCTATTTGCGAGATTGATAACAAGGATATTTTTCTCTTTTAGTCCACTTTTCAACAACCCTCCAGCAAAGCTATCGGACAACTCATCGAGTTTTTTATAACTTACAGTTTTATCTTTGAAAACTAGAGCTGTTCGGTTTGGATATTTGTCAACGACGTTTTTATAAATTTCAAGAAAGTCATTTGGTCTATTCTCAAAACATAAAAGGTCTCGATCATCATAATGAGTTTCGAATTTTTTTTTTAATCCTTTTGAACTATTCTTTGGCATTAGCACCTTACAGAGAAAGCTTTCTTTCATAAAACTTATTTTTAGATTATTTTAAAGTTTTATCTAAAAATTATGCTGCCTGCAATGATTACGATATTATCAATAACATGGCTAATTGAGTGCTTTAATGCGATTTCCACCACCAAGAAAAAGCTAATTATGTATTTCTTTGAACTTTATTTTAAATGTAAATCCTTTGAATTGGTAAATAGAAATCTCGAAAACAGTGTTAGGTATCTACTTGCTAGTGACTGACTTAAATTTAGGAAAAGCGTTGAATAATAGCGCATCGAGATTTGCTTTAAAAGGGTTTACTTTTTATCCATTCGACAGTTTCATGCATGATCGTGGGGAAATCTCTTATCTGAATTCCAAGACTGTCCCTTCGTTGAAAATCAAATTGTGTTGGTGCTACGGGGTCTTCTGACATCGGTTCAGGCATTTGCATGTCTGGTATTAACTTTTGACACTCTTTGTAAATATCATTCCAATGAAAACTTTCCAAGACGCCAAAGTAACGACCAGAAGCAGAAGGGATTTCGTATGCTGTCAAAAATAGCTTTGCTAAGTCTTGGAGGTGTATTAACGAAGCAGAGTCATTTGGCACTCTTTTATGCCTTGGGGGTCCCCCTTCGAGGACACTTTTAATCCATAAAAATGGATTGTGTCTTAGATGTTCTGGTAAAACAGCAGGCCCATACAATCCAGTAGGCAAAAAAACGGACAGGCGTAAATTATTTTCATTACAAAAATTAAATGCGGCTTTCTCCATATATGTTTTAGCAGCTGATGTGTACTTTTTTGAATTGCATTGCTCTTTTTCATCAGACCAATGATCTAGCTCGTTCTTTATTGAAACTGGGGGAATGGGGTTTGTACTAGAAGTGGAGGAACAAATCAGAATATTCTTAACATTATTTCTTTTTGCTGCCCTAAGGATATTAAGGCAGCCATCCACAGTGGGTTTGATAATTTCATTATAGCCTCTTTCGTTATCAAGCTCTTTAGCGGGTGTTCCGTCAAAGCCTTTATATGTAGGTATAAGGCAACAGATAAAAACTGCATCAGCATTTATGAGAGGATTATCTAACGACGAAGTATCTGCCATGTTTGCCGAAAAAAACTTGGCGTTCTTTCCAGAGGGAAGGCTTTTTAATCTGGTAATTCTATCTTGATTATCGACATCTCTGAGTGTGCCATTAACAAGATAACCTCTATCCAGTGCTTCTCTTAAAACGCTAGAGCCAACTAAACCGCTTGCCCCAAAAATAGTTAATAACTTTTTTCCCATCAATTCACCTATTAAAATTAAATATCGTAATTCCTTAGTCTGTTAAATCAATTTAGTCTTTTAGAAAAATTTCAGTAACGCCAATACCTGTTGCTTGATAAGCGTCATATATTTCATCAGCTCCTGAAATTTTAAGCGTCTCGGGATTGCCTTGAGATCGCGTGGGCACAATTATTTTTCCCTTGAAGCCGTAACGCCTTGCTTGCTGTGTAGACCAATTTTGAGCATGAAATTCTGGTAAAGCTAAGATAATGGCTTTTAATTTTCCAAATCTTAGCTTCGACCAAAACCCTGGATCCTCTGCATCAGCAAACGTAACTCTTTTCCCAGATTTTAACTGTTCCTTAACAAGATTAGTATCAGCATCAAAACCTACGACTTTTACATTGTTAGCTGACAAATTATCAAAAATCGCACTACCTACTCTCCCCATGCCTAGCACCATAACATCGGCTCCGCCACATGTGTGAGGTTGCTCGTCTGGATGGTGTTGACGTCTTTCGAAGTTAACTAAATACTTTTCAATTACTATAAAAATCTCATGTACCGAGTTATTCAAAATAGCACCTAAAGCAAAGCTAAAGCATATAGTGCATGTTAGAATGGAGAACGTCTCTGAATTTAACAGCCCACTTTGTTCCCACGACGATATAAGTATTAATGAAAACTCTGAGTAAGTTGCTAATGAAATGACTATTAAAAAAGCGGTGTAGGCTCTTAGCTTAAACACCAATAGAAGGCCAAATAAAATAATTGATTTAATAAAAATAAGGCTCGTTATCAAAAATGCGCTTTGAATAATTTGTAAATTTAGATCTAAGCTCATCCCGAGAGAGAAGAAAAATGCCACTAATAAGATCTCTCTAATTGTCCATATTCTTTCCCCGAGCTGTTTTGCAGACTTATAATTAGCCATTAACATACCTAGAGTGAGGGCACCTATTTCTCCTGATAATCCAGCGTATTTAAAAAGAGCAGAGCCTAATAATAAAGCCAATAAGATTGTAGCAATAAGCTCTAGTTCTTCACTTGGGTTAAATTTCTCTAATAATATTTTTAGTACTGGAATTAATAGAGGTAAAGCAAGAAGGTAAAGGGTTGAAGGTGTCCATGATGAGTCATTTGTAAGTAACAGTACTATAAGAGCTAAGATATCTTGAAAAATTAACAATGATATAGCTAGTCTGCCGTGAAAGGTTGTTAGTTCATTTCGATTTTCGAGAGCCTTTGAAGCTATGATGGTGCTGGAGAAGGTAAAAGCTAAACAAATGAGCACTTTAATTTCTACGCTTACACCAAGATTAAGAAGTAGAAGAAAAACAAAAAAAACGGCCGTAGAGTGCATCAAGAATACTAAAAATAGTGAGGTATTTAGCAGTGATGAGGGTTTGATTTTCAAACCAATTGAAAATAAAAGGAGTTCCACGCCAATCTCTGATGGTATGTCTAATAAAGATTGTCCGCTTCCATCATAAAGTGAGAACAAGTAACCTGATAGAATAAAGCCTACTATTGTTGGGATAAATATTAACCTGCACAAATAGCCAGCAAAAAGTGCACCCGCCATCCATAACAGTATTGTTTCCAAGTTTTATCCCTTATTTAATTTATTTAAGATTAGTTTTAAAAGACACTCCGTCAAATTAGTTTCCTTGATATTGGTTTAAAAGCTTTCTTCCTACTGTAGTTTTTCATCTTTATGGCTTTTATGCTTTAGAATGCCCGAAGCCAAGAATACACCAATGGCAACCAAAAAAATTCCAATCATCTTGATTGCAGGTACAGTCTCTTCTAAAAACATAATTCCCCCCAGCATTGCAAGTATTGGTGTTAATGCACCGAACGCGCCCATCTCTGATGCTCCAATTAATCGAACCCCATAGTTGAAAAGAATGGTAGCTAAAATACCGATTATTAAACTTTGAATAACTATAGTTATGCCTATATCAAATGCAGATACATCATTGAAGTTTACTCTTCCTGTGAGGAGTAATATAGGGGTAATAAATAGAGTGCCCCAAAACAAACCTATTACAAGACCGTGAAGGGGAGTAAGCCCACTTTGCCGAAAAATAACTGAATAGACAGCAAATAATCCCGACCCAACAAGAAAAAGAATATGGCCCCTCCAAACTCCTTCGTCAGAATGAAATAAAATTTGCCATAAGCCAACTAATAGTGCCCCAACCAGTATAACAAACAATCCAGTTCGACGTATTTGGTCAAACTTTTCGCCTAAAATCAAAAAAGCAGCCAACGCGGTCCAAAAAGGTAGCATACCAGGAGCAAGCACCCCACCATCGGACGCTGGTGCAAAAGATAGTCCACTTGAAACAATGTATGGGAAAATAGCGCTAGCACCAATCATCAACATTCCAGCTTTAAACCAAGACAGACCTCTGGGGATCAAATCATATTTGATCATAAAAGGTGCCATGATCAAGGTGCTCGGTACTAATCTCAAAAATAAAACCTCCTCGACTGTAAAGTTAGTGCTTACAGAAAATCTGGTAGCAACTATAAAAACAGCCCAGATAGAAACTGTCATTAAAGCAACAATAATTCCTAAATATCGATGATCTAAATTAAGCATGAGTTATTTCTATATGTATTCAGCGATCTTTCTAGGTTTATTTTTAAAATTAGTTATACTTGTGTGTTTAAAGGCTCCATACTCTGAAGAATTTGAGGATTAGAAAGGTGCTAAATGAATATAGATGGGACATCTCTATGTGGGCAAATTAAGTTTGAAGCGAATGTTGACCCAGAGGCAACAACAATTTGTCACTGTACGGATTGCCAAATAAATTCTGGTACTGCATTTGGTTATGTCGTTGGTGCTATTAATGATAGCTTCAATCTTTTAAAAGGAGAATTGAGCTTTTATATCAAATTAGCAGATAGTGGTGCAAAACGTGAATTGGCATTTTGTGGAAAGTGTGGAACAAGAATTTATGCTAAACCTGAAAATGGAAAATCTGGTTTTTTTGGGTTGAGAGTCGGGACAATTAGACAAAGAAAGGGTCTCCATCCCAAGAGACAAGCATGGAAAAAATCTTGTTTGGATTGGGTGGACTGTATCGAAACAGATCAGACATTTGATACGCAGCCAAAAATAAAGTAAAAGAAATATGAGAATACTGAGGTTGAACTATGAAAAAAGGCTATCTTATTGGACAGATAACAATTACGGATCCAAAAAAATATCAACAATACGCCTCCGAAACAGAAAACATAATAAAAAGTTTTGGGGGTAGGTACCTAATAAGAGGTGGCGATCAAATTATTGCCGAAGGAACTCCTCAGGGTAATCGTGATGTAGTAGTTGAATTTGATACTTTAGAAAAAGCAAAGCAATTCTATGAGTCAGAAGAGTACGCAAAAATAATTGATATTCGCAAAGAAAACTCAACAGGATATATTCTCATGGTCGAGGGGTATTAATTTTAAATATATTGCTAAATTTTTTTAAATAGTCCATTAGTTGGACTGTTTTCAATTTATAGCATCAATTATGACTACTTCATCAAAAAAAGGAATAATCACTCTGATTATAGCAACATTCTTTCTTGCATTGATGGATGGTATGTCGCGTCATATGGCCGAACTTTATGATGTATTAAACATAAATATGTTCCGATTTTGGATAATTGGAAGCTTTGTGATTTTAGTCAGCTTTAGAGGCCGAGGTGTTTTACGGTCAATTTTAAAGACAAAGCAGCCAGTTGCCCAGGTTTCTAGAGGCCTTTTATTCATTTCGTCTTTATTAATGGCTATCTACTCATATACCCAAGTTGGATTAATAGTAACACACGCGCTAATGGCGGTTTTTCCTCTCCTGACAGTGCTGTTGTCTGGGCTATTTTTAGAAGAGAAAATAACAAGAATAAAAATAGTAGCGGTCGGGGTAGGATTTATAGGAGTAACTATCATTATTAATCCAATAAATCTTGAATTCTCTTTTGTATCTGTCTTGCCTTTGATCTCTGCAGTTACCTTTGCAATTTATGCAGTGCTTACAAGAAAGGTAGCTTCTACTGATAATACTGAAACCAGTTTTTTCTGGGTATCTCTAGTCTCCGCAATTGCGATCACCATTCCCAGCCCTTTATTTTATAAGCCGATACAATTCTCTGATTTATACTTTCTAATTTTGTTATGTACGTTTAGCTTAGTAGGCCACTTTTTGCTTACCAACGCTTATCGCCATGCAGAAGCTAGTGTGTTGCAACCATTTTCATATTTTCATCTTTTCTTTGCATCTATAGTAGGAATTATATTTTTCCAGGACCCTCTAACGATCTCAACCGTTGCTGGGGGTGGTTTAATTGTTTTTGGTGGGATTTTGATTTCTAGAAAAAGTAAATTGTGAATCAGGAAATATGTTTAAGGGATTTCAGTTTGTTTTACATTCATGTATCTTGGGGAAATGGAATTTAATTTAAACCTGAAAAAAAATGAAAATATAAAAAATGGTTATGTGGGATTATAAAGATACAGAACTACCCTTCAATACAACTGATCGTTCATCTCATATGAAAGATATGGGTGGTGAGGGCTGGGAGTTAGTTTCTGTTTCTCCAAATCCCGAAAGCAGATGTCACGTATTCTTTTGGAAACGTCCTCAAAATCTTGATATTGAAAATGGAAAAGATTTGTTGCAACCTAAAGTAAAGAAATCTGAGGATCAAAATGTCCCATTAGAGGCAGAAAAGGTTTCTACCAACGGCCTTATTTCTTCCCCTATTTATAAATCTAATCGAGAAATATCTATTCATGAATATGAAGAATTTCCTGATCCACAAGTGGTTATGATTGTTAAGTATCGACCAAAGGATGGATGTTTTGATCAGTTCAGAACTGAACTTTATTCTAGAGAATACCCAAATGTTATTACACGTCACATGGGCTTCAATAAAAAAAACGAATTTGTTTGTGTAAGTTTTATGGAGAGTATTGATGCTGCTCTCGATTTAGAAGGAGTCGGTACCAGCTGGTTGGACTCTGTAGATCACCTTTTAATTAAATATCCTAATGGAAGTCGTACCGAGTCTTTTTCTGGACCTGTTTGGGGGTGGTTCCCAAACTATCAAAACTTGAGTAGGTTCAGTGCCGAGGCGAAAGCGTTCACTGTATTAGTGATAAAGATGAAAGATAGTTTTGTTCAAGAAGTAAAAGATATTGCTCTTCACCCGTCAATGTTACCAAGCAACCTTTTTTCTTGTGTTGCTCAGTATAAAGATACTGATAACACATATATCTATATAGGGATGGATACGGTAGAAAATAAACAAGACGCCAACACATACTATTCTAGTGGTTGTAGTAAACCCATTACTTCTTTAATTGTCCCTGAAAAGTCTTTGGAATTTTTTAGTGACGCTGAGGATTTTGTTTGGGTAAATTCTAAGTATTTTTAACTCAAGAAACGTTTTCATTTTAATTTTAACTTATGAAGATCATTTACATTATCCGTTAAAAATTTTTTGAAAGATTAAGAGTTAAAAAAATAATTTACGCGGAAGAATTTTTTTATTTCTTTTTTTTAAAAATTTTGTATACATGCGCTTGCGCACGTGTCTCTAACCCCTGAAAGTTTCAGATAATGGTTATGCAACGGCGTGAATGTTTTTAATTCGGGGCGGGCTTTGTTCGATGCTTGCTGCATAAAGTCCCATCCGCCTAGTTTTGAGAGGGTTTGCGTTATTAAATAACGTTGTATGCCATAACCGGTGACATTAACATTGGAGCATTTGACGTTTAAGCCTTTTATCGCGAGCTTTTTCTTTATCGTACGTTGGCCTATGCCAATCATTAAGGGAGAAAGAAATGACGACACAAAATGAAACTAATTTGGCGCGAGCACCATGGGGTCAGCATTTAGTATTAGACTTTAATGGTTGTCCCAAAGAGTTACTAGAAGATAAAGAAAATATACTGAATTGGAGTAAAGAGCTAGTACATGCTATTGACATGGTAGCTTACGGTGACCCAGTAATTGAGCATTTCGCCACGCATTCCCATGAGGCCGCAGGCTATACTTTACTTCAGATGATTGAAACTTCCAATATTGCTGCACATTTCGCTGAAAATATCGGACAGGTATATATCGATGTTTTTTCTTGTAAAGCATTTGACGTCGAAGCTGCACTTGGAATTTGTAAAAAATATTTCAAACCTACTCAAGCCAATATACATAATATCGACAGGGGATTCCATCAGGCAAATCAGGCTCGTGTAAAAAATTTTACCAAGGAGGGACGAAATGCGTGCGCGGCGTAATTTCATAGAAGATGTTGAAAGCATTTATACCCTTAAAGGAAGCAAGGCATTTCAGGGTTTTGAAATCAATAGAACCTTATTTGAGGGAAAGAGCGAATATCAAGATATTGCAATTTACGAGAACGATACACTTGGTCGTGTGCTAGCCATTGATGGTATAATTCAGATCACAGAATGTGATGAATTCGTTTATCAAGAGATGATGACGCATGTACCCCTTTTTTCACATGAAAAACCAGAGCATATTCTAATTATTGGCGGTGGTGATGGTGGGATTTTACGCGAGGTTCTTCGTCATAAAGGCATAAAAAGAGTTGTCATGGCAGAAATTGATCAGATGGTAATTGATGCCTGTGTGGAATATATACCTAGCGTTAATAATGGAGGTGAAGTTTACCAAGATACTAGAGTGCAACTAATAGTTGGCGATGCTTTTGCGTATGTGAAAGAAACAGATTTAAAGTTCGATGTGGTTATAATTGACTCAACTGATCCTGTAGGCCCTGGGGAGAAATTATTTAGCCATGAATTTTATAAAAACTTAGTTGAAATTCTTAAGGAAAATGCTGTGGTTTCTACCCAAGGAGGTGTGCCGCAATTCCAATCAGGTGAGGTTGGAAGTACTCTATCTTGCCTTGAGAAGGCAGGATTGAGCGCTAGTTGTTATATCGCTGCGATCCCAACGTATTATGGCGGATACATGACGCTGGGATTTGGAGTTCTCAACTCCACTTGGTCACTACCCCTTTTAGAAACAGTTAACAAACGTTTTAAAAGAGCATGTTTTAAAACTAGACATTACAGTCCAGAAATGCATTTGGCATCTTTTGTTCTTCCTCCCTGGATCCAAGATGACATTAATAAAAGATCCAAGAAAGAAGAGGAGGCAGGATAAAATGAACCATCTCGATAGCGATTATTTCGTAACATGTTCAAAAACAGGCGATCAATTTGCAGGAAGGCATATACTTGCTGATTTATGGGACGTGGAACGAATGGGTGACTTAGATTTTATAAAAGAAGCAATAGAAGAAAGTGCTCGCAAGGCTGGTGCGACCATTCTGCATTCCTACTATCATCCTTTTGGTGAAGAAATGGGCGTAAGCGGTGTAACAGTTTTATCTGAAAGTCACATAAGTATACATACTTGGCCAGAACGTAATTTTGCTTCACTTGATATTTTCATGTGTGGGAATTGTGATCCACAGGATGCATTGGATTATTTAAAAAAGATATTGAGCCCATCGTCAGTTAATCAAAGCCTGAACCGTCGAGGAGTGATCCCTGTGATTGCGCAAATGTAAGTAAAATTTCAGGTTTGCACCTCATAATAGGTAAACAATCATTGATCAGATATACATGGGATAGACACTGTAAGATTGGCACATAATAATTGAAATAAATATAAACTTTTTATTAGTATTCAAATAAATGCCATGCTTCTTATTGTGCATAATTTTCAGGGAAATCACAAAAACTGTTGTCAAAAGTGTTGTCAAAAAATATCTTTTTAAAATACGACGAAGAATAAAAAATTACTTTTAATGGAGAATGAATTTGGCTGATCTACCTAATGTCAATATCGAAGAAATAGAAAAATTTAAAGAGATTGCTGGAACTTCAAAAGATTGTTCAATTATCATGTTGAATCTTAATGAGTACACCGCAGAAGCTGAGTTTCCAAATGGCAAACTTTATAAAGACTACATGGAAATATTGAATATTCTTCTAGCTGAGGTTGGAGGCAAAGTTTTGTGGCAAACAGAGGCATCAGCTACACTTATCGGCAATCAGAAAATTCATGAAGCTTTAGGGATCTGGTATCCCAGTCATCAGTCTTTTCTGGATTTGATGACCGCACCATCATCCGAGAAAAACATGAAATTAAGAAGTCTAGCTGTGAAAAAGGCTGACTTACACAAATGTAGCGATTATACAGCTAAGTTATAAAGATTATTACGAAAACTGTTGTCAAAAGTGTTGTCAAAAAACCAGGCTTAATGAAACAGCTTGAGCACTTTTGAGCAGACATTTTGCACCTAAAATGAAGTTAAAACAGCAGTGGAAAAATTTTGACGGTTTCAAGGCCATTAACGCTCAAGACGGTAGCTTCTTAAGTCATTAAAATTTATTTTGACAACGGCTAACACTCAAGTAAAAGGCAAAGATGATTTTGGAGAGAGATCAATGTCCTCAGAGAAAAAAGGTATACTTTTTATAATAGCTGGAATGGCTGTTTTTTGTATTCAGGATATAGTTATTAAATCGCTAGCCAATCAGATTTCATTAACTCAGATTTTATTTTTTCGAGCAGCGTTAGGGACTATCCTATTAACAAGCCTTTTATGGTTTTCAGGAAAACCTATAAAGTTTGGATCCTCATATCCGTTGGTAGCAATTTTTAGAGGGAGCTCCTTCTTTTTAGGGTTCACTTTGTTTTATATCTCTATCTCTAAGTTGCCCTTGGCTATAGCTACAAGCTTATTTTTTATCCATCCCATAATCATTACTGTTATCTCGATATTTTTTCTTAAGATTTCCGTCGGATTTCATAGAATTATTGCCATCATTATAGGTTTTATAGGTACATTATTAATCGTCAAACCCTCATTTAATAATTTCGATTGGTATATGTTATTTCCGATAGCAACTGCTTTTAGCTACTCTATCGGTATGCTTTTAGCAAAAAAAACAAGTGATAAAGATAATGCCTTTCAACAGTCTTTTCATATATATTTTGGGGGACTAATTCTAAGTCCCTTTGTAACGGTTTTGGCGATAAATGCTTTCCCAAATATGGATATTGAGCAGTTAGAATTTCTCTATCTTACTTGGACAATCAGCGA
Source organism: uncultured Alphaproteobacteria bacterium (assembly GCA_902581005.1). Taxonomy (GTDB): domain Bacteria; phylum Pseudomonadota; class Alphaproteobacteria; order Rhodobacterales; family Rhodobacteraceae; genus CACIJG01. The sequence goes on from CACHMT010000006.1 coordinate 25,321, forward strand.
TTTCAACGCCTTATTGGCTCTTTTAATTATTGCGTTTACGGGTACAATCGGCATTTTCTCTCTTGTATATGCCTATAATATTGGATCACCTCAGTCGAATGCCCCAACAGAGTATGTACTTCTAGTATATGCGTTGTTAGCAGGTTATTTCATTTTTGGGGAAGTTCCTGATCTTCTATCGTTTCTTGGAATGGTTTTGATATCTTTAAGCGGAACATACATTTTTGTACGGGAAAGTATAAGAGAGCAGATTGTGGCTGCAGAAAAACAATGGTAGATTGAATAATCTAGTTATAAGTATCAATACTAGTTTGAAATATAATCAATGGCTGGGGTGGAAGGATGCAAACCTACGGGTCTTATTTAATTTTTTGATCAAAAGAAAGATTGCCACCCGCCCAAATTGGTAAATTCTCTTTATCATTGAGCCATTTTTCTTCTTCAGCAGTATTGGCTCTTCTAAACTCTAAATTTCTTTGTGGGTAACGCCCAAATTTTTCTAGAACTTGTCTATGTTGATCTACCGCTTTTTTATTTCTTCCTTCAAATAAACTGAAATCAGGATAAGCACCAATTGCCATGTCAATTATTTCGCATGCGCGAACAAGGTCAATTATTTCTTCTGAGTGGGCCAAAGCCCATGGGAGTAAATATAGTAGTGCCGGAGGCAATTTTAAAGTTTGATCAACTTTCTTTTTACTAACTAGGTCTCGAACGAGTTCACGTCCTATATGGTCAAACGAAAAAGCTTCAGCTGTACCTCGAAAACACGAGCGAGATAGTTGATCTGCTAGCAATACTCTAGCAACCTGGCCTTCAAGGGTAAACCATTCATCTTCGATTAGGGTTTGTGGATCAGCTTTCAATTCGCGAATAACAGATGAAAATGGCTTGCAAATATCGTCTAAAGCGGTTCCACTTCGAAACCATATGCCTAATAGTGGTTCCACTGTTTCATCGTAAAAAAGGCTTTTCCTATCATTAGGATTGTTAATATCGCAGCCACACATATAATTTAAAACACTGCTCGGAGAACGAGGATTATTAAGAGCCTTCAGGACTGCGGGTTTTTTACTAAATTGCTCAGGGGTAAGATCTTCTGGTAACATCATTTAAAATTCTTTTTTAATAGTGTAACATGAATCAATCAACTTTCTATCGTAATCAAAGGAGTAGAGATGCGTGCGATTGGTTTAATGAAGCATGGCGGACCTGAAGTGCTAGAGCTTATTGAAGTGCCTGAGGTTAAACCTGAAGTGGATGAAATACTAGTGCAGGTGTTTTGCGCAGCTATAAATCCAACAGATATTTTAGCTCGTAATGGAGGTATAGCAGATCGACAAAAACCTCATAATCCTCCGTATGTTCCAGGAATGGATATTTCTGGGAAAGTAGTGGCGATTGGAGAAAACGTCAAAACACATCTCAAAAAAGGCGACGCGGTCATGGCAATGGTCATACCAAATGGTCAACATGGGGCATACCGCGAACAAATTGCACTAAAATCAGGAGCAGTGGTGCCAATTCCCAAGGGGGTGAGTTTTGAAGAAGCATGTACTTTACCAATGAATGGATTAACGGCGAAGCTTTCTCTAGAACTTTTAAACTTAAAATCAGGTGATAAGCTAGCAGTTACTGGCTCTGCAGGGGCCTACGGAGGTTACATGATCCAAATTGCAAAAACTTTAGGTTTATATGTGATAGCAGATACGTCAGAAAAAGATCAAAATTTAATTAAATCACTTGGTGCAGATCTATCGCTTCCAAGAGGAGAAGAATTCATTGAACATATATTGGAACGGTTTCCCGAGGGCATAGATGGCTTAGCAGACGGCGCTTTATTAAATGAAAAAGCAGTTGCTGCAGTCAAAAATGGAGGTTCTTTTACCGCAGTAAGAGGTTATCAGGGGACAGGTGAGCGCGATATAAATTTTACGCAAACATGGGTAAGAACTCAAGATTGCATGTACGAAAAATTAGATGATTTAAGGAAGCTTGTAGAGGCAAAAAAAATTTCATTGAGGTTAGCAGATACATATAGTCCGTCTCAAGTGTCGGAAGCACATAAACGATTTGAAGGTGGCGGGGTCAGAGGCCGACTTGTAATTAAATTTACTTGATTTTAAAGAGACAGCAAAGATATCTTTTAGGAGATGGCTGGGGTGGTAGGATTCGAACCTACGGTACACGGGATCAAAACCCGTGGATATTGTTATCAGGAGTTATCAGGATTCTCATAACCCTTTAAAATAGTTCTTATCCTTCTCATGCTTCTTATGCGTTATCAGTAAAATCACGAAAACTGTTGTCAAAAGTGTTGTCAAAACCAGCCAAAATGTGTTTAGGAAAATATTTAAGTCTTTGAAATTGTTATTCACATGTTTTGGTCGATCATTTGCTAAGTTTCATCTCTTGATTAAAACAAATCTCGAAATTATAGCTTTTTAAAAATCCGGCTTGTTGTAATAAAGCGCGTTGCTTTCTCATAACAAGAAAGAAAAACGAAGCTAAACAAACTGCTCAACTCAGAATTTTTAGAATATTGAATTTGTATTTGATGAATTCAAACAGAGTTGACGTTAGGTTCTTGTTTTTTTTCATATTAGTTCATATTATAAACTTAAGTCAATAGAAAGGATAGGTGGATGGCCTTGCATTGTCCAGGATGGATACTTTGTATTTTTTGTGCAAATGCGGCTCGGGAGTCCCTATTTTACTCAGCGCCGCTCAATGTTATTATAAAAAAATATACAGATGAAATTGCAGTTCATTACAATGAGATCTCCGCGGAATTTCTACAACAGTGCAGTGAGAAAATTTTGGGTTCGTTAGTCGAAGTTGAAGCAGGAGAGAGCGCGGAGGAAGTTATAAGAGGATATTTGTATCAAAAGGTCAAATTCAAAGATGATGGGTCTATAAGAAAACTAGTGGGTCTATTTTCATCTGAGTTTAAGGGTGAAAGATCTCAATCCGGAACAGAAAAGTATATTGTCACAAATTTTAGAGCTTTTTTATTTTCATTAAGGTCTGGAAAGAAAGTTGCCTGTCCTCCCGGTTGGCAGGTTGATCAAGTACCTGATCTTAAGTGGGTACAAGAGGTAATGATGAAAAAAGTATCGGTATTCGACGTTTAAATAAACTTAAGAAATGATTTCTGAAATGGCTGGGGTGGTAGGATTCGAACCTACGGTACACGGGATCAAAACCCGTGGATATTGTTATCAGGAGTTATTAGGATTCTCATAACCCTTTAAAATAGTTCTTATCCTTCTTATGCTTCTGATGAGTTATCAGTAAAATCACGAAAACTGTTGTCAAAAATTGTTGTCAAAAAATATCTTGGTAAATTAGGCAGGTAAAAAAAATATTTTTTTATGGAGAATAAATATGGTGGAATTACCTAATATTAAAATTGAGGAGGTAGAAAAATTTAAACAGATTGCTGGAACTTCAAAAGACTGTTCAATAATCAATTTGAATCTTAATGAATACAGCGCAGAGGCTTAATTTCCAAATGGAGCTCTTTACAAAGACTATATGGAAATATTGAATATTCTTCTAGCAGAAGTGGGTGGTAAAATTTTATGGCATTCAGAGGTGTCAGCAACACTTATTGGAAATTAAAAAAATTCACGAAGCTCTGGGTATCTGGTATCCTAGTCATCAGGCTTTTTTGGATTTAATGAAAGCACTATCTTCTGAGAAAAATATGAAATTGAGAAGTTTGGCAGTCAAAAAGGCTGACTTACACAAATGCTGTGACTACACATCCCAGCCATCCTTGAGCGATTAGATGGTTAGGTGCTCAACTGAGGTTATAGAAATATTTCGGAGTCCTTTATTAATATTAGAAAACTACCAACACCAATGAGTAACAGTCCTAAAACTCTATCTAACCAATAAATATTTTTAAATAATTTTTCGATGGCGACATACAGAGCAAGCCCAATAATCCAAAAAAGGTTCATTACACCTCCAACAAAAAGTAAAGCCATTAATGCCCAGCAACAACCTAGGCAGAATAAACCATGCTGGGCTCCCATTAAGAGTGAACCACCATAACCTTTTCTATTGTTTGATGACAAAAAGTCGATGGGCGAGCGGCATTTTTCTAAGCAAGCATTTTTTAATGGCGTAAACTGATACGCACCAGCTACGATTAACAATGCACCAGATAATTTTGCCGATTTAAACTGCATCATCATTCCACTTATTAATCCAAGAAATTCAAAAAAATGTTGTAAAATACATGCCAAAAGGCTGAAAATTCCCCAAATAATGAGATAACCTGCCAGAAACAAATACGTATTGAATATTGCTACATCACGCTCGGGCCCCATCTTCTTCAAATTGTGGAATAATAATAGGGTGGGTGATGCACTGGGTGTCATCATAGCGATCATCATAAACCACCACATAAAAAACATTAAAAAAATATTAGGAATAGTAAAAAGTGACTTTGCTCCCTTATCCATTTTCATAGAGCTATTCATACTCTTTGAAGAAGATCCCATATCCTCCATTTTTTTTTCGGTATTACTGTTTTCAGATATCGTCTCCGATTTGCTATCCATCATCTGCATCTTTACATGAGAGTTTGAGCTAAATGTTATCGCTCCGCTCATTCGGGTCATTTCTAAGGCGCTCATTTTCATTCCTACGCCAAAAAAGGTATATATGGAGGTTACTATAACAATAATAGCGGTCGTAACGATTACGATCAGATCAGATTTTTCTAAGGTGACTAATAATACATCTTTTTTTTTCACAGATACCAAACCTAGCTAAGATTAATTCACCATACCGTGATTGTTTAGCTTGTTCCTAGATAATTGAGAGTGCGTTTCTGTATTTTTAGGTAATTGCAGAATAGAACCCTCTTTTGTTTTTGTTGTACCACATGCTACTTCCGCATATCTAAAATCTGGACCATTTGGTAATGCCATAGCAGCCCTGTGGGCCATACCTGAAACTGGATTTGATAATGGTTTCACTGTTAGGTCGAAAATTCCGTTAACAGATGCTTTACCTACCCTCTCCTCTTGATCAATGGTTGCATCTATTTTAGTAAAGAGGGTCTCATGTTTTGTTGGACACATCGCATTGAATATGTACCATCCAGTAGCCATTTCATCGGTATCTTTCCCGCCTAATATCGCTTCAAGGCCTTTGCGCTGTTCAGGGGAAGCAGATTCATCTATGAATATTTGCATTTCACCGTTTCCTTCATAAATTGCACCAGGCCACTTTGCTATAAACGCAGCCCTTGTTCCAGAAAGATCGGTGTCTCCATAATGGCCAGAGTGAATTTGATAAACGACAGATGCTTCACAAACATCATCTGTAGGCCTAACAGTATATTGGCAAGGGCAGCCAAAATTGCAATTACAATTTTGCATTTGAGTTATATCGATTTCCCAAGGTGTCATAAGGATCTCCTATTTAGTGCGTTTTATATTACCAACCAGATGAAGAGTATAACGTAATTTTTTTGAAAATCTACAAAGTAGAGTTCATTTTTTCAACTTTTCTCTTTTATATGATTTTAATTATGGAGGCCATGGAAAATTGGTGCCATTATCCACCTGCCCGTGGTAGAGAAAATTTTTAAACACTTGAACTTTTTTCTATAAAACTGTGGTGGCTGGGGTGGTAGGATTCGAACCTACGGTACACGGGATCAAAACCCGCTGCCTTACCGCTTGGCTACACCCCAACACTATTGTTGTAATATCTTAGTGCATATGATTCAAGAAAATTAATTGCAGCTCATTCAAAAGATTTTACGACTTTATCAATTGCTTTAATTTTACTTAATAGTCCTGATAATTGTTCAAGAGGAAGCATAGAAGCACCATCTGAAGGCGCTGTCTCAGGCTTCTCATGGGTTTCAATGAACACACCTGCGATACCAACCGCTGTACCTGCTTTTGCTAAGGTTTCAATGAACTCTCTTGATCCACCACTCTCTGAGCCTTTTCCTCCTGGTTGTTGAATAGAATGAGTAATATCTAAAATGGTTGGGAACCCACTTTTTCTAAGAACCTCTAGGGAACGCATGTCGCAAACTAAATCGTTGTATCCAAAGGTAGTACCTCGTTCACAAAGAAGTAAATTTTCATTGCCGGTAGATATGAATTTTTCAGCCACCTGCTGCATCTCAGCAGGGGATAGAAATTGCCCCTTTTTTATATTGACGGGTTTATTTGTTTTACTAGCTGCGATAATTAAATCCGTCTGTCGGCATAGAAAGGCGGGTATTTGGAGAATATCGACTTCTTTTGCTACAAGCTCGCATTGTTCGGGTGTGTGCACATCCGTTAATGTGGATATATTTAGACTGCTCTTCAATTTTTGAAAGATTTTAAGACCTTCGTCAATTCCAAGACCACGCTTCGATAAATGTGAAGTTCGGTTGGCCTTGTCAAATGATGATTTAAAGACAAATTTTATATCATTACGAATACAGATTTCTGTTAATTTTTCGGCAATCATCATAGCATGCTCGAGGCTTTCAAGCTGGCATGGACCAGAAATAAGTGTCAATGGGTACTTATTTGAGATTTTGAGATTATTTAGTTCAATTGTATGACCAGCAAGTTTAGTATTATCCATATAAATCTCTTGTTTTAATTTACTTATTTATTATTAATAATTTAACTATATGTTTAAGGCATTTATTTATTTTTGAATAGGTTAAAATTATTTTGAAAATATTTGTATTAGCAATCTTATATGGTCTGATTTGGATTTCCTTTTCAGGACATTTTGATTTTCTGTTGTTATCTTTTGGTGTTATATCAGTTTTGATGGTCTTATATATACTTCGACGTATGCGAGCAATTGATGACACCCCGATTAAGTTCCAAATGAATTTATTTAGCTTTATGAGTTATTGTTTTTGGCTACTAAAGGAAATATTGAAATCCAATATTGCAGTGACTAAGACAATATTAAGCCCACAGATAAAGATTAGACAAAATATGTTTGATGTACCCTTATCTCCTAAAAGCGAAGCGGCTCAAGTAATATTTGCAAACTCTATTACACTCACCCCAGGGACTATAACGGTTGAAACTGAGAAAAATAGTCTTTTGGTACACTCCCTAAATTTCTCCAGTAGCACTGAAGATGAAATAGAAGACATGGGTAAGAGAGTAAGTAGGTGCGAGAGAAGAGGTTCATAAAAAATGTTTTATGTAGCGACCATCTCAATCGTCATTTCATTTATAATGGTACTCATCCGATTATTCTTAGGCCCAACATTATATGACAGAGTTCTAGCGTTAAATGCATTTGGCACGCTAGCTGTCCTGATGATAAGTATCGTTGGTTTTTTATTTGGCAGGCCCGATTTTCTCGATATCGCTTTATTATATGCACTACTAAATTTTATTGGCACAATCGCAATCCTTAAATTCTTTAGGTATAAAGAAATTGGTGACAAAAAAGCCTTGAGTAGAAAGAAAGCGCAATGAGTTTGTTGATCGAAATATGTAGTTGGATTTTTATACTCTTAGGATCGTTTTTGCTTTTAACTGGAAGCTTGGGCTTAATAAGGTTACCTGATTTTTGGTCAAGGCTACACGGTGCATCTATCAGTGATACAGGAGGTGTACTATTTTTAATTTTAGGAATGATGTTGCATGTCACGACCATATGGGTCTTTTTTAAACTTTTAGCTATAGCTATCTTTATTTTTATTTCCTCACCCACGGCCTCGCATGCCATTGCTAATGCGGCATTTGTCACTTTAGGATACAAAAAAAAGAAGGGGGAAAGAAAATAGAATTATTTATTATAATATGCTTCTTCATAATTTTGGTTACGATCGCAATTATGGCATTGACGTTAAAGCATCTCTTTGCAGTGATAATGTTATCGGGTGCCTTTAGCTTGGTGTCTGCAATGCTTTTTGTAGTGATGGATGCGGTTGACGTCGCCTTCACAGAAGCAGCTGTCGGGGCAGGGGTGTCTACTGTTTTGATGCTCGCAACAATGGCACTCACGGTTCGAGTTCAGAAAGAGACAAAGAAACCTATTTTACTACCGCTTGTAGTTGTTTGCCTTGTTGGTGTTTTGCTAATTTATGGAACTCTTGATATGCCGAACTTTGGAGCTTTTGACTCGCCAGCTCAAGCACATCTTGGATCAACGTATCTAAATATTACTTATAAAGATATGGGAATACCAAATGTCGTAACAGGTATATTGGCGAGCTATCGAGGATATGATACGTTAGGCGAAACAGTGGTTGTGCTGACAGCAGGTCTTGGAGTTATCCTGTTATTAAGTGGTCTCAAAGGAAGAAAAGATAAAGAGTGAGACTATGAAACATCATTTAATTTTAAAAGTTATTACAAAATTTATGGTTGGAGTTATCGTTTTGTTCGGACTTTATGTGCAATTTCATGGTGATTACTCTCCTGGAGGAGGTTTCCAAGCCGGTGTTATTATCGCTGCTGCATTTATACTTTATGGTATAGTCATGGGCCTGGAGAATGTACAAAAAGTAATGCCTATTTGGTTTGCACAGAAGGCGGCAGCATTGGGCGTTTTAGTATACGCACTAACGGGTGTTTTCTCAATTATCTTTGGATTTGAATTTTTAAACTATCACGCAATTAGCCCCGAACACCCAAAACATGGGCAACACTATGGGATTATATTGGTTGAGCTGGGTGTTGGGATCACAGTAACTTTTGTAATGATTGCTATTTATTATAGCTTTGCTGGTCGCACTCCGCGTTTAGACGATAAAGAGTGGTAAGCCATGGACAGTAATTTAAACTTCATATTTGGACACTTGCCATACTGGTTATTCATTATACTCATGCTTTCAGGTCTCTTTATAGTTGTTTCACGAGGAAATCTGATCAAGAAAATTGTGGGATTAAACATTTTTCAAACATCAGTTTTTATGTTTTATATTTCAATAGGAAAAATGAAGGGTGGTACAGCACCAATTCTGCTTGATAAGTCCGCTAATAATGCCGCAGTTATATATTCTAACCCGCTTCCACATGTTCTCATTCTTACTGCAATTGTTGTCGGTATAGCCACTACTGCTTTAGGTTTAGCTTTAATAATAAAAATTCGAGAAGAGTATGACACGGTTGAAGAAGATGATATCCAAAAAATGGATCAAAATGACCTTAAGAAATATAATAAAAAGAATGTCATGGAGACTTAATAGTTAATGGCCTCAGAAATTAAACAGGGTACTTTAGAGTTGGTTAATCATTTACCAATTTTGCAGGTTATTACACCGATGTTGATAGCACCTATATTGGTTGTACTTAACAATAAGACATTGTCTTGGTTGTTAAGTTTTGTGGGCGCATTAGCGTGTCTATTTATATCAATCTTACTGATACAAGCTGTTAGTGACGGGAGCATTCTCACGTATTACCTCGGCGGATGGGTGCCACCAATCGGAATTGAATACAGAATAGACGCCGTCAGCGCTATATTATTATTCCTGATATCAATTATAAGCGCAATTGTTCTGATCTTTTCGTATTCTTCACTTCACGCAGAAATTCCTGAAGAAAAACATACTTTGTTTTACTCCTGCTTTCTATTGTGCCTTACCGGTTTGCTAGGTGTAGTAGCAACAGCTGATATTTTTAACGTTTTTGTCTTTTTAGAGATTTCAAGTTTATCCACCTATGTTTTGGTAGCACAAGGGGCCTTTCTTGATAGAAGAGCACTTTCTGCTTCCTTTAATTATCTAATAATGGGCACCATTGGTGCAACTTTTTTTGTGATTGGTATTGGATATATATACATGGCGACTGGATCTCTAAACATGATGGACATCGCGGAAAGAGTTAACCAATTCGGTGATAACAGAACTATTCAAGCGGGATTTGCCTTTATTGTTGTAGGGATGGGGCTTAAGCTTGCCATGGTTCCTCTTCATGTGTGGTTGCCTAATGCTTATACCTTTGCACCTACTGTAGTTACCTGCTTTTTGGCTGCAACAGCGACCAAAGTTGCGCTTTATGTTTTGATCCGATTTGTATTTTCTGTGTTTAACTATGAAGATATTTTTGTCAATGAGCTCTTTTTTCTCCTTTTGATGCCTCTAGCAGTAATCGCAATGATTGCGGCATCAGTCATCGCCATTTTCAAACAGAATTTGAAGAAGCTACTTGCTTATTCTAGCCTTGCACAAATAGGGTATATGCTCCTTGGATTATCGTTAATGAGTCAAAAAGGTCTTGCATCTTCATTAGTGCATATGGTTAATCATGGTTTCACAAAAGCAGCACTATTTATGTCTCTAGGTGCTTTTATGCTTAATACAAAAAATGTATATATAAAAAGCTTAAGTGGCCTTGGAAAATCGATGCCATTTACTTCAGCTGCTTTCGTAATCGGGGGGTTAAGTTTGATTGGCGTGCCTGGTACGGCTGGTTTTATAAGCAAATGGCTGCTTCTGGAAGCAGCACTTGAAACCGGGTATTGGTTAGTAGCAATTCTCATCATCGCATCGTCGCTCTTCGCAGTTATCTATGTTTGGAAGATAATTGAAGTTTTATACTTTTCAGAAAGTTCAGAGTCTTACAATGAAGTAAGCGTTCTTACGTTAATGCCTATATGGATACTAGCTTTATTTTGTATTTTTCTAGGTATTAATACTAGTTTAACAGTGGATGTAGCTATCATGGCCACCGAAATTCTTTTTAAGTAGGGTGTATTTTATGCCGATAGAGTTTTTAATATTTTTAACAGTTTTTACTCCGGCATTGGTAGGCGGGTTAAATTTAATTTTTAATAAAAAACCAAATGTCAGGGATACCGTTACTTTACTAGGTGCACTGATAACATTTTATTTCAGTTTAAATATATTTCTCAGCTTTGATGGACAGGCAACACAATATAAGCTGGCAACCATAATGCCAGGTATTGATATTTCCTTTCATATTGAGCCTCTGGGCATCATATTTTCATTGTTGGCCTCAGGGCTTTGGATACTCACTCATATTTATGCGATTGGATATATGCGAGGAGCAAAGGAGAAAAACCATTCACGGTTCTTTTTCTTTTTTTCTGTGTCAATAGCCAGTGTTATGGGGATCTCATTCTCAGGTAATCTTTTCACATTATTTCTATTCTATGAAATACTAACTCTCATTACTTTTCCATTAGTTTCTCATAAAGGTTCGACTGAAGCTTTGAGAGGAGCAAGAGTTTACCTATCAATACTATTAGGAACTTCAATTGGACTACAGTTGCTAGGAATAATTTGGATTTATTTTTCTGTTGGTACATTGGATTTTGTGAAAGGTGGTATATTAAATGGATCCTTTGGATCCTTAGAGTTAATACTCCTCGTTGGTTTGTTTGCTTTTGGGATTGGGAAAGCAGCTTTATTCCCGTTCCACAGGTGGCTACCCGCTGCGATGGTTGCTCCGACACCTGTCAGTGCTTTGCTACATGCTGTTGCTGTGGTTAAAGCGGGAGTTTTTACTGTTCTTAAAGTAGGTGTTTACATATTTGGGGTAGAGAGTTTGTCAGTATCGGGGGCAACAGATTGGCTAACTTGGTTAGCTTGTTTTTCAATTTTATTTGCTTCTCTGATAGCGATGACTAAGGATAATTTAAAAGCTAGGCTCGCTTATTCTACTATTAGTCAATTGGCTTATGTCGTACTTGCTTTCTCTCTCGCGAATAGTCTGGGCGTTTTAGGTGGAGCTCTACAAATAGTTACCCATGCATTCGGAAAAATCACTTTATTTATGTGTGCCGGTTCTATTTATGTAGCAACCAAGAAAACAAATATAAGTAATATGCAGGGATTGGGAAGAGTGATGCCAATTACGTTTTTAAGTTTTCTTATAGGCGCCATTTCGATAATAGGGCTTCCTCCGATGAGTGGATCTTGGGCAAAATGGTTTTTAATATTGTCATCTCTTGAAGCAGACAAGCAGTTCGTGGTTTTAGTCCTATTAATAAGTTCCCTCTTGAATATTGCTTATCTTTTGCCATTAGTGGCAAAGGGCTTTTATCTTAACCCTATAGATCAGACAGAAACCAAAAGTTTTAAAGAACCAAGTGCACTTGTTTGGCTGCCGCCCGCAATTACAGCTAGTATCTCGTTCCTTTTGTTTTTTTACGTAGGCTATATAAGAGATTTTATGATTAATTTTGGTTTAGTGAGCTTAGGAAATTAAATGAGATTTAACCCATTCATATTTTTTGAGAAAGCTAGCCGACTTCGAGCTCTACTGGTTGCATTCTTAATTCTGTGCTTTTGCTTATTCGCGATAGATTTTTTTGTTAAGAGATATGTCTATTTTGAGATTGAGAGTACTTATAATTTTTATAGCATTTATGGTTTTATAATGTTTTCAATTATAATATTTGGATCACGATTACTAAGGTTGCTTTTGGGCAGACAAGAAAATTTCTATGCCAAAAAAGCAGTGGACAGTGAAGATTATCCAGGCATGGAGGAAAAGTAAATGTTAGCAACACTTCCTCTCCCATTTTTCTTTTTTATAGGAGGACTAGTATCAATATTTCTACCTAAAGGGGCTGTAAAGTCTTCTTTCGTCTGCTTAGTTCCTGTTATAGCGCTGTTAGTGTTACTTAATGGGGACTGGGAAGCGGGTTTTAAGATACAGTTTTTGGGACTTGAACTGAATTTTATGAGGGTAGATAATCTTTCCACCGTATTCGGAATTATTTTTTGTATTGCTGCTTTCCTGGGTAATTTATTTGCATTCCATCTTCGTGAAAGTACGCAGCCCTTTGTAGCTCTTATTTATTCAGGGGCAGCTATAGGAGCAGTTTTCGCTGGGGATCTTATTACGCTTTTTGTTTATTGGGAGCTTACTGCTATATCATCCGTTTTTCTAATATGGGCTCGGAAAACCGAGGGCGCTTATCATGCTGGCATGCGCTACCTTATCATTCAAGTTTTATCAGGAGTTGTATTGCTTTTCGGTGTTGCACTTTTTTACTTTGAGACTGGATCAATATCGTTTGTAAAAATGGAGCTAAATAGTTGGGCAACCGCATTAATTTTTGTTGCTTTTGGCATAAAGTGTGCTTTTCCATTTATGCATAATTGGCTTCAAGACAGCTATCCGTCGGCTACTATAACAGGCACAGTGATACTTTCCGCCTTTACCACAAAACTTGCAGTTTACGCGTTGGCACGAGGATTTCCAGGTACAGAACTTCTGATATATATTGGGGCTGCAATGACAGTATTCCCCATTTTCTTTGCAGAGGTAGAGAATGATTTAAGAAAGGTGTTAGCGTATAGCCTAAATAATCAACTTGGCTTTATGGTTGTCGGTGTTGGCGTTGGCACAGAGTTAGCCCTAAATGGTACTGCGGCACACGCTTTTTCTCATATATTGTATAAAGCACTACTCTTTATGAGCGTCGGTGCTGTTCTTTTTAGAACAGGTACCTCTAGAGCGTCGGAGTTGGGAGGCTTGTACAGGACTATGCCTTTAACAGCAATCTTTTGCCTTATTGGAGCCGCATCGATATCTGCTTTCCCTCTATTTTCTGGATTTGTTAGCAAATCGCTAATTATGAGTGGAGCAGGAAAGGAACACTATCAGTTTATTTGGTTAATTCTTGTTTTTGCGTCGGCTGGCGTTTTATCGCATTCTGGGATAAAAGTTCCCTACTTTACTTTTTTTCATCATGACTCAGGCAAAAGACCGAACGAAGCACCTGTTCACATGTTACTAGCGATGGGATTGACGGCAACCCTTTGCATCTATATAGGTATTTTCCCAAATAATTTATATGCAATAATGCCTTTTGAAGTGAAATACGATCCATATACTTTTGAACATATCCTGACACAGCTACAATTATTATGCTTTGCTATTCTAGCTTTCTACATTTTAAGTAAATTAAACCAACTACCATCTGAAACACGCTCAATAAACTTAGATTTTGATTGGACCTATCGAGTATTCTTACCCTCTATAATTGGTAAACTGTTAATATTTCTTGAAGCAGCTGAACAAAAAGGATTGAAGCTTTTCAACAAATCGTTGCGTTCTTTTATAGATAAAGTGTATCACGTTTCTGGACCAGAAGGTGTTATGACAAGAATACTTACATCTGGAACTATGGTTCTCTTCATTGCTATTGTACTATTAGTTGTTTTGGGAATTATTCTTCTTTAATAAAAACGCTTTTTTTCTACCAAACCTAAGGGCTGCAAACCTTTATTTAGTCTATCAATATTTATCAGTATAGATTTAATAGAGCTTCTCAATCGTGTTGGAGCAGATATGTGGGGGGTAACGGTCACTCTGTCATGTGACCAAAAGGGGTGTTCAAGTGGCAAAGGCTCCTCGTCAAATACATCTAATGTACATGCAGAGAGTTTTCCACTATCAAGTGCTTTTAGAAGGTCATTATCTTCAATTAATCCTCCTCTCCCGGCATTAATCAAAATTGCTCCAGTCTTTGCCATTTTAAGTGATTCCGAGTTAATAATAGTTTGGGTTTTCTCTGTGAGTGGTAGTAGTAGTATTAAGAAATCTGAAGTTGAGAGTATTTTCACCAAACCTTCTGACCCTACTAATGATCGTACTCCCTTAAGTTTTTTTTTTGTTGCAGACCAACCTGTTACATTAAAATTTAGTTTATTAAGTTTTTCTGCAGTTGCTGATCCCAAAGTCCCAAGGCCTAAGATTCCAATATTAATTTGATTTGCAAGCAATCTTTCTTTGTTGTAAATCTTCCACCCTGTTTTATCTGGCCTTATAAATTCATCAAGATCAAGGTGGTACCTCATGACATGAGCGGTACACCATTCTGCCATACATTCTGTCATCTCTACATCAATTAATCTTACCAACGGTTGCTGGATGGTTTTGTTTAAAAGCGTTTTTTCAACTCCTGCAAATATAGAGAATATTACGGTATCATCTGGGAAAATGGAAAAGTCGGAGATGTCACTTTCATCAGCATATATGATTGCATCGACTTCATTACTTCTCGACATATCTTCTATTATGTTATATTTCAAGGCTTGGGATTCGATTTCTTCTGCAAGAACTTTTTTGTATTCTGCTGTTTTAGATCCAGTTGAAATAAAAATATTCAAATCAGAAGCCAATATTCTTGTGCACGTGTGCACTTTGGATGAGTCCAAAGCTCAACATTATTACAATCATTGAAGATCCTCCATAGGAGACTAGAGGTAGAGGTATACCCACAACTGGCAATAGACCCATAACCATTGCGATATTTATAGAGAAATATGTAAAGAAAGTCATGCAAAGACCGGTTATCAATAATCGAGAAAATTTGTCCGTAGTTACGAGTGCTGAAAAAATACAAAAAGCAACAATGAGGCTATATATGATGAGAAGACCAATTGTACCAAAAAATCCAAACTCCTCTGCCAGAGTAGTAAAAATAAAATCGGTATGCTTCTCGGGTAAGAAATTAAGCTGACTTTGCGAGCCTTGCATATAGCCGCGTCCAAAAAGCCCCCCTGATCCTAAGGCAATTTTTGATTGTGTAATGTGATAACCTGCTCCTAATGGGTCAGCTGATGGATCTAAAAACGTATCTATTCTTCTAAAGTGATAATCCTTAAGTAGTTGCCAATCTGTGCCTCTACTCTGAAATAGGATAAAAAGTAGACTACAGAAGCTAAGTCCTCCAAATAAAAAATACCCAAAATGTACCCCAGCAATGAACATTACAAAAATACCTATCATAATAATAACCAACGCTGTGCCAAGGTCTGGCTGTCGAAAAACTATAAATGCAGGTATTATTATTAATAAAAGTGGAACTAGAACATAAAACGGATGTGATACCTTATTGACAGGAAGTTTATGATAATAATAAGCGAGGACCATCACCATCGATATTTTAAACGCTTCAGATGGCTGTAATTTTATTATTCTTAAATCCAACCACCTTTTTGCACCCATTCCCGTATCACCATAAAAATAGACAGCAATTAATAACGCTAAACCTAGCATATAGCAAAATGGAGATATCTTTTGCCAAAAGGAAATACTAATTGCTGACATTACGAAAATTAAAATGAAGCTTATAAAAAACCTATTTATTTGAGGTTTAGTCCAAGGCTCCCAACTCCCACCACTAACAGAGTACAGCATTAAAAAACCAAATAAGGCTGTTGCTAGAATTAGGATTTGTAGTGGCCAATTAATGTAAATTATCTTTATAAAGGGGTTCATATTAAATATTAGGATTTATATTAGTTCTAGAATTAATTTTTTTTTCAATATCCATAAGTCTATTACGTACCTCTACTTGTTGTTTATCTGGATAAGCAGTGACAGGAGGAATACCTCCGTAAAGTTGAAAAAGCATTATATCCCGTGCAATTGGAGCAGCTACCTTAGATCCACTTCCTCCATGCTCAACTACTATGCTAAGAGCATATTTAGGATTTTTATATGGAGCAAAACATGTGAACAAAGCATGATCTCTCATTTTCCATGGCAAATCTTCATTTTTGATCACTCCTTCTTCACGCTCCTCTCGAGTTATTCTTCTTACTTGAGATGTACCTGTTTTACCTGCAATTAAAAAATTCTCATCAGTAGTTCTAAAGTTAAATGCTGTACCATCTTCTTCATTTAAAACGTCAAACATTCCCCTTCTAATAGCAACCAAAGTATTTTCTTTTATCAAAAGAGCTTTGGGGTTATCTGTGTTTTTATTAGAATTTTTAATAATGTTTGGGATTACTTCTTTCCCAGATGCCAGTCTGGCCGTCATAACGGCTAACTGTAAAGGCGTTGCTAAGCTAAATCCTTGTCCGATGCCCACATTGAGAGTGTCTCCTACAAGCCAGCTGGTGCCAAATCTTTCCTTTTTCCATTTTTTTGTGGGTATAAAACCCTTGCTTAAACCGGTCAATGGTAGATTGTATGCTTGACCGAGACCTAGCCGTCTTGCCATGACTCCGATACTTTTTACTCCGACTTTTCGAGCAAGTTCATAAAAGTAGACGTCACATGACTTTTGAATAGCTTCTTGAAGCGTTAGTTTCCCGTGCCCACCCTTAAGCCAGCAGTGAAATTTTCTGCTTCCTAACTCATAGAATCCGGCACAAAATATTTTATCATTTAATCCTATAAGCCCTAGTTCAAGAGCTGCCGCAGCTACTACCATTTTAAATGTTGAGCCTGGGGGATAGGCTCCAGAAGTAGCTTTGTTCAGTAAAGGTTTTCGCTCGTCATTTAGTAAATCGTTCCAATCAGAGTGCGATATTCCTAATACAAAGTTATTTGGATTATAGCTTGGCGTTGATACTAGTGATAATATATCCCCACTCTTTATATCAATAAGAACTGAGGAAGCGCTCATTCCCTTCAATCTTTCAGATGCAAATTTTTGAAGATTGGTCGCTATAGTCAGGTGTATATTTTCTCCAGATTTACCTTGAGTTCTGTTAAGTTCTCTCATTACTCGTCCTGAGGCGTTAACCTCAACTTTACTGACCCCTGCTCTTCCTCTTAAATGTTTCTCTAATTTTTTCTCTACTCCTACTTTCCCTATTTGAAACTTTGGGATTTGAAGAACTGGGTCAACTGGTTTTTCAGATTCGAGGTCTTTATCAGATATCGGTCCAACATAACCTACAATATGCGCGTAGGACTCGTATTCCTGGTAGTGGCGGGTTAACCCTACCTCTGGAATTATACCCGGAAGACTTGGTAAATTTACTGATATCTTTGCAAAATCTTTCCATGTAAGGTTTTCGGCTACGGTTATCGGTATAAAAGAACTTCTTTTTTTCATATCTTGTAATATTTTCTCTTGACGCTTATGCTCTAACTCTATGATGTTTGCGAGTCTTTTTAATACTTTGCCAGGATCACCAGCTTGTTCTCTGATGAGAACTACCTTGTAATTTTGTTCATTTAAGGCAATCGGCGTACCCAATCTATCAAAAATAAGCCCTCTTGAAGGGGGAATAAGTCTTAGGTTAACTCTGTTGGCATCTGCCAGTAGTTTGTAATCCTCAGAATCTTCAATTTGTAGTTTTCTGATATTCCATCCTAAAAAAGCTACCGCACTTGCTTTTAATATCCCTGCAAGCAATATCCTTCTATGTACTCGCCTAATCAGCTTTGATTTTATGGTGGTGTCTTTAAATTTTGACATTATCTTTTATTCGCTTTTACCAATTTATAAGGTATATCAAATAAGGGATAGCAAATTAAAGTAAAAATTGTCTGATTGACAATTGTAAGCAAGCTAAGTTTTGGCAAAAATAGTAAGTGGTGCAGGAAAAGGTTGAGTGTTTGAACACAAGAGAGCAAGATTAAAAATATCAAATAATGGACGTAAAATGGTGACTGCTCTATTTGTAGTTTATAGCGTCTTATAACTATAACACTCGTAAACATGAGAGTTGTGAATAGCCCGATAGGCTTCATATGTAAAACGTCTGAAAATAGCAATAATACCAAAATTGCATATAAGTTTATTACCTTTGGTCTATTTAGAGCGGAAGCAAAGATTAAGCATAAAAAAAGATCTGGGTAAAATGAATATGTATTGCTCAACCCCCTACTTGTTAATGCGGTAGGGGAAATAATAAATAAAAGTCCTAAAGCAAAAACAAGAATATTAGTTGTAAGGTTCGATTGATAAAATTTCATTTTCTAAGACTAAAAATTTTCCATTCCTACCAAATCGGTTGCTGTCCAGTCCACAACTATTTTTTTTGTATTCAAAATTCGCAGAAATTCCAAAGACTCAAAATTAGCAACTGGCTTTACTCTTAACTTTTTTTTATTATCAATCAAAATAGTCCCTATAAGAATATCAGATGGGAAAACATCGCCATCACCTGACGTGAATACCCTATCCCCAATATTAATAAGGCCTTTTTCCTCAACAAACTCTAACAAAGGCCATGGACTATTATCTCCGATCATAAGACCTTTTTGGTTGCTTCGCTTTATCTTTATGGGTATTGCAGAGGAAATGTCTGTTAAAAATAATACTCTAGCGACCTTCTGTCCAACTCCAGAAATTCTACCAACAAGCCCAAGCCCGTCTACCGCCGCGGAGCCATTTTTTATCCCATCTTTTAATCCAATATTTATAACCCCCGATTGATAAAAGGGACTACCGCTGTCAGCCATCATCTCTCCTGTTACCCAAATAAGATCTTCACTCAGCTTTACATTGTTTAACGCTCTGAGCTGTGCATTTTTTTGTTCTAGTTGTAAGGCTTTTTCTTTCCAACCAGTCATGTTCTGAAGATCCTTCTTGAGTTCTTTATTCTCTTCTAAAAGTGAAGAATAAATTTCAAAATATCTTATAAAGTCCCCGACCACTTTAATTGGGTAATTTAAAGGTATTGTTATAGGAGAAACAAAATCAATGATTTTTGTTCTTATTAACTCTGTCCTAGTATTATCTACTCGCCACAAAATAAAAATTAGAGTGAGGCATACAAATATAAACGTTGTAATTGGTATGCTCCATAACTTAGATCTATGGGATTTAGACTTATTAGCCATTTTCCTTAATAAATAAGCTTTTAACTACCGTAATCTATCACGTGAGCTAACTGCTTTTCAAACTCTAAAGATTTTCCGGTGCCTAAAGCAACACAATTTAGCGACTCATCAGCAACTGAAATAGCTAAACCTGTCTGCTCTCGTAATGCCAAATCCAAATCACCCAAAAGTGCACCTCCTCCGGTAAGCATAACCCCTCTGTCAACTATATCTGCAGCCAAGTCGGGAGGTGTACTCTCCAGAGCGGTCATCACTGCTTCACAAATTTGTTGTACAGGTTCAGACAGTGCTTCCGCTACTTGAACTTGAGTAACTTCAGTCTCTTTTGGCACTCCGTTTAGAAGATCTCTTCCTCTTATATCCATTGACGCTCCTCTTCCGTCCTCTGGCATACGAGCGGTGCCTATTTGAGTTTTAATTCTTTCCGCAGTAGCTTCTCCAACCAATAAATTGTGTTGTCTTCTGAGATATGAAATTATAGCCTCGTCCATCCTATCTCCTCCAACCCGCACTGATCTTGCATAGACGATATCTCCCAAACTTAAAACTGCAACCTCGGTTGTCCCACCTCCAATATCAACTACCATAGATCCTGTTGGATCAGTTATTGGCATTCCTGCCCCTATTGCAGCCGCAATTGGTTCAGCAATAAGTCCGGCTTGCCTCGCTCCTGCTGATAAAACAGACTCCCTAATTGCTCGTTTTTCCACCGGGGTAGCTCCATGAGGAACGCAGACGATTATTTTTGGCCTAGCAAACATTCCTCTTTTGTGTACTTTTTTTATAAAATGTTTGATCATTTCTTCTGCAACATCGAAATCAGCGATTACACCATCACGCATAGGTCTTATTGCTTGTATCGACCCAGGTGTTCTTCCAAGCATAAGCTTAGCATCTTCTCCAACTGCAAGGACCTGTTTCTTTCCATCTCTCATATGAAAAGCAACAACAGATGGCTCATTAAGAATTATGCCTCTCGATTTTACATAAACAAGCGTATTAGCTGTGCCCAAGTCTATAGCCATATCGGAAGATATAAAACCACTCAAAAAAGAAAACATGTGCTAAACCTTTATTTTTAATCACTTATATTAATTTATCAAAATTAATCAACTTTCAAATGAAACATTTGAAAATTAGTCTCTGACAACTGAACTACTTGTATCTGTTTGTATCTCTTT
This sequence comes from uncultured Alphaproteobacteria bacterium, assembly GCA_902581005.1. Classification (GTDB taxonomy): domain Bacteria; phylum Pseudomonadota; class Alphaproteobacteria; order Rhodobacterales; family Rhodobacteraceae; genus CACIJG01. The sequence goes on from CACHMT010000006.1 coordinate 46,022, forward strand.
ACCATCTTTCCAAATCGCGTCGATTATCTTTCCATCTTGGAACGTCATGACACCTTTTCCTTCTCTCTTACCATTAAGAAAGTAGCCATCAAATCTATCTCCGTTAGCATATATTGCAACGCCTTTCCCAGTCATCTCTCCAGATATCCAGTCTCCACTATATGAGAAGCCATCTTTCATTTTCATGCTTCCCTGTCCATGTCTTTGATTATTTTTAAATGTGCCTTTATAGACAGTACCATTTGGAAATATTTCTTCTCCTTCTCCTTCTTGGTTTCCGTTTTTCCAATTTCCTTTATAGACGTAACCATCTGAGTAAGTCATCTTTCCAAAACCGTCGTTTTTACCACGGGAAAATTCACCTTCATACACTAATCCATTAGCATATTTAGCGATACCACTACCTTCAATAACTCCATTAACCCAAGATCCCTCATACGAACCTCCATCACTGAAGAAAATTTTTCCTATTCCATTTGGTTGATTATCTCTAAAATTTCCCTCGTACTCGGACCCTGAAGAATAAGTGATTTTACCAAATCCATTCATTTTCCCGAAAGACCAATTTCCTTCATATCTGAATCCGTCTTGACCTGTAAGAATACCTTGTCCATGTCTTAGATCATCTTTGAAATTTCCATCATACTTTTCCCCAGTAGTGTAGATTGATACTCCTTTACCATTCCTCTTCCAGTTTACTAAGCTACCTTCATATCTATCTCCATTTGACTGGATAAGTTTTCCTATTCCGTTTATCTTTCCGTCTTTCCATTCTCCCTCCAGAACCACTCCATCTTTTGTAGTTAGCTTGCCAAACCCTTGCTGTAGACCTTTTTCCCAATTTCCTTCATAAGTAGACTTATCTGCATAAATTAATGTTCCGTTACCCTGTTTTTCATTTTTTTTCCAATTACCCTTAAAAATGGAGCCATCTGAATAATTCATCTCTCCATAACCGTCACGATTATTATTAGAGAATTTTCCTTTAAATATGGATCCATCTGGCATAGAGAGCATGCCATCTCCCTCCATTTTACCATCTAGCCAACTTCCTTCATATTTTGTTCCGTCCGAAAAAGTCATCGTTCCTTCTCCATCGGGTACACCTTGCTCGAAAAAGCCTTCAAAAATTTGACCAGTGGGATATCTGGCAACTCCCTTTCCTTGGATCTGATCGTCTTTCCACTCTCCTTCATATGTAAAACCATCCGGCATCGTATACTTTCCTAAACCATTTCTTAGCCCATTTTTAAACGATCCTTCATAAACGCTACCTTCATCATATTGTTTGACTTGATCTTGAGCTAAAGCTGCTGCTGGATTTTGCAAAATAAACATCAAAACAACGAGCGACCAAAACTTCCGAGTATAAATTTTCAATAGAACCTCCGAGTACATTTTTGCTTCTGACGTATCGATTTCAAATTGAAGGAATAGCATTCAATACTTCTACACATCATCAAAACTAGATAGACTTTGAGTGCCATTTTAACTAAAATTGGAGAAACAGCAAATTTATTTTGGATCGTTGGCGATGAGTGTTAATCAGCTAAAAATTTCCTTAGTCCAGGCTAACCCTGTCGTTGGAGGAATAGATTTCAATTCGGACTGTGTTTTGACAAAAGCCAATGAGGCGGAAAAAAAAGGATCAGATCTGATAGTTTTTCCTGAAATGTTTCTAAGCGGATACCAGCCTCTAGATCTCGTTAATAAACGTTCTTTTTTGGAAAATATCTCTATTCAGATTCAACAAATTGCTCAGAGAACAAAAAGTCTTGGCGTAAGAATTTTAATTGGAGGTCCATGGCTTTTGGATGGAAAAATTTACAATGCATTTATATCTATACACAGAGGATTTATAAAAATAGTTAGCAAAAAATCGCACTTGCCTAACTATGATGTTTTTGATGAGAAAAGGTTTTTCGTCGCTGGAGATGAATTAGAACTCTTAGATCTAGGTACACTAAAGATTGGGTTTCCTATATGTGAAGATGCGTGGCATCCAGATATAATTTCCAAACTGAAAGAGATGGGAGCCGATATAATAATTATTCCCAACGGTTCGCCGTATGAATCCAACAAGCTATCTGAAAGAAAGCAGATTATTAAAAGTCGATGTGAGGAATCTAACCTACCTATCATTTACTTAAATTTGGTTGGTGGCCAGGATGATCTAGTATTTGATGGTGGCTCATTTGTATATGACAATAGGGGTACTATTGTCTGTCAGTTTCCACAGTTTTTAGAAAAAACTGAGCAAGTTATTTTTGAGCAGAGAAAAAACGGCTGGGTTCCAACACCTGAATTAATAACAGAAATTGGTTCTAGTGAAAGCCAAGACTATAAGGCCGTTGTGCTTGGGTTAAGAGATTATGTTTTGAAGTCAAACTTTCACAAGGTTGTTATTGGCTTGTCAGGAGGAATTGATAGTGCCCTTGTGACGGTTATGGCAGTAGATGCATTAGGTGCCGACAACGTAGTCTGTTTGGCATTGCCTTCAAAGTTTAATTCGAGTGCTTCCTTAGATGATGCAAAACAGTTGTCTGAAAATCTTGGAATCACGCTTAAGACAATAGGTATACAAGAGATAATAGACAATGTGGATCAACGTTTAGCACCGTTGTTTCAAGGTAAGAAAAGAGATGTCACAGAAGAGAATATCCAATCCAGATTAAGAGCTGTTTTGTTGATGGCGTTTTCAAATAAAGAAAAGCACCTGCTTTTGTCTACCGGTAATAAGTCTGAAATTGCGGTGGGTTACTCAACTATTTATGGAGATATGGCAGGAGCTTACAATCCTCTTAAAGATATATACAAGACAAAAGTTTACAAACTGAGTAAATGGAGAAATTTTGTTGCTAAAACCGATGAGTTTAGAGTTGAAAAACCCATTCCTGAAAATATTTTACTTAAAGAGCCTTCAGCTGAGTTAGCCTTTGATCAAAAAGATACTGACTCTTTACCAAGTTATGATGAACTTGATACCATTTTGGAGTATCTTATCGAGGATGATCTAGCGGTTCAGGAAGTTGTTAAAAAAGGCTTTTTAGAAAAGACAGTTGTAAACGTTAAAAATCTTCTTTACTTGAGTGAATACAAAAGATACCAAGCCTGTCCTGGACCCAAAATATCTAGGAGGCCCTTTTCGCTTGGTAGACGTATACCAATAGTAAACCATTGGAGAGATTAGATTTGACAAAAAGAGTTTTGAGATTTGCTCCGTCTCCGACAGGTTATTTGCACGTCGGAAATATCAGAACAGCTTTGTTCAATTATTTGCAAGCAAAAAAAGTTGGTGCTGAGTTTATTCTAAGATTGGATGATACGGATAAGGAACGATCTTCTCAGCATTTTATTGATCAAATAAAGAGAGATTTGGAGTGGTTAGGCATAAATTGGGATAGAGTTGAACAGCAGTCTCTTAGAATAGAAAGATATAGAGAGGTGTTGAATAAATTCAAAGAGCAAAAAGTAGTTTATGAGTGTTTTGAAACTTCTTTAGAGTTGGAGCTTAAAAGGAAAAAGCAGCATAATCAAGGCAAGCCTCCAATATATGATAGAGCAGCATTAAAATTGGATGTTGTGGAGAAAGATGCTTTAAGAGATAAAACTGACAGTTATTGGCGATTTTTATTGAGCGGTGAAACTGTGACTTGGAGAGATGAAATTGCAGGAGAAATAAATGTCCGGACTTCTGTAGTTTCTGACCCTATATTGGTTAAGGGAAATGGTCAGTTCCTCTATACTTTAGCTTCTGTGATTGATGACTCAGATTTTGGTGTTACTGACGTGGTTAGAGGTATTGATCATTTGACTAATACGGCAGTTCAAACAGAAATTTTTAGGAATTTATCTGCAGGTCTGCCAGTTTTTGGACACCACTCTTTGATTGTAGACAACTCTGGAGAGAATTTTTCCAAGAGAAGCGGTAGTTTATCAATTAAAAGTTTAAAAGAAGCAGGAATAGAAGCAGGAGCTATTGTTTCGAAATTAGTTTCTCTGGGGACTGGAGATGGCCTCGACATAAAAAATAATATTGATGAGTTAACCCCTAAATTCGAATTAAGAAAATTTAGCACAGCTCCGGTCAAATTTGAAAAGGAAGTTTTACAAACAATTTCTCGTAAACTTATAGCCAATTTGTCTGTTAGCGAGATTTTTCCCTATCTCGACCTGATTGGTGTGCCAGACAATATAAAAGAAAATTTTTGGATAATGGCAAAAGACAATATAAACTCTAAAGACGACTTGGTTGAGATATGGAAACTGTGTAAAGAGGGCACTAATAACCCGATCATAGCCCCTGAAGATAAGCAATTCATAGAAGTAGCAATCACCTTAATTGGTGAATATCCACGCGACAATGACAGTTGGAAAACCTTGACGGATAAGTTAAACAATTTAACTGGAAGATCAGGTAAAAATTTGTTTATGCCTCTTCGTTATTTCCTTACGGGAAAGAGCGATGGACCTGATATGAAGAAGCTTTTTCCTTTAATGCAAAAAATACAAAGATATGGGCTAAGTTGAGAATTTCCTGTATTTGACTCTTTGAGGAATAACCGCAGCATCTCCCAACCTTCTTTTTTTATCATCTTCGTAATCATTAAAGTTACCTTCAAAGAATGTCATATTGCTCTCTCCCTCAAAGCCTAGGATATGTGTACACAGTCTATCCATGAAGAATCTGTCATGTGATACAACTATTACGCAGCCTGCAAAATCTAGTATAGCTTCTTCAAGTGCACGAAGTGTTTCAATATCGAGATCGTTAGTCGGCTCATCTAATAATAATACATTTCCACCTGATTTAAGTAATTTTGCGAGATGTACTCTGTTTCGTTCTCCACCTGACAATTGACCTACTTTTTTCTGTTGGTCAGGGCCTTTAAAATTGAATGCACCAACATATGCTCTGGAATTTACTTCCAAATCACCCAATTCAATTATGTCTAAGCCACCTGAAATTTCTTCCCATACAGTTTTTCTATCGTCGAGCTTATCTCTACTTTGATCGACATAACTTAACTCAACGGTCTCTCCAATACTAATGTGACCGCTAGTGAGAGAGTCGCTGCCTGTTAAAATTTTTAAAAGAGTTGATTTTCCAGCACCATTAGCGCCCACTACTCCTATAATCGCTCCTGGAGGAATAGAAAAACTAAAGTCCTCAAATAGCATTTTATTCTCAAAAGTTTTTGTTATCTTTTCAGCATCTATAACTTTTGAGCCTAAACGCGAGCCATTTGGAATTATAATTTGGGAAGTTGATATTTTTTCTTTTTTATCTTCATTCAGCAAATCCTGATAAGCACTAATTCTGGCCTTCTGTTTAGCCTGCCTAGCTTTAGCTCCTTGTCTGATCCAATTAAGTTCTTTTTTTAATATGTTATTCTTAGCTTTTTCAGTTTTTTCTTCCAATTCTAGTCTCGTACTTTTATTTTCTAACCAGCCAGAATAATTTCCTTCAAAGGGAAAACCTTTTCCTCTATCGAGTTCCAATATCCACCCAGTGATTTGATCTAGAAAATATCTGTCATGAGTTACAATCAAGATTGTACCTTTATACGCTATCAAATGTTGTTGAAGCCAACTTACAGTTTCTGCATCTAGATGGTTGGTAGGTTCGTCTAGTAACAGCAAATCAGGTTCTTCCAGCAGTAACTTGCATAAGGCAACCCTTCTGATCTCACCTCCAGATAGTGTAGAAACAAGGGAGGAGTCATCAGGACATCTCAATGCCTCCATAGCCATATCAACTTTTGAGTCGATGTCCCAAATTTGGAGTGAGTCAATCTCATCTTGAAGCCGTGTCATTTCTGTCATTTTTTCATCTGAGTAATCATCTGCTAGTGATGCGGCTAAGTTATTAAACTTATCAAGAAGTGATTTTTTGTTGGATACAGACGCTAAAACATTCTCTCTTACTGTTTTGCTATCGTCGAGCTTTGGTTCTTGTGCAAGGTAACCTACTTTTATACCTTGAGCCGGGTAAGCTTCACCGTTAAATTCTCTTTCTATTCCTGCCATTATTTTTAATAGAGTTGATTTTCCAGCTCCATTCACTCCCACCAAACCAATTTTTACGCCAGGCAAAAATGATAATGTTATATTTTCAAAGCACTTTTTCCCATTTGGGAAGATTTTCGTTAATTCTTTTAGGGTATATATATATTGGTATGAACTCATATCCTAATTGCTATAATAGTATTACCGTTTTGTCATATGTTTTTTATTGAAGGAGTAAAAAAGACTTGCAACTAGGGCTGGAGACAACGCTTGGTAGGATTGGGTATAGAAGGTCTATCGGGATATTAGGAGGTTCATTCAACCCTCCTCACCCAGGCCATGTTCATATAAGCAAAGTATCCTTAAGAATGTTTGATCTAGGACAGATATATTGGGTCTACACAAAAAAAAATCCTCTTAAAAAAGTAAGTCCATCGAGTTTTCATGATAGGGTCGAGGAAACCAAAAAATTGGTTGAATCACCCAATATTAAACTTTCCCCAATTGAGATAAGACACAATTTTCAGTACAGTTTCCAGCTTTTGAAGTTTATACAAAAAAGACATAGACATATAAAATTTATTTGGGTGATGGGTGAAGATAATATTACTCAATTCCATCTTTGGAAAAATTGGCAATGGATAGCGAATAATGTGAGAATTGCTGTGGTAGCAAGAGGGAACAGTAGATCATTGGTGAATTCATCAACTTTTGCTTTGAAGTATAGGAGTTTTAGACTTATAAGTGGGCAATCGGCACAACTACAGCATTTTAAGCCTCCAATATGGTGCATCGTGGACTCAAAAAGACTAAATCTTTCTTCAAGTGATCTTAGATCAAATGCTTAGTAAAAGAAAATTTATTAAGTTGAGTGCTCTGTCGGCATTTTTGGGAATAATCCCGTTAAAAGGTTTAGCAAAAACAACAAATATTTTTACCAATCTAATTAAAAAATCTGGCTTTGAAAATAATACAAGTTTTATGGCAGTAGACCTAAGATCAAATAAGCTTATCGCTCGGCATAATGAAAAACTTAGGTTACCTATTGCTTCTGTTACTAAAATGGTAACTGCATTTTATTATCTGAGTAATAATGACAAGCTTGACAGATTTAAAACTGAATTGTTCATTGATGGATTTATTAAAGACAATATACTGCATGGTGACTTATATTTTAAGGGTTACGGAGATCCTACGCTCAAGACGGATGACCTTTCCGTTTTTATTGACTCTGTTAAAAATTTGGGTGTAACCGAAGTACATGGGAGCCTTTTCTTCGATAACAGTTATCTACCCGACATAAATTACATAAATAGAAACCAACTTCCTCAGTATGCATATAATCCAGGTATGGGAGCGATTAACCTTAATGAGAACCGAATTCTATTTGAGTGGAAGAGGTTAGAAAAAGCGAAATATAAGACTTCATTAACTGCTCCAGGCTTAAAAAATATTGCACAAGTAACAAATATCACTATGGATTTAGAAAACTATAAAGGTCCCGTATATAGTTATGAGCTTGATGAAACAAAATTCAAGGAGAGATGGTCGGTAAATAGGCGGATATTAGGAAAAAAAGGTAGTCGATGGCTACCAGTTCGAGAGAGTTCCTATTATGCTACCGAGGCCTTGAAACAGCTTTTGGTTGATAGAGGTATTGAGATTACGAATATGGGCAGAAAAAAAGTACCCAAGAAGAGTAGATTGCTTTGCACACACTATTCTGTCGATAACAAAATAATATTGAAAAGTGCATTAAAATACTCAAAAAATATGGTTACCGAGTCACTTGGACTTATTACAAGTAGGCTCGTTTCGGCAAATCTTTATGACCTTGACCAGTCTGCCGTAATTATGACCAGATGGTTTCGTAACATTATAGGCAAACAAAACTCTCTATTTCTAAATCATAGTGGGTTATCTGCAGGCAGTTTTTCTACCTCTGAAGATTTTAGAAGGTTTTTAATGCAAGACAATGTTCAAAAGAGTCTTTTGCCAGTTTTAAAACGCATTCCAATTTACACATCAAAAGGGAAAGTTAATTCGATTGGCAATATAACGGTTAAAGGTAAATCGGGAACCATGCATTATATAAGAGGATTAGCAGGATACGTATGTAAAGAGGACATTCCTGTGATGGCGTTTTCAATATTTTCAGCTGATTTAAATAAAAGAAAACAAAACTCTAGCAATAATTTTGAAAAGCCAAAGGGATCGTCAACTTGGCTCTCCAGGGCCGTAATCCAAGAAAGACAAATAGTTCGAAAAATAATAGATAGTATTTAAATATCGATTTTAGACCATAAGATGTCTTGCTCTAGCACCTCGTTCTATAGCGGCTCCATGGAGGCGGTCTATGTTAAGTTCGTATCTTATTTCTCTCAATAATTGAAGCTCTATTTCTTTAAGGCGCCCATCTGCTGCTGCTACGTCACAAGCTAAAGCGTATGCTGTCTCATAGAGATGCTCAGGTAGAGAGGCTTTTATCAAACCAAATAGCGCATCTAGTCCATCTTCCTCTTCAAATATGTCAAATACGGTCTCGGCTATAGTTTTTACACGGGCCACATTATAATCTTTAAATATTGGAAGATGTTCAACAATTTTAATTATCGAGGCAAATTCTATTTTTGTTACACCTCGGTGCGACGTTCCCTCTGCTATCATAATAGCTACCAACGCATCTTGGGGGCTTAATATTGTCGTACTTGAGTTTATATCCATTTAAATGCTGGCAATTCTTTGTCTTTTATATTATATGGATCTGATTATATGTGAACAACATTTATATTTTATTTCCTTTGATGTAGATTAGTGAACCTTATGGAAAATATGCCCGATAATATTAAAGTTTGGCCTGCACAAGAAGCAGTTGGTCTAAATAAATATTTGCAAAATATCAATGAAAATAAAGATAAGATTACTTTTCAGACTGGGTATGGTCCATCTGGATTACCTCACATTGGAACATTTGGTGAGGTTATGAGAACCTCAATGGTTATGCATTCCTTTGAAAAATTATATGAAATTAAAACCAATCTCTTATGTTTTTCAGATGATTTGGATGGTCTTCGAAAAGTTCCTGACAATATTCCAAATAAAGAGTTAGTAGAACGAGATTTAGATTTACCCCTTTCAAAAGTAACCGATCCCTTTGGTACTCACAAAAGCTTTGCTGATCACAACAATAGTAAATTATGTGAGTTTCTCGATAGTTTTAATTTTGACTATAACTTTATTTCGTCTACCGAATGTTACAATACAGGTGTTTTCAACGAAGCATTAGTACAAGTACTAAACAAATATAATGATATTATGGAAATAATTTTGCCTTCTCTTGGACCCGAAAGAAAATTAACCTATTCGCCTTTTTTACCAATAAGTAGAAAGTCTGGTAAAGTTTTACAAGTTCCAACCCTCGAAATTGATACTACAACACATTCAATAGTTTATAAAGATGTTGACGGGGAAAAAGTTAAAACTTCAGTCACAGATGGGAATGTAAAACTACAATGGAAAGCCGATTGGGCAATGAGATGGTTCGCATTGTCTGTAGATTATGAAATGTATGGCAAAGACTTAATTCCATCTGCAAACTTAGCATCAAAAATATGCAGAGTGCTAGGGAGAAAGGCACCCTACCAGTTTTTTTATGAGTTATTCCTTGATGACCAAGGACAAAAAATTTCAAAATCAAAAGGTAACGGCCTGTCAGTTGAAGAGTGGCTAAGATATGGATCAAAGGAATCTTTGAGCCTCTTTATGTTTCAAAAGCCAAAGACAGCAAAAAGACTTTATTTTGATTCCATTCCGAGAGCTGTTGATGATTACCATAAGTTTTTAGAAGTGTATCAACAGCAAAGCGAGGAGGATAAGTATCAAAACCCTGTTTGGCACCTTCATCGAGGCAATCCTCCTAAGTCAGAATTACTTGTTTCTTTTTCTATGTTAATGAACTTAGCGGGGGCAACTGGATCAACAAGTGTAGAAACACTTCTTTCATTCGTAAGAAAGTATGTTAACGAAAAAGGTGATCCTATGAACGCCACAATGCGTGGGGCTTTGCAAAATGCCATAAATTACTTTCATGACTTTCTTGAATTCAAGCTAGTTTTTAAGGAACCCTCAGCTAATGAGCGTACCCCTTTGGTTGAGCTAACAAAGAAACTTGAGGGGTTACATAAAAACTGGGATGCGAGTGAAATTCAGCAAATTATTTTAGATGTAGGTAAAACAAATGGATTTGAAAACAATAGAGATTGGTTCAAATTGATATATGAAGTTCTATTGGGAAGTCAAAGTGGTCCTAGGCTAGGCAGTTTTTTTGCTCTCCTAGGTAAAGAAAAAACAGTCGAAAAGTTGAATGAGGTGTTAAAATGAGGTGGAGACTTGTTATAAACAAAATGTGGATCATCGCATTATTTATTTCACTATTGGGCACTTTAGTATTTGCTGATGAAAGTGAAATGGTACGTAACACCATAAGTTCACAGATTGAGGCTTTCAAGGAAAATAATATCAAGAAAGCGTATACATTTGCGGCGCCCAACATTCAAGCACAATTCTCAAACCCAGAAGTTTTTGGTTTGATGGTCAAGAATGGATACCCTATTATATGGAGGCCAAAGAGCTTTAAATTCACAAAGTTTCGAGACCTTGGCAATAAATCTATTCAGAGAGTTTTATTCCAATCCTATGACGGCCGTCTTGAGACATATGACTATATCCTAGAAAAATATGATGATCTGTGGAAAATTGCGGGGGTTTTAACAATAAATTTAGCAGGTGAAACCTAGTAGTTATCTCGCAAAGGGATCTTTTTTTATTTCCAATTCTGTTTTTTCTAGCTTTTGTATTTGGTCTCTTAATTTAGCCGCTTCTTCAAACTCAAGATTTTCTGCGGCCTTTAGCATTTGCGATTTTAAATCCTCCAAATGACTGGATAGATTATGACCAATCCCAGGTGTTGTCTCCAAATCAGCCGTTACTCTAGCTTGGTCAGTGTCCCCCTTATAGAGACCCTCCAATATATCGTTAACATTTTTCTCGATCGTTTTAGGTGTTATGCCGTTCTCAACGTTGTACTTCTTTTGTTTATCACGGCGTCTATCAGTTTCGTCTATTGCTTTCTTCATGCTTTTCGTGATTGTGTCGGCATACATTAGGACCTTCCCGTCAATATTTCTGGCAGCCCTTCCAATCGTTTGTATCAATGAGGTTTCGGAACGCAAAAACCCTTCCTTATCGGCATCTAATATTGCAACCAACCCACATTCTGGAATATCTAAACCCTCTCTTAGAAGATTGATACCCACCAAAACATCAAAAGTGCCTATTCGTAAATCACGAAGAATTTCTAATCTCTCTAAAGTATCTATATCGGAGTGCATGTATCTAACTCTAATGCCCTTCTCATGAAGATATTCCGTGAGATCTTCAGCCATTTTTTTTGTCAGTACAGTGCAAAGGGTCCTAAGATTTCTCTCTGTTACTTTCCTAATTTCTACTATCAAATCATCTATTTGAGAGTCAGTAGGTCGAACTTCAATTTCGGGATCAATCAGACCGGTAGGTCTGATAATTTGTTCAGTGAAAACCCCCTGTGTTTGGTCTAATTCCCAATCCCCAGGAGTAGCAGATACATAAATTGTATGGGGCCTCATAGCATCCCACTCTTCAAATTTTAATGGTCTATTATCGGTACATGAAGGAAGTCTAAAACCATACTCCGAAAGAGTACTTTTCCTTCTGAAATCTCCTTTAAACATTCCACCAAGCTGTGGAATACTCACATGGCTTTCATCTGCAAAAACAATTGCATTATCGGGAATATACTCGAAAAGTGTAGGGGGTGGCTCTCCAGGGTTCCTACCTGTGAGATACCTAGAGTAATTCTCGATACCATTACACATGCCTGTTGCCTCGATCATCTCTAAGTCGAAATTAGTCCTTTGTTCTAATCTTTGTGCCTCAAGAAGTTTATTTTCATTATTAAGCTGTTTAAGTCTGATCACTAGCTCTGCTTTTATATTTTTTATTGCCTGCTGTAGAGTCGGTCTAGGTGTCACATAATGCGAATTTGCATAGATTTTTGCTTGGGATAGTTCCGCAAGCTTTTTTCCAGTTAACGGATCAAATTCAACAATTTTTTCAAGCTCGTCACCAAAGAACAAAAATCTCCACGCTCGATCTTCTAAATGAGCAGGCCATACATCTAGGGTGTCACCACGAACTCGAAAGTTCCCTCTTTGAAAATTTTTGTCATTTCTCCGATACTGTTGCTCAACCAGGTTTTTAACTACTTGCCTTTGATTAAAAGTACCTCCTTTATTTAAACTTTGTGTCATAGAGCTGTAGGTTTCAACGGAACCTATACCGTAAATACAAGAAACCGATGCGACAATAACTACGTCTTTTCGTTCCAATAGGGATCTTGTCGCTGAGTGCCGCATTCTGTCGATTTGTTCATTTATTTGAGCTTCTTTTTCGATGTAGGTGTCAGATCTTGGAACATAAGCCTCCGGCTGATAGTAGTCGTAATATGAAACAAAATATTCTACAGCATTATCTGGAAAAAATTTTTGAAATTCGCCAAAAAGTTGACCTGCCAAAGTTTTGTTAGGAGCAAGAATGAGTGCAGGGCGTTGTGTAGCTTCAATAATTTTGGCCATTGTGAAAGTTTTTCCTGTTCCTGTAGCCCCCAGTAAAACTTGGTTTTTCTCGCCCTTTTTTAAACCTTCTACCAACTCAAAGATCGCAGTAGGCTGGTCACCTGCTGGTTTAAAATCCGACACAACGCTCAAATCATTTTTTTCAATAGTTAAATCATTCATATCGCTCAAACTTTATATAAGATCTTTTTATAATTACTGTGTGATTTTACTGTTTAAAACTGCTATAAATAGATATAGTATCTTTTAGTAATTTTAAACTGTCTTTAACTAATTTTATGGTAGCAAGAATTTTTAAATCATCTAAGACTGCGATGCAGTCGGGAACCGGCAAAGCAGACCAATGGTTTTTAGAGTTTGAGCAAAAGGATCATAAACCAATAGATCCTGTTATGAGTTGGATTGGATCAAGTGATACCACCAGTCAAATAAAGTTAAAATTCGGAACGAAGGAAGAGGCAACACAATATGCAATGAAAAATAATCTTTTGTTTTTCATTGATGAGGGCTCTGAAAAAAAGATGAACATTAGAAAAAATGGTTATGGTGACAATTTCGATTACAACAGAAAAAGACCGTGGACCCACTAGTGGCGTTTAGTCAATTAGTAGTAATGAGCTAGCTCCCAAAACAAATTTGATTAAAATTAAATTTACTACAAACCTTTCATATGATACCTCTTATACGTCGTGGCCCCGTAGCTCAGCTGGATAGAGCAACTGACTTCTAATCAGTAGGTCGTACGTTCGAATCGTACCGGGGTCACCAAACTTTTTTCTAAAGAAAGTCGCTCAGTGGGTTACCTAGTATCTTCTTTAATTTTTAAAAATGGTATTATCTTGCTGTGCTTAGCAATGCTTGGTTGGGCTGGCAATACGGTCGCAGGTAGGGTGTCAACTGGTGAAATTTCGCCCATGGTTGTTGTGTTTTTGCGATGGTTTATTATTTCAATTTTTTTAATCCTATTTTTAAATAAGAAATTAATTTTGTCTTTTAACTTAATTAGTGGGAAACTCGTTTGGCTTTGCTTGATGGGCTCACTTGGGCTTACCGGGTTTAATGCATTGTTTTACATAGCTGCTCAGAACACAACAGCAATAAACTTAGGTATTATTCAAGGCATCATGCCCGCAATAATATTAGTCGGGTCAGTAGTTATGTTCAGGGAGGCGGTTAACTTTACGAAGGTTGCTGGGCTGATAATAGCATTTTTTGGCGTACTAGTAGTGGTAAGCCAAGGCGACTATGAGAGAGTAATTTTATTGTCTTTTAATTATGGAGATTTAGTGATGCTATGTGCTTGTTTTTTCTACTCTGGTTTTACCCTCGGATTGAAAAACAAACCGGTAATTGATCCTATTGTACTCATGACATATTTCTCACTGAGTGCCTTGATATTTTCTATTCCACTACTGATTATAGAATACTACCTAGGGCTCAATCAGGTTCCTGCTACAAGTACTGCTTGGCTTACTATACTTTACATAGCTTTTGTCCCATCTTTTCTAGCTCAGATTTTTTTTATAAGAGGTGTTGAGCTAGTTGGAGCATCTAAAGCAGGGTTATTTATTAATTTTCTACCTATCTTCGCAGCAATCCTGGGAGTGCTTTTGCTAGGAGAGAGGTTATTCGTTTATCATTTAATCTCATTATTCATTGTTTTGTTAGGTGTTTATCTTTTTATGGTAATTGGGGATAAAGAAAAAAATACATAGTATTAAAAAAATTGGACTTCAAAACTTTGTTGTGGCATCAGATATTATCAGAAACTACGCTCAAGCTATTGTGAAAAAATGCAACTAAATGAAAACAAATACTTTAGGGATATTTTAGAAAAAGAAAAAAAATCGGAGTTTGTTATCGCAAACGAACTTCAAAATCTAGACAGACATAGGACATTCACTTTTTCTTTTGAGGATATATCACTTGATATAACTAGGCAGCTTATTTCCTCTGAGCAATTTCTTAAGCTTAAAATGCTTGGAGAGGCTATAGACATTAAAGATAAAAAAAAGAAGCTCTTTGAGGGTTCTTTTTTGAATGTTACTGAAAATAGGCTTGTAACCCATTTTCTTGAAAGAAATTCAAACTCAATAGTAGATAAAATTAACAGGTATAAGTCCTTCATATCTCTTCTAAAACAAAAGAAAATAAAGAATTTGATTAACATAGGAATAGGGGGATCGGACCTCGGCATTAAAATGGTTTATCATGCACTAAAGCAGAATAGTAATGGGCCTTCCCTAATTAACGTATCGAATTTAGATTTCACAAATCTTGAAAACACCCTAAAAATGAGAGATATCAAAGAAACATTCTTTATCTTCAATTCCAAGTCGTTTTCTACAGAAGAAACATTAGTTAATCTTAACTTTGTCAAAAATTTGCTCAATAATGAGGGCTTGGATCTCAATGACCATATGGTGGCAGTCACATCTTTTCCAGAAAAAGCGTTGGAAGCTGGTCTAAAAGAACATGCAATTTTTCACGTACCCAATGGGGTAGGGGGTAGATTTTCAATGTGGTCGCATTTTGGTTTAGGGTTAGTTGCGTCTCTGGGTACAGATGTCTACGAGCAACTTCTTGCAGGAGCCTATAAAATGGACAAGCATTTCTTGGAAGAAAAACTTGAATTAAATTTACCCTACATTCTCGGCATAACAAGAATCTGGAACAGAAACGTTTTGAATCTACAAAACCTCGCAATTGTTCCTTATGAGAATGGTCTAAAATTTTTTCCAACTTGGTTTCAGCAAGTGGAAATGGAGAGTAACGGGAAAAGTATAGATGCTCTAGGTAACGAGCTAGAGTTACCTGCAGCGCCTTTAGTTTTCGGGGAAATTGGAACGGAGTCTCAACATAGTTTTTTTCAGTTACTTCATCAAGGCATAGAAAAAATTCCAGTGGAGTTCTTAGTTCCATTTGAGGGTAAGAATGTAGTTAGTAAAAATAAAAAAGATTTAGAACCCCATTCAAGGTTAGTTGTAAACGCTATTGCACAAGCAGAAGCCCTCATTACCGGAAAAAAGACACATAAAGAAAAGTATAGAAATATGACAGGCAATAGGCCGTCTACCTTTATAACTTGGGATAAAACCAACGCCGAGTCTTTAGGTAAACTAGTTTCTCTGTATGAAAATGCTACTATTGTATGTGGCTTGCTATGGGGAATTAATAGTTTTGATCAGTGGGGTGTTGAACTGGGAAAAGAGATTTCAAGAAATATTTATACTGGTCAAAATTTGGAAGATTTATCTTACAGCGCGAGGAAAATATTAAAAGGTATCATTTAAATTTATTACTTTTTTAAGAGAGTTTTAAATGCAGCTTCAAACCGTGCTTTATCAATTTGTCTCGATAATCGCAAGTTCATTACTTTATCCTGAATCGAATTGCTTTTTTTAGACAGTGTCTCGTTCATGAGAAGTTTTTTGTCTATCCTTTTCTTGTCTTTGTCATTTTTCAATTATCTATGTCTTTTAATAAGTGGTTTATGATTTTATAGGAATCTTCTGAGGAGTTTCTTTTTTTGGCTCTTCTCTGTAAAGATGAATAGATAATAGCCCATCTTTAAACTCAGCTCCGTTGACTCTTACATTGTTAGCTAATCTAAAGGTTTTAGTAAACGCTCGTTTAGCTATTCCCTTATGAATATATTCATGTTGTGGATCCTTATCACCATTGCCACAAACCACCAATTCACTTGATGTTGCCTCTATAATAAGATCGTTAGAACTGAAGCCAGCGAGTGCCAAAACAATTATGAAACTGTTATTTGAAAGCTTTTTAATATCGTAGGCGGGATAAGTGGACTGTTTTACAGAAGACATGCGTTCAATTTCATCAAAAAGACTGTCAAAGCCTACAAAAGAACTCATATATGGTGATGACAAAAAACTCATGATTTCTTTATTTTCCCTTTTTAATTTTAATAGTCTGATCAAAATAAGAAATCAATATAGAAATCGAAAACTGATCAGTTTTAATGTTGAAAAAATGAGGTTAATAACAGTTTTTCATCCTTAGCTGAAACTATGCTTTCAAGTACTTAGATAGAGAAATCTGTAATAAGTAGCTTATTAAGCCGAATAAAGTAATCGATAAAATTCCGAGTGTAAAAAGGCTAGCAAACATTAGGTCAGTTTTTACTCGACCATTTGCTAAAATCATAAGATATCCCAAGCCTTGAGATGACCCAACCCATTCCCCTATAACTGCTCCGATTGGTGCATAGACGCTAGCTAACTTTATTCCGGAACATAAAGAAGGAATGCTATGTGGAATTTTTAAATATAATAGATTTCTCCGGTTTGTTCCTCTCATTGTCTTTGCGAGGTCAAGATATCGTTTTGGTGTTTGAGAAAGACCATCATGAAATGCTGAAGTAACAGGAAAATAAATAATCAAGATTGCCATAACGACTTTTGACAAAATACCATAACCAAGCCATAAAGTAAGTAATGGGGCAACTGCAAATACTGGAATAGATTGGCTAAATATCAACAGTGGTCTAAGTATCAAGCGTGCAGTCACGAATATTTCAAGTGTTAACGCAGTAATCATGCCTAATATTATCCCTATGGTGAGCCCAATTAAGACTTCTACAATTGTCACAATTGAATGTTCATAAATAAGCAGTGAGTTTTCTTTAAATGCGACTAAGACAGAGTAAGGTGTTGGAAGTATATAGGGTGGAGGGTTCGCTAACCTTACCGCTAATTCCCAAAAAAAGAAAATTGATAAAAAAGTACAGACTATATAAATTATAGCTTTCATGATCGGTTGCTTTTTATTTTTTCTAGTAACGAATATTGCAGATCGAAAACCAATTTGTCGGAATATGTTTTAGGAAATGGTGGTTTGAGACTTCTATTGCTTGTTGTCTTTTGCCGGCCAAGTATGTAGATACTTTCACACAGTCTTGCAGCTTCATGGGGATCATGAGTTACAAACAAAACGGTTTTTCCTTTAAGACTTTCAAATGTCAGATCGATCATCTCTTCTCTGGTATTTGAGTCTAATGAACCAAATGGCTCATCTAATAAAACTATAGGTGTATTTTCCATTAACGTTCTTGCGAGAGCAGCTCGTTGACGTTGTCCTCCAGAAAGCTGAAAGGGATATTTTTTTTTATGATCCATCAAACCAACTTTTTCAATAATTTTCAGTTTTTTTTCTGGCGAGAACTTTTCTCCTCGTAATTTATTACCCAAAGAAACATTGGCGCTTACTGTCGCCCATGGAATTAACAAATCATTCTGGGCCATGTAGGAAACACGATTTGAGATAGGTAAGTGATCATTACTTTTTATGCTGCCGTCAAGTTTTACATGGGTTGGCAACCCAGCAATTAATCGAAGAATAGTCGATTTGCCAATACCTGATGCACCAAGAAGGCAAGTCCACTGATTAGCCCTTACTGCAAGCCTTAGATCTCCAAACAAAACTTCACTTTCTGATCTTACACTTCCGATCAATTCTATTGAAGGGGAGGTGGAAGACATCATATATTAGTCATTTCCCAAAAATTTTTTTCGAGGAGTGTAGCTATTTTAAATTTTTGAGAAAGATCACGAAATTTACCTAAAGATGTATAGTTGCCACCTAGTCTTGTAAGAACAGCATTATCAATTAAGGTTCCTACTTCCACACATAAACTTTGATAATCCTTTCCTGCATATGTAGTAATCCACTTTTCATAGACCGAACTATATTGGGACGCTCCTAAGCGCTTACCTATTTCCCCATAGCCCAGCACACATGGTGCGAGTGCTGCCATAAGGTCTAAAAAATCTCCTGAAAAACCCGCATCCAGAACGAACCTTGTATAAGCTAAATTCTGATGCATTTCATTTGTCTTTTCAAGTTCGTCAGTTGAGATGCCTTCACTGTTACAAAATTCTATATGCAATTTTATTTCCTCGTCTAAAAGTGCGTGAACCACCTTGGAACAAGTGTGCATCTCAGTTATGTTACTGGACTTTGCAATTGCAAGACCCCAAGCTCTAGAAAAATGTTTTAAAAAGATATAGTCTTGTCTCAGATAGTTTAGAAAAGCGCTTTTCGGTAAAGTTCCATCTCCTATTCTTTCTACAAATGGATGCCTCGTATAAGAAGTCCACTCAGTCTTATGCAAATCTCTCCAAGTTGAAAAAACGTCACTGTAGTTCATCTAATTCCTCGTTACATCTATAGCTATTCTAGAAATCGGAAAAGCCTTATTTATTAACTTATTTTGAAGAAGAAAATCTTGGAATTCTAGATATCTTCCGGCATCAAATGCAGGAGGCCTCAAAGCAAAACGAGGTATCGTATCCGCCCATGCCATTCTATTTAATTGATCATCTAGTTCTTTAGAAGTCGACGCAAATATTTTCCAGCTTTCCTCAGGATTATTTATAATAAATTGGGTTGCTAGCTCCGTTGCTTTAAGAAATTTACGAATTTTTTCTTTATCAATATTCTTTGAATTAGCAACATAAATAAGCTCGTCGTAAGGAGGAACTCCTTCTTCCTCTAGGAAGAAACATTTTCCGGGTACGTTCTCAATCTTCATTTGATTTAATTCAAAGTTTCTAAAAGCACCAATAACAGCATCAACCTGACCAGACATTAAAGAAGGTGAAAGAGAAAAGTTTACATTTACTAGTTCTACATCCTCTAATTTTACACCATACTTTTCTAAAATTGCAGATAGTAGAATTTCTTCAACACCTGCAACAGAGAAACCGATCTTCTTTCCGGACAAACTCTGCGGAGTGTTTATAGGACCGTTCTCCAAAACTAATAGACAATTAAGTGGGGTTGCCACAAGGGTCCCAACACGAATAAGTGGCAATCCTTGTGTAAGTTGCAAATGTAATTGTGGTTGATAGCTTACGGCTAAATCAGCTTGACCAGCAGCGACAAGCTTTGGTGGAGCTGATGGGTCAGCAGGAGCGATTATTTCAATTTCTAGGTTTTGATCAGAAAAATAGCCCTTTTCTTTAGCAATTATTATCGGACCATGATCGGGATTTATAAACCAGTCCAACAAAAGGGTCATTTTATCTTTTGCAGCCAATTTATTTGCTGTGAGAAGTAAAAATAAGAGTATAAGTCTTAAGATCATTATTGGGTCCCTTCAATTTTGTTAAAAAATTTTTAATGCGTGAAAGTGGTTGGTCGGTCCATGGCCCTTCCCGACAGATAGTTTATTTGAGTCTCTAATAGCACCAGTAACAAACTCCTTTGACTTTGAAACTGCCTCCTCTATTGGGTAGTTTTTAGCTAAAAAACTTGCGATAGAGGAGGATAAAGTACATCCTGTTCCATGTGTATTTTTTGTATTTATTCTTTTCTCATTGAACCAGAAATGATCTTTTTCCGTTACTAGTAGATCATTACTTGTACTGCCTCCTGAGTGTCCACCTTTTATCAAAACCGACTTAGATCCCAAACATAATAGAGCTTTGCCTTGATTAACCATATCCTCTTTGGATTTTGCTACAGAAGAACCCAATAGAACTGCTGCCTCAGGTAAATTAGGTGTTATGATTGTTGCGATTGGTAACAGATGGTCTTTAACAGATTGGATTGCTTTTTTATCTAACAAAGGTGATCCTCCTTTTGCCACCATAACTGGGTCAACTACTGAAAATACTTTTTTATATTTTGCCAATGTAGTGCCAACTTCTTTGGCGATTTCTGCGTTAGCGACCATTCCAACCTTAACTGAGCTTACACATATATCACGAAAAATAGCATTAATTTGAGACGCAACAAATTTTTTTGGTATCAAATGAATTCCTTCCACTCCCATAGTATTTTGGACTGTTAAGGCAGTAACTGCTGCCATGCCATATACACCATTTGCAGCAAATGTTTTTAAATCAGCTTGTATTCCTGCACCTCCCGATGGATCAGACCCAGCTATAGACAGAACATTTTTTACTCGATTTGACATTTTTAGTTCACCGGTTTGTTATCTTCAAATACTCGTCGAATTTCATCATGCAATAATTTTGTTTCCATGTAAGGATCATCTTTACCACAGATCGCCGATACTACTGCCATCCCTTGGCAGCCGGTGCTAAATATCTTTCCACAGTGTTCTCTTTTAAGTCCACCGATAGCTACTGATGGTAGAGATGTTGCATTTACGATATCGCTTATACCGTCTAACCCGATATAAGCATTGAAATCCGATTTTGTTGGTGTTGGAAATACTGGACTTATACCTATATAGTCCACTAAAGCGGGGTCTGCAGCTTTTGCATCTTCAATTGTTTCACATGATAATCCGACGATTTTATCTTTTCCAACTTTACCTCTTATCTCAAAGGTGCTTTTATCATTTTGTCCTACATGGATGCCATCTGCATCTATCGCTAAAGCCGCTTCAACGTCGTCATTTACTATCAATGGGATCTCAGTATCCTTTAATATTTTCTGTAGCTCTTTTCCAACACCGATCCTATCTTTCGTAGATGCTTCTTTATCTCTAAGTTGAACCATCGTAATCCCGCCTTTTACTGCAGCATTAACTGTATTCAATAACCCAAAAGTTGCACAGAGATAAGGGTCAGTTACTAGATAGAGTTTTAATTTAGCGGCATCAAACACTATCAGCCCACTTTAAATTTGAAAAATTATGAGGGTTCACAAGGGAAAGTTGATCTAAAAAATGCGTTCTAAATGAACCTGGGCCATTAGCACTTAATTTTGCTTTATGTCCTGCTTCAGCGAACAGAGTAGCAGCACTAACGCTAGCAGTGTAGGGATCAGTGATCGCTGTGAAGGCGCCAACTAGACATGTTAAAGAACATCCAATAGCTGTAACACTCGACATAAAAGATGATCCGCCTGATACTCGAGTAACCCTTACACCATCTGTGATTATGTCTATTTCTCCAGTCACAAAAATTGTACAATTATGCTTTTTTGCAAGTTTCTTACTAGCATTTAAGGCTGTTTCAACTTCTTCTAGAGAGTCTACACCCTTTGCTTCAGTCTCTTCGCCTTGTAAGGCTAAAATTTCAGACGCATTCCCTCTCACAACTGAGGGTTCTAGGGATATCAATCTTGCTATTGAGGTTTGACGGTATGGTGTCGCAAAGTGTGCTACGGGGTCCAATACCCAAGGGACTTTTGCTTTATTAGCCGCCTCAATTGCTTTTTCCATACCTTCGAGCCAATTTGGTGAAATAGTACCGATATTTACAGTTAGTGCACCCGCTACTGGAGAAAAATCTCCACTCTCTTCTGGAGTATGTATCATTGCTGGAGACGCTCCAACTGCCAAAAGCGTATTTGCTGCAATATCCATGGAAACATAATTAGTTATACAGTGCACGAGAGGATTTTTTGCTTTTAATTCTTCAAGACTATTCATTGAGGTCTCCAATGATTTGTGGCCGATGTGAGGAATGCGCATATCTAGTGACTCCTTACGCCAGCATTACCCGGTTCAAGTTTGAGGGTTATTCTCAGCCTCACAAAACAAAGAGGCACCCCTGTCAATCCACTAGAAAATCCTAATTAATATTAAAAGTCAAGAGAAAGAATTTCTGGGCGTTTATTTTCAAAAAAGAAGGAGAGATTATAGTCCCAAATAAATAGGTGACAGGGTATCTATATTTTATTTAATTGTAATAGGTTAATTAAAAAACGAAATGCCTTGGTATTTCTCAGATTTTTATTTTAATATTTTTAGGATACTAAGATCATTACGATTAATTGTACTACAAAAACTACGAAAATGAATAATGTAAAATTCACAAAGAATAATGGTGTCGGGATATTAATACTAGACTCGCCCAAGAGAAAAAACGCGCTTAATTCAGAAGATATGTTGTTGCTAAGAGACATACTTTCTAGAGAGGCGCAATCTGATATTTATGCACTTATTATCTCAGGAAGCGGTGACGTTTTTTGCTCGGGAGCTGACCTTTCTGAGATTATTTCAATAATTGGAAAACATAAAAAAGATCAAGAGTTACAATCAAATGACATGTCAAAATTGTGTGATGCTATTCAAAACTTTCCTCTTCCCACTGTGTGTGCTTTAAATGGGAGTGCATATGGTGGTGGTGTAGAAATAGCTTGTGCCTGCGATTTTAGAATTGCTGTCTCAAATATTGAAATTATGGTGCCTCCAGCAAAGATTGGAATACATTATCACCCTGCCGGAATAAAAAGATTTTTATATATTTTCGGAGCAAGCACTACCAAGAGATTATTACTCACAGCAACAAAAATGTCAGAAAAGGAACTCAAAAATGTGGGTTTTTTTGATGAGATAATAAATGAAGGTGAGAATGTCATTGAAAGGGCACTTGATTTTATTAAGCTATGCAAAGAGTTATCGCCTGAAGCTGTAAGAGGCATGAAACTGTCTATAAATGACATAGTTATGGATAGCGTGAATACCCAAAGTTTCAATTCACGTATCAAGCAAACGCTTGAGTCTCGGTACTTAGAACGTCAACTGAAGTTTATCAAAGAAAAAAACTCTTAGTAGATAAGTAGAAAACTTTTATGCAGAAAGCATACCTTCAAGTCTCTTTGTTATTAGGCTGTCAGCTTCACTCATTATTCCGTCTATTAGCTCTTTACAGCTTGGTATGTCATTAATAAGTCCAACTACCATTCCGCATGACCACGCCCCTGCTTCCATTTCTCCATCAAGCATTACTTTAGGATATACACCTGCCACTTCATCCATAATGTCTTCAAATTTAATATTAGAGCCCAGCTCTTTTTCTTTTTCTAATAATTTTTCTACTGCAGAATTATTTAATACTCTTTCTGTATTTCTCAGTGGACGCATAACAAGTCTCGTATCTAATTCTGTGGCATTAATTATCGCCTCTTTTACTCTTTCGTGACATGGAGCTTCCTTAGTAGCCATAAATCTTGTTCCCATATTCATTCCATCCGCTCCCATTGCAAGCGAGGCAACTAAGCTTCGTGCGTCTGCCATGCCTCCTGAAGCAACGAATGGGATTTTCAACTCCTCAGCTGCTCTAGGGAGTAAAATCATATTTGGCATATCGTCTTCTCCAGGATGTCCTCCGCATTCAAATCCATCAACAGACACGGCATCACATCCTATAGCTTCAGCTTTGAGTGAGTGCCTAACAGAGGTACATTTGTGGATAACTTTTATGTCGGCTTTCTTTAATTGTTCCATATAAGGTTGGGGATTTCTTCCCGCAGTCTCTACGATCTTAATTCCTCCATCTATAATAGCATCAATATATCCAGGGTAATCAGGAGCTGCTACTGTTGGAAGAAATGTTAAATTTACTCCAAAGGGCTTATCTGTCATTTCGTGGCATCTCGCTATCTCTTTTGCGAGATCCTTAGGGGTTTTTTGGGTAAGTCCAGTTATTATGCCTAAGCCACCAGCATTTGAAACGGCAGAGGCGAGCTCGGCAAATCCCACATAGTGCATACCACCCTGAATTATTGGGTGTTGAATGTTTAATAATTCTGTTATCCGGGTTTTCATTTTTTATTCCTATTTTTCTTTTATGCTATGACATTTAAGTTCAAATATAAAACTATTTTTTTTCTAGATACGGTAAAATGGCAGAAAAATCCATACCCTTTCCGCCCTCGGAAATGAAAGTTTCATATATTTCAGTAGCGTGCTTACCTAATTCAGTAGGGGCTGATACTGCGTTAGCAGCTTCTTGAGAAAGCTTAAGGTCTTTTAACATCAATTCAGCTGCAAAACCAGGTTTATAGTCTCTGTCCGCAGGACTTTCTGGTCCCACAGCAGGAGCTGGGCAATATGTATTCACAGACCAGCAAGACCCTGATGATGTTGATACAACATCAAATAACCTATTCCAATTTAGATTTAGTTTTTGGGCCAAATTAAAAGCTTCGCACACTCCTATCATTGAAATTCCCAAAATCATATTATTACAAATCTTTGCCGACTGACCAGCTCCTGGCCCACCGCATAGCACGGATTTCTGACCCATTATTGCAAAATATGGTTCTATTTTGTCATAAGCATCTTTTTCTCCCCCAACCATAAATGTCAGCGTGCCATTTTCTGCACCTACAACACCACCAGATACTGGAGCATCTATTACTGCTATTGAGTTTTTCCTAGCCTCTTTTGATACATGCAAAGCACTTTCCACGTCCACTGTTGAACAATCAACAAGTATTGTTTTAGAGGTACACAAGGGTATAAGTTCCTCATATACATTTCTCAAAACATTTCCATCGGGCAACATAGAAATAATAATTCTGCATTCCTCCGCTATTTTTGGAATCGAGTCTTGAGTAATATCTCCCACATTGGTCGGAGCGACATCGAAACCTAACAACTCATGACCAGCTTTAATTAAATTTCTTGCCATGGGTGCACCCATGTTCCCAAGCCCTATAAATCCTATTTTCATGTTAGTGTACTCCTTACTTTAACGGTGAATAGTCTGAAAAAACGGTTTGAGGTCTTCATCTGAAACTTCACTTAGATTTTTATTTTTCCATAGCGGAGTTCTGTCTTTATCGATAACAGCTGCTCTTATTCCCTCTTGAAAATCTCCAAATTCTTGTGATCGAGCAGTAAAACTATATTCTGCATCTAGGGCGTCTGAAATATTATTCCGAACCTTTTCCATCTTTAGCATTGATATTGTATAAGCTACTGAAATTGGGGAATTAAATCTTAATGCACTCAAGTCCTTTTCAAAAAATGGGTGCTGTAATCTGGACTCTATATTCTTAGTTGAGACGTCAACCATAGCGTCTGAAATTTGTGAAAAAGAGTTTTCTATTTCTGAGACCTCTGTACTTCCCTGAAATTTCTTTATCCAATCAATATTTCCAGTATTAAAAAGGTTTTCTTTTAGGTCCTCCCACTTTGTTTCTGGTATGAAGTAATCAGCGAATCCACAATAGATAGCATCACTTGCTTTCATTCTTTTCCCAGTTACGCCCAAAAAGGTACCTATATTTCCAGGTAGTTTTGCAAGAAGAAAAGAGCCTCCAACATCGGGAACTAGACCAATGCTACATTCCGGCATAGCTATTTTGCTTGTTTCCCCCACAATTCTATGACTGCCGTGGCATGAAACACCGACACCTCCACCCATCGTGAAACCTTGCATGAAAGCTACAAACGGCTTCTTGTAATTAGCAATCTTTTCATTCAGACGATACTCGTCAGCCCAGAACTTTTGACCGTAAGCAAAGTTTTTATTAAACCCATTTTCGTATAGGATCTGAATGTCACCACCAGCACAAAAGGCTCTATCTCCTTTAGCGTCGATAATTACAAGGGCTATGCCTTCGTCGGTTTCCCATTCAATCAATGAGTTCTCAATAGAAAGTATCATCGAATAGGTTAGTGAGTTTAACACTTCGGGACGATTTAAAGTTATATGGCCTACATAGCCGGATTTCCTTATAAAAATATCCTCCGACATTTTTACTCAGACAAAATGGCTCTTGCTATAATTACTCTCATAATCTCATTTGTTCCCTCTAGAATTTGATGAACACGAAGATCACGTACTATTTTCTCTATGCCATACTCTTCAAGATAGCCATAACCACCAAGTATTTGTAGTGCGGTATTTGATATTTCAAATGATACATCAGTAACTAACCGCTTTGCCATTGCGACAGAGACAGTTGCATCCGGTTTTGAATTATCTAACTTCCAAGCAGCGCTTCTCAAAAAAAGTCTTGCCGCCTCGAGTTGTGTCGCCATGTCTGCCAATTTAAATTCTATAGACTGAAATTTACTAATAGGTTTACCAAACGCTGACCTTTCCTTTGAATATGATTTTGCAATTTCATAAGCCTTTTGTGCACCACCTAATGACGCTGCAGCAATATTAAGCCTTCCCCCATCTAATCCCTCCATAGCGTATTTAAAACCATCACCTTCTTCACCTACAAGGTTTGCAGCAGGAATTGAACAGTTGTCAAATTGCACGATTGCAGTTGGTTGTGCTTTCCATCCCATTTTTTGCTCTTTTTTTCCGAAACTAAGACCTGTTTGTCCATTTTCAACCAACACCATTGATATACCGTTCGGTGTTTGATCTCCAGTCCTGCACAGTACAACGTATAAATCGGAAAAACCTCCACCAGATATAAATGACTTTGACCCATTAAGGCTATATCCCTCATTTGTTATTGTTGCCTTTGTTTTTAGTGCAGCGGCATCTGACCCTGATCCAGGTTCTGTTAAACAATATGAACAAACATCATCAAAGCTTACAATGTTCTTTAAAAACTTTTCTTTTAAAGCTTGGTCGCCTCTCTTTGAGATTACCCATGCAGACATATTGTGAATTGAAATAAAAGAGGAGACAGAAGGGCAGGACATTGCTAGAGCTTCAAATACTAGCGTTCCGTCTAAGCGCGACATTCCAGAACCACCATCTTCCTCAGAGACGATAATCCCTCCAAGTCCCAAGGTTCCAGCCTCCTTAAGAAGTTTTCGGGGAATTTCTTCTTTCTTTTCCCATTCTATCGCATTTGGCGCAATAGTTTCCTCACCAAATTCCCTAGCCGTATTATAGAGAATGTTTTGTTCTTCTGATAAAGAAAAATGCACTAGTTACTCCATTGTCGGAATTGAAAAACTCGCTCCCTCCTTGATGCCGGTTGGCCATCGGGACGTGACAGTTTTTGTTTTTGTATAAAAACGGAAGGCATCCGGTCCGTGTTGGTTAAGATCTCCAAAAGCAGATTTTTTCCAGCCGCCGAAGGTGTGGTAAGCTAGCGGAACGGGTATGGGTACATTCACGCCTACCATTCCCACATTAACTTTATTAGCGAAATCACGAGCAGTGTCTCCGTCTCGAGTAAATATAGCAGTACCATTTCCGTATTGGTTCGTTTTAACAAGATCAAGAGCTTCCTCATAGTTTTTAGTTCGTACAGTAGACAGGACGGGTCCAAATATCTCCTGTTTATATATTTCCATATCTTTTGTGACATTATCAAAAAGACAGGCACCTACAAAAAATCCATTTTCATAACCCTGCATTTTGAAATTTCTTCCATCGACTTTTAGAGAGGCTCCTTGCTCTACTCCTTTATCAACAAGTCCCAAAATTTTATTTTGTGCTTCTTTTGTAACTACGGGACCAAAATCGATATCTTTGCCAGCCGTGAAGGGACCGATTTTTAACGATTCTATCTTAGGTATAAGTTTTTCAACTAATTTATCAGCTGTTTTTTCCCCAACTGGCACCGCCACAGAGATGGCCATACATCTTTCACCAGCAGCTCCATATCCAGCTCCTACCAATGCATCAGCTGCTTGATCCATATCTGCATCTGGCATGATCAGCATATGATTTTTTGCTCCGGCAAAACATTGTACTCTCTTTCCATTAGCGCAACCTCTAGTATATATATATTCTGCGATCGGGGTACTCCCTACAAAGCCCACAGCTTGAATCGTTTCATTGTCCAAAATAGCATCTACAACCTCTTTATCCCCATTTACGACTTGCAAAATGCCTTCTGGCAAACCTGCTTCTAATAGTAAGTCGGCTAAAGCCATAGGCACTGATGGATCTCTTTCAGATGGCTTAAGAATAAACGCGTTACCCGCAACGATTGCAGGACAAAACTTCCACATAGGTATCATGGCTGGGAAGTTAAATGGGGTAATACCAGCGACGACGCCAAGTGGCTGTCGCATTGAATACATATCAATGCCCGGTCCAGCACTATCTGTGAATTCTCCCTTAAGAAGGTGTGGCGCTCCTATACAGAACTCAGCCACTTCTAGTCCTCTGATTATGTCACCTTCTGCATCTGGTAAGGTCTTACCGTGTTCGGACGACAATAGGGCCGACAATTTATCCATGTCTCTATGAAGTAATTCAACAAACTTCATTATAACTCTCGCACGCTTTTGAGGGTTGACCTCTGCCCATTTCGGCTGTGCTACACAAGCTAATTCGACGGCTTCGTTAAGCTCGTCGCGTGTTGCATAAGCCACCTCCGCTTGCACCTCGCCTGTAGCAGGATTAAACACTTGTCCGCTTTTTTTTGATTTTCCAGGTACTTCTTTTCCATTAATAAAGTGGCCTATTGCTTTCATTTAATCCTCCGATTATGTCTCTTAAAAATATAGTTTAACAAATAACTATAAAATGTAATAAAAAAGTTTTATGGGTTCAAAGAGCCCTTATTCTTTAAGAAGAAGGGCTGTTTGAGTTTAGATAAACGGTATTAATGGCACGTCAAAAGATGAGCATGCGGACAGTAATACCAACGAACCCAATAAAATAATTTTTTTCATCTTAACATCTCCCACTTA
This sequence comes from uncultured Alphaproteobacteria bacterium, assembly GCA_902581005.1. Taxonomy (GTDB): domain Bacteria; phylum Pseudomonadota; class Alphaproteobacteria; order Rhodobacterales; family Rhodobacteraceae; genus CACIJG01. The sequence continues at coordinate 74,999 of CACHMT010000006.1, forward strand.
TAGTAAAGATGATTAAGGTTGTTTTAGTATTTCGTCAACCACTTTCAGTATACTGGTTGAATTAGGTTTTGTTAGCGAGTTGAAACTACTGTGGAAGTGTCCATTTTTATCCAATAAAACTTTGTAGAAATTCCATTTTGGTTGAAAGTTGTGTTCTTTTTTTAACCAACGGTAAAATGGGTGAGCATTTTTGCCTCTAACCGAAGTGATCTCTGCTATAGGTAATGTAAGATCAAATGATATATTACAAAACTCTTTGACTTTAGAATTACTTGACAGCTCTTGATTGAAATCGTTGGATGGTACTGCAATGACTACTAGCCCTTTGTCCTTGTAACTTTTATGTAATTTCTCTAAATGCGAATATTGGTTTGTAAATCCGCATCTTGAAGCAGTATTGGTAACCAATACCGCCTTACCTTCAAACGCGCTTATATCCAAGGAGCCCCCGTCTATACTTTTAAATGAGAAGTCGGTTGCATCTGTAAGTGCTGGAGCGACGCTTGAAAAAAACAATATAATAACCTGCAGTAATAATTTCATATTTGTAACCTGAGAAGGTACAAATAGATTTAATTTTTAAAAAGTAAAGAGAAAATTATTCGTTGTTTTTCCTGTGAGATTCCAAAGCTAAAATCAACGCAATAATAGCTATACAAATAATAAAGACAAAAACAAACATTGCGCCAAGGCTACCTTCCATTTTTATACCCTCTTTAGTTTAAAACTCTATATATTATTAATTACTTTTTTTACTATTGAAATCGAAATCTTCTGCTTTAGAAACATTTTTATGAGTTACAATGAAACAAGCAATAGCAAGGAGAAGAACGGCACCAGCTTCATATAATAGGTTTTGTGGGTCAGAGCCTTTCCCCTGCAAGATTATCATACGACTAAGAGCGGTAATCGCAATAAATAAAGGTAAAAGTATCGGTATTCGTCGACTTTTGTAAAAAATTGCTACCATCCCCAGAACCTCGGTATAGATAAAAAGAAGTAAGAGATCTGCTAATTGAACCTTTTGTTGTAATATCAGATAGTAAATTTCTTGACCGGTAGCAAAGACAGTTGCTATGCCGATTAAAGTTAAAAGTACTTTTTCCGTAATTTTTATGGTTTCCTCTATCATTATAAATTCCTTTTTCTTTTCTCTTCAATCCCTGATATGCCTTCTCTAGAAGCTAACTCTGACAATACTTCGTTTATTGATATATTTTTTGATCTCAACAAAACTAACATATGATACAAAGCATCAGCAGCCTCTCCGATAATCTCTTTTTTTTTCTTTTTTACACTGGCGACGATGAGTTCTATTGCCTCCTCGCCAAATTTTTCTGCGCATTTTTCTGTTCCTTTCTTTAACAGCTTTGCGGTATGTGATTGGTTTGGAGACTCTGTTGTTTTTCTTTGTATTGTTAAATCCAATCTTTCAAGTATTTTGTTCATGTCATCCTCATGGGTACGTTAGATTTATTGAGAAACTCTTTTACTTCCGATATAGAAATTTCATTAAAGTGAAAAACGGATGCAGCTAGCAGAGCTGATGCTCCACCGTCTTTAACAGCCTCAAGAAAATGTTCTACCTTGCCAGCACCTCCTGATGCTATTACTGGTATCCTTACAAGATCTGTTATGGTTTTTAGGAGCTTTATATCATATCCATCTTGTACACCATCTTTATCCATCGAGGTTAATAAAATCTCTCCAGCACCATTTTCTTCCATAGATTTTACAAACTCTGTAACTTTTATACCAGTGGACCTAGTCCCTCCATGTGTAAAAACTTCCCAATCATTTATGCTTCCACTAAATTTGGCATCTATTGCTACAACGATGCATTGACTGCCAAATTTATTCGCAGCTAAAGATATCACCTGAGGATTAGATACAGCAGCGCTATTAAAACTCACTTTATCTGCGCCATAATTAAGCAACTTTTCAACTTCAGAGTCTTGTCGTACTCCTCCTCCAACCGTTAAAGGCATGAAGCATTGTTCGGCTGTTTTTTTAACAATTTCGTAGGTTGTATTCCTATTCTCTTGGGAAGCTGAAATATCTAAAAAACATAATTCATCAGCACCTTTATCATTATAAATTTTTGCTATTTCGACGGGATCACCAGCGTCACGCAGGTTTATAAAATTTGTTCCTTTGACAACTCTACCATTTTTAACATCTAAGCATGGAATTATACGCGTTTTTAACATTTTAATCCTTCAAAATTCTCAATGCCTCTTCAATTCTTAAAGCTCCAGTATATATAGCTTTCCCAGCGATAATCCCCTCTAAGTTCGGAATATTTTTTTTTACGTCTTCAAGATTCTCGGGGCCATTTATACCTCCTGACCCAATTACGGGAATACTTACACTATCCGAAAGTCTCTTTGTAGCATCAGAATTCAAACCCTTCATTAAGCCATCTCTATCTATATCAGTGAAAATAATTGCATCGACACCACAATCTTCGAAACTTTTTGCCAGGTCTAAAGTATTTTTGCTTGATGTAGTTTTCCAGCCTGCAGTAGCGACCTTATTTGATCTGGAGTCTAGCGCAATTAAGATGCCATCAAATAGTCTACATGCCTCTTGAACTATAGAGGGGTTAGAAACGGCTAAAGTCCCTAAAATAACACGATCTACACCCTTCGACTTCCAGAATTCTATTTCCTCCAGATTTCTTATTCCTCCACCAACTTGAATTTTTAGGGAGGTAGAACTTCTTATCTCTTCAATGGTTTTTATATTCTTCTTACTCCCAGAAACGGCACCATCTAGGTCTACTACGTGTAACCAATGACACCCTGCCTCTTGAAATATCTTGGCTTGAGCAATAGGATTATCATTGTAAACGATCGCTGTGTCTAGATCTCCCCGCTGCAGTCTTACGCATTGACCTTCTTTCAGATCTATAGCTGGATAAAAATTCAACTTAACTTTCCTTATCTAAGTTTTTCTACTAAAATAACACCGTGAGTGTAATACAATGTAATTAATTTATTAACAAGATTTAAAGACTTTCTAATGGAGATAATATTGATGAAAACACTTATAGCTATAGTAGCTTTTCTCATGATTAGCACTCATGTTTTTGCGGGGGCGTTTTCAGGTACATATAAAACTATGCCAAGTAAAAAATCTGGGGGCTGGGCTTATGTGAAATTTGGAGCATGTAAAGAGAATAAACACTTAACATGTGGTACTTTAATAAAGGCTTTTTCTAAAGATGGGAAAGTGATTAAAAATTATGAGCACAAGGGTAAGTATGTTGTTTGGGATATGAAAAAAGACGGAGATAATAACTTTTCAGGGGGTAAAATAAAAGATTATAGTGATGGGAAAGTCTATAATTCAAAAATGGAAATACTGACAAAGAAAAAAATCGGAGTATCGGGATGTGTTTTGTTTATTTGTCAAGCACAGGAATGGAGCAAAGTAAAATAGGTTCGTTAGCGTAGAGGATCCCATTCGATAAAATTGCTTATAATCTTTAGTCCCGGAATTTGGCTTTTTTCAGGATGAAATTGTAGACCAATAATATTTTCTTTAGCTATAGCTGCTACAATGTTCTTGCCATGATTTGTGGTTGCCACAATATCTTTATCCGAACAAGCAATAAATTCATAAGAATGAACAAAATAGAAATGATCATTTGTGTTAATGCCATTGAATATTGGATGGTAATTTTTAAAAGAAAGGTCGTTCCAGCCCATATGCGGTATTTTTAAATTTTGCCCTACATCAATTTTTTTCACTTCACCACGAATCCAATTTAAACCTGGATTATTACTTTGCCCCTCATGCCCTGTTGTTGCGAGAAGTTGCATTCCGACACATATTCCGAGAAATGGCTTTTTCTTTTCTATTACCATATCAATGAGAGAGTTATAAACATCGGTGTTCTCATGCAATTTCGACTTACAAAAAGAAAATGATCCAACTCCTGGTAAAACTACTTTATCTGCTACTCGAACATCTTTGTAGCAAGAAGTTATTTTAACATTCACATTCTTAAAATTCGATGCAGCAGCTTGGAAGCTTTTGAGAGCAGAATGCAGATTGCCACTTCTATAATCGACAATGGCAATGTTCATTTTTTATAAGCTTCCTTTCGTAGACGCTATCATATCCACACCTTTATTTTTTTCAATGGCCATTTTAATTGATTTACCCGTAGCCTTAAAAATGGCCTCTGAGATGTGATGGGAATTGAAACCATCAAGCATTTCCACATGGAGTGTGGTACCTGAGTTTGTGCTGAACGCATTGAAAAACTCACGCACAAGCTCTAGATCAAAATTACCAACTCTGTTAGTTGGAAAGTTTACTTTCCAACTGAGAAACGACCGTCCTGAAAAATCTAGAGCAACCCTTATCAAGGCATCATCCATAGGAAGTAAAAAAAAGCCGTATCTATTAATTCCTTTCTTATCCCCCAGAGCTTCGACAAAAGCCTTTCCCAAACAAATCCCACAATCCTCAACAGAGTGATGGAAATCAATATCGATATCCCCTTGTGCATTTAATTCAAGGTCAACTGAAGAATGGAAAGTAAGTTGTTCAAGCATATGATCAAAGAAGGGGATATTAGTTTTAATTTTACCTTTCCCAACACCGTCTAGGTCTAAAACCAAATTAACCTTGGTCTCATTAGTAATTCTTTCTATTGTAGAAGTTCGCATTTGCTTACCATTAATTTTTTTGGCTTTAATTTTCCGCTTCGTTAGGGTATAAAATAGGGCTAATTGGCCGATTAACTGTCTTTGTAGCATCAAACTTATTTCATTACGAGAGAAAAATGGTCTCAAAAAATTCTAGAAGAAATCGGACTATGCTGTTGATCGTAGGAGCTACTTTTTTTAGTTTAACACTTTATTCCGGTGAGATAATAGCTGCGTTAGTGAAATCAAATCTACTAACGATTAATCTTGAAGAAATAAGTGATGATATTGAAAGCAAAAACAGAAAGATGCTTGCAAATCGACAGCTTGAAGAGGTGACCTCTAAACTACTAAATACAGAAAAATTGTTGCTCGACAGCAGTCAAGAATTATCTAAATTAGAAATGGCTAGAAAGGATTTGCAATCGGAGAAGGAGAAACTAAAGCAAAGTATTGAAAAGCTTAAATTTGAACTGGTAGACCAACAAAACAAAAAAAAATTAGCCGAAAATAAAAAAGGAAAAACTAAAAGTGAGCTGGAACTACTGAAAAACGAAAACGAGCAGTTGAAGGAAAAGATTAGCGCTTTGGATAAAGTGGCTCTAGAAAAAAGCAACTTGGAAAGTGCATTGAACGATTTAGAGAATAAAAATAGAAGTTTAATAAAACAAGTAAAAAGTGTGCCTGATAAAGAAAAATTATTGGAAAGGTCACAAGAACTTAAACAGAAAATAGTTTCGCTTAATGAACAACTTACTACACAAAAAATGCTTATTGAGGGCTATGAGTCAAATCAACAAATTCAATTGAATAGTATTAGTGGCTCTGAAACTGATAATAATGACAATTACAAAAAGCTGATACTAGACTTAAAGAAAGAACACAGAAATGAGGTTGGAAAATTAAAGAGTGAGATAGCGCGAACAGAAAAATATAGAGTTAATTTTGACGAGTTGAATGGTATTAAAGTCGTATTTTCTGGTTTTATGGGTTATGACCTTGAACGTAAAGAGATAATATTTATGACTAGGGAAGGTCAGAAAATAATGATGGTTCAAGACAACTTTACTGGCACTTTAGTTGGTGAGTGTGGTTTGCCTGTTATATCCAGCGAGAATGAAACTAGGTGTGCAGCAACCATAATAGCTCGGCTGCTTTTCCATAAAGATGGTCCAATAATGAAGGGCTTGGAAATTGTTGAGGTAAGAAAGAAATAAAATAACCCACATTGGCATGTTCATTGCAAATTGCGTCGCATGATCATAATAAATGTACGATTCCTCAAGTATAAAATCCCCTTTTTTATTATTATTTTCACGTTAATATCAAACTTTGGTGGGGGATATTCCCAGTCACTAAATAGTTACCAAGATGCATTACGGTGTGAGTATCTGGCCTTAGATGCCGAAAAAAAGTATGGATTACCGGAAAACATCCTGCTCAGTATATCAAGAGTTGAGTCAGGTTATCAAAAAGTAGATGGAGTTATAAGAGCTTGGCCGTGGACATTAAATGCGGGAGGTGATAGCGCTTATTTTCAGAATAAAGAAGATGCTTTGCGTCATTTGGAAGAAAGAATTAAAAAGGGTGTTACGAATATCGACATTGGCTGTATGCAGCTAAATTTTCGTTGGCACAAAGATTTTTTTAATAACTTAAGCGAAATGATAAAC
>CACHMT010000007.1 GCA_902581005.1 uncultured Alphaproteobacteria bacterium
TTTTTTCGAAGATAGTGATTGATGCATCCACTGCATCGCTAAATTTTTTTGAGTCTATTAAAATATTTGCTTCCTTAAGGTTAATAAAAAGATTAAACCCTTTAAAATATATTACATCATTTTTAAATTCTGCCAGTTTTGAAAAATTAGCAGGGATAAAATACTTGGTAAAAATTTTCTCACTCGCCTCTTTTTTAACGTAGTCTAAAAACTCTCTTGTACAATTACCATCAAAAATAAAAATTGCATTACTATTTTCATTTTTGTGTGCTGAACATATTTCAGAAAAATGTTCAATTATATCACTTTGGCTCGATAAAAAAGTACTTGAGGAATTAATTGATCCAAATATTTCTCCATTTTTTGTTTCAATAGATAAATATTGGTCATTTTGATTTCCCTTAATTAAGAGATATTTTGTATTAATATTGTTTTCTTCAAGAACCGTCCGTATTACGCTAGTTTTCTCATTCTTACCGATTGCGGAGACCAAATTTAATTCAAAACTTCGTGTATTTAGGATTTTTGAGAGGCCTATAGCTACGTTGAAAGCTACTCCCCCTGGTCTCTCATTTATAAAACCAGCACAATCTTTCCCTTTGCTCATTGGCTCTAAAGGCTTTCCAACGATATCCCACATTGTACAGCCAAATATGTAAATTTTTTTTTTTGATAACATCATCCACTAATTGTAGAAAAAGTAGATTTAAAATAAATAAATAAATTCTTGATATTAGCTTAATGATGCCTTAAAAAAAGCAAAAATCCACAAACGCATAGAATATTTCGGTCCATAATTTGGAAAGTGCGTTAAGGCAAAACCGAAAAGGAAAATAAAATGAATTTACCAAGTTATAATATTAGGCAGCTGTTAGAGGCTGGAGTGCATTTCGGTCATCAAACTCACCGATGGAACCCCTTGATGGATGAGTATATATATGGCTCAAGAAACGGAATACACATTTTAGATCTTACTCAAACTGTTACGATGCTCGATACTGCTCTAAGTGAGATACATAAGTTGGTCGCTAAAGGTGGCAGTATTTTATTTGTTGGAACAAAACGTCAAGCGCAACAGTCTATTGCAGACGCTGCATCAAAGTGCGCTCAGTATTATATAAATTACAGATGGCTTGGAGGCACGTTGACAAATTGGAATACAGTATCAAATTCAATTCTTAGGTTAAAGGACCTTGAGGCATTTGACGAAAGTCAGCTGGCCCTTTTTACAAAAAAGGAGAGGCTTAATATAGAAAAGGAACATCAAAAGTTGAACTTATCACTTGGGGGTATAAAGGATATGAAAAATATACCTGACATGCTCTTTGTTATCGACACCAATAAAGAGGCTATAGCAATAAAAGAAGCAAAAAAGATTGGCATACCTGTTGTAGCAATACTGGATACTAACTCTTCCACTGATGGAGTTGATTTCCCAATACCTGGTAATGATGATGCTTCAAGAGCAATATCTCTGTATTGCGATTTAGTAAGTAAAACTATTTTAGATGGTATGGAGTCGCAATTAGGCTCTGCTGGTATCGATTTAGGTGAAGCTCAAACTCCGGTATCTGAAGACTTTCCTGAAGAAGAAGTGTTGGAGCAAGAAGCTGCTGACGAAGTTATACCCGAAGATAAAAAAGAGGCTGATCAACCTAAATCGCATTCTAGCGAGGCGAAAGAAGAACTTAAAGGTGCTGATGGTGCAGAAGACACCTCCAATGTCGCCATTTCAGAAAAAGAACGAGACACAGTTAAAAGCGACGTTAGTTCCAAGACTGAAATCGCCAAAGTAAAGTAAAAATGATGAGTAATAATAATCAAAGGAGAATAAATTGATATCAGCTTTATTGGTAAAAGAACTTAGAGAAAAATCAGGAGCAGGTATGATGGATGCGAAAAAAGCTCTCCTCGAAACAGACGGTGATTTAGAGGCTGCCCAAGATTGGCTAAGAACAAAAGGGCTTCTTAAGGCAGAAAAAAAATCTTCAAGGGTTGCAGCAGATGGCTTGGTCGGAGTAAGAGTTCATGAAAATGAGGGTATGATGATTGAACTGAACTCTGAGACGGATTTTGTTGCAACAAATAAAGAATTCACTGATTTGTTAGATCTAATTTTGGATCAAGGGTTTGGAATAACGGACAAGGATAAACTTTTGAATAAGAGTATTTCAGGAAAAAATATTCAAGAGATTATTAATAACAAAATAGCTACAATTGGAGAAAACATTAGTTTGAGACGAGTAATTAGTATTAAAGGTTCAAATATTTATTCTTATTTACATAATTCGGTTTCAAAGGATTGTGGTAAAATAGGTGTTCTAGTTTCTCTAGAAGGGAATAAAGATGAAGATTTTGGAAAAAAGTTAGCGATGCATATCGCTGCAACATCTCCATTAGCAATGTCTGAGAATGATCTTGATGCAGATCTAGTCGATAGAGAGAAAAAGATCATTAGTGAGCAGCTTATTTCAGAAGGAAAGCCAGCCGATATTGCAAAAAAGATACTTTCAGGAAAACTTAAAAAATTCTATGAAGAAAACACTTTGCTAAACCAAAAATTTGTGATGGATCCGGACTCTTCTATAAGTCAAGTTCTAGAAAAAAATAATCAAGTGTTAATCAATTTTGTCAGATTTAAGGTTGGAGAGGGTATTGATAAGAAAGAAAGTGACTTCGCCACCGAAGTTAAAGATATAGTTAATTAGTAGGCTATTTGAGATTGACAAAAAAAAGTCGATATAAGCGAATTTTACTTAAAATATCTGGTGAAGCTTTGATGGGAGAACTGAAAGTGGGTTTACATCCGCCAACGGTAAATAAAATAGCTTCTGAAATAAAAAAGGTTCATGAAAAGGGCATTGAGGTATGCCTAGTTATAGGCGGAGGAAACATTTTTCGTGGTCTACAAGGTAGTGCGCAAGGTATGGAACGAACAACTGCTGACTATATGGGGATGTTAGCTACTGTAATGAACTCTCTGGCTATGCAATCTGAGTTAGAAAAGTTAAATGTCCATACAAGGGTAATATCAGCGATACCTATGGATCAAATTTGTGAGCCGTATATCCGAAGAAGAGCTGTTAGACATTTAGAAAAAAATAGAGTTTGTATATTTGCCGCTGGTACAGGAAATCCGTATTTTACAACTGATACGGCAGCAACTCTAAGAGCAATAGAGATGAAATGTGAAGCTATTTTTAAAGCGACTAAGGTTGATGGTATATATGATAAGGACCCAATTTTAAATCCTGAAGCAAAATATATTGAAAAAATTACTTACGATACTGCGTTACAGGAGAATTTGAAAGTAATGGATGCTAGTGCAATAGCCCTTGCTAGAGACAACTGTATTCCTATCAATGTTTTTTCTTTGTTTGAAACTGATGATTTTTTGAGTATTGTTGAAGGTAAAGGACGGTTTTCATTGATAAATTGACTAAATGAATGAATTTAATTTAGACATTAGTGATATTGAAAAAAGAATGTCGGGAGCTATTGCGTCCTTAAAGAACGACTTTCTTTCTCTCCGAACCGGTAGAGCTTCTTCTTCAATGCTTGACCCCGTCGTGGTAGAGGTATATGAGTCGAAGCTTCCATTAAATCAATGTGCTACAATAACTGTTCCTGAGTCAAGAGTGCTGTCAGTGAACGTTTGGGACGTCAACAATGTGAATATGGTCGAGAAAGCACTTATTAACTCGGGACTTGGGCTCACACCTCAGACTGAAGGAAACATTATTAGACTAATAATTCCTGAATTAAACGAGGAAAGAAGGAAGGAACTTGCTAAACTTGCTGCAACGTACGCCGAGAATGCAAAAATAGCAATTAGAAATGTCAGGAAAGATGGTATGGATAAAATCAAAAGACTTCGTGCTGAAGGCATGTCTGAAGACGAGGCTCAAATTTGGAGTGGCGATATTCAAGAGTTGACTGATAAAATGACTGTTTCAGTTGAGGAATTACAGAAAGAAAAACAATCAGAGATTGTAACGTTTTGAAATATAAATTCATGGGCGTATACATCACACGTGTGGTTTGTGTTTGAGGATCTGAAATTACGAACTCTATCTGCTTTGGTATTGTTACTACTTCTTTTTTTATTAGCAGTAATTACCCCATTTTTTATCACACCCTTTTTGTATATTTTAAATGTATTATTTTTACGAGAGCTATTTAGGCTTTACAGTTTCAAAAAAGAGCCAAATATTTTCAATTTAATTCTAATAGCCATTTGTATTTTTCCTCTAATTTTTTCACAAAATTTTTTATCTATGACCTTCTTTTTGAATGGTTGTTTGTTTTTTTTAATCTTGTATTTATCTAAATCGATGGGCTTAAGCTTTTTTATAGTTTATGTGAACCTATCAATATCCTTTTTATTGAATTTACTTGTGTCATCAACAGAGATTGGTGGTGAAAGTTTTTTTGTCGTTTTAGTGCTAGTGGTCGCTTTAGCCGATATAGGAGGTTATGTTGGTGGCCATATTATTGGAGGTCCAAAAGTCTTTGAGAAAATTAGTCCTAACAAAACGTGGGCTGGAATATTTTTTGGATGGATAACAGTGATTACTTTTTATTATATACTGAAGGCATTTAATTTATTTGTTTCCGATTTCTTTATTTTTGTTTTTTTTGGTATTGCCTTGTCATCACAAGTAGGGGACTTTATAGAGAGCTACATTAAGAGAAATTTAGGTGTAAAGGATACTGGAAATATAATACCTGGACACGGTGGATTGCTAGATAGATTTGATGGACTTATATGTGCAAGTTTTTTTGTTAAAATTATTGATTTTTTTCTGACAACATGACCAAGCGAAAGATTAACATATTTGGTACTTCTGGATCAATAGGGCAAAGCACGTTGCAAGTTCTGCGTGAACATAAAGACTTATATGATTTTATTGCTTTTTCTGCATTTAATAATGTTGATCAGCTAATAGCTGATTGCCTTGAATTTAAACCACAATACGCAAATATAGGTAATGAAAAACATTTTTTGAAGCTAAAAAATGCGCTTTTTGATACTGATATTATCTTGAGCTATGGGAAAAAATCCCTTTTAGATCTAGCCTGCATAGAAGTTGATTGGTCCATGTCAGCAATTATTGGCTTTGCTGGTGTAGAAGTTTCTCTCCGTTGTGCAGAAAGTTCGAGCGTTTTAGCCTTGGCAAACAAAGAAACGCTCGTTTGTGCAGGAAGTTTGTTGTTAGCTCTATGTAAAACAAATAACACGAAGCTAATACCAGTCGATAGTGAACATAGTGCCATATTCCAATGCTTAGAGGGAGAGCGCAGGAAAGATTTGAAAAGCATAACTCTAACCGCTAGTGGTGGTCCATTTAGAGATTGGAGCTTAAAAAAAATGCAGTCTGCAACAGTTGAGCAAGCGCTAAAACACCCGAACTGGAGTATGGGGACAAGAATAACCATTGATAGCGCATCAATGTTTAATAAAGCATTAGAATTAATTGAAGCAATGCATTTATTTGAACTTAAGTTTTCTGATGTGGAGGTAATAATTCATCCTCAGTCAATAATTCATTCAATGGTAAATTTTAATGATGGAACAACATTGGCACAAATGTCCTTACCTGATATGAAAGGCCCAATTAGTTACTCACTTAATTATCCAAAAAGATTAAAAATTGACCTAGAAAGCATTGATTTTACAAAAATAAAAACTCTTGAATTTCATAAGCCTGATATTGCAAAGTTTCCTGCTTTAGATATTGTAGCGAAAGTTGGGAAGAATTTAGATCTAGGTGTTATATTTAATGCAGCAAAGGAAGTAGCTTTGGACAGGTTTATATCAGGAGAAATAGGTTTTTTAGACATGGCTAACTTGGTAGAAAAAACTCTTGAAGAAAGTTCATTGATAAATAGAGTCATGGAAGCACCCCAAAATGTCTCAGATATCTTAGAATTAAATGAATTTACAAGGGAAATAGCAAAAAATTTAAAGTTTTAGGAGCATGACATTTTTATTTTTCAGTTTTTATCAATAGTATTTGCATTTGGTATAGTGATTTTTGTACATGAGTTCGGGCACTTCATTGTTGCTCGTATTAATAAGATTGATGTTGCTGTTTTTAGTATTGGATTTGGCCCTAGGATATTATCTTTTAGAGACAAAAAGGGAACTGAATGGCAGTTTGCTATTATTCCTCTAGGAGGATTTGTAAGGTTTGCAGGTGACGATAATCTTGCTTCTATAAAAACGCAAGTTGATGCTAATTCAGATTTTTCCAATTCTGCGCAATTTAATGAAGCTCCACTTATTGGTAGATTTTCAACTGTATTAGCAGGACCATTAGCGAATTTTATTTTTTCTGTATTAGTTTTTTCGTTGATCTTACTTGTTCAGGGTGTTTCTGTCAGTGACCCAGTAATTGGTAAAATTAACGAGTTTTATGAAGCTAAATACGACATTAAAGTAAATGACAAAATTCTAGAAGTTGAAGGTAAAAAAGTTAATTCATTTTCAGATATTTTTTCTCATATAAATAGGTCTGATGCAGAGACATCAAAGTTCACAATAAGAAGAGGTGCTTCAGTAAGAGAAATTGAGATTCCATATCTCCTCCAGCCAATAGTAGAAGCTATAGAACCACTCTCTGCTGCTTCGCTTGCAGGATTACAAATCGGTGATGTTTTTTTAACTGTTGAAGAAAAGAAACTCGCCAACTTTAATGATTTGAGAGAATTAATTATAAATTCTGAAGGAAGATCGTTAAATGTTACTATTTTTCGTGATGGTCAAATTCTCGAGAAATCTATACAACCTGTGTTAAGCCCGATTGAGAACCAGAACGGTGACTTTGACTCAATCTACAGGATTGGTGTAGCTGGTGGCCCAATATTTTATCCTCCTAGGGAAACGCCTAACGTTTTGAATGCGTTAATTTTTGGTGTAGACGCAACGATTGGAGTAATTGAAGCATCTTTTAAGGGTATAAAAGGTATAGTTAGTGGTCAAGTTGATCCTAAACATCTTTCTGGGCCTATAGGAATTGCGCATGCTGTTTCTGCCTCAGTTAATTCAGGACTTTTAGCTTTATTGTCTTTAGTGGCTATCATTTCAACTGGTATAGGATTTGTTAATTTACTGCCTATACCTATTTTAGATGGCGGCCATATAGTCATGATGATATATGAATATTTTTCACGAAGAAAACCTAGCGAAGAAGTTTTAAGATTTTCTATGATATTTGGTTTAGTTTTGTTACTATCTCTGCTAATGTTTACAACATTTAATGATATTTCAAGACTAGTGTTATTTTTTAAGTTTTAAGGAGCCATACGTGAAACAATCTTTAATTAAGTTAATTCTTTTTTTCTTTTGTTTTTCAATATGTCTTTCAACCCCCTCGCATTCGCAGTTCAAGTTCTCTCAGATTAAAGTACAAGGAAATTCTAATACAGATGTTGAAACTATTAAATCTATATCAGGGTTAAAAAAAAATATATCTTTATCAGCAAGCGACCTAAATTTAGCTTTAAAAAATTTATATAACAGCAATCTTTTTGAAAGTGTTCAAGTCGTTCCTAAGGGCAAGACTATCTTAATTACAGTAAAAGAAAATAAGAGGATACGTCGTTTAGCTTTTGAAGGAAATAAGAAAATAGAGGATAAAGAGTTATTACCATTAATTAAATCTAAAGAAAGACAGCCCTTTAGCAAAGTACAGGTTGTTAAAGACAGCAGAATAATTTCAGACTTTTATCGATTTAAGTCTAGATATTCTGCGAGAGTAGAACCAAAAATAATTGAGAGAGACAAGGGATTTGTTGACTTAGTTTTTGAAATAGATGAAGGAAGTATTTTACAGATATCTCAAATCGATTTTGTTGGTAATCGGTCCTTCTCGGACAGACAACTTAGAAACGTTATTAAGTCCAGGAGAGCAGGGCTCTTTTCATCTTTTTTTACAAGTGATAATTATTCTGAAGATAGTCAAGGAGCAGATAAATACCTTCTAGAAAAATTTTATAAAGACAATGGTTTTCCTGACGCAAAAGTTATAGCTTCGCTTGGCGGACTTAAAGATAGTGGTGAGACAGCTTTTTTAACCTATTCTATTTACGAAGGGCCTTTTTTTAGGTTTGGCAACTTATCAATTAAATCAATGGTCAAAGGTATTTCATCATCTTTATATGAAAGCTCAATTGTTGCTTCTAAAGGGGATAACTTTAATACTTCCGAAATACAGAAAACTTTAGACAATATAAAGAAAGTATCTGTTAAAAATGGATATCCATTTTTAATCGGAACAGTTGACCAATTTAGAAACTCCAAAGAAAAAGAAATAGAAATCCTTTTTAAGGTTATAGAAGGCCCAAAGCTTTTTGTTGAGCAGATCGAGATTAGCGGTAATACCCACACCCGTGATAATGTGATAAGGCGTGAATTTCAAGTTGAAGAAGGAGACGCCTTTGATCCATCCATGCTTAAAAGATCTGAAGAGAAATTGAAATCTCTAGGTTACTTCGATGAGGTAAAGGTCAACGTACGACAAGGGTCAAGCTCTCAGAATGCGATTGTAGATATAGGTGTAAAGGAAGCTCCAACTGGTTCACTTTCATTGGGTCTAGGGTATTCCACCGATACAGATGTTTCTGCCCAGTTTGCATTTAGTGAATCAAATTTTAGGGGTGCTGGCCAAGGTATTCGGTTGAGCGTTTCTGGATCAAAAGATAATTCTTCTATTGGACTAGGTTTTAAAGAGCGGGGATTTCTTGGAAGAGACGTTCTTGTGTCAATGGACATTGATTATACGAACTCAAAGCCACGAGCCACTGGGTATACCGCAAATCTCCTAGCTTTAAAACCTTCAGTTGGATTCAACCTTTCATCAGACACAAGAGTTAGACTTAGTTATAAACTAGAAAATATAGATGTTACCTCAGTAGGGACATCTGAGGTTTTAAAACAAGATCTTGGTAAATCTACTAGATCCTTAATAGACTTGTCCTTAAGCCATGACAAACGAGACTCTATCATTACACCAACCAAAGGGTATATGATTAAATTTGGTTCTGAAATAGCTGGCTTAGGTGGAGATGAGCAATTCGTAAAATCAGAAGCAAGTGGTAAGATATACCAAGGAATTTATGGAAATAACATCATCTTATCAACTGAATTAGAAGGTGGGATTTTGATGATGAATAAAGGTTATTCAAAAATAGTCGATAGATTTGTTTTAGGTGGTCGTTCATTTCGAGGCTTTAAATATAATGGGATAGGGCCTAGAGAGTTATCTGGAGGGCGGTATACTATTCCGTTAGGAGGTGAAAAGTACGCGATGGCAAGATTTGCAGCTTCTTTTCCTCTTGGTTTGCCTAGAGAATTAGGTTTATATGGTAGTGTTTTTGCTGAAGCTGGAAGTCTATGGTATTTAAAAACGGATCCAAATGTTGCAGGACTTTCAGATAGGATCGTTTTAACAGATAGAGTCTTTAGAACTTCTATCGGCTTTGCCATGAATTGGGAGACTCCAATTGGGCCACTTCAATTTAATTGGTCAAGGCCACAAAAATATTTAGATGCGGATAGCCTTGAATATTTTAGTCTGAACCTAGCCACAAGATTTTGAGCTTTTTTTATAGGAATATAGTGGGGATTCCAGTGTGTGCTGTTTTGCTCTTACTATTATTTAATCCCAATTACTCTCAAGAAAAAAATATTACCACTTCTGTGCTAGTTATAAATAGTATAAATGTTTTTGAAAAATCGAAACTAGGTAACGATATTTTAATCGCCTTTCAAGATGCTGCTCTTGAGTTAAAAAAAGAGGCTGATGTTAATGCTAGAAAATTTGAAGATGAAGAATTAGAATTAACCCAGAAAAGGGACGTCTTAGCAAAAAGGGACTTTAATGAATTGGCTGATGACTTTGATAAAAGAGTTCAAAAGACAAGAAATTATTACGATTTGAAAGATAGTCAATTAAGAGACAGTCTAGAAAAATGGAAGAAAAATTTTATTGAGTTATCAGGTAGAATTATCCAGCCGATAATGTTAAATTATAGATCTTTTATTGTTCTAGATTCATCTCAAATTGATCTATTTTTCGATAATAGAATAGATATAACTGAACAGGTTATATTAGAACTAGATAAACTTTATAAGAGTGATCCAAAATACTTAGAAGTTATACTAGGTAAATAATTAGGAGAATTTTATGAATAAGGATTGCTGTAATATTGATGAAATTAAAAGATTGATTCCCCATAGATATCCATTTTTACTGATAGATAAAGTAATAAATATAGTTAAAAATGAGTCAGCTACCGGAATAAAGAATGTTACAGTAAATGAACCGTACTTCCAGGGACATTTCCCATCCTCCCCAGTACTTCCGGGTGTTTTGCAAATAGAATCTATGGCCCAAACTGCAGCAGTTTTGGTAGCAAAAAGTCTAGACATTTCGGACTCTAGTGCTTTAGTGCTTTTGACTACAATAGATAAAGCAAAATTTAGAAGGCCAGTTACCCCTGGTGATTCCATGTCACTTTCTGTTACCGTCCAAAAAATGAGAAATAAACTATGGAAATTCGAAGGTGAAGTAATTGTGAATTCCCAAAAAATGTCTGAGTGCGAGTTCTCTGCAATGATGAGATTTTAGAATGGGTTCTCTTGAAGCCATTTTTAAACAATGGCAAATGGTTTTTATTTTTTTAATTTTGTCAGTAATAATTATGGCGGACTATAATGGCTAAGACTTCCTCAATCATTCACCCAACAGCGATTGTTGAAGATGGCGCAAAAATAGGTAAAGCCTGTAAAATTGGACCCTATTGTTGTATTGGATCAGCAGTTACTTTGGATGATAATGTTATTCTAGAAAGTCATGTAGCAATTTCTGGAAAAACATTTATCGGAAAGGGAACAAAAGTTTGGCCTTTTGCTTCTATAGGAAGCGATCCACAGGACCTTAAGTATTTTGGTGAAAAATCTGCACTTACAATTGGACAGAATAATCTCATTAGGGAATGTGTAAGTATTAGCATTGGTACTGCTGGAGGTGGGAGTAATACTATTATTGGAGACAATTGTCTTTTTATGTTGGGGAGTCATGTTGGTCATGACTGTAAGTTGGGTAGTAATATTGTGATTGCAAATAATTCTGCAATAGCTGGCCATGTGGTGATAGAAGATAATGTAAATATCGGTGGTTTGGTTGGAATTCATCAATTTTGTAGGATAGGAGAGGGCTCGATGATAGGAGCGCATGCTATGGTTTCTAAAGATGTAATCCCTTTTTCAATGATTATAGGCATGAGACCTGTCTTATCAGGTATAAACTTGGTAGGCTTAAAAAGAAGAGGCTCTAAGAAGGAAAGCATAAAAAAGCTGGTTGAACTATTTTCAAGAATTTTTGACAGAAAAGGGAGTCAGAATTTTCAGGAGCGAATAAAAGCATTGGATAAAGATGTAATGACTGAGATCACGGAAGTTCAAAAAGTTCTTGAGTTTATAAAGCAAGAAAGCACAAGATCATTTGTTGCTCCAAAAAGTTAACGATCATATGGTAATAAAAAAAAAAAAAATTGGATTAATTGTAGGAAGTGGCGAATTAGCTACTTACTGTATGGAGCATTTAGTTCTTTTAGGTTATGAAACAACAATAGTACGTTTGCCATGTAGCAAAGTAAAAATAAAGAAAAATCTAGATCGTATTGATTTAAAGTATGAAGAAATAAATGAGACATTTTCCCTTTTAAAGCAGAGACAGATAAATGACATAGCGTTAATAGGGTATATGGAAAGGCCTGAAATAGATTTTTCAAAAGTAAATTACGGTTCACAAATACTTTTATCGAACGTATTTTCAATTCTTAACAAAGGGGATGGAGAAATTTTTTCTGCTGTAAAGCAAATTTTTGTTGATCAAGAATTTACACTAGTAAAAGTTCAAGATCTCTTACCTCAACTTACATTAGACTCAGGAATATACGGGTTTACTCCTATTGGTGAAAAAGTTCTTAAGGAAATAGAAGAAGGAGTAAAAATTTTTCTCAAGTACGCAAAACTTGATATTGGTCAATCCTTAATTTTCCAACATGGACATTGTTTAGGTCTGGAGACGATTACTGGAACCGATGAAATGATAAGAGCAATAATTAATTTTAGAAAAAGAAATAATAAAAGGTCCAAAAAAATTATCTCTGGTGGAATATTAATAAAAGGATCGAAGCCAGAACAAGTTCTGGATATCGATACCCCAGTCATTGGCCCTCGTACAATAAAATTAGCAAAAAATGCAAAATTAAATGGGTTAGTAATTGAGAGCAATAAGGTTATCTTAGTAAATAGGGATTTAATTATGGATACGTTACAGGAATATAATATGTTTCTTGCTTCGGGCAAATTTGTAGATAAAGACTTTAAATGTTGAAAATATTTATAAGCGCAGGAGAACATTCTGGCGACCTGCTAGGCGCACACTTGATTCGAGCGTTAAAAAATGAATTAGATACCCAAAATCATATTGACTTTCAAGGTCTGGGAGGCCCTTTAATGGAAAGTGAAGGCTTTAAAAATCTATTTAATTTTTCATTACTTTCTGTGATGGGAATAAAGGATATTTTAATTAACTTTTTTCCTATTTTTAAAATTTTGAGACAAGCTTATAAATATAATATTGCATGGAAACCTGACATTATAATTACTATAGATGCTCCCGAATTTAACTTACGCCTAGCCTCGCTGATAAAAAAAAAGTGGAAAAAAGCAAATATTGTCCATTACGTTTTGCCATCTGTTTGGGCATGGCGTCAGGGAAGAGTTAAAATTTTAAAAAAGAATTTTGATCACATTTTGTCGATCTTGCCCTTTGAAAGTGAGTTTTTACAAAACTTTCAAATAAAATGTGATTTTGTTGGGCACCCTATATCTACCAATGTATTGCCAAAAACAAGGGATGTTGTTTCCTTTAAAAGAAGTTTAAACATTAAGGATTCAACAAAAATAGTAACCCTGCTACCTGGGTCGAGGATCAGCGAGGTGAAAAGAATGCTTCCAATTTTTTTGGATACCGCTTATTCCTTATCTGAAAAATTTTCTGATATAATTTTCATATGTCCGACTCCAAGTATAGTTTCAAAAACTTTTAAAGAAATAGCTATAAAGAGAAGTATAAAAGTAAAGCAGATTGATGCAAAAATTATGTCCAGTGCAGAATTTGAAAGGGACAAAATGTCTCTTTATGCGTGTTCAGATTTAGCACTTGTAACCTCAGGCACTGTAGTTTTGGAATTGGCGAAATCAAGTGTACCAATGGTTGTTGGATATCGCGCTGGCTTTTTAACTCAGGTAATTTATAGACTTTTTGTAAATGTTTCGTCAGCAAATTTGGTAAACTTGATAACAAAGAGTAATAATATTCCAGAGTTTCTTTTTTACCGATGTAATTCCAAGAATTTATACAGTGAATCAGAAAAGATTTTGGGTAAAAAAAAGTATGCACAGGCTCAGCTAATTTCTTCCAAACAGGCAATCAGAGAACTTGGATATGGTTCCAAAGATCCTGCGATACGTGCAGCAAAATCAATTAAAAATTATTTTAAATTACAGTAGATATTTTACCGCTTATCAAAAGTCTTATAAGTTCTATGAGTTGCGCCGGTAAAAAGTTGTCTTGGGCGACCAATCTTAATATTAGGGTCTGAAATCATCTCTTGCCATTGAGCAAGCCACCCTACCGTTCTAGCCAATGCAAAAATTGGAGTGAACATGGAGGTTGGAAAGTCCATAGCCTCGAGTATTATTCCAGAATAAAAGTCGACGTTCGGATACAGTTTTTTCTCAATAAAATATTCATCTTCCAAAGCAATTTTTTCTAGTTCTTTTGCCACTTGAAGTGTTGGATTATTTTTGACCCCTAGCAATTCAAGGACTTCATCTGCACTTTGCTTCATAACTCTGGATCTAGGATCAAAGTTTTTATAAACTCTGTGTCCGAAGCCCATCAGTCGAAATGGATCATTTTTATCCTTTGCCTTTAAGATATATTCAGGTATCCGGTCAGGAGTCCCAATCTCTTTTAACATATTTAATGCAGCCTCATTGGCGCCTCCATGAGCAGGGCCCCAGAGGCATGCTATACCTGCAGCTATACAGGCAAATGGATTTGCTCCAGAAGAAGCAGCAAGCCTAACGGTAGAAGTTGAAGCATTTTGTTCATGATCAGCATGAAGAATGAATATTCTATCCATAGCCTTACTTAAAATTGGATCACTCACATATTCTTCAGCAGGAACTGAAAAGCACATTTGTAAAAAATTGGGGGCATATTGAAGATTATTCTTGGGATAAGCAAATGGTTGTCCGATAGAATATTTATATGCCCAAGCAACGATTGTCGGAAGTTTTGCAATCATTCTGATTGTTGCTACCTCTCTCTGCCATGGATCGTTGATATCTGTACTATCATGATAAAATGCAGACATAGCCGCCTGAACGCCACAAACAATCGCCATAGGATGGGCGTCTCTTCTGAAACCACGAAAAAAATTTAACATTTGTTCGTGTAGCATCGTATGCCGTGTCACCCTGCTACAAAAGTCATCATATTGTGGCTTCGTCGGCAATTCACCTCGTAACAGTAGGTAGGCCACTTCCAAAAAATTAGATTTTTCGGCTAACTCTTCAATAGGATACCCTCGGTAAAGAAGCTCACCCTTATCGCCGTCTATAAAAGTTATATTGCTGTCACAGGATGCTGTGGAAGTGAAACCAGGATCATATGTAAACAACCCTGTTTCTTTATATAAACTCCTTATATCTAAAACATCAGGCCCTAACGTCCCTTTACTAACAGGTACCTTTATACTCTTCTCATCTATTTTAAGTTCAGCAAACTTTTGTGTTTTATCCAGCAATATTATCCAGCCCCTAAATTATTAAACATCAGTATAGTTTATAATAAATATTAATCAATTTTTGATTCAATCAACATTAATATTTAATCTATCAAGTGTTTGATTTTCCCCTAATATCTCCATAATATGAACTATGCTAGGTGATGAAGTTGATCCAGTTAAAGCTATTCTTAGGGGAATGCCAATATCACGAAACTTTAAGTCACTTTCTTCGCAATAAGTATTTATGAATTCATTTAAAAGTTTCGAATTCCAGACAAAATTTGCTGATTTAATTGCATACACGAAATTTGAAATTATCTTTCTTGAATTATCATCTAACAGTGCCATCACTTTTTTGTCTCTAACTTCATCTGCTTCAAATAAAAATGAAGATGCCTCAAATACTTCTCCAAGTGAAGTACATCTTTCAACTACTAGAGGTAAATACTGTCTCAATTTTTCTGAAGTAGTTTCTGACAAACTTATGTCTTTATAAATTTTCATATATTGTAAAAGTAACTTATGAATTTCATCTGCTGGCTTTGATAACAGGTGCTTTTTAGATATATTCAAAAGTTTTTTTATATCAAACCTAGAAGGACTTTTTCTTATTCCATCTAGTGTAAACCAGGAAATTGCTTGGTTTAAGCTGAAAAACTCCTCATCTTGATAGCTCCAACCAAGCCTCGCAAGATAATTTAACATTGCATCTGGTAAAAATCCTTCTTGCTTAAAGTCTAGTAAGCTACTCTTTCCATCTCTTTTTGATAGTTTTTCGCCACTCTCATTGTGTATAAGGGGAATGTGTGCAAATTCTGGAGTTGCCCAATTTAATGCTTGGTATAGAAGTAATTGCTTAACCGTGTTTGTAAGATGATCTTCTCCTCTTATAACATGACTGATCTTCATGTTATAGTCATCCACAACAACTGCTAGATTATATGTTGAGCTACCATCACTTCGCGCAATCACAAAATCTTCTATTGTGCTTAAATCCCATGTAAGTTTTCCTCTTACTTTATCAGTGAAATTAATTCGAGAGGGTTCACTTGGAACTTTGAATCGTACCACATATTGTTTATCAGGTTGTGTATTTTTACTAAGATCTCTCCATGGTGATCTGAACGCAGCCTCTCGTGCACCACTTTTTTCAAAATTACTTCCCGTTTGATTTTCCCTCTCGGCGAAGCATCTAAAGGCTAGTCCTTTTTTTAATAAATAATCAATTATTTGTTTATGTTTATTTTGGTTTTTTCCTTGAAAAACGATTTCTTCATCCCAAGGAATATTCAACCACTTAATATCATTTATGATTTTTTCTGTTAAAGAGCTTTTAGATCTTTTTAAATCAGTATCTTCAATGCGTAGTAGAAATTTTCCTTTCATACTTTTTGCAAATAGATAGTTGAAAAGTGCGGTTCTGGCACCTCCAATATGTAAGTCACCTGTTGGAGAAGGAGCAAATCTTGTTCTTATTTCCATAAGTAAGACTTATAGGCTATTAGTATTGCCTAATCAAGCCAATCAGAATTCCTTGAATACTTATTTGACCAGCCGAATATATCCTGGTTTCAAACAATTCATTTGCAGCTTCTAAAGCTATTGTATCACCTCGTTTTCTAAATCTTTTTAATGTAGCTTCATTTTCATCTGTCAAAGCTACCACGATTTCACCATTATTTGCTGTGCTCTGCTTTTTGATAATTGCAAAATCCCCGTCATTTATACCAGCGTCAATCATTGATTCCCCTTTTATTTCGAGAATAAAACTATCCGATCCTTTTGTTAAAAATCTTGATACGAATAAAGATTTCTCTCCTGCTTCAATCGCCTCTATGGGTAGCCCAGCTGCAATTCTTCCAACTACTGGTAACTCAACGACCTGCTTATCAAGTGTATCAGGTTTATGGTCTGAAGACTTTGACTTTATATTGGGTGATTTTATAATCTCTATTGCTCTCGCTTTGAAAGGTAATTTTTTTATAAACCCTCTATCTTCGAGGGCAGAAATTAGTCGGTGAATTCCTGACTTTGATTTAAGGCCCACTTTATTTTTCATTTCTTCAAAAGAAGGAGTTACACCAGACTGAGATATTCTTTCTTCAAGAAATAATAAAAGTTCATGTTGCTTTTTTGTTAACATATATACCTCTACCATGTTCTATATATGTTCTTTTAATAGGTGTCAATCTAAATATCAATGATATCTACAATTTGATCCTTAAGCTTTGAAGATGATCCTGGAGGAATAATTAAAAGACAGTTTGATTTTATTAGCACAGAATGTAATGAGCTGTCTTGTTTTGAAAATGGTTTTACATATTGTGTTGCTGCCTTTTGATATGTAAATGCCCTCATGTAGTGTTCTCGTTGCGAAATTGGAATTTCAATGTCTTCGGACAACAAAGCTTTTCGTGTAGTTAGTGTTTCAAGCTTTTCGCCTAGAATTTTTCTAATTAATGATACAACAAACAACTTGCTACATACAATGCTTGATATCGGATTGCCTGGTAAACAAAAAATAATTTTGCGATCCAATTTCCCTATAATTAATGGCTTTCCTGGCTTTATCGGTATCCCATCCACAAGAATTTTTATACCCAGCTTCCTGTAGTGCTTACGTATAAGGTCATAATTACCCTTTGATACACCTCCTAGCGTTATGATTATTTGAGATTGTTTGGTATTAGAAAGGGCACAGATTATCTCATCCAAGTTATCTCTGCATATTGGAGCAATAGTTACCTCCGCTCCCTCATTTTCTAACATAGATTTGATGCCATATGGGCTAGATGAATAAATACTGTTTTTTTTTGCTTTGCTTCCTAACGCTAAAATCTCATTTCCGGTTGGAATAATACAAACTTTCGGTTTCTTTATAACAGAAACTTTTTCTACATTGAGGGAAGCTAAAGCAGAAATAAGCTTGTAGTCAATTAACATGGGGTTAGAAATTATTTGCCCCTTCTTAAAATCTAATCCAGTTTTTCTTACATATGAGCTTTTTTTATCATAATTATTGACATACATGAAATTACTTTGGCTCAAAGTGTTTTCCTGAATTACAACAAAATCAGCATTTTTAGGCATTCTAGATCCAGTATAAACTTTGACACACTCATTGGGCTTAATCGTATAGCTCGATCTAGAACCAGCAGGTGTTTCACCTAATACTGTGAACCTACCGATCTTTCCTAAGGATGACTTCCTAACGGCAAATCCGTCCATGGAGGATGTATCAAATTCAGGAATATTTTTGTTTATAGCTAGTGGTTTTGAAAGAGTTCTGCCAAACGAGTCTTTTAAGTATATATTTTCAGCCAAACATGAAAAATTTTGTTTATATATTTCCTTTAACGCTCTGAAAACATTCATTTTTTAATGCTTTCTTTTTTCTTATAATCACCAGTTTTCCCACCTTTTTTTTCTAATAGCGATATATCTTTAATGTAAACAGACTTATCTACTCCTTTGACCATATCATAAATTGTAAGGCAAGAAACTGTAACTGCAGTTAGCGCTTCCATCTCTACTCCAGTTTTCTCTTCAGATTTTACGGTGCTAACTATCTCGAGTTCTTCTTCTAGAAATCTAAAATTAATATCGCTACTATCCAGATTAATATTGTGACATAAAGGGATCAAACTTGACGTTTGCTTTGCTCCCATAATACCAGCAATCCTAGCAACATTAATAACATTTCCTTTTTGAAATTTATCATTTTTTATCATTGTAAGTATTTTTTTTGAAAGCCAAACAGTAGCCTTTGCCTTTGCGTATCTTGATGTTTTTTTCTTTTTTGAAATGTCAACAATTCTTGCATTACCTTTGTTATCCAAATGACTAAATTTTTTATCCATTATCGATTCATCAACAATTTTGTTGCTTTTTCAAGATCTTCTTGCCTCATCAAACTTTCTCCAACAAGAAATGATGATACTCCAAGCTTGGCTAGTCTTTCCAAATCACTCTTCTTTGACAAACCAGATTCAGATATTACAGTTTTATTTTTAGGCACATTGGGCAATAGCTTGACTGTGGTTTCGATATCAGTGTTAAAAGTGTTAAGGTCTCTATTATTTATACCAATAATATTTGACGAGAAATGCTTGGTTGCTTCGAGCTCTTCAAGAGAATGTACCTCTAAAATGCATTCTAATCCAATATCTAAAGCTATAGATTCAATAGTCTTATTGTCTTCAATTGAGTTCATTCCAATTATAATAAGGATGCAGTCAGCGCCAAGGTTTTTTGACTCTATCACCTGAAGAGGGTCAATCATAAACTCTTTTCTTAGAATGGGTAGCGAGACAACATCCTTAATTTGAGCAATGTAATCATTAGAACCTTTAAAATATGTTGTATCTGTTAAGACAGACAGACACGATGCTCCACCTTTTTCATAAGATATTGCCAATTCTGTTGGGTTAAAATCTTTTCTAATAATCCCTTTTGATGGAGATGCTTTTTTGATTTCAGTTATTAACGTATAATCATTATTCCCTAATTTCTTTAGGTAGTTTTCAAATCTCTCATTGTTTTGAGAAGACTTAATGAAATTGATCCTATCGTATTCTAGCTTATCTTTGTCTAATTTACTTACTTCTTCCAATTTTGTAAGCTTTATTTTATCTAAAATACTCATCGCAATGAAGTCTTCGCTTCTTTTAAGTTTTTAATTAGCTCCTTTGTTTTTCCAGAAAGTAATGCATCGGAAGCCAATCTAACCCCGTCTTGAATGTTTGTTACTTTTTCACAAATATTTAATGCAACAGCACTGTTAAGAATAACTGAGTAAAAAAATCCACTTTTTTCCCCATTTACTAATTGCTCGATTTTTTGCGCATTGAATTTAGGAGATCCTCCCAAAATTTCTGACAAATCACACGATGTTAAATTAACATCTTCAGGGCTAATTTTGAACTCTTTAATTTTACCTCTATCGAGTTCAACCACATAAGTTTCACCGGTGATAGAAATTTCATCAGTACCATCTGATCCGTGAACTACCCAAGCTCTCTTTGTATTTAAATTTCTAAGAACCTCTATCATTTTTAAAGCTAATGATTTTTCATAGACACCGATAAGTTGATATTTAACAGAAGCCGGATTAGTAAGAGGACCCAGTATATTAAATACTGTTCTATAGCCAAGCTCTTGTCTAACAGGCATGACATTTTTCATAGCAGGATGATAAATAGGGGCCAACATAAAACAATAGTTAAATTGTTCCAAGGATTTTTGTGCAACTTTTGGTTCCATAAAAGTATTTATGCCAAGTATCTCAAGAGTATCAGAAGCTCCAGCAAGTGAGGAAATTTTTCTATTACCATGTTTGGCTACTTTCACACCAGTAGAAGCAACAAGCAGAGAGCTCGCCGTTGAAATATTTAGCGTATTCATTCCATCTCCACCCGTTCCTACAATATCTACAGCATGCTCACTATTTAACACTTTTAGGGATTTTTTCCTCATAATAGAGGCAGCAGCCGTAAGCTCATCTATGCTTTCGCCGCGCACTTTTAAAGATGTAAGAAATGAAGATATTTCGACATCTGATAAATTACCATCCATTATGTTTTCAAAAACAATCTCGGCGTCTTTAAATGATATGGGTCCTTGTGTTGCTTTTAATAATAATTCTTTAACTTTTTCACGCATTATTTGATTCCAAAATACTCAAAAAGTTATGAAGAATTTGTTTTCCACAAGTTGTCCTAATTGATTCTGGGTGGAATTGTAGGCCAAATATAGGTAACTCATGATGCATAATAGCCATAATAGTATCATCTCCAGACTTTGCAATCGCTGCAAGTGAAGAGGGTAGGGTTTTGGGATCTACACATAGAGAGTGATATCTTGTGGCTTCGAAAGGTGATGACAAGTTCTCAAAAATCATATGATTCTGAGAGTGATAAACCATATCTACTTTTCCATGCATTATCTCAGGAGCACTAATTATTTTTGCACCAAACGCTGCACCTATAGCTTGATGGCCTAGACAAACGCCTAATAGTGGTATTTTTCGGTTGTCCGCAACTGCCTTTACTAGGTCAACGGATATCCCAGCTTTTTCAGGACCACGTGGACCTGGGGAAATTACGATTCCTTTTGGTTTTAAGTTAATAATCTGATCAACTGAAATTTCATCATTTCTGTGAACTTGAGCTTGATAACCTAATTCACCAAAGTAATGGTAAAGGTTATAAGTAAAGCTATCATAATTATCTATAATCAACAGCATATTAATCCCCAAAAAAGTGTATTGAGTCTTCTGCTGCTTTAATCAAAGCTTTCGATTTATTTACTGTTTCTTGAAATTCTTTTTCTGCGTCACTATCAAAAACTACTCCACCTCCAGCCTGCAAAAATAAATCCTGATTTTTGAGTATAGCAGTTCTTATAGCTATACAGAAATCCATTTGGCCCGACGCTCCAAAATAACCAACTCCTCCACCAAATATACTTCTTTTTTCATTTTCTAATTCGTCAATTATTTCCATAGCTCTAATTTTAGGAGCACCAGAAACTGTTCCGGCTGGTAAACCTGAGAGAAGAGCACGGATGTTATTAACATTTTTAGAAAGCTTTCCCTTAACATTTGAAACGATGTGCATGACATGACTATATCTTTCAATGACAAAGCTTTCTGTAATTTTTACTGATCCTATTTTTGATACCCTGCCTATATCATTCCGTCCAAGGTCAAGAAGCATAAGGTGCTCTGCGAGTTCCTTTTTGTCATTCAATAACTCGTTTTCCAATGCCTTATCTTCGCTTTCATTTAGACCTCTAGGTCTTGTGCCAGCTATTGGTCGGATTGTAACCTCGTCATCATTTTCGACCTTAACAAGTATTTCTGGGCTAGACCCTATTATGCTGAAATCATTGAAATCAAAATAAAACATGTAGGGAGATGGGTTCGTTCTTCTTAGAGACCTATACAATGAAAATCCCGGTAATAAGTACTTCATTTTCCATCTTTGACTTGGTACTACTTGGAAGATATCCCCGCTTTTAATATACTTTTTAGCTTTATTAACTATATCTAAGTAGGCTGTTTTTGTGAAATTAGATACTGGTTTTCCAAGATAATTTTTAGGTTTTTTCTGTGCCGTTGCTTTTTTTCTTGGCAAGGCAACTTGCATGACTGTTTCCTCAATCAGTTTTACTGAGTTATTATAGGTTTTTTGTAAAGATTGCTTGTCGTTCGCCCAAGCTGGAGATGCAACAATTAATTCATTTTTTATTGCATCTAACACAATAAGAATAGTCGGTCTAATTAATAGAATATCAGGAACACCAAGCTCGTCATTATTTATATTAGGTAAGTTTTCTATCAGCCTTATTACGTCATAGCTTACATAGCCAAATAGACCTGCAATCATAGGAGGAAGTCCTAAAGGTATATCAATTTTGCAGCTCTCTATGGTGTCTTTAAGCTCCTCTAAAGGGTTATTATTTAATTCTCTAAACCTTGGTTTACTAGATTCCTGTAAGTTTTCTGCAATTTTGCATCCACCCATCGTACTTTCCCAAACTAGGTCAGGTCTCATTCCTATGATTGAATACCGGGCTTTATTTTCTCCGCCTGTCACAGATTCAAACAAAAAGCAATTATTTTGGCTTCCACAAACTTTTTCAAAAATTGAGACTGGAGTCTCTTTATCAGCAATTATTTTTTTAAAAATTAATTGATTGTGGCTACCAATTTTTTTGAATTTATGGAAGCTTGGGAATATCTCATTAATCATTTCAGCTAGTTCTTTGCAGATTTAATAAGGTGCTTTCTATTAACCTTTCGTTTACATTTATATCAGCATTTTGCTTTATAAAGTTTAAATAATTATTTATAAAATTTTGTCGTAAGCTTCTTTTGAAAAATTCTTTTCGCTGTGCTGTCAGTGTGCTCTTTAGCTCATTGTCTATATCGTCAGGTGTTATAGTTTCAATAAAAGCTAGAAAAAGTTTATCGCCATCATAGAAGAATAAATATTCCTTTTCTTCAAGAGAAAATATTCGCGCCATAAGTTCTTGAGTCATTTGAGTATCTAGATTAAACCTAAAAACCTTTTTATTCTTAATCTCTATAAAGATGTCTTCACGACTATTCATTTCAAATAATTGGTTTAGGAAGCTTTCGTTATTTATATTTAATTTTTTATCGAAGTAAGACTTTGCTGCAATAAGTATATTTTCTTTACGCAAAACCTTCTCTATATCTCCTGATACTTCTGTCAAACCTAAACTTCTAGACTTTATTTCTTTGTCTAGTTTCGCAGCAATTAATGAATTATCAGTTAATACTATGAATTCATTAATTTGATCACTTGCGTTGTCGAATAATGCTTTCGCGTTCGGATCACTTTTAAACCTGTCTGGTAATTCATTGTTTTCAATTTCTAGTAACTCTAATGAAATTGAAAATCTTGACGCCAAATCTTCTAAAGTCTGCCCAGCAGCAACTTCATTATTGAGATCTTCTAGGATTCTAAAAGTTTCATTTTTAGCTTTCTCAGACGCAAGAAGATTTCTTATATCATTTTTAGCATCAGAAAAAGTTGTTTGATTCTCCGCAATAATCTCTCTAACTCTGTAAATTGCCAAACCTAAATCTGTTTCATAAGGGCCATAAACCCCAATATTTTCTTCACGAAATATTTTCATGAGATTATCATTCTCCATAGAGCTTGATTTATTTACATACCCTAAAGTAACGTCATCTGTCTTTAAGCCTCTGGATACAATCTCCTCGTCGAATAGTATTGGGTTAGATTTTATTTCTTGGATACGTTTGTCGCTTTCATTGTCTGTATTGGAAAAATATAGGATATCAATAAGACGTTTCTCTTCGTTTCGAAAACTAGCTATATTTTCATTATAGTAGTCTTTAATTGACTTTTTTTCTATGTTCTGTTTCTTCACAAATTTTTCAAAATCTATATATCCAATTTGGAATATTTTCTTATTTGGAGACTTAAATTTATCTTTTTTTCTCTTCAAAATATTTTGAAATATCCGTACTGTTAGGTTTCTTTGATACGTTCCTAAAAGTGTTTGCTTGAAGTTCTATAAACGAGACATATCTACTTTGGAAATAATGAGCCATAGATTTCTCTATCATCGTAGTGTCAATTTTTGAGGGTGCTTCGAAAACGTCTAGTATAAGGTCTCTGACAAGATCGCCCTTTAATGTTTTTTCAAACTCCTTAATCTCTACTCCAGTCGTAATAACATATCGCTTGTATTTTTCGATATCAAAATCTCCACTTATATTTTTAAAGGAATCAACTGTTTTTATATAGTCTGCAACGCTTTTATCCTCTCTAGAGATTTCGTTATTCTTAAAGAGATTATCAAAAATTTTTTTTGCTATAAGATCGTTCAAAGCTTTATTTATTAAACCATAATTCTTTGCTTCTTCTATGGTTAACTTTACACTGTTTTGTTTTGAAAAATTGAGAAGTTCATTTTCTACACTTCTTACAAATTCATTGATAGATATTTTTTCTTTTCCTACGGTAGCTATGTTTCGTCCGGTAGAACCCAAAATTACATCTTGAATCCCAAATCCCGCTAAGCTTATTATTACAATGGATACCATTATCCATGCAAAAAACTTACTTATATTTCCTTTAAGGCTTGCCACACTTTCTCCTATCGAACATTAATTTTATAAAACAAAATTTCTGAGTCTTTTGAACAAATCAATAATTTCTTCATATGTAGAATTTGCAAACGCAATTCTAATTGAGCGTTTCTCTTTTACAAAGAGGTTTTTTGGCTTAGGAAAAAACATTTCGCCTGGTATCGTAAGTATGTTTTGATCAGCAAGAAGTTTTTTGGCTATTGATATAGAGTCCAACTTTGAATTATAACCTAGATACGCAAAATAACCGCCTATACCTAATAGTGACCAGTTTTCTATATTTTGCAGCTCTTTTTCAAAAATATCTTTGAGTTTTTCTATCTTTAGCTTTTCTTTTGCCATAAATTCCTGCAAATTGAGCAAGCCAAAATATGCTGCTTTTTGGGCCAATCTATTTGGACAAATAGTAGTAGTATCAAGAAATTTTTCTACTTGCTTTATAAATGACTTAGAAGCAACCATTAGTCCCACGCGGTGTCCTGTTAATCTATAAACCTTTGAAAAAGAATAAAGTTGTATTAAATGATCACCCCAATTTCCTTCATAAAGAAAATTACTTTGTTTATTACCGAAGTTCTTATAGGTTTCATCAATTATCAATTTTAAATTATTGTCCCTAGCTAGATTGCTAATATTTTCAACCAATTTCGAAGGGTATTCAACACCTGTTGGGTTATTAGGGGTGACGATAACAATAGCTTTTGTTTTTTTGTCGATAAGTTTCCTTGCTGTCTCAATATCAGGAAGCATATTTATATCGCAGGGTATAGGTATGATATTGATGCCTTGTATTGCTAACCACATTTCATGATTAAAATACCAAGGAACAGGTACAAGAATAGAGTCTCCTGCAGAAGCAATGGTTGATATTGCGGCGCAAAAAGCCTGATTGCAACCAGAAGTTATAGCCACGTTATTAATGCAGATCGCAGAACTATACTCTTCATTCCATAAATTTACTATCTCCTCTCTTAAAGGAATATCACCAAGAACATCTCCATATAAATGATTTTCTGTTAAAAGAGATTGTTCGGACAGATATTTCAGCAAGTTGTCAGGAGGTGGAGACATTGGTGCAGCTTGGCTAAGATTTAAGAGAGGATTTTGAGATGTCCTATGAAGTTTTAACCACTCTCTAACCTCCATAACTGGTGGTTTTTGAGTTGCTAAAACAAACTTATTTAGTTGTTCATCCAAGGTGTAAACTACAATATTAAGCTATTATCCAATGACTTAGCATTTTTTGATATGAAATTAAATCTATATTCAGGGTTTTTGCCCATTAGATTGTCAACAAGTTTATTCGTCTCTTTTAGAAGGCTCAGATTCAAGCTTATTTGTATCAAGCGTCTTGTTTTAATATCCATAGTTGTCTCTTTAAGTTGCGAAGGGTTCATTTCTCCTAAACCTTTGAATCTGCTAATTTGTATTTTATCCATTGATGAACTCAATTTCTTTAATATTGTTTCTTTTTCTTCGTCACTATTTGCATAATATATTTCATCTTTATATGAAATTTTATAGAGAGGTGGTGCAGCGATAAATAGGTGGCCTTCTTCAATAATTTTTGGAAGTCTCGTATGGAAAAGCGCGATGAGAAGTGAAGCAATATGTGCCCCATCAACATCCGCATCAGTCATTATAATAATTTTTTCATACCGTAGATTGCTTATGTCATGTGGGGAATTTAATTTTACGCCTAATGCTTTGCAAAGATCATCAATCTCTTGATTTTCAGAGACTTTTTTGTTGCTAGAGCCTACAACATTTAGAATTTTGCCTTTTAAAGGGAGAATGGCTTGGGTAGTCCTATTTCTTGCCTGCTTGGCACTACCACCAGCGCTGTCTCCCTCAACCAGAAACAGTTCGGTTCCATCTTTGTCTGAAATAGAACAGTCTGCGAGTTTGCCAGGGAGCATCAGTCTTTTTAATGGTGTTTTCCTAAGAGTTTCTTTTTTTTGTTTAGCCTTTATTCTCTCTTCTGCCCTCATTCGAAGGTTTTCAATTAACAAAAGTGTTCTTGATTTGTCATTTGCCAACCAATTCTCAAAACGATCCTTTATTATACTTTCAACTTTCTTTTGTACCTCCAAATTTGATAGCTTGTCTTTTGTCTGTCCAACAAATTGAGGTTGCTCAACAAACACCGATATTGAGCTAGATAAAATTTCTAGTACGTCGTCTTTATTAATAGCAGAGAATTTTTTTATCTCCTATTAGTTCAACATACGACTTAAATCCCTTAGCAATTGCGTTTAGAAAGCCAGTCTGGTGCGTCCCTCCCTCGATAGTAGGAATAGTATTACAAAATGACTTGATAACAGGGTTATAGGAGTTGAAGCAAGCACACCAGTGAATGGACCCTTTTTCTTTTAGATCAAATTTTTCTTTGAAATCTGCCTCCCCAACAAAATAATCATTTGTAATATTGTATTCTACCGCAGTGTTAGATCTAACTAGATCCATTAGTCCATTTTCAAAGTGAAATCTCTCGGAGGTTGGTATTTTATTTAGATTATTTTCTCCAATATTTGGTGCTTTCCAGTCAATCGTTACCCCAGAAAACAGATAAGCCTTAGATTTAGCTAGCTCATATATTTTCTCTGGATTAAAAAATTT
This sequence comes from uncultured Alphaproteobacteria bacterium, assembly GCA_902581005.1. GTDB lineage: Bacteria > Pseudomonadota > Alphaproteobacteria > Rhodobacterales > Rhodobacteraceae > CACIJG01. Next base: position 27,143 of record CACHMT010000007.1, read on the forward strand.
GTTACCACTAAATATTGTCTTATCAGGAGAAAATGTAATTTTCGTACCAGAGCTAATTCTTTTTTCTCCTATTTTTAAAAGCTTCCCGAGTGGCATGCCTTTTGAGAAACTCTGAGAATAACAAACTCTGTTTTTTACCACCTCTACTGTTAGCTTTTCTGATAGAGCATTAACAACAGAAATTCCCACGCCGTGTAATCCACCTGATGTCAAATAATTTTTGTCAGAAAACTTTCCACCTGCATGTAAGGTGCAAAAAATAACTTCAAGGGCTGTTTTATCTGGAAATTTTGGATGGAAATCTATTGGTATTCCTCTCCCATTATCTGAAATTGATATTTCCTCTTCAGAGGTAAGCTCGATATCAATTTTTGTCGCAAAGCCAGCAACGGCTTCATCCATGGAATTGTCTAATACTTCAGATACAAGATGGTGGAGACCTTTACTATCCGTATCCCCGATATACATACCCGGGCGTTTCCTTACTGGTTCTAGTCCCTCAAGAACCTCTATTGAGGAGGCGTCATATGCTTGCTTTGACTTTGTTATGATATAAGACCTCTAATATGTAACGAAACAACGTTACATCAATCATTTCAAAATTAATAGAAAAACGTACAAGACGCTTTAAGGCGTAAGAGCTTGCTTACGCCTTTCTAAGTGTTTAAAAATTTTAGAGCGAATAATAGAGACCATATTCTACCGGATGAGGTGTATGCTCGACAGCATATACCTCTTCCCACTTAAGATCCATGTATCCTTCTAGTTGATCAACGTTGAAAACATCTCCCTGAAGAAGAAATTCATGGTCATTTTCCAAGCTATTCAAAGCCTCCCTGAGACTACCACACACTGTGGGAATAGATGCTAATTCGTCTGGAGGTAGATCGTATAAATCTTTAGTTGCAGCCTCTCCTGGATCAATTTTGTTCTTTATTCCGTCCAAGCCAGCCATTAACAATGCTGCAAAAGAAAGATATGGGTTGGCTGTAGGATCTGGGAATCTAGCTTCTACTCTCGTTGCTTTGGATGACTCCACGTACGGAATTCTGATACTAGCAGACCTATTCTTCGCTGAAAATGCAAGTAAAACAGGAGCTTCAAATCCAGGAATCAATCTCTTATACGAGTTGGTCGAGGGGTTTGTAAAAGCATTCAAGGCCTTGGCATGCTTCAGTATTCCGCCTATGTAATATAGCGCATTTTTTGACAATCCTGCATATTCTTTACCAGCGAAAACTGGGCTGTTTCCATCCCAGATTGACATGTTTGTATGCATTCCTGTTCCATTGTCATTGGCAATTGGTTTTGGCATAAAAGTAGCGGACTTTCCGTAAGAGTGAGCTACATTCTGGATTACGTACTTATATTTTTGTAGATTATCTCCCTGAGCTTTCAGCGAATCGAAAACAAGACCAAGCTCATGCTGACATGAAGCTACCTCGTGATGATGTTTGTCAACTTTCATTCCCATTCTTTTCATCGTAGACAGCATCTCCGATCTAATATCCTGACCAGCATCGGTTGGATTCACTGGAAAATAGCCGCCCTTAACGCCTGGCCTGTGACCCATATTTCCCATTTCATAGCTTGTATCGGTATTCCATGATGCATCCATAGCGTCTACCTCGAAGCTAACCTTATTCATTGAGTTTGAAAACTTAACATCGTCGAAAAGAAAAAATTCTGCTTCTGGCCCAAAAAATGCTTTTGTTCCGATTTTAGTTTTTTTGAGGTATTCTTCCGCTTTTACGGCCGTACTTCTCGGGTCTCTTCCATAGAGTTTTCCACTCTCTGGTTCTACGACATTACAATGCAAACAATATGTCTTTTCCGAATAAAATGGGTCAAGATAGCCAGAATTAAGGTCCGGCATTAGCTTCATATCCGACTCATTAATGGACTTCCAGCCAGCTATAGAAGATCCATCAAACATCCACCCGCTTTTAAGGAAACCTTCGTCTACTTCGGAAGCCATTACAGTTACGTGTTGAAGCTTTCCCCTAGGGTCAGTAAACCTCATATCAACGTATTCATAATCACCTTTCTTAATTTCACTTAGTACTTTTTTAATAGTCATTAATTAATCCCTTTCAAAGTTTGAATTACAGTTCAATTTAAAGTGCGTCTTCACCATCTTCTCCGGTTCTTATTCTCACAGCATTTAACACATCTGTAACAAAGACCTTCCCATCTCCAATCTTTCCGGTTTTCGCTTTCTCTGTAATTGTTGCTACCACGTCCTCGAAAATCTCGTCCGCTACGACAATCTCTATTTTAATCTTTGGAAGAAAATCGACGACATATTCTGCCCCTCGATATAATTCAGTGTGACCCTTTTGCCTGCCAAATCCCTTAGCTTCAGTGACTGTTAAACCCTGCACTCCAAACTCTTGAAGCGCTTCTTTAACTTCATCCAGTTTGAACGGCTTTATAATCGCTTCGATTTTTTTCATATGATATCTCCTCGTGTCACTTATTTTGCGCTGGAGTAAAAAATTCAACGAACAAATTCCGGAAAGAACAAAAAAACTTAACATTTGTAGGAAAATGATTAATTTTTCTCCATATGCCTAAAAATTAGGCGAAATGAAATCATATTTTCGTCTTTTTTATCTAATACTTTAAAAAATAATGAAAGTAGTTTTTTTTATTTTAATTTTCATTATTGTTGCTATTACTTAAATTATTCGCGGGTGTGGCGAAATTGGTAGACGCACCAGATTTAGGTTCTGGCGCCTTAGGGCGTGTAGGTTCAAGTCCTATCACCCGCACCATTTAATAGCTAATCTTTTGTTTTCTATGCACTTTGTGTTAATTGCCCGTGAGGGTAGACAAGGGGTGCGTTTAGCAATCATAAACAGGCACAGTCAATGAATGTTTTTAGACATGTTTAATGAATGGTATAAACCTAACGAGGTTACTTTTCAAGACCTACAGGAAAGGGGTAACCCAGCCAATGCTAGAAAAGTTTTACAACTTACCTTCCTCTCTTAATTTTTTTCTTATCTTAGTTGCACTGATCTCATGGACTGTTTTATCAAAGACTTCCTCTTCAAAAGTATAACCAACACCTCTCCCATATGTGATATTAATAATGTTGGGTACCAACATAATCTCGTACTCAGTACCCCTCTTGAAACCATCTTCAAGTAACCCTTTTTCAATATTTGAGCATACAGTACTCCAATCAAATGGATTATCATCTTGACCAATACCTCCAGATACACCTTGAACATCTCTTACTTGAATAATAACTTGTCCTGTCTTCGCCACGCATCTTTTGAAAAGTGCTTGGTGACCGTCATGCCATGGTTGCCATCTTCCTAACATTTGTACCGTTGGTTTTTTCCAATCAAACATTTTTTAATATCTCCTTTGCGATATCTTCATGATTATGATCATTCCATTCTGTAATATGAAAATTGACTTTATCAGGGTGCTGGAAAATTTTATTGGTATCTTCAAAGCGCCCCTCTTGAATGGTATCCATCCAAACAACAATATCTGCAGCAAAATTCTTCCTAGTCGCTCTAGTAGGACATACAAAATCACAAACCACAAACCTTCCATGACTTTTTTCAAAATCTGCAAAAGTTCTCATTCTTTTTGATTGTCTATCTCTACCTTCATCAGAGAAATCCCAATCGTTTGCCATTTTACGAACTACATCTGCGTTATACCAAGCAGCATTTATAAGAGGGACTAATCGCTCTGAAAGGTAAGTCTTACCACTGCCCGGTAGACCCATTACAAGTATTTTCATTAAATCTAAATACCACAGTTTATTTAAATATCATTTTTGCTTTCTGCTTTTAAGCTATACTCAAAAAAAAAGTTTTTATATTAAACAAAAGCCTCTTCGTAGATTTTATTATAGATGTCAAGTGCCCTGAAAAGGTTCCTGACACTTACCTGCATGCGCTGAATTTTATCTTGTGATATATTAAAGTCTGGCTGAGAAAGATGGTGATTTTCTTTCTGTAGTTTTGAAAGTGCTATTTTTTCACCCTCTAGGTTGAGTAGTCGTAAAGCATCAGGAGATTCAAGCAAATCCTTATATTTTATTGGCTTGACTATGGAATTTAGACTCTCCAAATAAGTGATTAGAGACTTATGATACAAATGTGCAATATTTGAAGAATATTTCCAATTATTCTCTAGCCTGAATTGATATTTTACATATTTATTGAAATCTTCTATCTTGCTAGCCCCTTGCCGAACAATCCGTAGAAACATTGAACAAAAGTGTTCAATGGGGTCCCTTAAACAAAGAATGATTTTTGGAGGTTCATTAGTCAATTTATTTACAGCTTTAACCAACGGTATTATACCAAATTGCCTACCTGCTTCGCTTCCACGAATGTTGTAGCTAGCGACAGTCAGTGTTAAAAATTCGGAAGACAAAATTGGAGGTAATTCAGATGACTCACTGGTTACTAGAAGCTTTTCCGTGGCTTTAAGTAGTTTAGAAAACCACTCGTCTTCACCGCCATTGGTTAAAGTGGCTGACGTGAATATTATTCGTGCAATTTCAGAGTTTGCTAATGTCTGTCCCTGATTAAGTTTATCTAGTAAATTGTACTCATTTTTTGTAAGCACACTGCTCATTCTATCTTTTGTATAGAGAGGATGGTGGCAATGTTTTGGGAAAAGTGTCTTTTGCAACGTTGTTGTGGCTGTTCTCGGTAATCCAGCGTGTATGATTATAGATGGATTCATTAAAAAACTTAAATAAACCTTATGAAGATTTTGTATAGAAAATCTTGTTTATCATTGGAACGCTCTTAGCATACTATATAGTTATATAAAAAAGAATAAATTTAAATTTTTTTCAATCAAATAAAAAACATTAGCATTTCTATGAAAATTTTTTTATTGATTAAGGTTAACACCCCATTTGCTGCACAATTCAAGAACAGACGAACTTATAGGGCTTGAGGTTGCAAAATTTACTAGTAAACGCATTGGTGTTTAATAAAATGGTTTAAGTAATAAAGCGTGAAATCATTGCATTTTAACTATTACACTCTTAATATTGGTCTGGTTAAACAGGTAGGGCCTCCTTCACAACCAATGCACAAAGCGTCTCCATCAAACGTATATACAGTCACCCCTTTTTTTTCTAAAGCCTCTTTTGTTTTGGGGCAGCCAGAGATCATTACACAAATTCCTGGGTTAATAGCAAGCACATTTATATTTAGGCCTTTACTAGAAATGAATTCATCTTCTGGCGCTTCAATTAGATCGTAACCTTTTTCTTCAAGTAATTGTACTAAACCTACAGGCAGAAGAGAAAAATACGCAAGAGCCTTTTTTTCATCGACTACACTGATGAGAGACATCATGTGTAGACAAGCCTCTCGTCCCAAAAAAAAAGGAAGATCGAAGGACACAACATTCACATTAAATTTGCTTAACATGCTTGTGATTTGTTCAATTGCAATTTGATTAGTTCTAAAGCCTTTTCCCATCACCAGGGTCTCTTTATCTAACCAGAACATATCTCCACCTTCAGCAATCGCCAATTCGGATAATTTTCCTATTATGGGAATATTATTATTTTTGTAAAACTCCTCATGAATTTTTTCTTCTCCTTTTCTAAGTGATTTCCCGGGTGATAACAAAATTGCACCCTTTTGTGTCATAAATGATGGGTCATAAGTAAATATAGAGTCAGCGTTTTCATTGTTTTTGGGCGTCATCCATAAGACTTCTACATCCAAGCTATTTAAGATTTTTATAAACGAAAAGTAGTTTTTTTCTATCCTTGAGGGGTCAAATGCTTGGCCATAATGCCATTTGTTAGGATCGGCTCTTTTTAAAGCCTCCATGGGTTTTAACATTCCTACGGTTTTAAGCCTACTTACCATTGAAGAGACTCCAAATTCAATTTTTTTGCTGGAAAAGTGAGTTTTATTATTTTTCTTGCCACGCAAAATTTTATGCAACCTAAATTTTCGTATTTGGTATTTCTTAAAACTCGTTGGTTATAGTCTAGCATACGTGCAACTTATTTCAGCTGCTGATTTATTAGTTTCGAAATCTTTTATAGTAATTCGACCTACGACAAGACGTTGGCCAAGTTTTAATATTTCTGTTTCAATTAAACCTCCACCTCGAAGCAAAGGCCGTAAATATTTACAAGAAATATCTACAGTGGTTATTTCTTGGTACTTTCCGATTGCACTGATAACAGCTACAATCATTGCTGTATCTGCTGCACTAACTATAGCTTGGCCACAAATAATGTTTCCTGCTCTTACTAGTTTTTCACTGTAATTCAGAATAAACTTACACTTTAATTCAGAAATACTTACAATTTGAAGATCTAAATCTTGGATCCAGGGAGCAGTTACGCTTGACAATAAATTTTGTGCTTCTTTAACTCCGAAGGTTTTTTGTTTTTCCAATGTTTTAAGCCTGAGCCCTAATAGATATTAAGTGTAGACTTGAAATTATCACTTCATTTATTTTTTTTCAATAGACATGGGATACTAGGATAGCGATATTATGGCAAAAAGAGAAACAAATTTTTTTGAAAATCTATTGCAAAAAAACTTTTAATCTTGCATAAAGCGTTATTGGGTTGGCAAATATTATTTTATAGGTTTTTTTACAGCAACCTGTCTATACACGAGCTTGAGGCAACAATGAAATTCAAAGAAATTATTAATGAAAAACTTAAAAGAAAGTACGAGTTCACGCTTAAAGCGTCAGATCTGAATAAAGAGGTCGATAAGCAGTTAGAAAAAGAGCAACCCTCTATTCAGATGAAAGGTTTTAGAAAAGGAAAAGTTCCCGTAAGCTTATTGAAGAAAATGCACGGTGAAGCCCTTTTATCAGAAGCTATGAAAAGCGCTACTGACACAGCAGTGAAAGATCATTTTGAGGAAAAGGGAGATAAGCCAGCCTACGAGCCAAAGATAGATCTCATTAATAAAAAGTGGAAATCAGGAGATGATGTAGAGCTTTCTATCGAATACGAGTGTATGCCAGAGATTCCAAAGTTTGACCTATCAAAGTTAGTTCTAGACAACCTAGTTGTAGAACCAGACAAAAAGTCTTTGGATGATGCAATGAAGAATGTTCAAGAAAGTAGCCCTGAATATCAAACAGGAAAGAAGGGGACAAAATCAAAGAAGAAAGATCAAGTTATTTTAGATTTTGAGGGATTTATAGATGGTAAGCCTTTCGAAAACGGTTCTGGTAAAGACTTTCCCTTGGTCCTAGGCTCAAATAGTTTTATTCCCGGCTTCGAAGATCAATTGGTTGGCGTTCAGAAAAACGACGAAAAAATTGTGAAAGTTACTTTCCCAAAAAATTATGGGAACCAAGAACTTTCAGGAAAAGATGCAGAGTTCAAATGCAAAATTAAAGAAATTTCAAGCCCAGTTTTGCCTAAGGTTGATGACGAATTAGCAAAGAAATTTGGACTAGAAAATCTTAAACAGCTTCAAGAAAATCTCGAGAAGCAAGTCAAAAACGAATTTGAACAAGGTTCAAGGGTTTTACTGAAAAAACAATTAATGGATAAGCTTGAGAAGGAACTAAAATTTGAATTACCAGAGTCACTAGTGACAACGGAAGCGAATTCAATAGCTATGCATCAAGATAATAATAAAAAGAGCGATAACACAGATGAAACACCTAAAGTTTCAAAAGAAGACAAAAAAATGGCTGAGCGTCGGGTTAGGGTAGGTTTATTTTTTGCTGAGTTTGGAGTGCAAAATAAGTTAGATTTAACCGAGACTGAATTGAACGCTGCATTTGAAAATGAATCTAGAAAATATCCTGGTCAGGAACAAGAGTATCTTAAGTTTATTAAATCCAATCCCCAAGCTCAGCAAGCCTTAAGAGGGCCCCTGTTTGAAGAGAAGGTGGTAAACAGCATACTTGAAGCTGTTACTCTAAAGGAAAAAAAGCTGTCTGTTGTTAAGTTCAAAGAACAAATGGAAAAGCTGAATTAAATTTTAGAGGATAATTACAAGGAGTAGTGATGAAAGACATTAACGAGATATACATGAATACATTAGTTCCAATGGTTGTTGAACAAAGTGCAAGAGGTGAACGTGCTTATGATATTTTTTCAAGACTTTTGAAAGAAAGAATTATATTTATTTCAGGTCCTATACATGATGGTATGTCTACGCTGGTTGTTGCACAATTGCTGTTCTTAGAAGCAGAAAATCCAAAAAAAGAGATTTCTATGTATATTAATTCCCCTGGAGGGGTGGTGTCATCTGGTCTGTCTATATATGATACTATGCAGTATGTGAGACCAAAAATAGCTACGATGTGCGTAGGTCAAGCAGCTTCAATGGGGTCTCTTTTATTAGCTGCTGGAGAACAGGGTATGAGGTTTTGTTTGCCAAACAGCAGGGTTATGGTTCATCAGCCTTCAGGAGGTTTTCAGGGTCAAGCATCAGATATTGCTCTTCATGCTCAAGAAATACTGGATCTTAAAAAGAGACTGAATATGATTTATGTAAAACATACTAATCAAAAGATAAGTTCAGTAGAAAAGGCACTAGATCGAGATAATTTTATGACGCCAGAGCAATCTCTTGATTGGGGTATTATTGATAAGATTATCGACCGGAGAGAAACTGATACTTCAGAAAATGGGGAATGAAAATTGCATTTTGATAAAAAAACTTGGCAGAATATATAAACGTATTAATATGTTAAATTATGAGTAAATCTGGATCAACATCTAATAAAAATACGCTCTTTTGTTCCTTCTGTGGTAAAAGCCAGCATGAAGTGAAAAAGCTTATAGCGGGGCCAACAGTGTTTATATGTGATGAATGTGTAGAACTATGCATGGATATCATCAAAGAAGAAGTTAAAACTAATGAAGGTAAGGGCGCAAGGTCATCAATTCCGGCTCCAAAAGAAATCTTTGAAGTATTGAATGATTACGTAATTGGGCAGACTGCAGCGAAGAAAATCTTATCTGTTGCTGTTCATAACCACTACAAGCGAATAGGGTATTCACCCAAAAAGGGAGACGTTGAGCTTCAAAAATCTAATATTATGCTAATAGGGCCAACCGGTTGTGGCAAAACTCTTCTAGCGCAAACATTAGCTCGAATTTTAGATGTTCCTTTCACTATGGCAGATGCTACTACCCTTACAGAGGCCGGCTATGTGGGAGAGGATGTAGAGAATATTATTCTCAAGTTATTACAACAAGCTGATTATAACGTAGAGAAGGCGCAAAGAGGAATCGTCTATATAGATGAGATCGACAAGATAAGCCGTAAGACAGACAATCCATCAATTACAAGAGATGTATCTGGTGAAGGCGTTCAACAAGCTTTATTGAAAATTATGGAGGGTACTGTTGCCTCTGTGCCACCTCAGGGTGGACGAAAACATCCTCAGCAAGAATTTTTACAAGTTGATACAACAAATATTTTATTCATTTGCGGAGGTGCTTTTGCTGGTCTTGAAAAAGTTATTTCTTCAAGAGGAGAAACCAAGAGTATAGGTTTTGGAGCTGATGTTAGTGGCCCAGACAGTAGAAAAATTGGAGATATTATCTGTGATGTTGAGCCTCAAGACCTTTTAAAATTTGGACTTATTCCCGAGTTCGTCGGAAGGTTGCCTGTTGTAGCAACATTGAATGATTTGAATATAGAAGCTATGATCAAAATACTTAATGAACCAAAGAATGCGCTTGTAAAACAATTCAAAAAATTATTCGAATTAGAAGGTGTAAAGCTTACGTTTACTGATGAGGCTCTTAAAAGCATAGCAAATAAGGCAATAAAGCGGAAAACCGGTGCTAGAGCTTTACGTTCGATATTAGAAAAGATTCTGTTAGACTCTATGTTTGATCTACCCTCACTACAGTCAGTAGAAGAAGTAGTGGTAAACGAAGATGCTATTGATAAGGACTCTGAGCCATTGATGATATATAGCAAAAGTTCTGAGGAACCCGCCTCGGCCTCTTAGGATCAAAAAAATGGTTTTAAAAAGATTATTAAGGTTTTTATTTACTTGGTGGAATGGAATTACCGTTGGAACCAAATTATATACCTATTTCAACGGTAAAAAAGTTGGGGAAGATTATTTCGGTAATTCTTATTATGAGAGTAAAGATAAAACAAATCGTTGGTGCATATATTCTAACGAGTCTGAGGCTTCGAAAATTAGTCCTGAATGGAACAGCTGGCTTAGATTTATTTCAGTTGCAAGTCCAAAAGATAACAGTAGGACTCATAAGTGGCAGAGGCAATTTAATGGTAACTTAACTGGCCTAGACAGTGCCTATAAGCCTCGCATAGTGAGAACTAGTAGTTCAGAGGAAGATTTGGATAGTTATCAATCCGACTATAAAGCATGGAAACCAGAGTAAATCGAAAATGAAAGTTAATTTTCTCGATGCTTTTCTTGGATCTTTGGTTTTGTTAATTACCGGCTTATTTCTTTTTTACGTATATGCAACAGTTGATAGTAAACTTTTTAAGAGTGATAGCTTTCGGTTGCACGCTCGCTTCGATAACGTAGCCGGTATAATGACCGGTAGCAAGGTAAAGATGTCCGGGGTAGATATTGGAACTGTTAAAAGTGTTTCTTTGGAACCAGATAATTTCTATGCCTATATAACGATGGACTTTGATAAGAAATATAGTTTTCCAGATGATACGGAAGCTTCTGTGCAACTGGAAGGTCTACTAGGAGGGAGCTATATATCGATCTTACCCGGAGGATCAGATGTCTTGTTATTGAACAATCAAGAGATCATTTATACTCAAGGCTCAACAAGCATTTTAAATTTGATGCTTAAGTTTGCTAATACTGACCAGTGACTTCAGTTCTGCTCTGTTAATAAGCATTTCATCGATTATTGCACTACTAGGTTGATTAAATTCAACTTTTTCAGAAGATGATTTTTTAATTAAATTTAAAAATAAAGTTCTCGATATCTCTTTTGCTCCCATAGTTCTAAGATGATTAGTCATAAATTGAACATCTAACAGTAAAAATTGATTCAAAGCTAACGTCCCCATTAATGCTATTAATGCTAATTTTGATCCATTTGAACTTGTTGAAAACATACTTTCTGCAAAAAAAACCTTGCCAATTGCTACCCCATATAGACCTCCTTTTAATTTTTTATCTTCCCAAACTTCTATTGAATGAGCGTATCCGAGATCATGCAAGGTATTATAAGTAGATATAATTGATTTATTTATCCAAGTTTCTTCTCGATTTGCGCAGTTTGAGATAGTCGATAAAAAATCATGATTAATGGAAAATTCAAATTTTTTTTTGCGGCATAGTTTTTTAAGGCTTCTTGATATATGTAATTTTGAAATGGGTATTACTGCTCTGACTATTGGATTGCACCAAAAAATCTGATTATCATCATTATGGTCTCCCATTGGGAAAATACCATTTCTATAAAGTTTAATTACGGTACTTGGGTCTATTTCGTTATGAGAGCGAGTAAGCAATTATTGAACCTTATCGGAAAGCCAGTGCTCAAGCCAATGGATATTATACTCCCCATTCTTAAAGTCTTCCTCATCTATAATTTCTTTAAAGAGATCCACTGTGGTGTGGACCCCGTCTATAATAAGTTCGTCGAGAGCTCTTGATAGCCTTCTAAGGGCTAATGACCTGCTATCAGCATGCACAATCAATTTTCCTATGAGACTGTCGTAGAAGGGAGGAACCTTAAAACCATTATAAATAGCGCTATCCATTCTAATCCCAATACCTCCTGGAGAGTGGAATTCTTTTATATTACCTGGTGATGGAGAAAAAGATGGAAGGCGTTCAGCGTTAATCCGACATTCTATTGCATGACCTTGCGGCTTAAGAGTTTCTTGAGAAAGTGCCATATCCATTCCGGAAGCGACACGTATTTGTTCTTTTACTAAATCTACACCAAAAACAGCCTCTGTTATTGGGTGCTCAACTTGGAGTCTAGTATTCATTTCAATAAAGAAAAACTCTCTATTTTCATATAAAAACTCTATTGTTCCTGCTCCTTCGTACTTCATTTTACTAACCGCATCGGAACAAATTTCTCCAATTTTGTTTACCTCGTCTGGAGTAACCCCAGGGCTTGGTGTCTCTTCTAGTACTTTTTGGTGTCGCCTTTGAAGGGAACAGTCTCTCTCTCCTAAATGTACAGCTTTTCCTTTTCCATCTCCAAAAATTTGGATTTCAATATGCCTTGGTTTTTCTAAGTACTTTTCCATATATATTGTATCATCATTAAAACTCTTTTTTGCTTCTGATTTTGCTTGCAAAAACAAAGTCTCTAGTTGATCATCACTGGATACAATCTTCATTCCTATTCCACCGCCCCCGGCCGCGGCTTTTAATAGAACAGGAAAGCCTATTTGTTTAGCAGCAATATGAGCATCACTAACATTTTTGACTTCACCATTAGAACCTGGAACACAAGGAACATTGAATGTTTCCATTTGAGCTTTTGCATTTATTTTGTCGCCCATCGTATTTATGTGAGAGACGGAGGGTCCAATAAATTTAATTCCATGATCTGCCAAAATCTCTGCAAAATTTGCATTTTCTGATAAGAATCCATAGCCAGGATGTACAGCCTCACTTCCAGTTATTTCACATGCAGATATAATTGAAGGAATGGAAAGATAACTTTTCGTGCTCTCTGCTGGTCCAATACATACACTTTCGTCAGCCATTCTCACATGCATTGCATCAACGTCGGCTTGGGAATAAACCGCTACAGTTTTTATACCCATTTCCTTACAAGTCCTTATTACTCGAAGTGCAATTTCACCCCTATTGGCAATCAAAATTTTCTTAAACATTTATGGTTCTATAATTACTAGTGGTGTATCAAACTCAACAGGACTTTCATTGTTTACTAATATTTCTTTAACCGTTCCTTCAAATGTTGAGGGAATTTGGTTCATTGTTTTCATAGCTTCAATGATTAAAATTGTATCGCCTTTTTTTATCTTTTTTCCGACTTGAATAAACGTGGGCTCTTCTGGTGAAGGCGACAAATAAACTGTCCCGACCATAGGAGATTTAATAATCTTGAGATTTTCCATTGAACTTTGAGATATTTCCTCAACGGCACGCTCCTCTCTTTGAATAGAACTATTATCAACTCTAAGTGCCTTTCTTGCCTGTGTAGGAGAACTAGAAACGGAGTTATTGATTTTTATTTTTAGTCTGTGTTTATCCGCTAAAGTACGTGTCACTTCCAAAGAAGATAAGTTTTCGTCTTTGATTTTTTTTACAAGGTAATCAATGAAAGATTTTTCAATTTCCAAATCATTTTTTTTCATAGCTTGGGTCCGCAGTAATATAGAGTGTGGGACGAAAATAACATGGTTGATTATATTATCAATATAATCTTTACAACTATGGATTTATCAATTTTTAGGATTAACGGTCCCACCACCCCTTCTTACCCATTTTTGTATTTTTAACATTATCATCGTTTTCTATTGATTTGTTATCGTTAGTTTTTAGTCCTTCTATTGTTTTTTTTGCACTAGCTCTAGTACGCGGTTTTGCCGCTTTTTCCTTTTTCGTGCTGAGTGTGGTATCCGTAATTTGTTTTTGGCCCTCAGTGCCTTTTACAGTAGAACTGCTCAAATTCTTGTTATCCAATTGGATTGATAATTCTGCCTCTTTCTCGTATGCTGAACTTTTTAGAAAGCTTGTTTCGCTAGCTTCCGTTGGTGTCTCCATATCCTTTTGGACTCTTCTTTTTCTTTTCCTTTTTCGCTTTTTGTATTCTTCGGAATCTTCTCTACTACTTCCATTAATTTTGTTATTAGATGTCTTTTGATCTTGTATAGTTCCTGGATTTTCTTTTTTATTTTCGTTATCTTTCTTTTTAGCTCTTTGTTTATTGTTGGCTGTATTTTTCTTTACTCGCCTATCATCAAGTGGTTTTTCAATTAAATAATGCGGAGAAATTAAACTAGGCTCTCCGTGCAACTCTATTCTAATTTGATATCGGTTTTCGATTAAAATTATGTGCTCTCTTTTATAATTAATCAAAAAATTTGTTGTCTGAACCGGGGCCTTAACCAATAGAATATCCTTAATTTTTGCTGTTGACCCCTCTTTATCTAGGTCCCTCAATATTTGGAGAGCTAACGACTCGTCGGAGCGAGTGGAGCCAGTGCCATGACAAAAGGAACAAGGCATTGTAGTGGACTCTAGCATTCCTGGCCTTAATCTTTGCCGTGACATTTCGAGTAGGCCAAAAGACGAAATTCTTCCAATTTGTATTCGTGCTCTGTCAAGGCTAATACAATCTTTTATCCTTTTTTCGACAGCAATATTATTTTTTCTTTCCTCCATATCGATGAAATCAATAACTATAAGGCCTGCTAAATCTCTTAATTTAAGTTGCCTAGCTATTTCGGAAGCGGCTTCCATATTCGTTTTAAGCGCAGTTTCCTCTATACTTCGTTCTTTTGTTGCTCTCCCAGAGTTTACATCAATTGCTACTAAGGCTTCCGTTATTCCAATAACGATGTAACCTCCTGATCTTAGCTGTACAATGGGATTGAACATTTCTTGCAGATAATTTTCAACTTCATAAAATGAAAATAGAGGTACCTTGCCATCATATTTTTTTACATATTTTGCATGTGATGGCATCAATAACTTGAGATAAGATTTGGCTTCCTTGTAAGCCTCTTCTCCTTCAACTACTATTTCTTTGATATCTCTATCATATAAATCTCTAATAGCCCTTTTTATAAGGTTTCCTTCGGCATGTATAAGAGTTGGAGCTATAGAGTTCAAGGTTTGCTCTTTGATTGATTCCCAACCTTTTAGTAAAAAATCATAGTCTCTTCTAATTTCAGTTTTTGTTCGATTCCCACCAGCTGTACGGATAATTAAACCGCTGTTAGGTTTTAAATTTAAACCCTCAATAATTTTTTTAAGTTTTATACGATCTTTAAGTACAGTTATTTTTTTTGAGATTCCTCCACCCCTTGAAGTATTAGGCATTAAAACGCAGTACCTTCCAGCTATAGAAAGATAAGTTGTTAGAGCGGCCCCTTTGTTTCCTCGTTCTTCTTTTGTTACCTGTACAAGTAATATTTGACGAACCTTAATTACCTCTTGAATTTTATATTTTCTTTGAAAAGGTCTTTTTGCTGGGAAAGGGTCTTCTTCTAAAATTTCAGCAGAAATGTCTTTATTTCTATCATTAACTGAAGAAGTATCATTTGGGTGCAACTCGTTGTCCATGCTGGGATTAAAAGAACCCTCAAGGCTTGGAGCTTCATCCATACCATTGTGAGATTCTTCTTCTTTAATTGTATCCATCTCATTTTCACGAATACTTTCTTCTACCGCTAATTGTTCTGCCAATAAGGCCTCTTTGTCGGCTAGCGGTATCTGATAGTAATCTGGATGTATTTCTGAAAATGCTAAAAAGCCGTGCCTATTACCACCATAATCAAGAAAAGCTGCCTGTAAAGATGGTTCAACTCTGGTTACCTTAGCAAGGTATATATTTCCCGTAATTTGTGCTTTTTCATTGTTCTCAAAATCAAAATCATGAGTTTGAGAAGATTCTGCAACCACAACTCTGGTTTCTTCAGGATGCGCTGCATCGATAAGTAGTTTCTTTTCCATTGTAAAATCTCGCCCTTAAAGGAAAGAAAATAAATTTTTATTATTTTTTCCTGTTTAAACAAATGTTTATCCTCATGCCTTCTTTTTATTTATCTGCTAAATTCAGACCTCAAAAATAGACATTATTTAATTCTTAATTTTTGCCAAATTTTTTATGATCATCGCTTTGGCATCTATCGCTAAAGTAAACAATTGAGACAAAATATACAAGTTATTTAGTTTTATTTTTAATTTTTGTATTAGGATATGAAAGAGACAAATGATAGATTTTGATTTGGTTTCATTGTAATACTAGAGTTTATTGACTTATCATTCTTATAAATTATTTTGCTATCGAGCTTTTTTATGAGTGCAGAAATACAAAAGTATATTTCAGAGATCTCTAACTCCTTGAATTTAATCTCAAGAAGGATTGAGTTTGAGACACTTCAAGACAGAATATCTAGTAAGACGTCGGAGTGTGAAAACCCAGAAATATGGAAAGATCAAGCTTTAGCCAAATCTTTAATGAGAGCTAGACAAGCATTATTAGAGCAGTTTGAAACCTTTAGTAAGCTTCAAAATGAGTTTAATGATATCAAGACGCTTTTTGAGATTGGCTCCGAGGAAAAAGATGAGTCGCTTTTGATGGAATTAGAAAATTCGTTTTCTAAATTAAAAAATGAGGTTACAGAAGTCGAGGTATTATCTTTGCTTGATGGAGAAGCAGACGCAAATGATGCTTTTTTAGAAATAAACTCTGGAGCTGGAGGTACCGAAAGCTGTGACTGGGCGCAAATGCTTGCTAGAATGTATTTTAGATGGGCTGAAAAGAAAAAATACAAAATTGAGCTAATTTCTGAGAGCCAGGGTGACGAAGCTGGCATTAAATCATGTTGTTATAAGATTATTGGAAATAATGCATACGGCTGGTTAAGAGCAGAGAGTGGGGTCCATCGTCTTGTTCGTATTTCCCCTTTTGATAGCTCATCAAGAAGGCATACCTCATTCTCTTCCGTATGGGTATATCCAGTGGTAGATGATAGCTTTGATATAGAGATTAATCCCTCAGACCTGAGAATTGATACTTTTAGATCTTCAGGCCCTGGTGGACAGCATGCAAATAAAACAGATTCTGCAGTTCGAATAACTCATTTGCCGACCGGAATCGTCGTGACAAGTTCTGAAAAATCTCAACATCAAAACAGAGCAAATTGTATGTCTGCTATAAAGTCTAGATTATATGAATTAGAGATGCGTAAAAGGAATGAGAGTATTCAAGAAAGTCATAACCAAAAAGGTGAGGCAGGTTGGGGAAATCAAATTAGATCTTATGTTCTTCACCCATACCAAATGGTCAAGGATTTGAGAAGTGGTGAAGAAAGTAGCGATAGTCAAAAGGTTTTAGATGGAGATTTAGACAATTTTATGTCTTCAGTCTTATCTTTAAATTCTTCCAGTTAGTTATTTCTTTTTGTCTGTTACATTTTCGAATGGATTATCTGAACGCTGAACTGTTCCTTCAAAATGTGCACCGCTTTCGATTGCTATTGCTTTGTGTATTATGTCACCTTGTACTCTCGCTTTATTTGTAAGACGAACCTTAAGACCGCGTACGCAACCGATCACATTTCCATTAATAATAACATCATCTGCTACTATTTCTCCCTTTATCTTGGATGTTTCGCCTACGGTAAGTAAGTGAGCTTGAATATCACCTTCTATTATACCTTCTATCTGTATGTCTCCAGAGGTAAGAAGGTTTCCCTTTACTTTTAGGTCACTTGACAAAACTGATGGAGGAACTTTTGTAAAAACCTTATCATCTGTGGCAACACTAGTGGGCTCTTTTTCAGGTGAAGCAGGATCTGATTCTTTCGGTGGCATTGGTACTGGAGCCACTACCATATCTTTATTTTCAGGTTTTTTTGATTTGTTAAACATATCCGTGCCTCTAAATTTCATCGCTATAATTAAGTGTTTTCGCTACTTCCTTAGAAATCATAATTTTTGTGTCTCTTATGATATTATCTTGTAAAATTAGGTTGCGTATTAAAACTCAAAATATTGCTACTGTATGGTTTTTATTTAGTTTATTTATTGCGGTAATTGAAAAGTTCATCTTTTATATCCAATGATAGAAATTTAAACCATCTTTTTATCAGATACAATTTATTTTTGGACAAAAAATAAATATTAGGTGTTTAAACAGCTTTGTTCAAAATTCCACAAAAATGTATCGTCGCTAAAAAATAACTGCGTTCCCGTAATTAATGATCTCTAACCAATTCTCGATATTTATCAAATACCTCATTAACATGACCCGCAACCTTAACTTTTCTCCAAATATATTTTATGGTTAAGTCCTTATCAACCAAGAAAGTTGATCTTTCTGCACCCATGTATTTTTTGCCATACATTGATTTTTCTTTCCAAGCACTGAGGCTCTGAATAAGTTGTGTCTGAGGGTCAGATATCAACGGAAATTGTAAATTAAGTTTTTTGGAAAACGATGTATGGCTAGCCAAAGTGTCTTTGGATATCCCAAAAATTGTTACCCCTGCAGATTTAAATTCAGAGTATTTTTCATTAAATTCTCTTGTTTCTCTGGTGCATCCAGAAGTATTGTCTTTTGGATATATATAAAGGACAGCCCAGCGCCCAAGTAAATCACTATCTTTGCATGTATTTACAAGTGTTGCCTCCAAGTTAAAACTCGGGAGCTTATCATTCAAGTTTATCTCTTTCACCATACCAGTCTGGATCCTTACTTTTTAATAGGTTAGCTTATCTATGTAGTTTATATTCGAGTTATGTTTCATGTCTCAACGAGGATATAAGTGAATAAATTAAATAAACAAGGGGCCGATATTTTGAAAATTATTTCTTCGAATACAGGAAGACGCATTTCTTTGTTAGTTTCGCTAATTCTAATCCTTCTGCTTTCCGGTGCATTATCATCATCATTTTTCCTTTCGGAGTCAACACTCAATAAATTGGCGCAATCCAACTATTTTCAAAATAAAATTACGCAAGTTTTAGAAGAGAATGATATATCTTCAAATGGAATTTTATCAATTTCATTTAATAATTTTAGCAGTGCTGATATAACTTTAGAGGAAGGTAGACTTTCCAGTTTTGATAACTTAGTCGGGCACGATATCAATTTAAAAGTTGATTTTATAAAATATTGGCTTGGCTCACGTTTTATAGATGAAGTATTTATAAAGACAGTGGTTTATCGCCCGCAAAATAATTTACGTAAAAACCTTAACAATATAAATAGTGTGGATTTCAAACTCATCACTCAGTCTTTGCATATGTTATTAAATACAATTAATTCGGATTCAATTTTAATCGATAAAGGAACTCTAAGGTTACAAAATCAAATAGTTAATTTTGAAAAGATCTCTCTTTTTAAAAACGAAAAATCATTAAATGCAAAAGCTATTTTAAATGTAAAACCAAATGGCAATGAAATTTCTTATGCTGCAAAAGTCAATTTTTCATTAAATCCTAAAAATATTATTACGTTTAATCTTGATTTTAAAGAATTTGATTATAATAACTTTTCTTCTTTGAAGGATGTGCCAAGAGCATTTCGTTTTTTTTTAGGTAGGTTCACGGAGATCTCAGATTTATCTGATAAAAAAGGGAATGCAATTAAATTGGTAGGTACTTATAATTTGAACTCAACTACCCTTAATTTAGAAGCAACTGACATTTCTAATCAATTTAAGTTTAACTCAAGCATCAATATTATAGAGTCGTTTGAAAACAACGAACTATTATTCACAAAGACTGAGCTAGTATTTGGAGATTACGCTCTGTTTGCATCTAGTTTGAGTTTTAATTTTGTTGAACGTACATTTGAGTTTAACGTTACAAAATTTTTAATGCCTTTTGAAAATACCTCTGTTTTCTCAAAAAAGTTTAAAATTTTCGGTAATGTCCCTCTTAAAGAAGGAATTATATCCAAAATAAATATTTTAGGAGAGAATTCTTCTAATTTAAAAGCCAGCTTGAATATAGTGCAATCTTCAGATGTACCGCTTAATGAAGAAACACATTTTGACTTTTTTGTAAAGTTGGATGCATTGCAAAAAATGAGAGTTAATAATTTCGGAGGCCAGTTAGATTTTTTTTTCACAGAAAAAAAGAAAGATATAAGTTTGTCCAATGCAGATATGAAAATTAGCTTCAAGGTTGGTGTAAAGAATGTTGTGTTAAATTCGTTTGATGGAAAGATCAATAACCTTGTTTATTTCGAAAATGATAAGCCTTTGGTAGAATTAGAAAGTATCGATCTTGAGGGAAATCTAATGCAAGGTTATGTCGCTATTAGCTCGGCTACTAAGATAGAGCCTTCAATAAATTCATATAGAGATGTAAAAGTAGAATTCAGCTCAGCTGGGAATGTTGAGAATGAGAAGGAGATCACCTTGTCTTTTAGGTCAAAGGTTAATGATCTTATTTCTGTTTTACCAAAGATAAAATCTGATTTCACATGGTTAAATTCTCTTGCTCGCTCTCAAGGAGAAAAGGAAGTTTCATTTACATACTCAAAAGCAATTGCTTTAAATAAGATTGAAGAGTTTTTCACTCCTGAAAAAAATATTTTTGAACTTAAACTTAAAAATTTATTAATTCCCTTTACCGCTAAGAATTCTGTCAATTTGGACTCACTCAATCTCAAAGCAGTAGGTAATACGATTTTTTTCGACGGTGTCACGGCAAATGATAATAAGAAAATCAGTGGTTCCATTGATAATGGATTTTCAAATATTTCCAATGAAGATGAGTCTAGTGGTCTTGTTATCTTTTTTGATGACCTTGATACTGAGATGCTTTTCCCTCAGTTCTCAACCTTTAAGATCAAAGGTCCACTGAAAATTACTTTTTTTCCTGTCGAAAAAGATGATAACATTTTAACTCAAAGCAGTATTGACCTTACTAAGGCAGATGTTTACATCCCAGCCCTAGCTCTAAAAAAAGTCAGGGGCAAAAAAGGCCAACTAAAATTAGGTTTTACAAAAGACAATAGATCTTTGTTTGAATACTCTCAAAATGATGTTTTAGTGTCAGGAACTGCTTTACATAAATCGATTTTTGAAATTAAAAAAGTAAATTATTCAAACATCAGTACGCCTGATATTCGAATAAAAAGAGCAACTTTTCAAAGGTTCGGTGAGTATGATCAATTTAAGACCAATAAAGGAACTATTAGCTTAGAGTTTTTAATGCGCTTAAGCTTCAAAAAAAAGAAGATACCTCTTGACTTTATTTTTAGCGATATTGTCGTAACTTTCAAAAAGAACAAGTTCTTAGACCCTCTTAAGGGGGAAATCCGTTCTTTTGAAGGACTTAGAGGATATGCTAAGGCAAAATCTTCATCGAAATCAAATCTCGAAATTATTATCAGTCCACATAAGCATAATGGAATAACTTTGGTTATTTCAGGAAACGATGCTGGTGAGTTTTTAAGAAGAGGGAAATACTATGAAAACGGTTACGGTGGTTTATTTAAGGCATCGATTTTCTATAAAAATAGAAAAAAAATCTCGGGATCTTTACAAATCGAAGAATTTAGAATAAAGAACGCTCCTGTTCTAGCTCAGATTATTTCCTCCGCTAGTATTATAGGATTACTCGATACCCTAAATGGGAATGGACTGTTGTTTACCAAAATAGAGGGATCTTTTGATTACAAGGATGGTGAGCTGACCCTAAATGATGGTGTAGCAGTTGGCCCATCAATCGGACTAACAATGGCCGGATATGAAAGATACGGAAAAAAACAAAATACCGTTAATGTGAATGGGTTAGTTTCACCCGTATACATAATAAACGGAGTAGTAAAAGCTATTCCATTGATAGGGAAAGTTTTAGGTGGAGAAAAAGGTGAAGGTGTATTTGGGGTTTCATACAAAGTTCAGGGCAACTCTAGCAACCCAAGAGTTTTAGTAAACCCTTTGTCGATACTTACGCCAGGCGTATTTAGAAAAATATTTAATTTCGAAGAAAACGGTAATAAGTGATGATCCATGATTTAGACTCATATGACTATTCTTATCCTGATGAATTAGTTGCCTTGAATCCTTTAGCAGCCAAAGATCAGGCTAATATGCTTGTATTTAAAAAAAATAGGTTTTCTCATCAAAGAGTATCTGACCTACTAAAATATGTGTCTCCAAGTGACTTGTTGGTTTTTAACAATACGAGGGTCATGCCGTGCAGGCTTACAGGCCAAAGACAGAGGGCATCCTCGACAAATATAAAACCAAAAGTCAACGTTACTTTAAATAAAGCGATTGATGGGAATGTTTGGACTACCTTTTGTAAACCATTAAAAAAACTAAAAAAAGGCGATAGAATAATTTTTTCAAAAGATTTGTCTGCTGAGGTCGTTTCAATTAACTTTGCACAATGTGTAATGAATTTTGAGTCTGGGGAGAAAAAGTTAATAACTTGCTTAAAAGAGATAGGGGATATGCCTTTACCACCGTATATAATTAAAAAACGCGAACACAAAAAAGCAGATTTTAAAAGCTATCAAACTCCTTTTGCTGAAATTGATGGGTCAGTTGCCGCACCAACAGCATCTTTGCATTTTCCAGACGATTATCTACTTAGCTTGAAGAGAAAAAATATACCCTATTGCTTTATAACATTGCATGTTAGTGGAGGAACTTTTTTACCAATCCGCGAGAAGAACATAGATAAACACAAAATGCATTCTGAATTTGCTAGTGTTGATGAAAATTCTGCATTACAAATACGCGAGACGCTGAAAAAGGGAGGAAAATTAATTGCCGTTGGTACAACGGTGATGAGAGTGCTAGAGAGTTCTATTTTTGTCGATAACGGTTTTCATTCATTTAATGGATCTATTGACACCTTTATTAAGCCAGGTCATGATTTTAAAGTATGCTCAGGTTTATTTACCAATTTTCATATGCCTAAATCCACCCTTTTCATACTTGTAAATGCCTTTTTAGGTATCAAAAAAGCTAATGAGCTATATGAATTGGCAATAGAAAAAAGATACAGGCTTTTTTCATACGGAGATTGTTGTCTCTTGTTTCCGTGAAGTTTTAATTTAAATTTATACTTTAGGTGTTATATAGATAGTCGGGGGTGTTAATGAATTTCGATTTGGTAATAATTGGTTCAGGGCCAGGGGGATATGTGGCTGCAATTAGAGGCGCTCAATTAGGCCTTAAAGTTGCTGTAGTTGAAAGAGAAGCTCTGGGGGGTATATGCCTCAATTGGGGATGTATTCCCACAAAGTCATTTTTAAGATCGGCTGAGGTTCTCAAAATTATAGAGAGTTCTGAAAAGTACGGAATAAAAAGCAAATTGGGAGACATAGATATACGCGAGGTTGTTAAAAGATCTCGTTCAATTGCTAAAAAATTATCTTCTGGCGTCGAATACCTTCTAAAAAAAAACAAGGTTGAAATTTTCCTTGGAGACGCTTCATTCAAATCATCTAATTCCATTCAAATTAAATCCAAAAATAACTCGATCAAAGAAATAACTGGTAAAAATATATGTATTGCAACTGGTGGGAGACCGCGTGAAATTAGTGGAATTCATAGTTCTAGCAATATTTGGTTCTATAAAGAGGCTCTTCAAGTTGATAAGATACCTAGGAAGCTCCTAGTCGTTGGTTCAGGCGCGATTGGTGTGGAATTTGCTAGTTTTTTTGCTCAAATGGGATCAGATGTCTCACTATTGGAGTCAAAACCGACTATTCTTCCAAATGAAGACTTGGAAGTATCAAACTTTGTAGAAAAACAGTTTTTAAAGCGGGGGATTAAGGTTTATAAAAATCACTCACTTTTATCTCTGAAAGAAAAAGGAACTTTATTCGAGGCTGAATTGAAAAGCGAAGACAAAATACTTTCTTTGGAGTTTGAAAAGGCTATTTTAGCTATAGGGATTGTTGGAAATATAGAAAATCTAAATCTTGAAAGTATTAACATTAATTGCTCGAATGGAAGTATTGTAGTTGACGAATATTGTAAAACAAATGTAGATAATATTTATGCTATCGGTGATGTAGCAAGTCCTCCTTGGCTCGCTCATAAGGCAAGTCATGAGGGTATTTCCGTCGCTGAACAAATCGCTGGGATGAACGTGCACCCTATAAAAAAAGATCGAATTCCAGCTTGTACTTATTGCGATCCAGAAGTAGCTAGTATTGGCCTTACTGAAAAGGAAGCGATTGAAAATGGGTTTGATTTCAATATCGGAATGTTTCCTTTTAGTGCTAATGGGAAAGCGATGGCTATGGGATATGAAAATGGTTTTGTTAAGACTTTAATTGAGAAAGATACCGGGGAGTTTTTGGGCGTGCATATGGTTGGAATGGGTGTAACCGAATTAATTCATAATTATGCTTTGGCTAAGGAAGCAGAGATTATAAAGGAAAATATTGAGAACACTATTTTTCCTCACCCCACGTTATCAGAGGCGATTCATGAAAGTGTTCTAAAAGCGTCCGATAGAGAAATACATATATAATATTAGATGAAGATGAATAAAAGATTTGAAATAAGACACCCCGAAAAGCTTAAAAACCAAACCGTTCCTATGCCAAAAAAACCTTCATGGATAAAGGTAAAAGCTCCATTATCTGAAGGCTATAAAGAAACAAGGAAGCTTGTTAAACAAAATAATCTTAAAACAATCTGTGAAGAGGCTAGCTGCCCTAATATCGGAGAATGTTGGTCTAGGGGTCATGCCACGTTTTTAATAATGGGAGACATATGCACAAGAGGCTGCGCATTTTGTAACGTCAAAACTGGCATGCCCTACAAGCTTGATATGTTGGAGCCAGATCGAATAGGGCTTTCAGTTCAGAAAATGAATCTTAGACATGTAGTCGTTACTAGTGTCGATAGAGACGATCTACCAGACGGTGGAGCTCAACACTATGTAAAGACAATTGACGCTATTAAAAAGTATTCTCCTTCGACTACAATCGAAATTTTGACACCAGATTTTTTAAAATGTGATGATGACGTTATAATTCAAATACTAAACTCTGAACCCGATGTATTTAATCATAACTTAGAGACCGTACCGAGCCTTTATCCTGTTGTTAGACCTGGTGCTAGATATTTCAATTCGTTAAGACTCTTAAGTAAAGTGAAGGAAGAGAAACGGTCTATTTTTACCAAATCAGGTATTATGGTTGGAATGGGAGAAACTAGAATTGAAGTGAGTCAATTAATGGATGACTTGAGAGCAGCAGAGGTAGATTTCTTAACTATTGGTCAATATTTACAACCGACCCCTAAGCACTTCCCAGTCAAAGAGTTTGTAACACCTGAAACATTTGAACATTATAAAAAGTTGGCACTAGGCAAAGGTTTCTTGCTGGTCTCGTCAACACCACTAACAAGATCATCTTTCCATGCAGATGATGATTTTCAACTCTTAAAAGAAGCTAGAAGAAAAGCCTTGCATGCTCAAAAAAACGTTAACAAAAAACGTATATGATTGCAGGGCAAATGATCTGCTTAATGTTGTGGCTGATGTAAAATCGTATACAAACTTTATTCCTTTTTGTTCTGATGTAGAAATATACGATAGGTCTGTTTCAGAAGAAATAGAGCGTTTCGCTGCTCGACTATCAATTAACTTTAAATTCACCTTTGAAAACTTTGAAACAAAAGTAGTAGTAAACCGGAAATCAAATACTATCTCAATTTCTAGTGACACTAAACCATTTAAATCTATGATTGCAGAATGGTCGTTTATTGAAAAAGATAATTTTTGTGAAGTTACTTTTTCTATAGCAGTGTCATTTAGTTCATTTATAAAAGAGAAAATAGTTTCTATCAGTTTTGAAAAAATAGCATTAAATGTTATTGACGCTTTTGAAAGGAGAGCGAGAGAATAAAATTTTTAAATTTCTCTTATAATGTTTAGGCTCATTTTAAGAGCTTCATGCACACTTTTTTGTTGAATTATTTTTCTTTCAACGTTTCCAAAGTTATGTTCAGTAATCACCTCAGTGTTATTAGACGAAATTTTAACCCCAATAAAAACCAAACCAACTGGTTTAGACTCTGATGCACTTGGTCCAGCAACACCTGATATAGCTATAGTTAAAGCTTTTGATTCCGCATGGTTGCATAAACCAGATAACATTTCTTTTACAGTTTCAAAACTCACTGCTCCATGGGACTTTAATGTTGCTTCATCTACATTTAAAAATTTTCTTTTTGATTGATTTGAGTAGCAAATAATGCCATGTGAAAAAACAGCTGAAGAACCGGCTATTTCCGTGATATTTGCACTCAATAGTCCACCCGTGCAGCTTTCAGCAGTAATTAATTTTATATTTTTGTTTAAACAAGAATCTAAGAGTTTTCTGGTTAATTTTTGAGATTTTAGCATTAAAAACTCAATGCAAATATTAATAAAAGTGCAGAAAAGATGCCTGCTAAAATATCGTCAAATATTACACCAAAAGAATTATTCATTTTATCAAACTTATTTATTGGATAAGGTTTGACGATGTCAAAAAACCTAAAAAAAAGCAATGAGATTATACACATTAATAATTGTGGAGGGTTAGTTTGCTCAAAAAGCAATAAAGGCAATAAAGCAATTGATTGCCCGATAACCTCATCTATTACAATCTCACTTCGATCTTTTTCTACCAACTCATAGGTATAGATGCTAACAGCAAAAAAAGCCAAAATAGAAGTTATCAAAATGATAATCATAAATAAGTAAGAAATTAAATGCTTGGCAAAAAAATAAAAGATCAATGTAGTAACTAAGCTTGCAATTGATCCAGGAGCTATCTTCGCATGTCCTATATAGAAAAAAGTTACTATTAATCTAGCTAGTCTCATATAATAGTATGGAACATATTGATGCTATCCCTTCCTCTCGTCCTGTGAACCCTAATCCTTCTGTCGTTGTTGCTTTCACATTAATTTTAGCATGTTCCAGTGAGCAGATTTTCGAGAGATTAGCTATTAGCTGCTCTCTGAACTTATTTATTTTAGGTTTTTCACATATGATAGTTAAGTCAATATTAGACAATTCTAAATTTCTTTGTTTAGCTTGTTTAATAGACCAGTTTAAAAAAATCATGGAATCCGCTTTTTCCCATTTCTTATCTGTATCAGGGAAGTGGAGTCCTATATCACCAAGGGCTAAAGCTCCTAAAATTGCATCCGTTAGGGCGTGAAGAGCCACATCAGCATCAGAGTGTCCAGCAAGACTTTTATCGAATGGTATTTCAACTCCACACAAATATATTTTATTTCCTGGTTCGAATGCATGAACATCAAATCCAGTACCTATTCTAAACATTTAAAAATAGTTTCTCTGCAATTTTAACATCCTCTGGAGTTGTAATTTTAAAATTATACTCGCTACCAGAAACAATATCGATTTTTTTTTTGTCAATGAGAGCTAAGTTTACATCATCCGTATGATGTTCATCGCAGCTCATATGGCTTCGATAGATATAGTCAAAGTGAAAGGCTTGAGGAGTTTGTGCTCTAATAAGAGAGTCACGATTAAGACCAAGAGCATCAATTGTGCTTTGATTATTTTCTTTTTCCTCTACATAAAGAGTATCCGTAATCCTAATTGCAGGGAAAACTACATCGAACTTATCAAGACCCTTTATGCAATTTCTTATAATTTCCTTGCTTGTGAAAGGCCTTGCCCCATCTTGAATAAGTATTTTTTTACAACCTATCTCTGATATTGCTTTAAGACCATTCTTAACAGAATGAGACCTGGTCTCACCCCCAAAGCATTTTGGTAATAGTTTTGGATTATTAATTTTAGCAATGGCTTTTTCGTAAAACTCTAAGTGATCTTCATTTATAACTACAATGACAAAGTCTATTAGAGGTTCGTCTATAAAATTCTCAATATTTTTTTCTAAAACGTTTTTACGCCCAAAATGTAGATATTGTTTTGGAACTATTGATTCCGATCTTATTCCTTTTCCTGCTGCAACAATTAATGCACCTGTAAATTTTTTTTCCATAAAGAATTTATTGTAATTAGTCTGGTTCAAGTTTAAATTGATATCCTTAACAATTGCAATAATAATTACGCTTTTATTTATGTTATGAAATTATGGCCTGAGCATTAGAATGGATTTTAGAGACTTATGGGAATCTGTACCATATCCAGCATTCGTATTAAATGTTAAAAATGAAATTAAGTTAGCTAACCCGTTATCGCAGCAATATTGTGAAACCTCTCTTTATCGTTTAGTAGGCAAAAAGCTAAGTAGCTACATTGGACCAAATAGTGCAGTTTTCGAAGTGCTTGATAAAATAAGTAGTAATTCATCCGCAGTTGTAAAGTTCGATGTGCCAATAAATTGGAAAAATAAGGGAAATCAAATTTTTGATATGTACGCAATAAGTGTTGAAACTGGTTTAAGTAATTTAATTTTCTTTCATCCAAAACGCCTTAAGGGTAAAATGGAGCAGGCTTTATTAAATCAAAATTCCATTAAATCAGTAAGTGCTATGGGATCGGTGCTATCTCATGAGATCAAAAATCCTCTTGCGAGTATTGTTGGTGCGGCGCAATTGCTTGAAAGTTCAAATGTAAAAAACAAGAAAGCTTTAACACAAATCATTCTTGAAGAAGCTAAGAGAATTGAGAGCATTGTTGATAGGGTTCAACTGTTGGGAGAGGTTAATAGGCTAGATTTTGACGTATTAAATATTCATGATGTAATTGACAAAGTGAAAAGAAGTGCTTCGCAGGGATACGGTTCGCACGTCTCATTTGAAGAAAATTATGACCCTTCAATACCTCATGTAAACGGGGACTTTGAATTGCTCACCCAAGCTTTTCATAACATAATTAAAAATTCTTGTGAGGCTGTTGGCAAAAAGGGAGGGCGGATAACTATAAAGACCTCTTTCTATTCTGGGTTGGCTCTAGGTTCTATTGGAGAAAAAAATAAAAGGCTTCAGTTAATGATAACCTTTTCCGATAATGGACCAGGGGTATCAAAGAATATTTTATCTGATATATTTGATCCATTTAGTACAACAAAAATGGGAGGATCTGGTCTTGGGTTACCTTTAGTCGCTAAGATAATCTCTGAACATGGTGGCTTTGTTGAACTAGACGATTTGTCCGAAGGAGCATGTTTTAAAATTTATCTTCCAGCTGGCGATACGTCCTTTTCTGAAGGGATGCACTAGTGGAAGGAAATGTAATAATTGCAGATGATGATCGATCGCTGAGAATGATATTAGCTCAAGCATTATCGCGTGCTGGCTGTAAAGTAAGAGCAACAGGTACTCTAAGTACTTTATGGCGTTGGCTTGAAGATGGTGAGGGTGAAGTTCTAGTAACGGATGTTATGATGCCTGATGGAGACACTTTAGAGCTTATTCCGAGAATAAAAAGGAAACGACCTGATATGCCAATAATTGTGATGTCTGCAAAAAACAATCTAAATACTGCTATGCGGGCAAATCAATTTGGTGCTTATCAATATTTACCAAAACCATTTGATTTAAAAGATCTGATTTCATCTGTGAATACAGCAATTAAGTTGAGGTCAAACTCTTCACCAAATTTAAGAAACAACTTGTCAAAAGGTGATAATCATTTGGAAGACAATTTACCGATAGTTGGTAGTTCGCCTGTGATGCAAAATATTTACCGTATTTTGTCAAAAGTAATCGATACGGATTTCAATATACTTATAGAGGGAAAATCAGGGACTGGAAAAAATTTAATAGCAAAGGTTCTGCATGATTTTGGAACCAGGAGAGGCAAGTGTTTTTTAAGCGTCAACCTTTCGCTAATGTCGTTAAAAGAATTACAAGATATTTTTTCAGAAAATTTTGAAGGTCAAAGTGATAAAATCGTTGGAACTTTATTTTTGGATGAAATAAGTAATGCAAATATTGAGGTGCAAAACTTTATTCTTTCTGTACTTAATAAAAGGGAATCTTCAAAAAAAGGTTATAAAGATGTTAAAATCGTAAGCTCTTCAAGACAAGATCTAAAGGAAGCTATCGAAAATGGCAGATTTCGTGAAGACTTATATTATCGACTAAATGAGGTTTCACTTGTGATCCCGCTACTTGAGGAAAGACTAGGGGATATTCCAGAGCTTGCTAGACACTTTTTAAAAGAGTTTTCAAATAATGATAATGAGACTAAATCGCTAACAAAAGGTGCTGTAGAACTTATTAAAAAGAAAAAGTGGTCAGGGAATGTTAGGGAATTAAAAAATTTTATTGGCCGACTTTCATTAGTCTCCAATACCGACATTATAGATGAAAAAATTACGAAGCATGAACTTGCAATGATTACACCCGAAGAATCTGATTTAAACTCACTGGAGGGATCAAGAATATCAAAGTCTCTTGAAATGCATTTATCCCATTATTTTCGATCACTTGGAGATAGCTTGCCTGCCCCAGGCTTATATCAAACGGTTTTAAAGGAAGTAGAAGTACCTTTAATAAACTTGACTCTTGCTTTATGTGACGGCAATCAAATAAAAGCGGCTAACTTGCTCGGAATTAATAGAAATACATTGAGAAAAAAAATTAAAGACTATGATTTAGTTGTTACACGTGGTAAAAAATTGATGTAAATTTACAACAAATGGGCAGACAGATTGTAAATACTGTTAAAAATAAAGATTTTATTAGTAATATTTTAGACAAATTTTTATTTTCTAATTTGGCTACATTTATTGTTGTTTTCCTAGGACCACTGTTGTCAATCATAACTTTTTTAGCTTTCAGTATTATAGAGGAGTCATCAAGACCAGAACTATTGTCGGCAATAATTGTATTAGATTTTCTCTATATATTTATTGTAGGGGTATTAATCTTGCTCAAAGTCTCAAAAGTAGTTGTGAACCAAAGCAATAGAAGAGGAGGCTCTACACTTCATCTTAGGATTACCTCAGTTTTTTCAATACTAGCATTATCTCCCGCAATAATTGTAGCTGTCTTTGCAACTATATCTCTAAATTTTGGATTGGAGGACTGGTTTTCAGAAAAAGTTCAGAGGATTGTAGGAAATTCATTGGAGTCAGCTCGGACATATAAGATGGAACATACCCAAAGTTTGAAAAATGATGCATTCTGGTTATCAAAAGTATTAAATGCTGAGAAGCAATTCAGACCTTTTTTGAGTGATGGTGATCTGCGAAAGATCCTAAATGTGAACCAACAAGAGGGTATATCTAAATCGTTTTTAATTAATTATTCAGGAGCACTAAAGGTTAGAGGCGATAGGAGCTACTTGTTCGATTTTAAGCCAGTAACAGATTTTGATGTGCTTGTTGCAAAAAATGAAGGAATTGCAGTTATTGAGGATCTTGAAAACAATGAGTTTAGAGCCATTGTGTTTATGGAAGCGTTCCCTGACAGATTGCTTTACGTGACTAGAAACGTTGATGGTGAGGTTTTATCTTTATTAGATCAAACAAAGGAGACTGTGATACTGTACGATAAGATTGAAAAAGAGAGAGGACAACTACTTTTTGAGTTTGGGCAGCTTTATTTAGGTTTTTCGATTGTACTAATCTTATCAGCCGTATGGTTTGCTCTATGGATTGCAGAGAGGTTAACAAAACCAGTGAGCAATTTGGTTACGGCCGTCGCAAAAGTTGCGGATGGCGATCTCACCGTGGAGGTTTCTGAAGAAAAAGGCAAAGATGAGGTCGCTATTCTCGGTAAAGTATTTAATAAAATGACGAGGCAAATAAAAAAGCAAAGAGACTCACTTTTATCAATCAATAGTAAAACAGAAGAACAAAAACGACAATTTGAAGCTGTTCTTGATGGTGCTTCAGGCGGAATAATTGGAATAAATGCTGATGGAACAATCAAAGTAATTAACGTTGCTGCTGAAAAAATACTGGGGTTATCTGAGAATGAAGGCTTGAATGAGATTTTAAAAGATGTTGTACCAGAATTCATACCCTTATTTAATAAGGCCATGTTTCTAGATAACGGGTCGTTAGAAGAAGAAGTTGAAATCTTTAGAGAGAATATAAAAGAAAAGATATTTTTAAAAATTTCGATAATAAAATCTGATAAAGGCCAGCTAGAGGGTCACGTTTTTACATTCGATGACTTAACCGATTTGGTTGCAGCTCAGCGTTCTGCTGCATGGGGAGATGTAGCTAGAAGGGTAGCTCATGAAGTAAAAAACCCACTTACACCTATAAAATTGGCTGCAGAAAGATTAAAAAAGTATTTTTTTAGTTTAAATGAAAAGGACAAGCTTTCAGCTTCTGAGTATGCAAATATGATAATTAGACAAACGGAGAGCTTAAGTCGGTTGGTAACTGAGTTCAGTAACTTTTCTAGATTACCGTTGCCTAAAAAAGTGGAGCTTGATTTATGTAATCTAACGGAAAGCGCAATCTTATTACAAAAAGTTGCTCATAAGAATGTTATTTTTAAATTTAAAAAGAGTAACGATTCCATTCTAATTTTGGGAGATGGTCAATTGCTCAATCAAGCATTTGTAAATCTCATAAAAAACTCTATTGAATCAATAAATTCTGCAAAGGAAAACGGATTAATTGATGAAATTAAGTCTTATGGTCAAGTAGAAGTAGATATTCAAACTCAAAATGATGAAGTTTGTGTGACCATTTTAGATAACGGAATAGGATTGCCAAAAAATGTTAATCGATTGTTCGAACCATATGTAACGAAAAAAAAAGAAGGTACCGGTTTGGGGTTATCAATTGTAAAACGAATTATCGAAGATCACTTGGGTAGCTTATTTCTTCTGCCAGGC
Source organism: uncultured Alphaproteobacteria bacterium (assembly GCA_902581005.1). Classification (GTDB taxonomy): domain Bacteria; phylum Pseudomonadota; class Alphaproteobacteria; order Rhodobacterales; family Rhodobacteraceae; genus CACIJG01. The sequence continues at coordinate 59,546 of CACHMT010000007.1, forward strand.
CGTAAAATGAAAGGTAGCGATCATTTTGGAGCTGAGGCAAAAATTATATTACCTACGATTAAGTCCCAAAAACTAAAAATTGATCCAAAATTAAGCCTCAGAGGAGAGCAGAAAAAATGAGTTATATACTCGTAGTTGATGACGAAAAAGATATTAGAGATCTGATTAGCCAGATCTTATTTGAAGAGGGTCATACAGTAAAGTTAGCTCAAAACTCAACTTCTGCAATCGATTACATTAATAATGAGGAGCCAGTCCTTATTATATTAGATATTTGGCTAAAAGATAGCGAAATGGATGGTATTGAGATCCTAAAATCAGTAAGGCAAAATAATCCTTTATGTCCTGTAGTTGTAATATCTGGCCACGGGAACATAGAAATAGCGGTTGCAGCTGTTAAACAAGGTGCATACGACTTTATCGAAAAACCTTTTAATATTGATCAACTACTGCTTGTTATAAATAGGGCTTTAGAAACATCACGTTTAAGAAAAGAAGTTTTTTCTCTTCAAAATAAAGAAATTAATGAAAGCAAGATGGTTGGTGGAACCGGCGCTTTTAAAATTTTAAGACAAAAGCTGGATAAATTGATTAAATCGAATGGACGAATACTTATTTCGGGTCCATCTGGGTCTGGAAAAGAAATTGCTGCAAGATATATCCATCAAAACTCGCAACGTGCAAATAATAGATTTTTAACTGTTGCATGTGCATCTATCCAATCTGAAAAAATGGAAGAGCTCCTTTTTGGTCAAGAGAATGAAGGAAAAATTAACCCAGGACTTTTTGAGCGAGCTCATGGGGGAACATTGTTCTTTGATGAAGTTGCAGATCTACCCATTGGTACGCAAGCAAAAATATTAAGAATTTTAGTTGATCAAGTTTTTTTTAGGGTTGGCGGTAAAAATGTCGTCAGAGTGAATTGCAGAATAATTTCTTCTACTTCAAAGGACCTGGCAATTGAGATAGACAAAGGCAACTTTAAAGAAGAGCTTTATCATAGGTTTAACGTGGTGCCGATAAGAATTCCATCTCTTGAAGAGAGAATTCTCGATATCCCTTTATTATCCACTCATTTTATCGATTGGTTAGCTAAAAATGAAGGCTTGCCAAATAAACAATTGACAGAATCTGCTATTAGAAAATTACAAAATATGAGCTGGCCAGGAAATATTAGGCAGTTAAAAAATACTATTGAACGAGCACTTATTTTAGGCGCTAGTAAAACCGTTGTTAATCCTGATGATATTTTTGAGTTTATAGAGGCTGAAAAAAATAATTTCCAGGGTAATGTATTGGACTTTAATAGCGAGTTTTTTGCAGATAAATCACTAAGATCAGCTAGAGAAGAATTTGAAAGAGCTTACTTAAAGTACCAAATTAATAAGTTTGGTGGAAATGTGTCAAAGACGGCAAGTTATGTTGGAATGGAAAGGTCTGCACTTCACAGAAAAATGAAATTATTAAATATTGAAAGCACATTAAAAGAAAAATAACAAACTTATAAAGGAAAAATAATGAAAATTATAGTTTGTGGTGCCGGTCAAGTTGGCTTACAAATAGCAAAGCATCTTTCTGACGAAAGAATGGACGTGATAGTTATTGATAAATCGTCAGACTTAATTAAGAAAGTAGTTGATGAGTTAGATGTTTCTGCTGTCTGTGGCTATGCTTCTTATCCAAACGTTTTGGAGCGCGCTGGAGCACATGATGCAGATATGATTATCGCAGCTACTCTGTCTGATGAAGTTAATATGGTTACATGCCAAATTGCACATTCTATATTTTCTATTCCGAGAAAAATTGCTAGAATCAGATCCAATTTTTATCTCGAGGAAAATTATTCTAGCTATTATCGTTCTGATCATCTGCCAATAGATGAGATAATATCTCCTGAGAGGGAGATTGCTGAAGGTTTATTGAAACGGTTAGAGGTTCCTGTTGCTTTTGAAGCTACAGAGTTTTTAGATGGGTCTGCTGTCTTGATAGGTCTTACTTTAAAAGAAGAGTGTGCAGTATTATCAACTCCTTTAAGGCAGTTATCCGAGCTTTTTTCTACTCTTAATGCTATTGTAGTTGGAATAAGAAGGGGCAATAATCTTTTTGTTCCAGATCCTGAAGATGAATTGCAAACGAATGATAATATTTACATTTTTAGCGATAAAAAAGATCTAAGTCGTACTATTGAGATTTTTGATAAAAAAAGTTTTATTGGTAAGTCAATAGTGATCTTAGGAATGGGGGCTATAGGACAAAGTTGTGCTAAAATGCTAGAAAATAAGAAAAACGAGGGTATCAATGTTAAGGTTATAGAAAAATCAAAAGATAGGGCAGTCGATGCAGCTGAGTTTCTGGAGAAGACGGTTGTTTTGAACGGAGATGGCCTTGATACCGAGACTTTGGAAGAAGCTAATGTTGGCATATCAGATTTCTTTGTAGCTTTAACTGATGACGATAAAACAAATTTAATTGCTTGTTCAAAAGCAAAGGCATTTGGTTGCAAGTTTACGATGGCGCTAATTAATGACCCTTCATTAGATAAATTGATTGCTACGATGGGAATAGATTCTTTTATTAGCCCAAAGTCGATTACGGTCTCATCAATTTTACGTCACATAAGGCACGGAATGGTAAGGTCTGTATATTCTTTAGGTGACGGAGAAGCTGAAGTTTTGGAGTTTCGCGTGCTAGAATCTTCACCTATTGCAGGTAAAACTTTAAAAGACGTAGATTGGCCCAAAGATTCCTTGGTCGGTTTATTAAAGAAAGATACTGAAGTCTTAGTGCCCAGAGGTAGTACCAGATTCGAGGCGGGAGATGTCTTAACAGTGTTCTGTTTACGGGATGACATAAATAAGGTAGAAAATTTGTTTCAAGTGGGCGTAGACTTTTTTTAAAAAAGTGTTAATTTAAAATCCGATCATAAAAGGCATTAGAAAATGGCGTCATCACAATCAAGTTTGCAAGATACATTTCTTAACTCTGTAAGAAAAAATAGAAACCCTGTGACGCTTTATTTGGTAAATGGGGTCAAACTTCAGGGGGTTATTACTTGGTTTGATAACTTTTCCGTTCTTTTAAGGAGAGAGGGAACGGTTCAGCTTGTCTATAAACATGCTATTTCAACCATTATGCCCTCGCTTCCTATTGATCTCTCAGGTGAAGACAGTCAAGAAGAGTAGAATTTAGACTTTGCTTACTTATGTTATTTCTGTAATTTTTCAGGACCAACACAATAACTATTTTAAAAATGATGAATTTTTTCATTTAGCACAATCATTAAGCGCTTTAAGTATAAAAAAAAATACCGTTATACGTTTAAAGAAAAGTCACCCAGCTTTTTTTCTTTCGAAGGGACACCTGCATAACATCAGAAATTATGTTGCAGATAATGATATTGGACTTGTTTTAATAGATAATCCTTTGTCTCCGGTTCAACAAAGAAATCTTGAAAAAAAGCTTATTGTCAAAGTTCTTGACAGAACTGGTCTGGTTTTAGAGATTTTTGGGAGTAGAGCTCAATCGAAAGAGGGGATGCTACAAGTAGAACTCGCGCATCTCTTGCATCAAAAATCACGTTTGGTAAGAAGCTGGACTCATTTAGAAAGACAGAGAGGTGGGAAAGGGTTTCTTGGTGGACCTGGAGAAACTCAGATTGAATCTGATAGAAGAAGCCTAGCATCTAAAATAGTTAACATTAGAAAATCGATCAGCAAAGTTAGAAAGACTAGAAATGTACAAAGAAACCAAAGATTAAAAAATAGTACACCTTTGGTTTCCTTTGTAGGTTATACAAACGCTGGGAAATCAACGCTATTCAATGCCTTTCCAAACAAAAAAACAAAGGCAGAAAATAGGCTATTTTCAACTCTTGATCCTTATTTAAAAAAATGTGGGTCTCACAAAAAAGAGTATATAATTTCTGATACCGTTGGATTTATAAGAGATCTACCTACTTCGTTAGTCATAGCTTTTAGAGCAACACTAGAAGAAATTGGTTTTTCAGACCTTATTGTTCATGTAGTAGATGTATCAGACGAATACGCGGATAAAAATGCCGAAGTGGTCTATAATACTTTAGAAGCGTTAGGTGTAGATACTGGAGATAAAAATAGAATTATTGAAGTTCATAACAAAATTGACATCAGTGTTCGTCAAAGGTTTCAGCCCTTTTTAAAAGGACTGAAAAAGGACAAAATTTTTTCTATTTCTGCAGAAAAAAAACAGGGTCTAGAGAGTCTTTTCCAAGGAATTGAGTCGAAATTATATAAACAAATAATACAGGAGAATATTATTTTAGATGTAAGTGAAACGGAAAAAATTAAGTGGCTTTATCAAAATCAGTTAGTTAAATCCTCTGTGTTGAGAAATAGAGATATAAAACTTGAGTTGATTTGGGATTGTGAAGAGAGACAAAAATTTAATGAAATTTTTTTGGGGACGGTTTTATAATTTGAAAGAACGGAGAAATATCAAAGTCTTTTGGTAAACAATAAGTAGGATGGCGCAATACTATTGACTTGAACTTATCTTTAAATGGGAGAATCGGATGGCCTATTTCCTTGAATGCTTCCGCGATTAGGGTAGAACAAATAGCTCTTGTTGGATCTCCAGCGCCAATTCCAATTAAATTCCTTCTAAGCTTTCTTGGAACTGGCGGATTTGGAAAAATGTATCTAATTAAGTCTATAATGTTTTTTAAATCATATTTTGAACCTACTTTTTTAATTAAATAATCAATTAGAATTTTTCTTTTTTTATTATTTAAGAACATCGGTCTACATATCCTAAGATTATGGTGCATATAAACATCAATATCTGTAAATTTGCATCCATCAACTGCCTTAACTTCAATTAAACAGTGACTAGAAGCAAATGATTCACCGATAAAAATTGCAGCATGAGACCAATTAGAACTGGTAATGAATTGAATTGCAGTGCTTACCCGACTCTGTCCCTCAACCAAAACCACATCACCCGGTTCTAAAGCAGATTTTATATCATCGATACTAATTCGGAAGTAATGATCTTCATATATATGCTCCTTAGTTAGATACTTTGCTAGTTGGGTGCCGATGAGTTGTAATAACATCAAATTTGTTTAGCTCTCCATTAGTTGGCGCCAGTGTATTCTACATAGGGACTCATACAAATCATTTCCTCCGATTTGTATTTGAGATCCATCTTTAATAGGTTTGTTGTTAGTGGATTTTCTTACCACCATAGTAGCTTTTTTCCCGCAATGGCAAATTGTCTTTATTTCTTTTAATTCATCTGCTAGGCCCAGTAGTGCAGATGATCCTGGAAATAGATTACCCTGAAAGTCAACCCTTAGTCCGTAACACAAAACTGGTAGAAAGAGGTCATCAACAGCTCTTGCCAGTTGCCATACTTGTTCTTTGGTTAAGAATTGAGCTTCATCAATTAAAACACACGCAATTGGAGAGCTTTTTTGCTTTGATTTCAGAAGGTTATATAAGTTTAGTCTGTTGTTAAATGTATCAGCTCGCTTCTCTATCCCTATCCTACTAGCTATTTTCCCTTCACCAGATCTATTGTCAATTTCTGCTGTTAAAAGATAGGGCACCATACCCCTTTCCTCATAGTTATGCGCGGCTTGTAACAGAATTGTTGATTTTCCTGCATTCATAGTTGAATAATTGAAAAATAACTTAGCCATACCTCATCCTAACTCTAAAATCTCACGTGCTTTTTTCCAAGAAGCAACAGGCCTATTGTACTGTTCACAAATTTCTTTAGCAATCTTAACTAAGCTAGCGTTTGAAGGCGCCAATGTCTCTTTATCAATTCTAATGTTATCTTCCAATCCGGTTCTAACGTGTCCCCCCAATTTTATGCACCATTCATTCAATATTCTTTGATTTTTTCCAATCCCTGCACCACACCATAAAGCTTTTGGCAAAAGTCGATTAACAGTCTTTATATAATATTCAAAGACATCAAAATCTGCTGGCATAGCATTTTTTACTCCCATAACAAATTGAATATACAAATTTCCTTGTAATTTATTCTGGTTAGCTAAACTAGCTGCTTGATGAATATGAGATAAATCAAATATCTCTATTTCAGGTTTAACAGAATTTCTAATCATTTCTTCTGCAAGCCAATCAACAAGATCCGGAGGGTTCTCATAAACTCTTGTTGGAAAATTGTTTGAACCAACAGTTAACGAAGCCATGTCTGGTTTTAGATTCAGCATTTTGCCTCGGTCAAAACCATGGCCTGAGCGACCACCGGTAGAAAGCTGGATTATCATCCCAGGGCAAAATTTTTCAATACCTTCTTTCAATCTTCTATATCTATCAGGGTCGATGCTAGGTGTCCCATCATCATTGCGAACATGACAATGGGCTATGCTGGCACCTAATTCATAGCATTCTTGAGTACTTTCTATCTGTTCCGATATGCTTATTGGAACTGCAGGGTTATCTTCTTTAGTAGGGACAGAGCCTGTGATTGCAACACATATAATACATGGATCATTCATCCCTGTAATATAGGTTGAAATAAGGTAAATTAAAAATAAAATATCGGTAGATTATATGTTCTTATCTTATTAAGGTTAATCATGTATTATGCTACTTTTAACTCTAATGCCTACCTACACCATATTGCCTTGAACACTACCCGTCCTTTGGAATTGGCTAAGTTTTATGAAAAGGCATTATCTATAGAAAGAAAGCCAATAAAGGGTGGTTGGATTTTATCTGGAGCCAGAAGAAAAGTTCTTATATTGAGTAATAAACAAAATAGCCTGGGATTTGCAAGTTTTGCCTGTCAAGATAGCCTCTCTTTTAAAGTCTTAAAAAGAAATTTCATGGAAAAGGGTATAAAAACATTTCAAGATAATAAATCTCTTTTTAATCATGATAATTTCTATATTTTAGACTGTGACGGAAATAAAATTTATTTTGGGCTTGCTAAAGATAAAAAGGATCAAATTTCTAATCTTTATGCCCCATTACAGCATATTACGTTCACCTCAGAAAACTTAGACGATTTTGTTGACTTTTATGTTACTAAACTTGGTTTTAAAATTTCAGATAAAGTTATTAATAAAAAGGGTCAGCTAACAACTTGCTTTATGAGATCAAATCAGGAGCATCACACTGTTGCCTGTTTTTTAAGCGACAAATCGGGTTTAGATCATTATAGTTTTGAAGCGGGAACATGGGAATGGATAAAGAATTGGTGTGATCATTTTTCCAAACAAAATATTCAATTGATTTGGGGGCCAGGTCGTCATGGCCCGGGTAATAATCTTTTTGCATTTATTGAAGATCCTGATGGGAATAAAATTGAGATTTCTGCGGAGTTAGAAATTGTTCATGATAGGCAAACTAAAAAATGGCCTCATGAACCCAAAACATTAAATTTATGGGGTAATGCAATAATGCGCTCTTAATGGAGGAAATTTATGAAATATGCAAGTTTTTTAAGATTAGGTGAAACCTGTTTTGGAGTTTTCCATGGGGGTAAAATTTTTGACCTTACCTATCAACTGGCTGGAGGTTCTTCAAGCTTGAAAGAAGCTATTCATTTTGGAAGTATTCCAGATAATGAAGAAGAGCTAGAAAGCTATTTAGCTAATGTCACTGCTTACGAACCCGCTGATATAACGTTTCTACCCGTTATACCAGATCCAGGAAAAATCTTTTGTATTGGGCTGAATTATGAAAAGCATAGGAAAGAAACAGAAAGACCAGAGGTTCAATATCCCACTATTTTTACTCGATTTGCAGAAAGCCAAGTGGCACATCGAGAAGCGGTAATTAAGCCCACCTTGTCTGATAGAGTGGATTTTGAGGGTGAGTTGGCTGTAGTAATTGGAAAAGGTGGTAAAAACATCTCTTCAGAAGAAGCTTTGCAAAGTATTGCAGGATATACTTGTTATAACGATGTATCTATTAGGGATTACCAGAGACATACCAGTCAGTTCGTTCCAGGAAAAAACTTCTCAAAAACAGGCGGTTGCGGACCATTTTTAAAATTAGCATCGTCGATAAAAAATTACCAAAGCTTAACTATTAAAACAATATTGAATGGTGAGGTTATGCAAGAAGCAAAGCTAGATCAATTGATTTTCAAGATACCTGAGATAATCTCTTATATCTCTTCTTTCACTCCCTTAGTCGCAGGAGACATTATTGTTACGGGAACGCCTGGTGGAGTTGGGGATAGGCGAGATCCACCTTTATATATGAAAAATGGTGATATTGTAGAAGTAGAAATTTCAGAAGTTGGTAAGCTAGTTAACCCGGTGCTCGACGAAAATATTATTCTTTAAATGCTTCTCAAAGTATTGTGACGAAAGATTTCGATGTAATTATTGTTGGAATGGGTCCTTCCGGTCTCGTTTTAGCTGGCTTGCTTGCCAACTATGGTATTGAGGTCGGTATTTTTGAAAAGAATAAAAGTACTGTCAAAGAACCACGAGCGGTTTCTATAGATGATGAGTCACTCCGAATTCTTCAGAGCTTTTCGTTGCATAAAGCTGTAGTAAAGAATGTTTCTCAAAATTATGGGTCTCATTACTACGATGCTAAAGGTAAGCTATTTTTGAAAGTTGAACCGAATTCATGTGAAAATGGCTTTTTCAAACGAAATGCTTTTGATCAACCGACTTTTGAAAGCACATTGAGAAAACATTTAGAGGGTAAAAAAAATATCAAAATCAATTTTTCACATACACTAATTTCAATTAAAAATGAGACTAATCATGTTATCGCGAATTTTGAGGATAGCAAAGGGGTAAAAAAAAGCATTTTAGGACGGTATTTAGTAGGTTGTGATGGTGGACAATCAACTGTTAGAGACCTTATTGGAGTGGTAATGAGAGGTAGCACTTTTAATCAAAAATGGTTGGTCGTTGATATTTATAATACAAAGAATTTTTTTAGGCATACGCAAGTTTATTGTAACCCTAAGCGTCCATCCATAACTTTACCTGGACCCAATGATATAAGGAGATATGAGTTTAAACTAAATGATGGAGAGGGATCTAAAAAATTAAGTGAAGAATTCATAAGAAAGCTTATAGCAAGTGTTGGAGTAGATGGACAAGCAAAGATTAGAAGATCACAAGTATATCAATTTCATGCATTGATCGGTTCAGATTGGAAAAAAAAATCTGTATTGATTGCAGGTGATGCAGCGCATTTGTCTCCGCCATTTGCTGGGCAGGGAATGAATAGCGGAATTAGAGATGTAGGGAACTTGGGTTGGAAATTAGCGTTAGCTATTAACATGCCACAATCAAATAATATTCTGGAAACCTATTTTCTTGAAAGAAAAGAACATTGCTGGGCCCTAATTAATTTGGCTATACGAATGGGTAAAATAATGATGCCAAAAAACAGCTTGTATTCCTTTTTTTACGCATCTTTTTTTAGGCTGATCAAGTTAAATAAAACACTGCTTAATTATATATCTCAAATGAAATATCGCCCCAAACCTAAATTAAAAACGGGACTTATTTTTTTTCATGGGAAAGAGACAAGGGATGATAAGAAATTAATTGGAACGTTATTTCCACAACCCTTAGTGCAAGATAAGGCAGGAATTTTGTCTAACTTGGATGACGTTTTGGGTAACAAGTTTTCTTTAGTTTGTTATATCAAAAACCATGAAACTTACATCAGTCTGGAGAAACATCTTAATAATTTTTCAAAAACTTGTAAGGTTATTATTTTATTGAACCAATCATGCATGATTTTCCCCAGTAGGCATAAAGTTGTTCGAGATTTTAACAACCTTTTAGAAAAAATGGAGACAAGGGTACCAGAGAATAGTGTTCTTTTAATCCGACCTGATAAATTAGTATCCGCAATCTATAAAAAAAATAATCTTCATTATTTATCAAATTTATTAGATAATAACGAGATATTTAGTTTTTAGAGTGTATAGTTACTATAAATTTAAAAATTATTAACATTTGGGGAGGAAGTTTAATGAAATTATTTTTAAGATTTTTAGTCGCATCTGCTTCTGTACTGTTTCTTTCAATATCTGCATACGCAGGAGAAGTGGTACTAAAATTCCATTCATTCCCGCCAATGCCTGCAAATTCTAACGCAAAATTTGTTAAGCCGTGGAGTGAAAAGGTATTAGCGGAGTCAAATGGAGAAATAAAAGTTGAAATATATCCTGCGATGCAGCTTGGTGGAAAACCACCTCAACTTGTTGATCAAGTAAGAGATGGTGTAGTAGACATCGTTTGGACTGTTGCTGGTTATACACCAGGAAGATTTCCACACTTAGAAGCGTTTGAATTACCGTTTATGCCTGCGTCTGCTGAGGCGACATCTCAAGCACTACAAGAATACGTAGATACTGTAGCTGCTTCTGATCTTAAAGACTATAAGGTTTTAGCCGTATTTTGTCATGCCCCAGGAAAAATTCATACTAAAGAAAAAGTTATTAAGTCTGCAGCTGATTTAAATGGTATGAAGATGCGTGGTCCTACAAGAGTGATAACCAAAATGTTAGAAGGCTTAGGGGCAACGCCGGTAGGAATGCCTGTCCCTGCGGTGGCTGGAGCACTATCAAAGGGTGTGATCGATGGCATGGTTGTGCCTTGGGAAATTATGCCGTCTTTCAAACTTCATGAGCTCACAAAAGCACATACCACCGTTTCGGGATCCAGAGGTTTATACACAACCCCGTTTTTGTTCTTGATGAATAAAGCGAAATATGAGTCTTTAAGTGATGAGCATAAAAAGGTTATTGATAATAATGCTGGTCTTGCCCTGGCAAAACTTGCTGGACAGCTTTGGGACGGTTTCGAAGTTCCAGCTAGGAAGTTAGCATTAGATGCTGGCGGAACAATACACTCTCTATCAGGAGGTCCTCTTGCAGAAATGAAGGCAGCTGGTGAAGGCCTTGAGAAGGATTGGATTAAATCAGCTAATGATCGAGGCCTAGATGGTGCAATGCTCGTTAAAACTGCGAAAGACTTAATCGCAAAATATGACAAGTAAAAATACTTTGTTAGATCTTGAAGAAACAGAGCGCCCAAACGATATTCTTGGGCGCTTTTTACTTAAGCTTGTAACATATTTAGCGATTTGTGGAGGTATAGTACTTGTTGTAATAGTACTTATAAATTTCATTTCTATCGCAGGGAGAACAATGTTTGGTAAGCCTCTTACAGGAGACTTTGAACTTGTTGAAATGGGATGTGCGGTTGCGATGTTTTCATTTTTGCCGCTTTGTCAATTTAAGAATGGCAACGTTATTGTAGATTTTTTTACAATAAACCTCTCTGACAAAATTAAAAACTGCTTAAATGGTTTAGGAGCTTTTTTATTTTTTTTAGTATCTTCTTTTTTTACGTGGAGAATGATTTATGGAGCCTTAGACATGTACACGTATAATGAGCAAACGATGTTGCTTCAAATTCCCGTCTGGATTCCATTTGTTCCAGCGGTTATTTCTTTTGGAATTCTATCGATAACCTGCCTTTATACATCAATAATATTTTTCAAATCGGCTCTTAAATAGAAAATATTTATCATGGATAGACTCTACCTCGGCATAATAGCTTTCCCAATTCTTTTTTCGTTATTGGCTGTGAGGGTTCCCATTGGTTTAGCAATGCTGGTCGTTGGCTGTTCAGGAACAATTTTTATAGCCGGTTGGTTGCCCATTATGTCCCAAGTAAAGACAAGTGCATGGCATCTTTTTTCTAATTATTCATTTACTGTTATTCCTTTATTTTTACTGATGGGAAACTTTGCCTCTAAGGCAGGAATGAGTGAATCGCTATTCCGGTTTGCTGGTGCTTGCCTTGGACATAGAAGAGGCGGGGTGGCTATGGCAGCAGTCGGTGCCTGTGCTGGTTTTGGCGCCATATGTGGCTCATCTCTTGCAACAGCTGCTACCATGGGTCGTGTGGCTCTTCCTGAGCTTCGTAGAATGGGTTATTCCGGTTCTTTAAGTACTGGGGCTTTAGCCGCTGGTGGTACCTTAGGTATTTTGATACCTCCATCAGTTATTTTGATAATCTATTCAATCTTAACTGAACAAAATATTGCAAAAATGTTTTTAGCAGCTTTTGTGCCTGGGATTTTAGCTGCGGTTGGGTATCTGCTAGCCATAGCGATTTTTGTTAGGATAAAACCAGATTCGGGTCCACCCACAAACTATGTGGGATGGAGGCAGAGACTTAATTTATTTGGGCAAGTATGGCAAATACTTATTATATTCTTTCTTGTAATTGGAGGTATTTATCTTGGATGGTTTACGCCAACCGAAGGTGCTTCAATAGGTGCAGCTGGTACAGGTATTATGGCACTCTTTACCAAAGGCTTCAATTTTAGTGATTTAATAGATGTAATTAAGGATACAGCCGTCACATCCGCTATGATTTTTTTAGTATTATTAGGGGCTGAGTTCTTTAATTCTTTTATTGCGCTTACACAAATAACAAATGAATTGGCAACATTTGTGATAAGCAATGAGCTCTCTCCATATCTAGTCGTATTTTGTATATTGGTTTTATATATTATTTTAGGTTGTCTTATGGATAGTTTGGCCATGATATTACTAACTATACCCGTATTTTTTCCCATTATCATTGAGTTAGATTTTGGTATGAGTATTGAAGAGGTCGCAATCTGGTTTGGTATCCTTACTCTTATCGTTGTTGAAGTGGGGCTAATAACCCCACCAGTAGGCTTGAATGTTTTTATAATTAATAAAATGGCAAGAAATGTTCCAATTTCAGATACCTTTATTGGAGTTTTGCCATTTTTAATTAGCGACCTTGTTAGAGTCGGCATACTGTTTATCTTTCCTGGTATTAGCTTGTTTTTAATTCGGCTTTTTGGGTGAAGTAATTTGGAGGTTTTGCAATGAAAAATGAAGAAATAGTGGACTCATTGAAGGTCATAAAGTGTCAACATGTTTCTCTAGAAGTTAGTAACGTAGACGTTTCTCTAAAGTTTTATAGAGATTTTCTGGGATTAAAGCTCTCAGAAAGGCATTTTGCTAATGAAAATCCTGCCATACCCTTCGAGATGGCGTTTATGAGACTAGGAAAGCAACATCATGACCTCGTGTTAACGCATGATCCAAAGAGAAACTACCCAGAAAAAATATTTAATTCTGGTCCTGCTGGAATTCATCATTATGCATTCGAATGTCCAAATAAAAAAAGTTTTGATATGTATTTAGAAAGAGCAAAAGAAATGTCATTAGAAATTGTCAGGGGACCCGTTCTTCATAGTGCGTATCAATCTAAAGGTGATGGAACCTGGGGAGAAAACTGGAGTTTTTACGTATTAGATCCGGATAAGCACCGAATAGAAATTTTTTGTGAAATGGCGGAGATAGACAACGCTGGTCACTATATAATGGAAAATGGTAAAAAGGTGCCTGACAAAAAGGCAGAAGAAATTTAACTAAAATACATGATGAAAAAGAATTTTGATTGCATCGTTATTGGTTACGGTCCTATTGGCGCTTTACTTTCGATATTTTTATCAAAATTAGGATTGAGTGTTGCGGTAATAGATAAAAATTTAGATGTTTACCCATTACCGCGAGCAATACATTTTGACGAAGAGGTGATGCGTATTTTCCAAATGGTCAATCTTAGCAAGCAGATTTCTAATATCTCTCGAATTGGTACAAAGGGGATGCATTTTGTCGATGAAGAAGACAATATTTTAATGGAAAGAAAAGGGTCAAACTCCATTGGGGAGTTTGGATGGCAAAAAAGCTGGTATTTTCATCAACCTCAGCTTGAAAGACTCTTGAGAAGTAATGCAGAGAAGGAGAAAAACTTCGTTAGCTTTTTGGGGTATGAAACCCACAAAATAAACCAGGATAGCGATTTAGTAACTGTGACTTCATATAGCAAGAGTTTAAAAAAAGAGCTTGTGCTAAAAAGCAAATACCTAGTTGGTTGCGATGGAGCAAACTCAAATACAAGCGACTTTATAGGGCAAGGAGTAAAAGATTATGGATTAAAAGAAAAGTTTTTAGTCCTCGACCTAATAGTCGATAATCGATACCAAAACATTAAAAACTTGCCAGATTACACTGTTCAGCACTGTGATAAGGTTAGGCCAGTCACGCGTTGTTACATAAATAAGAAAAGAAGAAGATGGGAAGTCAAAATATTACCTAGCGATAATGAAGACGAGTTTTTAAAAAGTAGAACAATCTGGGAATTCCTAAGTAAATGGATAGACAAGAAAAGTGCAAAAATTGAGCGTAGCCAATTATATACTTTTAGATCAATACTTAAGAAGAAATGGTTTAAAAATAGGGTGATTTTAGCAGGAGACAGCGCACACCTTTCTCCTCCCTTTCTTGGGCAAGGTATGTGTGCTGGTATTCGTGACGTCGCAGCCTTAGCATGGCGTTTAAAAGGATATGCTAGCAATAAACTGTCGGCTGATGATTTAGTAAACTATCAAGCAGAAAGGTTTCCGCATGTATCTGCTTTTATTAAGTTGGCTACTGAAGTAGGCAAGATAATGTCGAACCCCGGCTTGCTTAAGAAGTCTGAAAAGTCACAAAGTATGCGATTATTTGATTTTCCAAAACCAAGATTAAAAACAGGTTTCTTTTATACATGTTCCTTATCTGGGACACTATTTCCACAATTTATCGACGGAAGTAAAAAAAGCGATGATAGCCTTGGATATAAATTTATCTTACTAGTTTTAGAAAATAATATGTGTTCTGAACTTAATATGGATCCAAAAAAAATAACTAAAAAAGTCGCCAAAGGATCTTTAAGAAACTGGATTATAAAAAGCAAAATAGAAGCGGTGATTATTCGACCAGATAAGTATATTTTTGGCAGCGCTTCCTCAAAAAAAGAAGTAAAGTCACTCGTTAATTATTTTAGTCACATGTACCGAGCTTAATATTGATTTAGTATAAACATGTAAAGCACTGATTTTATTGATACTTTACGACTTTATTTCCTTTTGAAAGCCACTCTTTTATTCCTCTAGTATTATAGATATTGGGAAAATAATTTGTTTTTTCTAGTGCTTTCGCAATTGCAGTAGTTCTTCTGCCCGTTCTACAAAAAAGAATTATTCCCTTTTCAGAGTTTGTAATATTTTTAACTTTGTTAATAAATCCTTTGAAATCGTAAGTTCCATCTTTCTCGAAAAAAGTATGGTGATAGCTGTTTTCAATTACTCCAGTTGAGACCCATTCATCTTTACGTCTTATATCGATAAGCGGAATGCCTAGCGACATTAGTCTTTTAATTTCATCATTTCCTATATTTTTTGTCTCAGCATAACTGTTACCGGTTAAGATGAAGATAAATAAAAGTATTAAGGTTATGATGCGTTTAAGTTTCATTTGAATACGAACAGTTGGAATCCAATTACAATACGACTATATTCTACAATAGTTACGGAACACTTGATATCTATACAGGAAATATTCAAATGGATAAACTTAAATCTTTTATAACTGCACTATGTTTCTTTCTCACTACAAGTATTTGTATGGCGCAAAGCGAAATTATATCTCACGGTATTTCAACTTTTGGAGATTTGAAGTACGAAAAAGACTTTAAGCATTTATCTTACGTGAATCCTGATGCTCCAAAAGGAGGTGAAATTTCTTTTTGGGCGTTTGGATCGTTTGACTCAATGCATCCTTACACTAGGAAGGGAAGAGCAGGAGCATACTCATCAATATTTTTTGAAAGCCTATTAGAGGGTACATCTGATGAAATAGACTCAGCATACGGATTGATTGCAAAAGAGATTGAATATCCAGAAGACCGTTCATGGGTTATTTTTACGCTGAGGAGTGAAGTATTATTCTCTGATGGATCGCCTTTGACCGCTAAAGATGTGCTTTTTTCGTATAAATTACTAAAAGAAAAAGGTCTTCCTTCTTTTAGAGCAGTGTTGGAAAAGGATATTCAATCGGCGGAACTTATTTCGGATCGTAAAATAAAATTTATTTTCAATGACGATGTGCCAAAAAGAGATTTAATTAATACGGTCGGTGGATTGCCGATTTTTTCAGAAAAATACTTTACATATAACAAAGTAGATTTTGAAGCATCAACTTTAACTCCTGCTTTAGGTTCAGGGCCATATATTTTGGATAAAGTAGATGTAGGTAAACAGATTATATACAAAAAAAATCCAAACTATTGGGGCAATGATCTCCCAATTAACAAAGGGAGGTATAACTTCGATAAATTTAGAATTGAATACTTCGCAGATTATAATTCTGCGTTCGAAGGTTTTAAAGCTGGTACATATACTTTCAGAAATGAAGCATCCTCAAAAATATGGGCTACAGGTTATGATTTTCCTGCATTGGAAAAGAATTGGGTTAAGAAAACGACACTTCCAGATGGAAATTTATCTTCGGGGCAATCATTTGTCCTCAATTTGAGACGAGAAAAATTTAAAGATATAAAGGTTAGAAAAGCTATAGGATTAATGTTTAATTTTGAATGGTCGAATAGCACACTTTTTTATGGTCTCTATGAACGCATAAATTCTTTTTGGGACAATAGTGATCTCAAGGCTTCAGGAATGCCAATAGAACAAGAGCTATTAATTCTTAATAAATATAAAGATATCCTAGATGGAAATAACTTTAGCGAAGAAGTTTTTTCATTCCCTAAATCGTCATTAAAACAACTTGATCGAAAAAACTTAAGGCAAGCATCCAGATTATTGGATGATGCAGGTTGGAAGGTTGGTGACGATGGTTTGCGAAGAAACGCTGACGGAAAAACACTTGATGTTGAGATATTGAACGATAGTCAGGCATTTGACCGCATAATTAACCCGTATATCGAAAACTTAAAAAAGCTAGGTATCAATGCCGCAAATATAAAAATTGATAATGCACAGATGACTGACAGGCGTAGGAAATTTGATTTTGATATGCTAGTTGGTTTCTTGAGCACCCAATTAACACCAGGGTCCGAGCTAGAGCAATATTTTGGATCTGAGTCTGCCGATTTTTCTATTTTTAACTTAACCGGCGTTAAAGATCAGGGTGTTGATGCAATAATTAAAGAAGTAAGAGCGGCAAAGTCTAGAGAGGAATTGGGGTTCGCAATAAGGGCATTAGATAGAGTTTTAAGAAATAAAGTCATCTGGGTACCTCAGTGGTTTAAGAATAAACACACAATTGCTTATTTTGATATGTATGAGCATCCTAAAAACTTACCACCATATGATATTGGTGTTCTTGATACCTGGTGGATGAATTCTGATAAATATAATGATTTAAAGGATCAGGGTGCTTTAAAATAATCATAAAAAATGCTCAGTTATATCTTTAGAAGATTAATTCTTATTGTACCTACATTAGTTGGGATAATGTGTATAAATTTTTTCTTGGTACAGTTTGTTCCTGGTGGTCCTATCGAACAAATAATAAGTGACTTAGAAAAAAATAGCTCTTTTCTTGATAGTATTGGTGGAGGCTCTCAAGAAGTAAGAACAAGCGATGGAGTTGAATCGTATAAGGGATCAGTTGGGTTACCAAAAGATTTTATTGATGAACTGGAAGCACAATTTGGTTTTGACAAGCCACTT
>CACHMT010000008.1 GCA_902581005.1 uncultured Alphaproteobacteria bacterium
ATATTCCTGAAGTGACCGAAGTTAGACCTGTAGCTTGAGAAATAAGGCCATGAACACGCTCGCCGTAGACCTTACTACCTCAGATATAAAATTTGGGCTTGATATTCGTAATGTGTTTTCTGACTATAAAAATGTAGACCAACCAGATTTTGATAAAATTTTTTTTTTCTCTCAGATTTTTTAAATAAAAATAATTTAAAGATACATGAAATTAAAAGAATTGTGGTCTGTACTGGGCCTGGAAATTTTAACGGGATTAGGGCATCAATATCTGCTATGAAGGGTGTCTGTTGTTCCTTACCTATTCAACTAATAGGTGTAAACAAGTTTCAAGCTCTATCAAAAATCTATAAGTCCGCTTTAATTTCCCTAAAATATAGAGGTAATAAAATTTACTGGTGCATATTGAAAGATGAAGAGCCTATTTTTATATCCTCTTCAGAAATAGAAGATATTAAAACCTTCGACGATCACTCTGACTTAGTAGTTGTTGGATATAAAGCGGAGGAAATAGCAAAAAGTATTAAAGTAAGAAAATTTATCGAACAAAATGAGATATCTATCCGAGATTTACTTAATTTCTCAAGAAAAGTGGTAAGTTCCGAAAAATTTTTACCAAAGCCTTTATACATATCACCTGGTCAGTCTTTATTCGCCAAATATAAAGGACCGAAAATACTCGATAAACCATTAGATGTCAGCTGAGGAATATTTTAATCTCTATAAGAAATGTGTAGACATAGAGTCAATTCAGTTCTCTTTGGAAGATTTCAAACGATTTCAGAGGTCTAAAAATATCAAGATCGAAAAGGAGCAAAATGCCATAGCTATACTAGGTCTTACCGATCGCGAGGTAGAGATATACTTTATTGGCGTTGCAGAAAGTTTCCGAGGTAGAGGATTAGGGAAAAAGTTACTTAAGAGTATTATAAGCTTTTCCAAATATTATGCAGCCGACTTTATAATTCTTGAAGTAGGAATTAATAACATCCCAGCAAAAAATATGTATCTTTCGTTAAATTTTATAGAATACGGATTTCGAAAAAATTATTACAGAAACATTTCAGGTATACGAGAGGATGCAATAATAATGAAACTGAATTTAAAAACTTAACCCTCTTTGCTATAGGGAACGCCTATGGCTCCTGGTGCCCTTGCTTTTCCAATAAAACCAGCCAACAAGACTACAGTGAGAACATAAGGTAATGCCTGCATTACTTGCACTGGAACTTCCCCAATCCACATTAACTCGACTCCCTCTAGCCTTACCCCTAATGCCTCTAAAAATCCGAACAAAAGGCACGCAAATAAAGTTGGAATTGGGTTCCATTTACCAAAAATCATTGCTGCTAACGCGATATAACCTTTACCGGCAGACATCTCTCTTCCAAATCCCGCACCATGAGCAATCGATAAATAAGCTCCTGCAAGTCCGCATAACATTCCGGCAATTAAAATAGATTGATATCGCAGTTTAATTACTGAAATCCCTGCAGTATCAACTGCTTCGGGTTTCTCCCCTACAGCCCTTAGTCGAAGACCAAACCTAGTTTTAAAAATTACATAGTAAGTGAAAAAAACGGCTAAAACTGAAAGGTAAACTAGAATATTATGGCCTGAAATTACTTCAACAAATAGATCCCCCAAAACTGGAACATAACTCATCTCATCAAGAAAAGGAAACTCAATAGGCATAAATCTTTGTTCTGATGCTAAAGGCGGCGTTTGACCACCTCTAGAGAACAGAGCTATTCCTAAGGTTATTGTCAAGCCTGATGCTAGAATATTTATAGCTAAACCACTTATGACTTGGTCACCTCTATTTGTAATACAAGCGAACCCATGTATAAAAGACGCACCACATGAAGCTAAAATAGCAGCAAATAATCCTAAAATTGGCGACCCAGTCAAGAATGTCGCTGTTGCAGCTACAAAAGCAGATAGCAGCATCTTGCCCTCTAATCCAATATCTATGATACCACTTCTCTCAGAAAAAATACCCGCCATCGCACAAAATATTAGTGGTGTTGCAATCCTAATAGTGGAGTCAAGCAAGGAGATTATAAGTTGAAAACTTTCAGGCACTACTATAATTCCCGTAATACTTTAGGTAAGCTCTCTCCACTAAAGGGTTTAACATATAAGCTAGCGCTCCAGAAAAAAGTATTATTAAACCTTGAATAAGCAAAACCATTTCCCTTGTTATTGATGAAAACTCAAAGTCTAATTCCGTTCCACCTTGGTACAAAGCTCCGAATAAAAGACTAGCCAGAAATATACCAAAAGGATGATTTCTTCCCATCAAGGCAACTGCTATACCAGTAAAGCCATATCCCGCCGTAAAACCCAAAAGCAGCTTATTGTGCACTCCCAACAGTTCATTAATTGCAACCAGACCAGCAAGACCTCCAGAAATAGCCATGACAATTATAATTGTAGATGATACTTTAATACCAGCATATATGGCTGCTGTTTCCGAGTGACCAAGAGATCTCACCTCATAACCAAACTTTGTTCTCCATACTAAAAACCAAAAACCAACCGAGACAGTTAGAGCGACTATAAAAGAGAGATTTAAGGGGGACATAGCTATATCTAATCCCAGATATTTTGCCAATATGTGTATTTGCACCAACCCCACACCTGATGCAAAGTCTCTTGTCTCAGGAGACATCTGTCCAGGTTCTATTATTACATTAACCAACAAATACACCATCAGTGCTGCTGCGATAAAGTTGAACATAATTGTTGTTATCACAATATGACTACCTCTTTTCGCTTGAAGGTATCCTGGAATTATACCCCAAATAGCCCCAAAAATAACTGATCCCAAAATAGCTAATATCGTAACTAAAAAACCGACAACATGCTGATCAAAAACCAAGCATACTAGACCCACCCCAAGTCCACCTACATATGCCTGTCCTTCACCACCGATATTGAAGAGCCGAGCATGAAATGCTAGAGCAACTGCAAGTCCGGTGAATATAAAGTTAGTTGTATAATAAAGCGTGTACCCTATTGCCCCAGGGTAATAGAAAGCGCCTTTTATCATGACAGAAATTGCTCTAAAAGGATTTTCTCCAATAAACAAAATAAATAATCCAGACACACAAAAAGCTAGAAACAAATTCATCAGTGGTATTAAGCCTACCGAGAGCCATTTAGGAATAATATTACTATCACTCATTCTAACCTCTTAAACTTTTTCGAGACCTGACATCATTTTTCCAAGGTCTAACTCAGTTGCATCGGAACTATTAGTTTCTCCGACGATACTGCCTTGGTTCATAACTATAATTCTATCAGATAAAGACATAATTTCGTCTAGCTCAACTGAAACAAGCAAGATAGCTGTACCTTTACTTTTCAACTTCATTAAATCTTCATATATTCTTTCAATTGCTCCTATATCCACTCCTCTAGTAGGTTGGCCAACTAAAAGGATTTTTGGATTACTTTCTATCTCTCTTGCCAAGACCAACTTTTGCTGATTTCCACCAGATAACTTGCTTGAAGAAATTGAAGAGCTTCTAGGTCTTACATCAAAATTTTCAACAAGGTCATCCACAAAATTAAATATTTTCCTTTTATCCATCAGAAAACCACTAGAATACTCCTCATTCCGATGGTAACCCAATATGCTATTTTCATAATTATAAAAAGGTAATACCAAACCTCTTTTGTGTCTATCCTCGGGCACATGAGCAACGCCAAACTCTCTTGCCTTTTTTGAATTCCAATCTTGGTATGGCAGGATTGTTTTATCATTAACCGTAATTTTCCCTCTCTGAAGAGTCTCTATACCCGAAAGAATATCCAAAAGTTCCGATTGTCCATTGCCAGCTACTCCTGCAATTCCTAATATCTCTCCTTGCCTTAAATCGAATGAAATATCTTTCAGCACATTGACACCATCTTTGCTTTCATGGCTAACGTTTTTTACCTCAAGAACTGGGTTCCCTACCTTTAAAGTAGGCTTTTTAATTGATAACAGCACTTTTCTGCCAACCATATTTTCAGCCAACTCTTCAGGTGATGTTTTTTCTGTAGAAAAATTTGCAACAACCTTTCCGCCTCGCATCACCGATACTGTATCAGTAATACTCATGATCTCTTTAAGTTTATGTGTTATCAAAACTATGGTGACCCCTTGTTCCCTTAAAGATCTCAGAATATCAAATAAACCAATAGTCTCTTGCGGAGTTAGGACACCTGTTGGCTCGTCTAAAATTAGAATTTTAGCTCCTCTGTTGAGAGCTTTTAAAATTTCTACCCGCTGTTGCATTCCGACCGGGGTTTCTGATATTATCGCTTCAAAGTCAACATCAAGCCCATAATTTTCTGATAAACCTCTCAATCTATCAAGAACAAACTCCTCCCCACTTTGCAAAAACATGCTTCCTTCATTACCAAGCATTGCATTCTCTAAAACAGTAAAGGTCGGAACCAACATGAAATGCTGATGCACCATACCAATTCCTAGAGCTATAGATTTTTCTGGAGAGTTCACGTCAACTGCTTGACCATTTAAAAAAATCATTCCACTGTCCGGCTTATACAAACCGAATAAAATATTCATTAAAGTTGATTTGCCAGCACCGTTCTCTCCAACTATTCCATGGATAGTACCTGTGCTGACTTTAAGGTTTACGTCACTGTTAGCTACAACATGACCAAACCTTTTAGTAATATTTTTTAGCTCAATTGCTAATTTAGTGGAGGAAGGCAATGATTCGATTGTCTCACTGCCTTCCTTGTTTTCAATATTTTTCATTAGAAGTTAATTCTATGATGGGCAGTTATTATCGCTCATATAGTCGTGAACTTTTATCGATCCACTCTTAACTTTGTCTGACAAACCGTTTATTGTTGACTTCATTACATCAGTGATAAGGGGCTTGTTATATTCATCAAATGCCCAACCAACTCCATCTTCAGCTAGTCCTAGTACCTTGACTCCACTCGTGAAGTTGCCTGACTTAACGTCCATGAAGGTTTCATAAGTGGCTAAATCAACCCTTTTAAGCATTGAAGTTAGCATGGTACCTGGATGCATGTAGTTTTGATTACTATCAACACCTATTGCCAGTTTGCCTGAGTCTGCGGCGGCTTGATATACTCCCGCTCCAGTACCTCCAGCAGCTGCGTAAACGACATCGGCTCCACGATCAAATTGGGATTTTGCAAGCTCTGATCCCTTTGCTGGATCATTCCATGCCGCAGGCGTTGTTCCCGTCATATTTTGATATACTTCTACCTTTGAATTAACCGCCTTTGCTCCCTGAACATATCCACAGGCAAACTTTCTAATCAAAGGAATGTCCATTCCTCCTACGAAACCAACTTTACCAGTTTTAGAAGCCATAGCAGCTAATGCACCGACCAAAAAGGATCCTTCATGTTCCTTAAAAACGTATTGGCGCATATTAGCGTTGTCTAACCACCCAACATCGATGATCGAAAACTTTGTATTTGGAAACTCTTTTGCAACTTTATCACAAGCATCAGCTTGTGCAAAACCAACGCAAACAATAACGTTCGCTCCTCTCTGTGCCATTTTTCGCATTCCCTGCTCACGCTGAGCTTCATTCGTAACCTCAAACTCCATAACTTTGATACCGGTTTCTTTTGTGAAACGTTGAGCTCCGTTGTAAACGCTTTCATTAAACGATTTATCAAATTTTCCACCCATATCATATATTACTGCAGGCTTTATATCTGCAGAAAGTATAGAGGCAGAGAACGCGATAATCGCTACGGTAAATAGCTGAATAAATTTACGCATCTAATTCTCCCTAATAATTTTTTAAAAAAAGTAATGACTTGTATTATAACTATAATATAACACTCTAACGGTATACCATTAACTTAAAGTTTTAAACCATAAATGTTAAATAAAACTACCATCAAACTGATAAGCTGAAAAAGTTATTCTATGCAGATTTTTCTACCAATAGCTGATGTGCCTGTAGATTTGTTTGTTCTTCTTATACTTGGCGCAGCCGTAGGTTTTCTATCCGGTGTTTTTGGCATTGGAGGGGGATTTCTTATGACCCCACTCTTAATATTCCTTGGAATTCCCGCCGCCGTTGCTGTTGCAACCGAAGCGAACCAAATAGCAGCATCTTCTTTTTCTGGTGTCTTAGCGCATCTAAAAAGAAGAGCGGTAGATTTCAAGATGGGAAATATTCTAGTCGTCGGTGGCCTACTTGGTTCCGCGGTCGGTGTTGAAGTTTTTAGAATAGTCAAAAGTTATGGGCAAATAGACTTGTTTGTTTCTCTTTGCTACATTTTATTTCTTGGTAGCATAGGAACTCTTATGTTTCTTGAGAGCTTATCTACGATTCAAAGAAGTCGAAAGTCTGTAAACACTTTCAATCATAAGAAAAAGCATAACTGGATTCATGGGCTACCATTTAAGACCAGATTTAAAAGTTCCAACTTATACATTAGTGCAATCCCTCCTGTTGTTATCGGTTTTATTATAGGTATTTTAGCATCGATAATGGGCGTAGGCGGAGGTTTCATACTGATACCTGCAATGATTTACATTTTAGGTATGCCCACTAAAGTAGTAATCGGCACTTCACTCTATCAGATAACTTTCATAACAGCCTTTACCACCTTCATGCACGCTACGCAGAATAAAACTGTCGATCTTTTACTTGCTTTGATTTTGATTGTTGGAGGCGTTTTAGGCGCACAACTTGGAGCAAGAGTTACGGTTAAACTGAAGGCTGAAGAAATTAGAATTCTTTTAGCAATAATTGTTCTTTTGGTCTGTCTAAAGCTTGCCTTAGATTTAATGATGACGCCTAACGATTTATTTTCAATAACGTATAGTAATGAGTCATGAGAGCGCTCATCTTTAGTGTTATTTTTATATTTTCAATGTCTTCATTCTCTTTGGGCGCAGTAATTTCTGATATCGATAAGACTGATATCGAATTGTCCACACGATTTGATGGAACAAGTCTTTTAGTTTTTGGGGCGCTTTCACCGGAAAATGATAACACATCCTTATTAGTCGAAGTTATTGGTCCTTCAACATCAGTCGATATCACAAAAAAAGTTCAAATCTGGGGGATTTGGGTTAACAAGAAAATTGCGCAGTTTCAAGATATACCAAGTTTTTACAAAATAAGTATTTCCAATCCTGAACATCCGATTTTGAAAGAAATCGAATACCAGAAATTGAAATCCATTTTTTATGACTTTCTAGAAACAAACTCTACACCAGAAGATGACAATGGAGTGGAGCAATATTACCATGAGCTTACTAGATTAAAGAAAAAGCTTGGTAAGTTGAGTATTTTCGAAGAAAAAATAAATATAATCGATAAAAAATTGTTCTCATACAAAGTGACCCTTCCCAAAAAAATTCATCCAGGCAAATATAAAATTAAAATGACATTAATCGATCAACAAGGAATCGAGCTAAGTAAGTCTGAGCAAAGCGTCAAAGTGTCAAAAGTTGGTGTACAAGAGTTTTTGTCATCGAATTCAAAGAATAATCCAGTTTTTTACGGATTATTTTCAGTAATAATCGCTCTATTTCTAGGGTTTTCCGCAGCTCAGTTATTTCGTTGGTTGTACAGGTAGTTTTACTAAATGCTAATGCTAGCGTGCCTAGCATCCTCGATTGTCCTCAAACCTGTTTTTGGAGCACCAACCAAAACAGCCATATTTCCCGGTTTATGAAGATTATCCATCATTTTGGTGTGCGCACTTGGTATCTTATGCCAAGGAAATACTTCCGACATACAGGGGTCTATACGCCTATCTAACATCAGTTGATTAGCTGCACTTGCTTGAAAAAGATTGGCAAAATGGCTACCCTGAACTCTTTTTTGATTCATCCACAAATATCTTGCGTCAAAAGTAAGATTATAACCCGTGGTTCCGGCACATATCACAACTATACCCCCTTTTTTTACAACAAAGACAGATACTGGGAACGTACTTTCTCCAGGATGTTCAAAAACCATATCAACATTAACACCTTTACCGAGAATATCCCAAATTGCTTTCCCAAACTTTCTGGCTTCTCCCATCCACGTACGGAATTCTGCGCTATTAACAGTCGGCATTTGACCCCAACAATTAAAATCTTTTCTGTTAATCACTCCTTTTGCGCCTAAACCCAATACAAAGTCTCTTTTATCTTCGTCGGATATAACCCCTATTGCATTAGCGCCCGCAGTGTTTATCAATTGAATTGCATATGAGCCTAACCCTCCAGACGCCCCCCAAACCAATACATTTTGACCTGGCCTTAACTCATGTGGCGCATGACCAAAAAGCATTCTATACGCAGTGGCAAGGGTTAAAGTATAACATGCCGCTTCCTCCCAAGTTAGATGTTTGGGCCGTGACATGAGTTGTTGCGATTGTACAGCTGTAAATTGACTAAATGATCCATCAGGTGTTTCATATCCCCAAATGCGTTGACTTGGAGAATACATAGGGTCACCACCATTGCATTGCTCATCATCTCCATCATCTTGATTGCAATGAATTACCACTTCATCGCCAACCTTCCAGCGGTTTACTTTTTCACCCACCGCCCAAACTATTCCAGATGCATCTGAACCAGCAATATGATAATCAGCTTTATGAACATCAAAGGGAGAAATAGGTTCGCCTAGACCAGCCCAAATTCCATTATAATTTACACCAGCAGCCATAACGAAAACTAACACCTCATTACTATCAACCTTGGGGGTATCTACCTGTTCAATTTGGAAACTTTTTTCTGGAACACCATGTCTTTCTCGTCTTATAGCCCATGCATACATTTTTTCTGGAACTTGGCCTAGTTGGGGTATCTCACCCACTTCATAAATATTTTTTGCTTTTACTTCAGGCATTGCATTATCCATTTTTTTGATTTTTTATGAATGATTCTTGGTTCTATTTCAACTCATATTTACCCTATGTGATTAGATCCCTACATTTTCAAAAGTCCAAGTATTAAATCTAAGCAGTGTTTCTAATAAGAAGATTTGACTTGAAAAAATGTTTTTCTTCAATAAAAGACGGTAGTATGAATTCTAAGCCTTGGATATTTAGAACTTATGCGGGCCATAGTTCGGCTTCAGCAAGCAACAAGCTCTTCAGAGATAATCTAAGTAAGGGCCAAACTGGCCTTTCAGTTGCTTTTGATCTACCAACCCAGACGGGTTATGATAGTGATCACCAGCTAGCTAGGGGAGAAGTTGGAAAAGTTGGCGTTCCAGTCAATCATCTGGGCGATATGCAAACACTTTTCAACGACATTCCTATTGATAAAATGAACACTTCAATGACAATAAATGCGACGGCACCGTGGCTTTTAGCTCTCTATATAGCCTTAGCAGAGAATCAAGACCTAAAAGTTAATGCATTGCAGGGCACTGTCCAGAATGACATCATTAAAGAATACTTGAGTAGAGGAACCTACATATTCCCACCAGAGGATAGTTTAAATTTAATCGCTGATGTCACAGAATATTGCTACAGAAATATTCCGAAGTGGAACCCTATTAATATTTGTTCGTATCATCTCCAGGAAGCTGGGGCAACGATTGAAGAGGAGGTGGCCTTTGCAATTTCGACTGCAACAGCAGTATTGGATAAAATTCGCCTTCGAGTGTCTGCTAAAGAGTTTCCCTTCATAGTAGGAAGGGTATCCTTTTTTGTTAATGCGGGAATAAAGTTTATTGGTGAAATCTGTAAAATGCGCGCCTTTGTGGACTTATGGAATGAAATATGTCTCACCAAATATGGTGTGAAAGAAGAAAAACTGAGACGGTTTAGGTATGGTGTACAGGTAAACAGTTTAGGGCTAACTGAACAACAACCTGAAAATAATGTTTACCGAATATTGCTCGAATTATTAGCTGTAACCCTCTCAAAAAATGCTAGAGCAAGAGCAATACAGCTTCCTGCTTGGAATGAAGCGATGGGACTTCCAAGGCCATGGGATCAGCAATGGTCTCTAAGAATGCAGCAAGTCTTAGCCTATGAAACAGACATTTTAGAGTATGAAGATATATTTGATCAAAACCCAATTATAGATAAAAAGGTTAAACAGATACTTGAACAAGTTAAAATAAAGGTAGCGAAAATTGACAAAATGGGCGGAACAGTAGCGGCCCTAGACTATATGAAAAGGGCTCTCGTTTCATCTAATGCAGAAAGGTTATCTAAAATTGAAAGTGGTAAAACAATCGTTGTTGGAGTTAATAAATTTACTACTTCTGAAAAAAGTGGCCTTTCCTCAGGGGACAGCAATAATGTACAGGTGGTTGATAAAGAAATAGAGAAAATTCAAATTTCGTCTCTTTTAGAGTGGAGATCGAGAAGAAATAATGATTTGGTTGAAAAGGCTAAAGAACAGCTAAAGAATGCAGCCAGAGAAAAAATAAATATAATGCCAGCGTCTATCGAAGCAGCAAAAGCAGGGGTTACTACAGGCGAATGGGCTGATACGATGAGAGAAGTGTTTGGAGAATTTAGAGCGCCAACAGGAGTGACTGTTTCAAAATCTTTAGACAGCGAAAGCCTACCTATGCTTCAAAAGAGAGTAAAAGAAGTAGCTAAAAAGCTTAAAAGAAATATTAAACTCTTAATAGGAAAGCCCGGCCTTGATGGACATTCAAATGGTGCTGAGCAAATCGCAATGAGGGCAAAGGAAGCTGGATTTGATGTTGTTTACCAAGGAATTCGACTTACACCAAACCAAATAGTCAACTCTGCTTTAGAAGAGTCCGTTCACATTATTGGGTTATCAATACTGTCTGGGAGCCATCTAGAGATTTTAGAAGATCTTACAAACTTATTGAAAACAAAAAATATGACAAAAATACCAGTAATAGTAGGAGGCATTATACCTGAAAAAGATTTCGAAATTATTCGGAAAATGGGTGTGAAAAAAGTCTACACACCGAAAGACTATGATCTTAATACGATAATATCAGATATGTCGGATTTTGTTGAGCAGAGCGCTGCTTAGTTTACAACCTATCTTAGTTGTTCTGCAAATGTAACTTTTTTATCTCTGCTATAACTTTTGCAGGGTTTAAGCCCTTCGGACATGCCTTTGCACAATTCATTATCGTGTGGCACCTATACAGTTTAAAAGAGTCGTTTAGGTCATCTAGCCTGGCTTTTCTATCCTGATCTCTGCTGTCGATAATCCATCGATATGCATGCAACAATGCAGCTGGGCCTAAATATTTATCTCCATTCCACCAATAGCTTGGACAAGAAGTTGAACAGCAAGCACACATTACACATTCATAGAGTCCATCGAGTTCTTTTCTATCTTCCTCAGATTGCAACCATTCCTCATTCGGTTCGTCTGTAAAAGTTTCCAACCATGGTTTTATACTAGCATGTTGCTTGTAAAATTGATTTAAGTCCGGAACCAAATCTTTGATTACTGGCAGATGAGGTAAAGGGTAAATGTTAATTGGTCCCTTAAATTCCTTCATTCCTTTAAGGCATGCAAGCGTATTGACCCCCCCAATATTCATTGAGCAAGAGCCACATATACCTTCTCTACAAGAGCGCCTAAAAGTTAATGTTGGATCTATCTCGTTTTTTATTTTTATCAGCGCGTCCAATATCATTGGACCGCACTTATCAAGATCTACAAAAAAGGTATCTAAACGAGGGTTTTCGCTATCTTCTGGGTTGTATCGATATATTCTAACTTCTTGTACATTTTCTGCGTCCGAAGGCTTTTCCCATGTAATACCTTCCATTACTCTAGAGTTTTTTGGTAATCTTAATTCCACCATTTTTTAATAAACCCTTGCTTTAGGTTTGATCTTTGCTGTATCTATTCCGCCATCCTTTATGTCACTTAGAGGTTTAGTAATTACATCCCTGTAGCTAACACTCACAAAACCATTTTCCGATATCTTGGCTAGTGAGTGTACTCGCCAATTTTCATCATCCCTATCAGGATGGTCTTCCTGTGCATGAGCTCCTCTACTTTCTTTACGAGCCTCAGCGGAAACAATTGTTGCCAAAGCATTTGGCATTAAATTCGTAAGTTCCAATGTCTCCATTAAATCAGTGTTCCATATCATTGATTTATCGGTAACATTTACGTAGTCTATGCCGGCGGCTATATCACCCATTTTTTCACAACCGTCTGATAAAGTCTTGTCTGACCTGAAAACCGCAGCGTCAGACTGCATCGTTTTTTGCATTTTCAATCTTAACTCAGCCGTAGGAGTTGTCCCCTTGGAAAATCTAAGTCGATCTAACCTGCCAATTGCTTGATCAACAGAGTTCTTATTTAAGGGCCTATTGCTTTCTTTCTTATCTACGACTTTAGCTGCCTTGATCGCGGCTGCTCTTCCAAAAACAACTAGGTCTATTAAGCTATTTGATCCTAAGCGATTAGCTCCATGGACTGAAGCGCATCCCGCTTCACCAACAGCCATTAGTCCCGGCAATATTTTGTTTTGATCTTTTTCGTCAGGACTTATTACCTCGCCCCAATAGTTTGTCGGGATACCACCCATATTGTAATGCACAGTTGGTAAAACTGGTATAGGATCCTTGTTTACATCGACCCCTGCAAAAATTCTGGCACTTTCCGATATGCCTGGGAGCCTTTCAGCTAATGTTTCAGGTGGAAGATGATTAAGATGCAAGAAGATGTGGTCTTTCTCTGATCCAACTCCGCGACCATCTCTTATTTCCATTGTCATACATCTAGATACAACGTCCCTGCTAGCAAGGTCCTTGTAGGTTGGAGCATATCTCTCCATAAATCTTTCGCCATCAGAGTTAGTAAGATATCCTCCTTCACCTCT
This sequence comes from uncultured Alphaproteobacteria bacterium, assembly GCA_902581005.1. Taxonomy (GTDB): domain Bacteria; phylum Pseudomonadota; class Alphaproteobacteria; order Rhodobacterales; family Rhodobacteraceae; genus CACIJG01. Next base: position 12,819 of record CACHMT010000008.1, read on the forward strand.
AGCACCCTCGGTAATGAGACATCCAGCCCCATAAATCCCAGTAGGGTGAAATTGTACAAATTCCATGTCTTGAAGAGGTAATCCTTGTCTCGCAACCATTCCATTCCCGTCACCAGTGCAGGAATGCGCGGATGTCGCAGAAAAATATGCTCTACCATATCCCCCAGTTGCTAAAACCACCATCTTCGCATTAAACCTGTGTAGAGTTCCATCATCCAATTTCCACGCTATGATACCCTGACAAACACCATCTTCTGTCATTATTAAATCGATTGCAAAGTACTCTATGAAAAACTCGGCATTGTTTTTTAATGATTGGCCGTAAAGAGTGTGTAGAATTGCGTGACCGGTACGATCAGCTGCGGCACAAGTTCGTTGCACAGGAGGTCCTTCACCAAATTCTGTAGTGTGTCCACCAAAGGGCCTTTGATAAATCTTGCCTTCCTCCGTTCTAGAAAATGGCACTCCATAATGTTCTAGCTCATAAACAGCTTTTGGCGCCTCCTTTGCGAGATATTCCATTGCATCACTGTCTCCTAGCCAATCTGACCCTTTTACCGTATCATACATATGCCAATGCCAATGATCTGGTCCCATATTTGATAGCGATGCGGCAATTCCCCCTTGGGCAGCCACTGTGTGACTTCTGGTCGGAAATAGCTTAGTTACACAGGCGGTTTTTAGGCCTTGCTCAGCCATCCCAAGAGTTGCTCTCAACCCGGCACCGCCAGCTCCTACCACTACTACGTCATAGACGTGGTCTGTGATTTCATATGAATTCATAAAACACCTACTAAAACCAATTTTCCAAGACTAATTAAGCTCACAATAAAGAGTAAGCTACAGAATATTATATTTAAATTAATCCACAGTCTCTTATAAACATAGTCTTCAATAATAACTTGTAAACCCTGTTGAAGATGAAAAATTGTCGCTGTAATAAATGTCAACATCAGTAAAGAATTTAAGGGTGTAGATAATGAACTAGCAACTTGTTCGAATGGCATTCCAAAACTTTTACTGAAAAATGTAACAAACCAGATTGTAAGCGGGACTAGTACAATGGAACTAATCCTCGAATATTTCCAATGTTTAATCCCGTCTGTCATTTAACTGACGAAAAATAAAAGAGTTAGAAATGTAAGGAGAAATGAGCAAGTCACTGCTACCCATCCGCTGATTGTAACAGACTTTAAGCTGTACCCATAACCCATATCCCAATATAGATGGCGTAGTCCTGTACAAAAATGATACCAAAGCGCCCAAAGTGAGCAAACTAGAACTGATATAATCAATGGGTTATTTAAAAAAATGTTAAAACTTTTGAATGTAAATTCACCCATAGCTAAAGATGCCAGCCAGAATACGACGAGTACTGTTGACGCTGTTAGACCAGCACCAGTAATACGATGGAAGATTGATAACACAGACGTTATCTGTGGTTTGTACACCGTCAAGTGAGGAGATAGAGGTCTATTGTCCATGGTTTTAAAATCCTAGCTACCGATTGGCTTTAATATATATCTAAAAAATTTTTGTGCAAGTGGGGTACCCAGTTACAGTTCTCTAGGAACTAATACCCAGTAATCAAAATCTAAAACTGTAGTTGGTAAATATCTCCCATCATCACTCTTTACTTTCATACTATGGTTTTTTTCTTTTGTACCCACACTTCTTAGTCTTAGAGCTGCTATGTTCCGAACATTAAGATCGACCTTTTCCAAAACTTCTGACCAGCAATATATGGTATCCTCAGCAAATGCTGGATTAGCATGGGTACCACCGTTAATACCCACGATCAATTGCGCGTTTTCTAGGCCGTTAAAACTTAATGCTCTAACCAAAGATATTATGTGGCCTCCATAAATTAGTCTCTTTTTATCCTCACGAGCATTGATATCAAAATGCACTTTAGAATTATTTTGCCATAATCGGGTTGCGAAAAGATGATCCGCTTCACATATGGTGTTCCCATCAATGTGATCAATCAGTTCACCTACTTGATAATCAATAAAGCTTTTTTTTGATCCTGCTGCATTTGAATCATATTTTGTAAAATCAAGCTGCTCAGGAACATTTAGCTCGCTTCCATCTAATGAAGTCTTCAGATGGGGTATATTCGAGGGAGTGTCTTCGACACCAACAAATCTCTTCTTTACCATCACCCATCTTTTGTATTCTAAAATGGTTTCTCCAGTTGAATTTTGTCCTTTTGTCTTCACATAGACAATTCCTGTTTTTCGGTTTGAGTTTTGCTTAAGACCGATGATCTCGGATTTAACTGATAATGTTTCTCCAGCAAAAACCGTATTAGCAAATTTACCCTCTGCATAACCAAGATTAGCCACTGCATTAATTGATATATCTGGTACTGTTTTACCAAAGACAGTATGAAAAACGATTAAATCATCCAGAGGACGATCTTTTAATCCGCAATTTTTAGCAAATTCTGCTGAGGATTGAATAGCAAACCTCGTCGGGTATATAGAAATATAAAGAGACGCGTCTGCTTCTGTCAGTGTCCTGGGAGTAGCGTGCGCAATAATATCGCCCACAGCATAATCTTCAAAAAAACGGCCTAAGTTAGTATCAAAATCGCTCAAATTCAACTCATACTCTGGATCATTTTCATTTTACTTATTAATGCAAGGGACTGCTTTACGTGTAATTCTTCAACTAGAACACCGTCAACAGTTGTTACACCACTTTTTTCTTCTTTAGCTTTTTCATAGGCCTCGATTATTTTATTTGCCATATCAATTTCTTTTTCAGTAGGAGAAAATATAATATTTGTTATGTCTATCTGGTTAGGATGAATAAGAGTTTTACCATCATACCCCATGTTTTTGCCTTCTTTAGCCTCAGAGCATAAACCGTCTTCATCTGATATCCCATTAAATACTCCATCCAACGTAATAACGTTGTATGCCTTCGCTGTTAATATAATTGAGCCAAGAGCATACAACAGCCCTGCTCGACCAGTTTGTTTAGGAAGAACGAGCTCTTTTGCAAGGTCATTAGTTCCTACAACTATCCCACCGATGTTAGAAAATTCTTCCAAAATCTTACCCAAGTTCAACACGCATTTTGGGGTTTCAGCCATTATCCAAATCTCAGGAGGCTTTTTAAAATTCAGCTCTCCGAGCCTTTTCTGAATCAACAACATATCAGAAACCTCCGAAACTTTTGGGAATAGAATACCATCGGTCCCACTTTTTTGAAGACACTCCAGGTCCATATTCGCCCAGACTGTATCCATTGAATTTATTCTGGTGAGAATCTTTTTTCCCCTGTAATCGGCTTTTTCTTTCGATAATACACGTAAAATCAAATTCCTCGCTTGCTCCTTTTTTTCAGGCGAAACAGCATCCTCCATATCGAATATAAAAAGGTCTGCCGATAAAGACTTCGCCTTTTCAAGCGCTCTCTCGTTTGAGCCCGGCATATACAAGGCGGATCGATGTGGATAAAATTCTGACATAACTCTAGGTCCTCACAAATATCTCAATAATATATAATCTAATATTTCAATAAATAAGTTTGAAATTCATAAAAAATTATTTTACTTTTTGACTCAAGCTTTATCTACAAATATTTCGAATTTATTTTCCATTAGATCAAAGATAACTGCGTTACAAAGTGAAAGGTATAAACCATATGGCAAAAGCAAAGATATCACTTATAGGAGCAGGCCAAATTGGTGGTACATTAGCCCATTTAGTTGCTTTAAAAAACCTTGGTGATGTTGTCATTTTTGATATCGCAGAGGGAACTCCTCAGGGAAAATCTTTGGATCTCGCAGAAAGCGGGCCTGTAGAGTCATTTAATATGCAACTAAAGGGAACAAACGATTACAGCGATATAGCTGGATCTGACGTGTGCATTGTTACTGCCGGTGTGCCTAGAAAACCAGGTATGAGCAGAGATGATCTGCTTGGTATAAACCTAAAAGTAATGAAATCAGTGGCGGAGGGAATTTCTACCCACGCACCTAATGCATTTGTAATTTGTATCACTAATCCTCTGGATGCAATGGTTTGGGCACTAAAAGAATTCTCTGGTCTCCCTCATGAGAAAGTTGTTGGAATGGCTGGAGTGCTTGATAGCTCAAGATTTAGATATTTTATTTCCGAAGCAACGGGCGTATCAGTTCAAGATATTTCGGCGTTTGTTTTGGGAGGACACGGCGATACTATGGTTCCACTAGTAAGATATTCAACTGTTGGGGGTATCCCTCTTCCTGAAATAGTGGAAATGGGGATTTTGTCTCAAGATACTTTAGATAATATTGTGCAAAGAACAAGGGATGGTGGAGCAGAAATAGTAGGCCTACTTAAAACTGGGTCAGCGTATTACGCGCCTGCATCTTCTGCAATACAGATGGCTGAGTCGTATTTATATGACTCAAAAAGATTACTGTCTTGTGCCGCATTTGTTAACGGACAATATAATATAAATGGCATATATGTTGGGGTACCAGTCGTGATAGGGGGGCAAGGAATAGAAAGGGTAATTGAGATATCTCTCTCTAAGGAGGAGCAAATGGAATTTTCTAATTCTGTTGACTCGGTCAAAGGTCTAATCGACGCATGTATAAAACTTGATCCGTCACTAGGAAAAAAATAGATTGTAAAGAAGGGGGGCAAATGAATATACACGAATTTCAGGGAAAATCATTGCTTAGTCAATTCGATATTCCAGTTCAGCCTGGAATAGTCTTAGATTTACAGAGTACTTTATCTTCTCTCAAAACACTTTCCGAACAAGCAGGTGAAGAACCTTTATTTGCGGTAAAAGCACAGATCCATGCAGGAGGGCGCGGAAAGGGTAAATTTAAAGAAAAAGATGCCGGTGATGGTGGGGGTGTTAGAATTTCTAAAAATGCTAATGATGCGCTTGAGCAAGCGCATAAAATGTTGGGTAAAACGCTAGTTACAAAACAAACTGGGGATGGTGGTAAAACGGTTAACAAAGTCTACGTCGAACTAGGATGTAGTATAGTTAAAGAATTTTACCTGGCGCTTTTGGTTGATCGGTCTTCCAGTTCTGTGTCGTTTGTATGCTCTAGAAAAGGCGGCATGGATATTGAAAAGGTAGCCGAGGAAAATCCAACTGATATTGTGACAATTATTGTTGATCCCGCCGAAGGGTTTTCTGACCACCATGGGAGAAAAATAGCATTTGCTTTGGACTTAAAGGATGCTGCTTTTAAGCAATGCGTTAAAATGACACGAAACCTCTACAATCTTTTTATCGAGAAAAATTGCGATATGATTGAAATTAATCCTTTAATAATGACCAAAGATAATTCCTTAATTTGTCTCGATTGCAAGATGAGCTTTGACGGCAATGCTCTTTTCAAAAACAAGGATTTAGAAACTTTAAGGGACATTACTGAAGAAGATCCAAAAGAGTTAGAAGCATCAAAATATGATCTCAATTATATATCGTTAGATGGAGAGATTGGTTGCATGGTAAATGGTGCCGGATTAGCTATGGCAACTATGGATATAATTAAACTGAATGGTTCCGAGCCAGCGAACTTTCTGGATGTCGGTGGGGGAGCGACAAAGGAAAAGGTTACAGAAGCATTTAAAATAATCACATCGGATAAGAATGTAAAAGGAATATTAGTTAACATCTTTGGTGGAATAATGCGTTGCGATGTGATTGCTGAAGGAGTGGTTCAAGCTACTAAAGAAGTAGGATTAAAAGTTCCACTGGTAGTAAGGCTTGAAGGAACAAATGTCGATGAAGGAAAAAAGATTATAGAGCAAAGTGGCTTAAACGTAATCACTGCGGACAATTTAAATGATGCCGCGGCTAGAATAGTTGCGCAGATAAAGTAAGCTAAATATGAGTATTTATATAAATTCAGATACTAAAGTTATTTGCCAAGGTCTTACAGGAAGCCAAGGTTCCTTCCATACAGAACAGGCTATAAAGTATGGAACAAAAATGGTAGGGGGAGTTACCCCTGGAAAAGGTGGAGGAACTCACCTAGACCTTCCCATGTTCAATTCTGTGGAGGAAGCGAAGATAGCTACAGGGGCCAACGCAAGCGCAATCTATGTACCACCACCCTTCGCCGCTGATGCAATATTAGAGGCAGTTGATGCCGAAATCGATTTAATAGTTTGCATCACAGAAGGCATACCTATTTTAGACATGATGAGAGTAAAGGCAGTTTTATCACGATCAAAATCAATTTTAATAGGGCCAAATTGTCCAGGCGTAATAACACCGGGGCAATGCAAGATTGGGATAATGCCAGGGCATATTCATAAAAAAGGAACTGTAGGTGTTGTCTCGCGATCTGGAACACTAACTTATGAGGCTGTTGATCAAACAACAAAAATTGGATTAGGTCAATCGTCTTGTATTGGTATAGGAGGTGACCCTATTAAAGGAACAGAATTCATCGATGTAATTGATAAGTTTTTAAGCGATGATGAAACACAATCTATTATAATGATAGGAGAGATCGGTGGCAGCGCTGAGGAAGAAACTTGCGAATTTTTAATAAAGGAGCGCAAAAAGGGAAGATCAAAACCGATTGCGGGTTTCATTGCTGGAAGAACAGCTCCCAAGGGAAGAAGAATGGGGCATGCTGGAGCTATAGTAGCGGGAGGTATGGGTGCCGCTGAAGATAAAATGGAAGCAATGAAAAAAGCTGGGGTTATTGTTTCAGATAGTCCAGCCACTTTAGGAGAAGCCGTACAAGCAGCAATTCAAAAAAATTAGCCAAACATACTAGAAAATGCCGGTAAGTACTGTAATATTGATGAATGAATTATGTAGTAAATAACCATGAATAAAATGGACTCTAAAAACTCTAAAAAAGCGGAAGACATCCTTAATGGAGGAAACTCTAGGTATCTTGAGTATCTACAAAATATGTATCTTAAAGACCCTAAATCGGTAGATCAATCATGGTCATCTTTTTTTAAAACAAGCGATACTTCAGCTGAGAAAGCATCATGGTCCAGAAGTGATTGGCCTGTAGATCAAAAGCAAGATTTTGGTATACAAGATAATAGCTTTTGGAGTTCACAATCTACAGAAGCATTAGAAGAAAAAATTTTAGCATATTCGGAAAAATCTGATTTCTTCAAAAGTACAGATAACTTGAAAGAAAAAGTGATAGATAGTTTAAGAGCTCTTATGATTATTAGAGCTTTCAGAATAAGAGGCCATTTAAAAGCAAAGCTTGACCCACTTGAAATCAATAGCCTTTCATATCATCCGGAACTGGATCCGAAAAACTATGGTTTTTCTGAAGAAGATATGGAGAGAGATATATATATTGATAATGTATTGGGATTGGAAGTTGCTTCAATGAGTGAGATTATGTCTCTACTTGAAAGAACCTATTGTGGAACCTTTGCCCTTCAGTATATGCATATTTCAAACCCGGAACAGTCAGCTTGGCTGAAGGAACGTATTGAAGGACTGGGTAAAGAAATACAATTCACAGAAGAGGGACGAAAAGCTATATTAAACAAGCTAATAGAAGCTGAAGGGTTTGAAAAATTTCTTCACGTTAAATATACAGGAACAAAAAGGTTTGGATTGGATGGGGGAGAATCCCTAATTCCTGCTATGGAGCAAATAATAAAGAGAGGCGGAAATTTAGGAGTTAAGGAGATTGTTATAGGTATGCCTCACAGAGGAAGATTATCAATACTAGCTAATGTGATGAGCAAGCCTTTTAAAGCGATTTTTAACGAGTTCCAAGGTGGGAGCTATAAACCCGAAGATGTTGATGGCTCCGGTGATGTAAAATATCATTTGGGTGCTTCGTCTGACCGAGAGTTTGATGGTAACAAAGTGCATTTATCTCTAACGGCCAATCCTTCTCACTTAGAGGCTGTTAATCCCGTCGTATTAGGAAAAGTAAGGGCAAAGCAAGAGCAGCTCAACGATAAAGAAAGAGAAAAGGTTCTACCTGTTTTGCTTCATGGGGATGCAGCTTTTGCAGGCCAAGGTATCGTTGCTGAATGCTTTGGTCTTTCCGGTCTGAAAGGACATCGCACAGGCGGCACTATCCATATCGTCGTCAATAATCAAATTGGTTTCACGACCGCACCTCTCTATTCAAGGTCATCACCATACCCAACAGATATTGCGCTGATGGTGGAAGCACCAATTTTCCATGTTAATGGCGATGATCCGGAAGCGGTAGTTCACGCTGCGAAAGTGGCCACAGAGTTCAGACAAAAATTTAAGAAAGACGTTGTGATTGATATTTTTTGCTACCGACGTTTTGGGCATAATGAAGGTGATGAGCCTATGTTTACCCAACCTATCATGTACAAAAAAATTAAAACCCATCCGACCGCTCTTGAATTATACGCCAGAAAGCTGGAGGCAGAAGGAATACTAAGAGATGGTGAGTTGAACAAGTTAAAATCAAATTTTCAAAGCTTTTTAAATGACGAGTTTGAAGCAGGAAAAAACTACAAACCGAATAAGGCTGACTGGCTTGATGGAAGGTGGTCAGGGCTTACTAAGCGACCGGACAACTACGAAAGGGGAAAAACCTCCATAAAGAAGGATGTGTTTAAAAAAATATCGAAGGTACTAACAACCGTCCCAAATAATTTCAATATACACAAAACAGTGTCCAGAATGATAGAAAATAAAAAGGATACCTTAAACAAAGGAAGAGGTATTGACTGGGCAACGGCTGAAGCGCTTGCATTTGGCTCTTTGTTAAATGAGGGGTTTTCGGTTAGGCTGTCTGGCCAAGATTCGAAAAGAGGTACTTTTTCCCAGCGGCATTCCGCAATTATAGATCAAGAGACTGAAGAACGTTTCTATCCTCTTTACAATATAACACAAAATTCTATTGAGTTTGGTGTGTCTAAAATAGGTGGCAAATTGGATATTAGTCAAAAAACCCAATTTGAGGTGATTGACTCCATGTTATCCGAGTACGCTGTCTTGGGTTATGAGTATGGGTACTCTCTTGCGGAACCGAATTGCTTAACTCTGTGGGAAGCTCAGTTTGGAGATTTTGTCAATGGGGCACAGATTATGATAGATCAATTTATATCCTCAGGAGAAAAAAAATGGTTGAGAATGTCTGGGCTTGTAATGCTACTTCCTCACGGTTATGAAGGTCAAGGGCCAGAGCACTCTTCTGCTAGATTAGAAAGATTTCTTCAGGCATGTGCAGAAGAAAATTGGATAGTGGCTAATGTTTCGACTCCGGCAAACTATTTCCATATTTTGAGACGGCAAATGCATAGGCATTTTCGAAAACCGCTTGTCATAATGACACCAAAATCATTGCTGAGAAATAAACTAGCAGTAAGTTCATTGAAAGATTTTACAAATGGCTCGAGTTTCCACAGAATTCTCAAAGATGATGCCGAAACATCGAGTGACTTTAAGCTTACTGAAGACAGTAAAATTAAAAAAGTAGTTATATGCTCGGGAAAAATTTACTACGAGCTATTTTTGGAAAGAAACAAGAGAAATCTAAAAGATGTGTATTTACTTAGACTCGAACAGTTGTATCCTTTTCCCTCACAATCGATGATTAAGGAGTTATCACGTTTTGAAAACGCGAAAATAGCTTGGTGCCAAGAAGAGCCACGGAACCAGGGAGGATGGTTTTTCGTAGATCCAATACTGGAGATGATTTTAGGTCATGTAGGCCATAACTCTGGCAGGGCTGATTATGCTGGACGACAGTCCGCTGCTTCACCAGCAACCGGTTTAGCAAAGCAGCACATTGAACAGCAGGAAAAACTGATTGATCAAGCTTTAGAGGTTTAAGGCGTTACTTAAGGGGGTTATAATGATAGAGTTGAAAGTTCCTACATTAGGTGAAAGTGTAACCGAGGCAACTGTTGGAACTTGGTTCAAGAAGGCCGGCGACAACGTAGCAGTTGATGAAATGATATGCGAACTCGAAACAGATAAAGTCACTATCGAAGTACCAAGTACTATAGACGGTGTTGTGTCAAAAATTATAGTCAAGGAAGGGGAGACAGTAGAGTTAGATGCAATACTAGCTATATTAGAGGAACGCGCAGCAGAAGCAGACAAGAATGAAATATCACATAATAAAACCGGCGAAAAAAATATTGCTGAAGAAACGAAAAGTGTAAAAAATGCTCCCTCTGCAGAAAAGATCATGAAGGAAAAAAATATTGATCCGAGCTCCTTGAAAGGCTCTGGCAGAGACGGTCGGATTATGAAAGAGGACGTCATGAGCTTGCCAAATAATCAAAATATAAAGACAAGCCTAACGCCTTCAATGGGATCAGAAGAAAAAGTAAAAATGACGAGATTAAGACAAACAATAGCTCGAAGGCTTAAAGAATCTCAAAATACTGCTGCGATGCTGACAACATACAATGAAGCAGATATGACAGCTATTCTAAGAATAAGAAGTGAATTTAAGGATCAATTCTTGTCAAAACACGGGGTTAAACTAGGGTTTATGTCATTTTTTGTAAAAGCTTGCTGTAAAGCTCTAGAAGAAGTACCCGAGGTTAATGCCCAAATAGATGGGGACTACATAATATACAAAAAATACGTAAATATGGGAGTAGCGGTAGGAACAGATAACGGTTTAGTTGTACCGGTTTTAAAAAATGCTGATGCCATGAGCTTTTCTGATATAGAAAAGGAAATTAATAAGATGGGCTTACTAGCAAGAGATGGCAAGCTATCTATGGCAGATATGACTGGTGGAACTTTCACTATATCTAACGGCGGTATATATGGATCTCTGATGTCCTCGCCTATTCTAAATTCACCTGAGTCAGGTATACTTGGAATGCATAAAATTCAAGAAAGACCGATGGCTATTGATGGAAAAATTGAGATACGGCCTATGATGTATCTTGCCCTGAGTTATGACCATCGTATTGTAGATGGAAAGGGTGCTGTTACATTTCTAGTCAGGGTAAAAGAAAACTTGGAAGATCCACGTCGATTGTTGATTGATCTATAAATTTTAAATTAAGGATTTCAAATGGAAAAATTCGATGCGATAGTTATTGGCAGTGGCCCAGGCGGATATGTGTGTGCGATAAAACTTGCGCAGCTCGGAATAAAAGTTGCTTGTGTTGAAGGGAATACTTCACTTGGAGGTACTTGTTTAAATGTAGGATGTATTCCATCAAAAGCACTACTAAATGCTTCCCACAACTATCACAACTCATTAGAAAATTTTTCTAAAATGGGAATAGAGGTAGATCCACCCGTTGTGAATTGGAGTAAAATGCTCAGCTATAAAGAGAGTATGATAAAAGATAATACTAAGGGGATAGAGTACCTATTTAAAAAAAATAAAATTACTTTAATAAATGGTTGGGCAAGCTTTATCGATCAAAATACAATCAGTGTTGATAATAAAAATTTTAAGGCTAACTATTTCGTTATTGCTACTGGCGCCGAAGCTTCCAATTTAAAGAACATTGAATTTGACGAACAAATGATCGTGTCTTCAACCGGTGCATTGGAATTAAAGAAAATCCCAAAAAAAATGATAATTGTTGGTGCAGGTGTTATTGGTTTGGAAATGGGTTCGATATACAGTCGACTTGGGACCGAAGTAACGGTTGTGGAATTCTTTGATAAAGTTTTAAATGGAATGGACCATGATATATCAAAAAACTTTAAATCTATATTGCAAAAACAGGGTTTTAAGTTCCACTTGAATAGCTCTGTTTCGACGATAACAAAAGAAAAAAAAGGCGTGAAAGTTACTTTTAAGCAAGTAGCGTCCGATGATCAAAAAGAATTATCTGCGGATGTCGTTTTAGTGGCTACGGGAAGAAAACCTTTTACTAAAAACCTCAAACTTGAAAACATCGGAGTGGAGTTGAACCCTAAAGGGCAAATTGAAACTGATAGCAATTGGAGAACTACTGCAAAAAATATATTTGCTATAGGTGATGTGACATCAGGACCAATGCTAGCTCACAAAGCAGAAGAAGAAGGTATAGCCGTTGCTGAAATAGTCGCGGGACAAGCTGGACACGTGAATTTTCAAGTAATACCGAGCGTTGTTTATACTGATCCAGAGGTTGCTTCGGTTGGCAAAACAGAAAATGAATTAAAGGAAGAAGGTATACAAGTAAAAGTTGGAAAATTTTCATTTATGGGTAATGGCCGTGCAAAGACAGTTTTTTCTAGTAACGGTTTTGTAAAAATAATAGCTGACTCAAATAATGATAGAATTCTAGGAGCTCACATTATAGGGCCTGCTGCCGGTGATCTTATCCATGAAGTATGCATGGCGATGGAATTTGGTGCGAGCACCGAAGATTTAGCAAGGACGTGCCATGCACACCCAACTTTTTCAGAGGCCGTACGCGAGGCTGCACTTGCTTGCGGGCTTGGTGCAATTCACTCTTAATATTTAAAACTCTGTATTTAATTTCTTGCAAATCATTTAACAAACATTTATCAACATCCAAGGCAATAAACAGCTAGGAGAGAAGGTAATGGCAAAAGAAGAATGGGGGACAAAAAGAATTTGTCCAGAGACTGGTAAACGCTTTTATGATCTTAATAATAGTCCTGTGATAAGCCCTTATACCGGCAAAGAACTTATACTTGATAAATCTTCATCTGAAAAAACTAAGGTAACAAAAAAAAGCGAAGAAAATATAAATGATGGAAAGTTTGAGGAGTCAGAAGAGTTATTGACTATGGAGGATGATCTCATATTAGATGAGGGGGAAGATTCATCCGAATTAGATGATGAGCTTTTAGAAGAGGACGATCAGGATACAGTTCCATTGGAAGAGATTACCGATGTAGCGTCTTCAGACAGCGAAGAAAACTAATTTTAAACTAATTGTTTTAGTGTTAAACTTTGACAAAAAGAAAAAGGGGCCATAGCTCAGCTGGGAGAGCGCTTGCATGGCATGCAAGAGGTCAGGGGTTCGATCCCCCTTGGCTCCACCATGAATAAAATGAAACAAGCGCGTTTTGAAAAAGTAGAGCTCAATCAAATTTTACAACTTTATGGTGTAATGGTATCACAGGGGCTATGGAAAGATTACAGCATCTCTTTTTTGAAAGAATTTGTGGTTTTTTCTGTTTACAGAAAAAATTCTGATTGGGCTCTCTTTAGTATTAAGAAAACACCCAAAAATTCAAAATACGGAAGATTGTATTCCTTAGTAGCAATGGATGGAAGGATACTAAAATGCTCCAATGATTTAAAATCCACTCTTAGAGTATTAAGACATAAAGAACTTAAACTGAATTTAGTCTAGGAACAAATAATGCGAGACTTTCAAAAACCTGAACGCTCTGAAGTATTTTCATCAAACGGAATGATAGCTACTTCTCACCCTCTAGCTGCTAAAATAGGGCTTGATGCTATGAGTAAAGGAGGAAATGCAATCGATGCAGCTATTACTAGTGCCCTTATGCTGGTTTTATGTGAACCACAGTCTACTGGACTCTTTGGCGATGCATTTGCAATTATTAAATCAAAAAAAACTAAACGCATTATTGGTTTAAATGGGTCTGGCAGGTCACCAATAAATCTGTCTAGTGACACTTTGCTGTCAGAAAGTATGGAAAAGGTTCCTTTAAACAGCGCCCACTCTGTTACTGTTCCAGGTGCAGTATCACTATTTGAAGAGGTTGCGAATAAATTTGGTAATTTAGGTTTAAAAGAGCTATGTACCCAACCAATAAAATATGCTGAAGAAGGTGTGGTAGTCAGCCCCCGTGTTGCGTTTGACTGGGAGACTCACAGAGAAAAGCTCATTGGATCCTCTGAGAAATTTTATCTTAATTCTGGGAATCCATATAGAGCTGGTTCTTTATTTAGGGCACCTATGCAGGCGGAAGTATTAAGACAAATAGCAGCTCAGGGCTCAAAGGGATTTTATCAGTCGGATATTACAATTGATCTTGTGAATTCTTTAAGGGAGTTAGGCGGAGTACATACCCTTGCTGATTTCGAAGATGTTAGTGTTCAATATGTCGATCCAATATATGCAGAACTTAAAGATGGAAGTACATTAATCGAGTTGCCTCCAAATGGACAGGGTATAACTGCTATAATGATGAAAAAATTAATGGAATTATGTCATATTGAGCGATTTAAAGCTGACTCGTTTGAAAGAGTTCATTTAGAGGCCGAAATAGCAAAAATAGCATATTCTGCGAGAAATAATTTTATTGGAGATCCAGATTTTACAAAAATTAAACAAAATATATTTACAGATGAAACATATTTAAAACAATTATCTAAAGAGATCTCTTTAGGAGAATTATTTAGCGACAATCTCGAAGACGATTTTTTTATGCGAAATAAAGATACTGTCTTAATATGTGCAGCTGATAATGAGGGAAACGCTATATCTCTTATTTTCTCAACTTTCCATGCATTTGGTTCAGGCTTATGCTCTAGAAAGTATGGACTGCTTTTTCATAATCGTGGAGCTGGCTTTACTTTAAAGAAAAATCACCCAAATGAATTATTAGGTGGCAAAAGACCCTTACATACAATAATCCCTGCTATTCTGGAAGAAAAAAACGGGAGCATAATGCCATTTGGGGTTATGGGTGGGCAATACCAAGCTAATGGCCATGCAAGAATTCTCAGTAATATAAAAGACTATGGCATGGAATTTCAAGAGTCCTTAAACTTCCCTAGAAGCTTTTATTTTGATGGTGTATTGAACTTGGAGAGAGGTTACCCAAAAGCTACAAGAGAAAAACTATACGAAATGGGTTATAAAATAGAGGATGCAACTATCCCCCTAGGAGGTGCGCAATTGGTACGATTTGACTCTTCTGGTGTACTTATAGGGGCATCGGACCCTAGAAAAGACGGATGTGCTCTGGGATATTAGTTAGCCATTAATGCATTATATCGGATAAAAGATATCTCCCCTCGGACAAGCTGCCGAATAGTTGCTTAACCTCAGGGTGCCCGATTGGTTCTCCACTGTCATCGTAGAGTAAGTTTTGTTCAGACACGTAGGCGATATAATAGCTTGAATCGTTCTCAGCCAAGAGATGGTAAAATGGTTGATCTTTTTTAGGTCGATGATTTTCTGGGATAGAGTTCCACCATTCTTCCGTATTATCAAAAGTGGGATCTACATCAAATATAACTCCTCTAAAGGGATGTATTCGATGCTTCACAACCTCGCCTATTGAAAATTTTGCATTTCTGTTAATCATTTCTAACCTTTTTGACCAAAACCTTTGACTTTTAAATAATCGAATTTAAAAAAGTTGCAAGTGGTACAATTAATAATAAATTAACTAGCAATCCAAATACAATAACTTTCTATGCTTAAAAAAACTTTTTTCATTTTTATTGTTTTCAATTACCTCATCATATCTGGCTGTATGAATGTTCCAAAGAATCAGGGAGACGCATGCTCAATAATAAAGCAGAAGAAAAGCTGGAGATCTGCGTTAAAGAAAACTGAAAGAAAATGGGGGGTCAGCCCAGGTATGCAACTTGCATTTATAAAAACAGAATCTAATTTCAGACCGACTGCTCGCACTCAAAGGAAGTATTTTCTCGGGCTCATTCCCTCAGGTAGGATTTCATCAGCCTACGGATATTCTCAAGCACTTGATGGAACGTGGAAAGAATACAAAAAAAGCACTGGACACAAATACCATAGAAGATCTAATTTCGCACACTCAACAAACTTTATCGGATGGTATATAAATAAATCTAATAGATTATTAGGAATATCAAAAAGTAATGCATATCTTCAATATCTTGCCTATCACCAAGGTCAGGCAGGATTTAAAACAGGAGCCTACAAAACTAAAAAAGCTCTGTTAGAAGTGGCAAAAAAAACAGCACTTAGTAAAAAAATATTCGATAGGCAACTTAAAAAGTGTATGTAGCTCTTAAATTAGGGTTGACTAGACTTACATGTGTTTATAACGTTCATTTAGTTAAAAAAAACAAAGAAAAATTTATAATGAAGGAATCCTCCAAAAAAGACAATTTGGATCAACTGGATAAAAAAATAGAGGAATTTAAGTCTAAAAAAGAGGAAAATAGACCCAAACGGCTGAAAGTTCAAAACGACGGATGGAGAATGGTAATTGAGCTTGTGACAGGAATGGTTTTAGGGGTGAGCTTAGGAATGGCACTTGATTATATTGTAGGGAGTGAACCTATATTTTTGATAGTATTTTCTCTACTTGGCTTTATGGCTGGAGTTAAAACAATGATAGCTACAGCAAAAAAAATGAATGAAACAAATAACTGATGATACATAAATAGATGGAAAAACAATCGGCTTTTAATATTCACCCTATGGATCAATTCATTATCGACCCTATTCTTACAGGAGACAGCTTGGAATGGTATTCTTTTACAAACCAAGCGTTATGGATGCTGATAAGTCTGGTGTCGATCTCATTCGTCTTTATTTACGGATCGCGAAAGCATCAGTTAGTGCCTGGTCGGCTACAATCTATTGCCGAGCTACTGTATTTCTTCATTAGAGATATGATTATCGATATTGCAGGACAGGAAGGGCTGAGATACTTCCCTTATATATTTACACTTTTTATTCTAATATTGTTTGGGAACGTTCTAGGGCTATTACCTTATAGTTTTACCTACACCAGCCATATCGCCGTAACGGGGTTTCTTGCACTTTCCGTATTTATTGCTGTTACAATAATCGGATTTGTGAAAAATGGGCTTGGATTTTTGAGCCTGTTTTGGATAAGTAGTGCCCCTTTAGCTTTAAGGCCAATACTTCTTATAATAGAAGTGATATCATATTTTGTAAGACCCGTGAGCCACTCTATCAGACTCGCCGGTAACATGATGGCTGGACACGCAGTGATAAAGGTATTTGCAGGCTTTGCTGGAGCATTGGGATTAGGCGCAATAGCCCCTATATTCGCGATTACAGCAGTTTACGGTCTAGAAATGCTTGTTGTAGTGATACAGGCGTATGTATTTACTATATTAACTTGTGTTTATTTGAATGATGCTTTGCATCCAGGTCACTAATTATAATTTTTTTAAAGGAGCAATATTATGGTTGATGGAAACTTAGTAGAAATGGGAAAGCTTATAGGAGCAGGTCTCGCCTGTACAGGAATGGGCGGGGCAGCGATAGGAGTTGGACACGTTGTAGGAAATTTCCTTTCAGGAGCACTAAGAAACCCAAGCGCTGCTTCTGGTCAGACCGCAACAATGTTTATCGGTATTGCATTTGCAGAAGCCTTAGGAATTTTTAGCTTTTTAGTAGCATTACTGCTCATGTACGCGATGTAATTAAATATTAACTCTTAATGGCTTCGACTTCAGATAACAGCGCGGTGGGGATGCCTCAACTGGATTTCTCCACCTTCCCTAACCAAATATTTTGGTTGGTTGTTTTTTGTGTGGTGTTGTTCGCTATTGTAAAGTTCTTTATCATTCCACGGATGGAGGATATTTTTGCAAATCGACGAAAAATTATTGATGGAAATATAGCGAAAGCAGAAGAAATTAGGCTAAGAGTGAATGAGATTGAGAAACAGATTGAGGAGGAACTTCAAAAAGCCAAGTCTCAATGCGATGAAATTATGAGTACTAGTGGAAACAACATTAAAGAACAAATGGCCTTAGCATTAGAGGATAGTAAAATCGCCACTACTCAACTTATAAGTGAAGCAGAAGGCAGGTTGAAAGAGCTTAGAGATGGTTCCGAGGCTGCAATTGAAAAAATATCAGAAGAATTAGCATCAGAAATAATTAGTAAGATTTCCAGAGGAAAGTAGTTTTAAATGAAAATATTCAGACAACTCACATTGAAAATTAAATCTTTACAGATAACACTTCCAGCTTTCGCTCTTTCTTATGGGGTAAGTCATGCTGCTGGCTCAAAAAAAATGGTTAGTTTAGATAATACAGATTTTGTTGTTTTAATTTCATTTTTGATATTTGTGGGCGTTTTGATCTATTTCAAAGTGCCTTCCATTGTTGGAGCTTTCTTAGATAAGAGATCAAATGATATTCAGAGTGAGATTGAGAAGGCTGGTGAAATATTGGAAGAAGCAAAGAAAATTCTTTCCTCGATCGAGGCCGATCACATAAAAACAAGTGAAACGATTGGACAAATGGTAGAAACTGCGAG
Organism: uncultured Alphaproteobacteria bacterium; assembly: GCA_902581005.1. Taxonomy (GTDB): domain Bacteria; phylum Pseudomonadota; class Alphaproteobacteria; order Rhodobacterales; family Rhodobacteraceae; genus CACIJG01. Next base: position 30,926 of record CACHMT010000008.1, read on the forward strand.
ATCTAGAGCAGGAGAAGAAGAAGAAAAGGCCAAAAAAAATATCGAAGAATTAAGGAGAAATAAGCTCATTTCTGCCGAGGGACAAGTAATGTCAAATGAAAGAAAAATTCTGGAGGAAATAGAAGGTCGCGCAATAGATTTGAGCATTGAAAAAGTGAAAGTGAAGCTATCCCAAAGCTTATCAAGTAGTGATTATGATGACCAATTTGATGCATCCATTCAGTCAATAGAAAAAGGTTTAAAGAAAGTTTACAGTTAGTGCATTTGGAATACTTTCTTAATTTTATTTAAGCCTACCATCCTCAAAAAAGAAAATAACAATCCCCAATGATAGAAAGTAAAAAATACAGTGTGGCTGCGATAGGAAACGCAATGCTAGATCTCGTGTGCGAGGTGCCCGACCAGTTTCTTAGCCAAGAAGGAATTTCGAAAGGTGTTATGAATCTAGTCTCCAGGGAAAGATCAAATAATATTTTAAGATTAGTTCGACCAATCAAAGAGACTGCGGGAGGATCCGCAGCCAATACAATTTCAACTCTGGCAAAGCTAGGTTTAAAAACCGGTTATATAGGAAAAATTGCTGATGATCCTAAGGGTAAGGTATTCAAAAAAGATTTGCTAGACAACTCAATATTTTACAACACTGACTTTCTGGACAAAGACTATACTGAAGCAACTGGTAAATGCATTGTTTTGATTACGCCTGATAAAGAAAGGACAATGAACACTTATCTTGGAGCTACAGAATTTCTCACCGATGTTGATATAGATGAAGAACTTATTGCCCAAAGTGAATGGTTGTATCTTGAAGGATATCGATTTGATGGGCAAAAGAGTAAAAAGGCTTTTTATAAAGCTATTGAAATTGCAAAAAAAAATAAAACAAAAATTGCAATTACCCTGTCTGATAAATTTTGTGTTGATCGACATCGTTCCGATTTTATTTATCTCTTGAGTGTGTCCGCAGACATGGTGTTTTGTAATGAAGACGAATTGAAATCGCTATATCAAATTGAGGATATTAAAAAGGCCAGAGAATTTATTGATGACTCCATAAGTTGCTTGGCCTGTACTTGTGCGGAAAAGGGTGCTTACTTATTTTATGGGTCATCTATAAGTGAAATTTCAACAAAAAAGGTCGCTGTAGTTGATACCACGGGAGCGGGAGATAGTTTTGCTGCAGGATTTTTATATGGACTTTCTAAAAATTTTACCTTTGACAAGTGTGCTACTTATGGAAATGTTATAGCTGGCGAAGTACTGAAAGTTTATGGCCCTAGGGTAGAAAAAGGCTTAAAGAACTTCGTTATTAGTTAGTAGCTAATTATTCTTTGTTAATAGTCTGAAAACATCAGCTAAATCTGCTTCCTCTGTTGAAAGATCCATTATTGCCAGTCCCTGAGACCTTAAACTGTCAAGAAGTTGATCTGTTTTAATCTCATTTCTATTATAAGATATAGATAATCTTTGATTTTTATTTTCCTTTATACTTGCTTTATCGGGGAGGTTAATTTTCTTAAGATTACTATTGCTATATTTAATATTTATAACTTTTAGATTCACTCTAGCGAGCAAGTCACTTGTGTCATTACAAGCAATTAATTCGCCCTTATTTAAGATCGCGATTTTTTCACAAAGAGCTTCAGCTTCTTCTAAATAGTGGGTCGTCAAGATAATCGTTGTTCCATTTGCATTTAAATGCTTCATATAATCCCACAACATTTCTCTTAGCTCAATATCTACTCCAGCTGTGGGCTCATCCAAGATCACTACCTTTGGTGCATGAACAAGAGCTTTACCAATAAGCAACCTCCTCCTCATTCCACCAGACAGAGATCTCATATAAGCATTAGACTTTGCTTCCAAACCAAGTCTTCTTAATAACTGGTTAATTTTTCTTTCTGACTTTCTTACGCCATAGAGACCTGCTTGTATATCTAGACTCTCATAGGGTGTTAAAAATGGATCAAAGTTTGTTTCCTGTGGAACTACCCCAATACTTCTCTTAAATTCTCTTACATTTATATCCTGATCGATGTCTCTTATTTTTACTATTCCAGATGTTTTAATTACTAGACCAGCTAAGATATTTATCAGAGTTGATTTGCCCGCACCGTTGGGTCCCAACAACCCAAAGAAGGAACCTTTTTTTACTTGTAAATTCAAGTTTCTAAGCGCAACTACTGGGGCATTTCCATCATAACCTTTATACACCTTTTTTAAATTTTTTACCTCTAGGCCAAACTCAATTAAATCTGTTTTCATCATATTTATTCTTCATTTTTATAGTAGTATTAGACATAAAATATGTTATTTATTTTGTTATGTCGAAAGAAGTTATAATCACGAACAAAATTGTTGTATCATGTAACGGTGACGATAGCAAAGGAAGCAATCACCCTAAAGTATGGCTAAAAATAAAAGAGCCAGAAAAGTTTATTGACTGCCCTTATTGCGAGCGGAGATTTTCATATCAACCATCAAAGGACTAGATTGTGAATGATCTTAACTCTGAGAAGCATCTTATTTTAGTAGATGGTTCAGGATTTATATTTAGAGCTTACCATGCTCTTCCACCTCTTAGCAAGTCTGATGGAACACCTACGGGAGCTGTTTCAGGCTATTGCAACATGCTCTTTAAATTAATAAATGAACTAAAGGAATTTAAAGCTACTCATATTGCAGTCATATTTGACCATAAAGAAAAGACATTTAGATCCGATATTTATCCAGACTACAAAGCAAACAGACCTCCCGCTCCAGAAGACTTGGTGCCACAGTTTCAGTTAATAAGAGATGCTACCGAAGCATTTGGCTTTCTAGCGATAGAAAAGAAAGGATATGAAGCTGACGACATAATTGCAACACTGGCTAAGAACGCAACTGAGGAGGGTGCTATTGTAACAATCTTTTCATCAGACAAAGACTTGATGCAACTTGTTTCGGACGACATAAAAATGTATGACCCTATTAGAAATATTTTCATTGATGCTGATAGGGTACGAGAAAAGTTTGGCGTTTCGCCCGATAAGGTAATCGATGTACAAGCACTTATTGGTGATAAAGTCGATAATATTCCAGGGGTACCCGGCGTCGGGGTAAAGACTGCTTCTAGCTTGATCTCAGAATTCAAAACTGTAGAAAACTTGGTGGAGAAATATGAGACAATAGATAAGGATAGAATAAAGAATTTGATTTCTGAAAACACCGATAAAATAATTTTGTCAAAAAAACTCGTTACCTTACTTAAAACAGTCGAAATTGACACAAATCTTCAAGATCTTGAGCTAGCAACCTTAAATCTCGACAAATTGCTAGTTTTCACAAAACTAATGGAACTGAATACATTATCAAAAAGAATATCGGCCCAATTAGAAGAATTCGCTTCGTCAAATATATCTAAAGACGACCAAAGAGAACTAATACCTTTAGAAAAATATGAAATAATAACAACTGAAGATGATCTTAATAGGTGGTGCGAAGAAATATTGAAACAAAAGTTTTTTGCAATCGATACTGAGACCACCTCCCTTAATACTCTTTCTGCTGAACTCGTAGGTATTTCCCTTTGTATCGGAATTGGTAAAGCGTGCTACATACCAATAGCACATCAGGCCAATCAACCTGAACATAGCGACTTAAAAGAGGGGCAACTGGATAGAGATATGGTCTTAAGAAGACTCCAGCCGCTCTTACTTGATGAAAGTATATTAAAAATCGGTCACAATATAAAATACGACATTAAGGTTTTGTACAAATATAAATGCTACGTAAATTCTTTTGATGACACGATGTTAATGTCACACTGTATAAATGGTGGACGACAAAGACACAGCTTAGACGCAATAGCCAAGGATCTTCTAAATCATGAAACAACAAAACTTAAAGATCTAATAGGGTCAGGAAAGAAAGAACTAAACTTTCAGAATGTTCCCATAAGTTTAGCAGCAGATTATGCAGCTGAAGATGCTGACATGACTTTTCGAGCTTGGAAAATTTTAAAAAAAGAGCTTATCAAACAATCAGTTTATAGTGTTTATCAAAATATCGATAAGCCGATGGTCCCGGTTTTAATTGATGCAGAGCTAAAGGGAATTACGGTTGACAAGGAGCAGTTACGAAGATTATCGCAATTTTTTGAAAAAACCCTAAGTGAATTGGAAACTAAAATATTTTCAATAGTGGGAGCTGAGTTCAACATTGCCTCTCCAAAACAGTTGGGTGAAGTTCTTTTTGAAAAGTTAAATTTGCCAGGTGGAAAAAAAAATAAATCCGGTGGTTTTCAAACGGGAGCAGATATACTGGAAGACTTGTCAGCGAAAGGTTTTGAGATTGCATCCTATCTTCTAGAATGGAGAAAGATGTCAAAATTGAAATCCACTTATTCAGACTCGCTAATGTTGCATATAAATAATTTCACAGGTAGAGTGCACACGTCCTTTAATCTCGCAGGCACATCAACAGGTCGTCTGTCGTCCTCTGACCCAAATCTACAAAATATACCTATAAGAGATACAGAGGGCAAAAAAATCAGAGAAACCTTTATAGCCAAAAAAGGAGCTGAGCTATTAAGTCTCGACTATAACCAAATAGAACTGAGATTACTAGCTCACATAGCTGACGTAAAAGGCCTTAAGGATGCATTTAAAAATGATATTGATATTCACGCGAGCACCGCATCCCAAATATTTAAGGTTGCTTTCAAAAAAGTGGATGCGTCTCTCAGAAGGAAAGCAAAGGCGATAAATTTTGGGATAATTTATGGCATTTCTGCATTTGGCCTATCAAGAAATCTTAAAATTACTCGTACCGAAGCGCAAGAATTTATAGATGATTATTTCAGACAATTTCCTGAAATTAAAGACTACATGAAAACTACGGTGGATACTGCAAAGAAAACTGGCTTTGTAACTACCTTGTTCAATAGAAAAATACACTTACCAAACATTGGTACCAAGGGTCCAATTGGTGGCTTTGCTGAACGAGCTGCTATAAATGCACCAATCCAAGGTAGTGCATCAGATATAATTAAAAGAGCTATGATTAAAATACATGAGTTTCTGAAGAGTTCTGAAATAGACGCTCACCTTTTATTGCAAGTTCATGACGAACTAGTATTTGAAACTAATAAAGACGATATTAATAAAATACAAAATAGAGCCTCTGAAATTATGGAACAAGCGACACTACCATATTTAGATTTGGACGTACCCTTGAAGGTTGAAGGAGGGCATGCAATTAATTGGTATTTGGCTCACTAAAATCTAATAAAATTTCATTAAATACTTTATTTAGTAAAGTTTTGTCAGTATGACTCAGGACTATTTCTACTCCAAACACTCCTGAATTGTTAAAAGGATACGACCCAATAGAGATATCTTTGTATCTATCTGCATACTGCCAAAGTCTTTCTGAGATTTCGCTTTCCCTCTTAAATATTTTTATGGTCTTTGAAAGAATTGGTTCAATAGGCTCTAGATCTAAACTTATTTCTTGTACCATTGCTTCAAAGATCTGAGGGACTCCAGCCATTACGAAAACGTTTTTAATTATGAAGCCAGGAGCTCCGGATATTTTATTTTTTATCAGCTTAGCTCCTTCAGGAATTCTTGCCATCCTCAGTCTTGCCGCGTTTAGGTCTTTTTTCCCATTTTTATAATTCATTGCGAGCAGCTCAACGGCATCATCCCTAACAAGCAAAGGAACATCAAAGCAACTTGCAATAGACTCAGCGGTTATATCATCATGGGTCGGTCCTATACCGCCACTAGTGAAGACATAATCTTTCAAAGAGGATTCACCTTTCACAACACTTTTTATAATGTTGTGGTTATCTGGAATAACCCTAACTTCCTGCAATAAAATGCCTCTTTCAACTAATATTTTTGCTAGATAATTGGAATTTGTATCTTTAGTTCTACCAGAAAGAATTTCATTTCCGATGATAATAATTGAAGCTGTTTTCATTTTGGTCACTAATTTGTCATGAATGATAAAGTTTCCTCTTTACTGAATAAAGAATGGATAATAATCATAAACTATAAAAAGAATTATTTCTAAGAAAATGCATAAGAATAAAGATGGAATATACATATACAACGAGGATGCTTATAAGGGCATTAAAAAAGCGTGTAAGCTTGCCTCAAAAACACTCGATATGATTGGTCAATTCATTGAACCCGGCGTCACTACTGAAGAGTTAGACAAAAAGTGTCATGATTTTATGTTGGCTCACAATTCGGTTCCTGCAACATTAGGATATCGAGGCTATCCAAAATCTTGTTGTATTTCTCTTAATCATGTTGTCTGCCACGGAATTCCTGGTAAAAAAAGACTCAAGAATGGCGATATTTTAAATATAGATGTTACTTGTATTCTTGAAGGTTGGTATGGAGACACTAGCAGAATGTTCACCGTGGGTGACATTAGTTTAAAATCAAAAAGATTAATTGAGATAACCTATGATGCACTCCAATTAGCAATAAACAACGTTAAACCTGGTAATAAGTTTGGCGATATTGGAGCAGTAATACAAGAGTATGTGGAAAAAAATAAGATGTCTGTTGTCAGAGATTTCTGTGGGCATGGAATTGGAAATGAATTTCATCAAGCGCCAAATGTTCTTCATTATGGTAATCACGGCTCTGGGCCCATGCTCGAAAGTGGCATGTGCTTTACAATTGAACCAATGGTAAATATTGGTCGACCAGAAACAAAAATTCTAAGTGATAACTGGACCGCGGTTACAAGGGATAAGTCGTTGTCAGCACAATTTGAACACACTTTATTTGTTAGAAAGGAAGGATGTGAAGTTCTAACTCAATCCTTAAACAATACTTACTTTCCTCAAGGTGCTAAATTGCGCCGCAGCAGTGCTTAAATTTTTTCCCGGAACCACAAGGACAGGGACTATTTCTTCTAACTTTCTTGTTTGGAAAGGAATTAAATTCCTCTGACATCGTTTCATTATTTTTAATTTCTGAACTAGCGTCCTGTTTGTCAAACGAAGTTATATCTTTTTCCGAAACAAACTTTGCAAAAAAAACTACTTTTATTGTTTCTCTCTTTATTTTTTCCAACAGGCTTTCAAACAATATAAATGCTTCTTGCTTATATTCATTTAGTGGATCTCGCTGAGCATATCCCCTAAAACCTATAACTGATCTCAAGTGATCTAATGTCGAAAGATGACGTGACCAACAGTGATCGATAACCTGGAGTAAGATTTGCTTTTGAAGCATTTTGAATGCTTGTTCCCCGACCTCAACTTGTTTGTGCTGTAAATTTTTTTGAACTTCCTTTAAGATGACATCTCTTATCTCTGTTTCTAATATTCCGTCTTTTTCAACATATTTACTTAATTGTATAGGTAGGTTAAATTGCTCTTTGAGCTTTTCCTCTAACCCATTTACATCCCATTGATCTACAAACGATCCCTCCGGGATGCTTTCAACGATAATATCTTCTACTACATCCATATAAATGTTTTCAAATATCTCTGAAACATCAGCTGTTTCCATTATGTTTCTTCTTTGAGAAAAAACCTCTTTCCGTTGAACATTTACTACATCATCATATTTAAGGATATTCTTTCTTAGGTCAAAATTCCTAGCTTCAACTTTTCCTTGAGCCCGCTCAAGCGCTTTACTCACCCATGGGTGTGCAATGCTCTCACCATCCTTTAAGCCTAATTTAGACAACATTCCATCAAGTTTATCTGACCCAAATATTCTCAACAAATCATCATCTAGACTTAGGAAAAAAGTCGTCTTTCCAGGATCACCCTGTCTACCAGATCGCCCTCTCAATTGATTATCTATTCTCCTACTTTCATGTCTCTCCGTAGCCAGAACATACAAACCCCCTGCTTTGACTACTTGCTCCTTGTTCTTAAAAACTTGTTGCTCAATTTTGGTCTTCTTCTTATCAAAATCAGGGTCATCATCGTCAACCTTACCCTTTATTTGCATTTCAACGTTACCACCAAGTTGTATATCTGTTCCTCTACCAGCCATATTTGTGGCTATCGTTACTGCTCCAGGAGTCCCAGCTAGTGAGATTATCTCTGCCTCTTTTTCATGGTATCTCGCATTAAGCACGTTGTGATTTATGTTTTCTTTTTTAAGGAATTTTGAAATTTCCTCTGATTTGTCAATTGATGTAGTGCCAACCAATATCGGTTGTCCCTTAGCATTAGATTTTTTAATCTCATTAATAACGGCTTTATACTTTTCCTCTTTAGTTCTATATACTTGATCATCTTCATCTACTCTGGAAATAGGCATATTTGTAGGGACTTCAACAACACCTAAACCATATATCTCCGCAAACTCATCAGCCTCTGTAATTGCTGTACCAGTCATTCCGGCCAGCTTTTCATAAAGCCGAAAATAGTTTTGAAAAGTGACAGACGCGAGAGTAGTGTTTTCTGGCTTAACACTTAATTTTTCTTTTGCCTCAATTGCTTGATGTAGACCATTGGATAGGCGTCTACCAGACATCATTCTTCCAGTAAACTCATCAATTAAAATAACCTCTCCTCCTCTAACTATATAGTCGCTCTCTTTTCTAAATAGCTTGTTAGCAATTAAAGCTTGATTGACATGATGAACCAAGTCCGTGTTCTCTGGATCATATAGGTTAGATGTTGCCGTTAGAAGATCTTGTTCTCTAAGTAATGTTTCCATTAATTGGTTGCCACTATCAGTTAAACTTCCCGTCTTAGTTTTTTCATCTAACTCAAAGTCACTTACATCAAGTTGTGGAATAAGAGAATTAACCTTTGTATACAGTTCTGACTTATCATTGGTTGGGCCAGAAATGATTAATGGTGTTCTTGCCTCATCAATTAGTATACTATCTACCTCGTCTACGATAGCGTAATGGGGAGTTCTTTGACAAATCTCTGACAAGTCGGACTTCATATTGTCGCGTAAATAATCAAAGCCGAGTTCATTATTAGTGGCATATGTAACATCAGTAGCGTAGGCTTGTATTTTTTCGCTGTCCTCCATATCTGGAACTATTACACCCACGCTTATATCAAGAGAGGAGAATACTTTTCCCATCCATTCAGCATCACGTTTTGCCAAATAATCGTTAACTGTCACGAGATGTGCCCCTTTACCTTGAAGAGCATTTAAATACAATGGCAGAGTGGCAGTAAGCGTTTTACCTTCTCCAGTTTTCATCTCGGCAATATATCCCCTGTGGAGAAAATAACCTCCTATTAATTGCACATCAAACGGGCGCAAGCCAATTGCTCTTTCCGATACTTCTCTTACAACGGCAAACGCTTCAGGCAATATTAAGTCTAAATCTTGTCCGTTCTCTATTCTCTGGCGGAAATCACTAGTTTTTTGCCTTAAAAGATGATCAGAGCTATTTTTCATCTCCTTCGACAAAGAATTAATCTTCTCAATGATGGGTTTTGCAGCTTTTAATAGCCTATCATTTGAATTTCCAAATATTTTTTTAAAAACTGAAATATTAATCATTTTTTTTCCATTTATCTAAAGAAGATTTATATAGCTTTAATCCGAGCTTGGAAAGTATTAGATTTAGCGACTAATTATTAACCAAATAAAAATTACTATACTAATCTATATATTTTTTGTATCAAAAGATCGTTACTCGAATAGATTTAAGGAATAGTTATGAAACAAACATATTATCAATTTCTTGCTACTATCATAGCAATAACTTTTTTTATCCAGTCATCACAAGAGGTCTATTCACAGGAAGCTTTGTCAGCCGATACTCCATTTATAGAAGTAAATGGGAAGATAATAAAATTTGGTAGCGCCATTATCGCTTTTTCAAAGATTCAACAAAGCAACATGAATTTTGATAAGAACACAATTTTTTCTCAAATAGTTCAACAACTTGTTAATGAAGAATTATTGTCACAAAAAATTGATAAAGAAAATAAACTGACTTTATTGGCACTAGAACATGAAAAACGAAGTGCAAAAGCAGCTCAAATGGTATCAAAAATACTGAAAAACTTTCCAAATGATGAACTAGTTAAATCAGCATATAAAAATCTAACCAATGAATTCAAGGGATCGCTAGAATATAATGCGTCACACATACTAGTAAAAGAAGAGAGCCAAGCGAAAACTATTCGAAAAGACATAAGCAATGGTAAAAATTTTGAAGCTTTAGCAAAAGAACATTCTATTGGTCCATCGGGAAAAAATGGTGGAAATCTTAACTGGTTTGATTTGAATAGTATGGTACCTGAATTTTCAACCGCATTAATGGTCTTGTCCGAGGGAGATATAAGCCAACCCGTGCAGACGAAGTTCGGTTGGCACCTAATAAAATTGAATAAAACGAGAGAAAAAAAGATACCGGAATTCGAGGAAATAAAAGCTCAGCTAGTACAAAACCTGAGACAAAAAAAGATCAATGATTATTTAAACTCATTAAATGAAAACTCTAAAATAAATTTTGTTGGAAAAGATATCAACCCAAACGAAATTACAAATATCAAACTTCTAGAAACACTGGATGAATAAGTCAGATAAACGATCTAATCAAAGTAGTAAGTCTTTTACTCTTGCTGGTTTAAAATTTGCGACTTGTTGCTCCAGAACAAAATATGAAAACAGAGATGACCTATTGCTAATTGTACTAGATCCTGGAAGCCATATTTGTGCTTGTTTCACTACTTCAACAATGCCGTCAGCACCAGTTATTTGGTCAAAAAAAAATGTAAGAAAAAAACAAAATGCAAACCAGAAACTAGTTTTATTAGTAAATGCTGGTATTGCCAATGCCTTCACGGGTAAACAAGGCCTAATAGCTTGCGAAAACAAAGTCCTCGCGCTATCTAGCCTTTTTCAATGTGACATAAACAATATTTTTCTTTCTTCAACCGGTGTAATAGGTGAGCAACTGCCATACCATAATATTATTAAACACTTCGATTTCTTACGAAACGAATTATCAAGTTCTGGCTTGGAGGCAGCTTCCAATGCGATATTAACAACTGATTTGAAACCAAAAACTTACACAAAAAAATTTAAAATTGACAATAAGATTTTTTCTATTTCTGCTATTGCGAAGGGTTCGGGGATGATTATGCCAAATATGGCAACTATGCTAGCTTTTATATTTACAGACTTTGCAATCGATAAAAAAACACTTTCGTTGATGACAAAAAAGGGTGTGCAAGAAAGTTTTAATAGAATATCAGTTGATGGCGATACTTCAACTTCTGACTCTGTTTTTGTAGCTACAACTAATAAAAAGTGCCTTGAACTTACAAAAGATAGGAAAGAAAAAGCTTTAGATATTTTTTACAATGAGCTTAAAGGCGCAATGATAGACCTAGCGAAAAAGATTGTAATGGATGGGGAAGGTGCAACAAAATTTATTGCCGTTAGAGTAAAAAACGCAAAGGATATTAATCGTGCAAGAAGAATTTGTTTTTCAATTGCAAACTCTATTTTAGTAAAGACAGCAATTGCTGGTGAAGATGCTAATTGGGGTAGACTTATAATGGCAATTGGTAAGACACAGATTAAGTTGGAAATAACAAAAATAAAAATTTATCTACAAAATTTCTTGTTATGTAAAAATGGTCAAGGCGTAGAGGTAGTTGACGAATTACTTTTGTCAAAAGCTTTGAAAAAGAGAAACATAGATATTTTAGTTGATTTAGCAGAGGGAGATGAAGAATTTATCGTGTGGACATCGGATCTAACAGAGGAATATATAAAAATTAATGCGGATTATAGATCATGAAAACACTGTTAGTTGCTTTGCTTGGCTTAATCAATGAAAACAATGAAGTTCTCATTTCATTGAGGAAAAATAGAAGTCAATATAACAATTTTTGGGAATTCCCTGGAGGAAAAGTCGAGGAAGGTGAAACTGTAAATCATGCTTTAGAAAGAGAAATTAAAGAAGAGCTAAATATAGATATTTCTAGCAACTGTGTTGCTCCTCTAACATTTGCAGTAGATTACTGTAATACCCATCAAACAATTCTTATGCTTCATATTTGTCGAAAATGGCAAGGTAGTCCCGAGAGTCTTTTGGGTCAAAAGCTTCAATGGGTTAGGCCCATTAACTTGTTTGATTTTGAGATGCCCAGAGCAAATCTTTTTTTAAAATCGATTTTAAGAGATTGGATAACAACTCCCTAAAAAGAGGCCTTCATTCGATAGTAGGTAAAAATATATAGAGCGAGTAACACCAAAAAAACTATGGCGGCATTCATAGTTACGTTATAAAAAATTAATGCCAGTAGACTGGGCGTAATGAACGCCGGTAAGATTAGGAAGGTTGAAAACGAATTGGCAAAAGTTGAGTTATCCTGAAAAAATTTAAAGTTCCTTATCTTATCAAAAACTAGCTGATGAAAATGCTCCCTGTCAGCTATTGAAGCTGCTTTTTTTTTGTATAGTCTTCTATAAATTGAGAAAACTGTTTCAACAACTGGCCAGAAAAAAATTAGTAGTATTGACCAAGCCGTGATCTCGGGATTCCTTACTAGTAAAAGAATTGCAATCCAAGACAAACAATGGCCTTGAAAGTATGCTCCGCCATCTCCCAAAAAAATCTTTCCCCAAGGAAAGTTTAATAAAAAAAGCCCTAAAGAACTCATAAAGAAAACTAGACAAAGCAGAACAACCAAGGCGTCAGAGGTTAACCAGGCAATTACAGTTAGGAAAAAGGACGTTGATAAAGAAATACCTAAGGATAAGCCATTTAATCCGTCTATTACATTAAATGAATGTGTAACACCTGTTGTTGCAAATATCGTGAATAAAATAGCTAACGGAGATAATAAAAAAAGTTGGTCAACAAATAGAACATCTACTCTATTTAACCATGTTTTAAGTAGAATAATGGCTATGATGGACGAAATGGCAGCCCCTACCAACCGATAGACTGGTCTTACTTTGAAATGTAGATCGTCGAGCAAGCCAAATATGAGAACGGGTACTCCAGATAATATAATATAACCCAGATAGTTACTGGAAAAATTATCTGAGTTATACCAAGCGTACACACAGCCCACCAATATGGCTATACCACCTATTCTAGGAGTGGAACCAACATGGCTTCTTTGAACTTCTACATCTCGTAGTCCGCGTGCGGAGTATTGATGATGAATTCGTCCTGATATAATTATCAAAATAGAGACTAGAAAGCTGCAAAAAAGGGCGTTGTCGTAACCTGACAAAAACCGTGTAATAGCTTCAAGCTCCATTTTTTTTCCAGTTATAATTTCTCTATTGATTAATAGACATTTTTTAAAATTTATTTGCAAGAAATTGTTTGGGTTTACTGAAAAAATGATCGGGTTTACACTTATTATATCTTAGTCCGTACTGTAGGAGAAATGTTGAGAATTCATCTTTTAGATGTTTTGAGAGGGATCTCTGTTTCAGCTATGATCGTCTATCACTTTTTTTGGGATTTAGGCTACTTCGGATTTATTGAATTAGAAAACATAACGCGAGGATTACCTCTGCTTTTTGCTCAATGCATAGGAGCAAGTTTTATCATTATCTCAGGTATATCTCTAAGGCTGGCTAGCTATTCCAGCAATTTCAGTGCAAAGTTCTTAAAGCGCTTGTTAGTTTTAGTGTTGATCTGCTTGGCGATAACTTCAATTACATTTTATTTAGATAAAAAAAGCTTTATTTTTTTTGGGATACTACACTTTTTGGTAACATGCTCTCTTCTAGGCTTGCTTTTTGTAAAGATACAAAATAATAAAATTTTATTTATAGTATTTGTTTGTTCTTTAGTTGTTAGTGTGAGTAATATTAAATTTGATTTACCCAGCCACTTTTCTTGGCTAGGCTTAAATAGTGAAGTACCAATAACCAATGATTTTTATCCACTATTTCCATGGGTCAGCTTTTACTTTTTTGGTTTGTGTGTTTCTAAGCACGTAGAAATATTTCTAACGCATAGAAATAGTAGTTGCCGAAATGACTACTCTAAATTTTTTACTATTTGCAAAGGGCTCCAGATTTTAGGAAGAAACTCACTGACTGTTTATATTTTGCATCAACCAATATTTTTTTCTTTATTCTTAATATTTATTCGAATAAGCTCTTGAAAATTTTTTGGATAGATTGAAATGCATATAGGATTTATTTTAGATGGGAATGGAAGATGGGCCGCTAATAAGTCTTTACCTAGATCTATTGGTCATAAGAAAGGCGCTGAAAATGTCGAGAAAATTTTAAAAAGTTGTAGAGATCTTGGGATATCAAATATTACACTATATGCATTTTCAACAGAAAATTGGAGTAGACCAGTTTTTGAGATTAAAGCTTTAATGAAATTGTTTCATTATTACTTGAAGAAAAAACTTACAATGCTGTACGAAGAAAATGTGAAGGTTGTCATAATTGGTGACATAAACCCCTTCCCAAAAGTTATTAAAGATTACATTAAAAACTTGGAAAAACTTACTAAAAATAATGATGGTATGTTTTTAAATTTGGCTATGAACTATGGAGGAAGATCTGAAATTGTAAGAGCTACTAAGGGAATAGTTAAAGCTGTTTCAGACGGAATAGTTAAAATTGAAGATTTAGATGAAGACCTGTTCTCTAAGTACTTATATACCGATGGTCAAAAAGATCCAGACCTTATAATTAGGACGGCAGGAGAAAAAAGGCTTTCTAACTTTTTACTCTGGCAATCTGCATATAGCGAACTGTATTTCGTTGAAAAAAATTGGCCAGACTTCAATAAGTTTGATCTGATTGAGGCATTGAATCATTATAAGTCAAGAAAAAGAAAGTATGGCTCGATAGAAGCTAATGATAAGACCGAGAGAAAAAAGGTAAGCTGATTGTTTAGAAATCGGATTTGTATCTTTCTTAACTTGCTTATCTCGGTCCTCTTAACCACTATTAATGAAGTCAATGCCTCGGAAGGAATATATGAAACGCCGAGAATTCTTAACACTTATGGTATGCCTGGGAGTATTGACACTCCTACAGCTGAGGTGTTCCCTGAAGGCCAGTTTTCAGTTTCATCCTCCATTTTTGGCGGCACAATCAGAACGAACCTCTCCTTTCAGGTAACAAATGGTGTGACGGTAAGCTTTAGGTACGCAAGAATACCAAGTGCTCGTGGTAATCACCGCGGGTACTTTTGGGATAGGAGCTTTGATATTCATTATTTGTTCAATGAGCAAAAAAAATACCTCCCTTCAATAGCAATAGGTTTGCGGGACTTTATCGGTACAGGTCTTTATACCGGTGAGTACTTAGTTGCTACAAAAAATATAACTCAAAATATAAAGATTTCCGGTGGGTTAGGGTGGGGTAGATTATCTGGAAAGAACAATAAAGCAAATATTTTTGGCTTAAGCAATGAACGTATTGCCTTTTCAACTGGATTTGGCGGAACATTACACTCAAACCATTTTTTTTCTGGTAGTAACTCCCCATTTTTTTCTTTGTCTTATGATTTAAGCCCAAGGCTCGAGATTATTGCTGAAATATCTTCGGATGATTATGGTATGGAAGTTGCAACTTCGAGGGGGTTCAAACGAAGAAATGACGTCAATTTCGCTTTAAAATACGAATTGGCGCAAGGATTTTCTCTGATGGGGAAGCTGATGCATGGTGATGCAATTGGCTTAAGTGGTACATTAGCGCTTAACCCCAGAAACAACCCCTATAAAAGTGGGATAGAACCGGCACCATTGCCACTATTAGGAAATAAAGCTCTTATAGAAACCCAGTCTCTAATGAAAAGTGATATTTTTTCTGAAAGTGCAGAGCTCTTAGAATTAGATGGCATCATTTTACTTACAATGAAGATAGAGAATAAGTTCGTGAATGTTGAAGTTTTTGATAGAAACTATCTAGATGTGTCACAAATGATAGGTAGGGTGGCTAGAGTTTTATCTAAGACAGTTCCTTTAAGTGTAGAATTTTTTAAAATTAAGGTAGTTGACTACCAAGCCGGATATTCGGTTTCAAAAATAATAATTGAAAGAGAAAGTTTAAGAGAATTTGAATTGAAATTTGATGGTCCGGCTAGCCTTTGGAAGGATGTGCAAATCGAGAATGCATCAGCAGGAATAAATTCATCTTTTACCCTGTCAGATAGTCCTACAACTTGGTCTTTCTATCCTGATGTTGATTTACTGCTTTTTGACCCCCACTTCCCTATAAACGGTAGCCTTGGATGGGAGGCTACGTTGTCTTACAGAATAAACAATTCGACTATAATCAATAGCTCGGTCAAACAACCTATACTTACAGCCCTTAACGAGATTAAACGAGGTCCAAAATCTGGGCTCCCCAATGTCAGGTCTGATTTTATGTTCTACTACAGAGACATAAGTACACGACCATATATTAGTAGTCTAACAATTGATCAATTTTACAAACCTTTCAAAAACATTTATGGACAGATAAATTTTGGTTACCTTGAAATGATGTATGCTGGGATAAGAGCAGAAGCAATTTGGAAGGATGCAAATAAGCCTTATGCCATTGGTTTAGACTTAGCAAGTATTAATAAGAGAAATACATATGGGGACTTTTCTATTCTTAGTAATAACTATTCAACTATAATCGGATCAGTATATTACGATTTTCAGAGTGATTGGAATGTCCAATTGGATGCAGGGCGATATCTTGCAGGTGATTACGGGACGACATTTTCCTTATCAAGGAACTTCAATAACGGATGGGAGATTGGTGCGTATGCAACTTTAACTAACGTAAAGTTCTCTACTTTCGGTGAGGGTTCTTTTGATAAGGGAATTACTTTGAAAATACCTCTGTCTTGGTTTACAGGAAAAAAATCTCAGGCTTACTCAAAATCTGTTATCAGACCAATTACTGGGGATGGAGGAGCACGTCTTCATTTGGATGATGACAAGTTTTTATATCGTAATATTGCGAGGTATGGCGAGAGAAGCTTTAATAAAAATTGGAAGAGAGTCTATCGATGATGAGAACAATTTTTGTCCTTCTCTCTTTATTATGTTTATCTTGTTCCTCTGATAGCATTATTAGTTCCGAAAAAACCTTATTATACAAAATTTATAAAGATGTTATAAAGACGAAGCCTGCTTCTAGTCCATCAAAAGATATTAATGAAAAAATATTATATGACAAAGCATGGCTTTCTAAATTTAATTACCCCATAATATTACTTTCTTCACTGGATGGTAAAAACACTGCTACCTTAGTTGCCCTAGGTAATTATAAGGATAAACTGACATGGGTTAGCGCAGATGGAATTAGCGTCAGCTTTTTAAACGGAATATTAATAGCCACAAGGGGTTACTCAGAGGATTTAATGGAATCACAACACAATGATTTAAACACCTTATTTTCCAAAAACACAAAAAAGCGAATAAAAAAATACAGATACCTAAATGGTGAAAATCAGTATAGAGAATTAACTTTTACTTGTACTGTTGTAGAAAAAACAAATACCCCTTCCTTTTTCTTAGACATGAAGCTTGAAACAACAAAATTTACTGAAACTTGTAAAGCAAGTACTACTGGCCATACTAACGAATATTACGTTCTACCCAATACAAGTATTGTCCTAAAATCAAAACAGTGGATAAGTGAAACAAATGGATCCATAAATATATATAACTATTATGCTTTCCAAAATAACTTATTCTAGGTAGAAAGCTGTTGCGATTTTAACACACAATAGATTCTGCAAAAATAAAAGATGGAATAAAAAAAAATATATTTTAAAATCATGGTTTATGTTGTATAAAAAATTATGCTAGCAAATCGTAGGAGTTAACTAATGCGTATTATTAAAATTTTAGCAACTTTAACTTTCATACTGTCATTGAGCTCTCCATCTTTTTCACAGAGCACAGCGGCAGGAGGAGCCAGTGGTAGTGCTGGCGCAGCTGGAGCATCAGCAGCATCAGCAGGTGCGGCTGGAGCAGCGGCGGCAGTATCAACTACAGTCGCAGTAGCTGCTGCGGCAGTGGCAGCAGTGGTTGTCGCTGTACAAGCAAGCACGAGCTCAACTTAAAAAAGTTAAAAAATAGCGAGGGACAAGTTTAAATACTTGTCCCTTTTTCCATTTTGCGGTTTCCCAAAGGCACCTAGATCTATTCATCATGATTTTACTGAAGCGGAAACTTCATTTGTTTATAACTTAAATGGTCTTGCACAATCAACAGACAACCAAGTTTAATCGCTTTTCTGAATTGAAAAACAACAAATAAGAAATTTAAATAAGTGAAATTAGCTACACATAGGTAATAAATATACCTGTCACATTTTTTAGCCTACTTTATATGAAGGTTTTTATAATACTTATTTTTACGGTTTCCATCCCCGGATTATACTTCCAAATATCACCGCTTGATCTGTGATCATATCCTAACGATATTCTCCAATCAGTATTTATTGAATATTCCAACTCTATGCCTGACCTAAACATAATCCATCCACCTAAATCTTCTTCGTTATTTTTTACATAAAATCCTGGGAAAAAATCAAAATTAAAGTTAAGTGCATGATTTAACTTAACTTTTCTAATAAATCCGTAACCTAACCAAAGTCCACCTTGATCCGTTAAAGATATTGACCTTCCTCTTTGAAGAGGTCCAAATTTCTTTTTTTCATAAAAAGAATATTGAACCTCTTGACCAACGATTTTGTTCTGAAACTCTACAGCTGAAAAAGAATGTTTTAAATAGCTTTCAGTTATACTTTCGGAAAATCCATTTTTAATTGGGTTTTCATAAGATAATATGGTTGAAATTGAAAATAATACTGCATATATCCCGCCCCACATACCTAACCTCCAGAAATGAGCTATGATAGCATTTTATCATTTACAAGAACACTATCGTTTTTTAAAAGTATGACAAAGGAGAATGTAATTGAGTAATCCTACCCTTTCTGTCGTGATCCCAACCTATAATGAGAAAGACAATATTTCCAAAATATTGGAGAAGTTAAAGAAAGTATTAAAGAGTATTACTCATGAAATTATATTTGTGGATGATAATAGTCCCGATGGAACCAGTGCAGTAATAAAAGATTGTATTAAGAACTCCTCGAAAATTCGCCTAATTCATAGAATTGGAAGAAAAGGGCTGGCTGGAGCTGTTATCGAAGGGGTATTTGCTGCGAACGCTGACTTGGTTGCGGTGATGGACTGCGACTTACAGCATGATGAGTCTAAGCTTATAGATATGATCAATTTATTTTCCAAGAATAATTCACTTGATATTGTTATCGGGAGTAGGTTTACAGAAACAGGAGAAATTACTGAAAAAGCTTTCTCCAAAATGCGCAAATTAGGTAGTAAGGCCACAACTCTTATAATTAAGAAAGTACTGAACATAGAGTCTACCGATCCTTTATCAGGTTTCTTTATGGTAAAAAAAGAATCCTTTTTAAAGAGTTCAGAAAGTTTGCAAACTCAGGGGTTTAAAGTGCTTGCAGACTTTTTAGCAACATCCGGAAATAATATAGAGATTAAGGAGATCGGATATAAATTTAAAAATAGAACCGCAGGCGAAAGCAAGATGAGTATATTAACCGCCTTGGAGTTGATTGGTCTAGTTTTGTCTCAGTTACTAAAAGGCAGAGTATCTATAAGATTTATACTTTTCTGCATGGTTGGACTTAGTGGTATCTTTGTTCAATTATTAATTACTGGTCTCGCAATGCTGTTAATTAACCAGTTCCCCACTTCACAAACATTAGGAATAGTTGCAGCAATGACATCAAACTATTTTCTGAATAACGTCACTACATTTCAGGAGCGAAAGTTAAAATCTCTAGACTTAATTAGAGGATTGTTTTCGTTTTACCTTATTTGTTCTCTAGGCGCGTTTACAAATATCGCTATCGCAACCTACGTTTTCGGTTTTTCATCTAATTGGCTTATTTCAAGCTTTATTGGAGCTTGCTTCGGCGCAGTTTGGAATTTTACACTGACATCTATTTTCACTTGGAAGTCTAGGTGAGAAAATGAAAAGCAAAGCATATAATCAAACTCACTTGCTTATATTTTTGTTCATTATTTTCTGTCTTACAAAACTTACAGTAGTAAAACATCTCCCCTTGATAAACGATGAAGCTTATACGCTAACAATTAGTAGATACTTTTCTCTATCGTATTTTGATCATCCCCCATTTATGATGTGGATTTCATATTGTTTACATTTACTTGAAGTTTTTCAGTTACATATTTTTAGAGCTCCTTTCATTGGTTTTGGTCTATTAACAAGCTTCTTTCTATATAAAATCACATCGACATTTTATTCAAAGCAGGCTGGAACCGTTGCAGCAATTCTATATTTTATTTCTCCTTTTTTCTTTTTCTCAGGGGGTCTTTTTATTGTGCCAGATGCTTCTTTAAATTTCTCTGTCGCAGGTGCGACGTATATAGCAATAAGATTGATTTTTAATAAGGAAGATAATATCTATTTATGGCTTTCGCTAGGCCTACTATTATCAATAGCATTTCTATCAAAATACCAAGCTTATCTTTTTGGAATAACTCTATTTATCGCTTTCGTTATATGGAGAAGAAATGTGCTATTCACAGTAAACTTTTATATTTCTGTATTAATTTCTATACTCGGATTGTTGCCCGTATTTCTTTGGAATATGGAGAATAACTTTGATAGCTTCAATTTTCATGGAAACAGAAGCTCATTCGGCTTTGATCTTATTCACATTATTAACTCTATATTTGCGCAACTTTTCTTGTTGCTACCAACTACTGGTTTTTTAGTTATCAAAAGTTTATTGAAAAAAAAAAATTTCATTACTAAAGATGAAAAATTTCTGATTCTCCTGTCTCTACCAACGATAATTATATTTAACATTTTAATTTTATTTTCCGATAACAGTTTTGCTCACTGGTCTATGGTTGGATGGATGTTATTGATTCCTGTTGCATCAAACCATCTTATCTTGATGAAATCATACAAACATCATCTGATAACTTTAAAAGTCGCTAGTGTTTTTTTAATCATCGTCATGATTTCGAGTATTTTAATTCATGCAAAAACAGGTTTCATCACTAGAAGCTTTGATCAGAAAATACCGAGATGGGATAATACTAGGGAGCTTCTGGATTGGGGACATATTGCGGACATTCTGACAAAAACTCTTCAGAAAAAAGAATTAGAGTCTTTAGCAACACTTAATTGGTATGACAGTGGACAACTAACCGCGTCTTTTTATTACAACTACCGCGTGGGTGTAATCGGTCCAAATGGAAATCATTTTAAATATATTGATCTGACGAAAAGAAATTTTACTACGCTAATTGATGTTCAACTTATTCACAGTAATGAGCATGGTGATTTATCGGAGAAAATTCTGCCCTATAATTATTATATAACTAACAAAGTTGATATACCTTTTTATAGAGGCTTGCGCCAGTATGGAATTATCAGTGTAATTTCAATAGAAAAAATTCAATAAACATTTAGGCTTTTAATTAAACATAAATTAAAGCTTCCGTTATCAATACCTCTTATATTTTCTCTTCTTATTACTATCAACACTATCAACCATTATCGTCATAGATAGATAAGAAAAACTAACTATCTAAATAGCTTTTTTTAAATAGCGTTGTATAAAAAATTTTTGAAAGTACTAGATGCATAAGCGAACTAAAAACAGAGATTTCTAAATAAATCATATGATATTGAGTTTTCCAGCTGCTTGATATAAACATAGATCAATGAAAAAAAAGTTAAAAACTATTTGTATCATTCCCGCTAGAGGTGGTTCTAAGGGATTACCAGGAAAGAATTTGCGAATTTTTAATGGAAAACCACTGATAGCCTGGCCGATTATAGCGGCTACGAACTGTAAGAGGATAGATAATGTAATCGTAACCACAGATAGCGAAGAAATTGCTATACAAGCAAAATTATATGGAGCTCAAGTTCCATCTTTAAGGCCACCTAATCTAGCCCAAGATAACACTACCACTGAAGCAACTTTAAGAGATGCATTAGATAAATTTGAAAAGCTTACAAAACAACAATTCGATATATGTGTTTTCCTAACCTGCACAGACATTTTTAGAGATACCAATTGGCTTACTAATGCTATAAGGACGTTAGAGAAAAATGATGCTCTAGAGTCCGTTTTTGCTGCTCATTCAACTCACAAAAATTTCTGGCAAAGAAATAAGGATGGAAAATTGAAAAGAATTTCAAAAAAAATGAAAGTTTATTCGAGCAGACAGGAGAAAGAACCAATATATAGGGAAGATACAGGACTGGCGTGTGCTTCTAGATCTTATTTGTGGCGTAGTGGAAAGAGAATAGGGAATAACGTTGAAATAATAATTAATAATAACTTTGAAACATCAATAGATATTCATAATGAGTTTGATTTTTTCTTAGCAGAGAAAGCGCTTGAATATTTAAAAAAAAATAATCCCGAAAAGGTAAAACTATTCCTATGAATATAAATGCTGAACCTTCACCTCCTCTGGTTTCAATAATTATAAGAACAAAGAATGAGGAAAGATGGATAGACCATTGTTTGAGTGCTGTAGCTACGCAAAGCATAAAAGACTATGAAATTATATTGGTTGATAATAACTCCGACGACAATTCCGTAAAAATCGCAAAAAAATACACAGACAAAATTATAAATGTAGCTCAATTTTATCCAGGCAAAGCTATAAATGAAGGTATCAGGGCTTCATCTGGTAAATTTGTCGTCATTATATCTGGACATTGTATTCCGAAAAATAATATGTGGCTTCAGAAATTAATTGAGCCGCTAGAAAACGATCAAACCGGTTTACTTGCTGGTGTTTATGGCCGCCAAGAACCCTTATCTTCTACCTCGGCATTAGATAGAAGAGATCTTACTGTTGTTTTTGGGTTAGATGAACGAACTCAGAGAAAGGATAGCTTTTTTCACAATGCCAACAGTGCATTAACACGAGATATGTGGAAGAAATTTCCGTTTGATGAAACCATCACTAATATCGAAGACAGATTATGGGGTTCCGAGGTTATAAAAAATGGATATCATATCTTTTACACACCTCATGCCTGCGTTTACCACCACCACGGTATAAATCATGGGGGAAAAGTTGACAGAGCTAAAAAGATTGTAAATATCATTGAAAATTTAGAGGGCGTACCGGCCTCCCTTTCAAAGCTGATAATAAATAAGCTGAATATAATCAGCATAGTTCCTATCAAAGGATTGCCGACTACTTTTGAGGGAAAAAACTTATTGGTCGAAAGTATAAAATACCTCAAGTCTTGTAATCTCATTTCAGAAATTTACGTATCAACAGATAACGAAGATACTGCAAAGGTAGCTAGAGATAATGGTGCACTAGCCCCTTTTATAAGACCAATTGAACTTTCAGCTGAAAATGTAAGTTTGCCAGACGTATTAAAATATACTATTGAGGAAATAGAAAAAATTAGGAATGTTGATTTAGTAGTTATTGCAGAAGAGAATTATCCATTCCGACCAACAGGATTACTTACCAAATTGATAAATAATATCATTGACGGTGGATACGACACAGTGTGTGCGTCAGTTATTGAACAGAGAAGTATCTGGTTAGACTCTAAGGATCAAATTAATGCGATTGGAGATACCAAAATGATGTCAAGAAGCATTAAACCTGAAAAAATACATATAAATTTATTTGGTTTGGGAGCGGTAACGTATGTAGATAACATAAGAAAAAACACAATCTTGACCAATAATATAGGACTTTCCCCTGTTCCCAAATATCCATATTCGTTTCAAATTGATAACCGAGACCAATCATGAATAAAGAAAAGATAAAAATAGGCATTCTTGGATGCGGCCGCGTATGCGAACATTATATACAGAAAATATTAATATCAGAAAGAGTTGGCACCCTTTACCAAGTCATTGCTTGTTGTGACGTGGACAAAGAGAAAAGCACATATGTTGGAAATATATTTTCCTGTAGATCGTATAACAATATTGAAAAGTTTGTTAAGCACAAAGAAATGGAAGTAGTTCTTATACTCACCAAAAGTGGCCAACACTACGAACACTCAAAAATATGCATGTTGAATGGTTTGAATGTAATAGTAGAAAAACCATTATCCCTTAGAATAGAGCACGCAACCGATTTAATTAACATTTCATCTAAAACTGGGAAGTTTTGTTCCTCAATCTTTCAGAATAGGTTGAACCCAGCGGTTGAAGTTACTAAAAATGCCTTTGAAAAAAACAGGTTTGGCAATTTAGTATCAGTATCTGTAAGACTTAGATGGTGTAGACTCCAAGAATATTATAACGATGGTTGGCACGGAACTTGGGCACAGGATGGCGGAGTTACAAATCAGCAAGCTATTCATCATGTCGATGCTCTCACGTGGATATGTGGAAGCGCAAAATCTGTCAGTGCAATATCAGCTAAGAGAGCGAATGATTTACAAGCAGAGGACACACTGGTGGCAGCTATTGAGTTAGAAAATGGCGGTTTAGCAACCTTAGAGCTTACGACAGCCGCAAGACCAAAAGATCTTGAGGCATCAATAACTATTACGGGAACAAAAGGCGTCGTGCAAATTGGAGGAGTAGCTCTGAACAAGATTGAGCAGTGGAATTTTTCTGACTCCATTGATAGTGAAAAGGACATAACCAACCAATATTCTGAGGAAGTTGATAATGGTTATGGTATAAGTCATTACAGACAACTCAAAAAGATTTATCAAACCTTCAGAAATGGTCAAATCGATAAAGTCCCATTCCTAGCAAAAGAATGTATTCATACCCTAAGACTTATACACTCAATTTATGCTAGTGAGGCAAAAGGTCGAAAAATATATTTATCAGAACAGATAAGTAGCTCAAAGCTAGGAATAGAAAATGATACAAAATAAGGCTCCTGGAAAAGATGTCTCACTTGAAGATATGGCAGAAAAGTTCCCTTTAGCGTCAAAAAAAAATAATACACACTTTTCCAAGTTTGATATTGGCGGTATCACTTTCGGAGATAGTTTAATCCCTATTATGGCAGGGCCAAATATGGTTGAAAGTGAGAAACTTATTGTTGAAACGGCAATTAATGTTAAGAAAGCAGGAGCTCATTTTTTGAGAGGTGGTGCTTTCAAGCCCTTGAGCTTTCCCTATAGATCCGATAAATATACTGAAACGCGTGAAGAAGGAATAGGGTGGCTGGGTGTTGCAAAAAAGGAAACTGGCCTGGGAATTATAACAGAAGTCATGGAAGAAAGGTACCTAGACCTAATTTGCGAAGTAACTGACATACTGCAAATTGGCTCAAGAAATATGCAAAATTATCCATTGATTTCAGCAGCGGCAAAAACTAAAAAACCTTTGATGATAAAGAGACACTTTGGTGCATCACTGAGAGATTGGCTTGGTGCAGCTGAATATGCGCTTTATGAAGGTAACGAGAAAATTATCTTATGTGAGCGAGGTGTCACAGTTCCCCATACACATAGAGATTCATCTAGATTTTTATTAGACCTACAGGTTGTACCTGCTGCAAAAGAGATAACGCACTTACCAATAGCCGTGGACCCATCCCATGCTACCTTCTGGCGTCCGTGGGTTACACCAATGTCGCTCGCTAGTGTAGCCGCTGGCGCGGACAGTATAATGCTTGAGGTTCATCCTGATCCTGAAAATTCGGCTGTTGACCCCCTTCAACCCATAGATTTCGATAGTTTTAAAAAGCTAATGCAAAGCATGGATAAAGTAGCCCATATTAATGGAAGACATATATTAAATGTTTAGACATCTTAATAAGATCATAGAAAATCAGATCAAGGAACCAAACTTAGACTTTTACAGTGTTATCGTTGGTACAAAGCCTTCTGTGGGAGCAAGATCTCCAAAATTATGGAACAAAGTTTACAAATTCGAAGAAAAAAAAGTCCGGATGATACCACTAGATGTTGATGAAGGGAAGATCGAACTGCTTTTCAACTACTTGAAGCAAGATAAGCATTGTTTGGGAGGCGCTGTTGCTGTTCCTTATAAGGAAACAGTATTTAATCTTATAAAAGATAATGTGGAGGTAGAGATAAAAGCTATTGGTGCTGTAAACTGTTTTTATCGCCCGCCATCTGGTTCTTTAATCGATGATTTTACAGGAACCAACACCGATGGTGAGGCAGCCTTAGAACCTATAAAAAGGCAACTCACAGAAAGTCAAAACCTAAATATAGGCCTTTTGGGGTTTGGTGGTGCAGGCAAAGCAATATTAGCTTTTCTTCTGAAGAATTATAAAAAAAGTCATAGTATAAAAGTATTTAATAGAAGTACCAATCACACAAATAATGCTAGAAAAATTGGAGTAGAGACATATTCACTTAACGATTTAGACTGCTATCTCCCAGATCTAGATTTAATGATCAATTCAACATCTGTAGGCCATATTGAAAATACTCAAAAAACTATAGTGTCTGCGCAGTTGCTTGCAAAAGCAAAAAAAACTATCGTTGTTTACGATATTATTTACAATCCAATAAAAACCCCCTTGATCAAAAATAGCGAAGACTTAGGTTTGAAAACTATTAACGGGTTAAGCATGAATCTTTTTCAGGCTGTTCTCGCTTATCGTTACACAAATCCGACCAGCTTATCTTTAGAAGAGATATATAAAACTATGAATTAATCAATCCTTGTTCCCAAAAAAACCTGATACTTTTTTATAAATTCATTATTTGCATAGATATCTATATCTTGAATAAGCTCTATGGACTCAAAACTCGATGAAATCTTTTGTCCAATTGGGAAGTTATTATCAGTAAGTATTAAAGTTTTAGTTGCGAACTTTTTATCTTTACTTCTCCAGACATCAAACTGTGTCTTTCTTTTTTCCATTACCACATCAGCGTCATAGTCACCTGAGTGAAAAATGTATAAAGAACCTAATCTATAGTCAGAAAAAATCACTTCTTCTATTCCTCGTTCTTTCTTTTCTTTGCGAACAGTCTCTATAATGGTATCCCAACCAAACAAGATAGCTGTTTCTCTATCTGTTTTTCCAAAAAATGTGCCTATCGGAAAAATACTAATATTTAAAAATAAAACCAACGAAATTAGCATTCCATAGAATATATGAATATACTGCCACATTTTTGATTTTATAATTTGATTTAAGAATGGAATAAGTAAAACTATCGCCGGAGTTAGCCAGTAGTATAATACATTGGTAAAATATGACAAAACGGTACAGATAGTTATTGAGAAAACAAAGACAAACCTTCCCATTTTAATAAAGTTTGTTTTGCCATTACTATAGCTATCGAAAATAGAACTATCCTTTAAATTAAATATAAAAATCGGGGAAAAAGCTAAAAGCACCCCCGAAAAAAAGCCCAGTAAATTTTTTAAAACTCTAGTGAGATCTTTTCCATCATCCAATCTTTCTTTTAAATGAAAAGAAAAAGAAGCAAAATCATTGGTGAAGTTCCATAGAACAACAGGTGTTTGAATTAAAAAAATTATAAAAACTGATACAATTATGTGCCCATATGAAGGGCCATTTAAATGTTTTTTATAGTACAGAATGTAAGTTAAAACTCCTGCACCAAGTAGGATAGAATTATATTTAGTGAGCAAAGCGAAAGAAAAAAAAAGTGATGCCAGGTACCAGTAATGAATTCCGTTACTGCCATTATTTCTTTCAAAATACAAAAAAAGACAGAAAGAGCTTAAGCATAACAAGGTAATTAGTAGATGATCAGGAAAAGAAATGGAAAAGAATATAGAAAATATTGGAAATGCCAAAAAAAGTATAACATATTTTAGATATATATCGAAGTCTATTTTTCTAAACATGCGTTGTTGCCACACTATCATAATACTTAATAGAGTAGCTAGACTAACTAAGGGAAGTAATCGGATTACATAATACTTATCATCAAATAAATATCCTACCAAAGCTTGGACCCATGCACTGAATGGCGGATGATCAAAATAAGAGAGTGCGATGTTCTTAGACCATAACCAATAGTATGCCTCATCAGGTAGTGGATTGGCGTATATAAAAAAAAGAACTTTTATTGTCATAAAAAATGACAAAGCAAAAAGCAAGAAAACACGCTCTGAAAGTCCAGTAATATCTTTAACAGGAGTTTTTTTTGTCAAATTTTTTATTAGTCTCGTCTTAGCTTGTTGATGTTTCTTTGAACTCTAATTGATAACAAGAGCTTTTATTCGATCAGTCATCTTTTTACACCTTTTATAACTAGATAATAAACGTTTATTTTATTTGATCGATTTTGT
>CACHMT010000009.1 GCA_902581005.1 uncultured Alphaproteobacteria bacterium
CGACCCTGCTAGTGCAATGCTTGAAGTTTTGGATCCTGAACAGAACTCTACTTTCTCGGACCACTATTTAGAAGTGGAGTACGACTTGTCAGATGTGATGTTCATTACAACAGCAAATACTTTCAACATGCCCAGACCACTACTTGATAGGATGGAAGTGATTCAGCTTTCTGGATATACTGAGGACGAAAAGGCCGAAATTGCCAAACGACATCTTATTAAAAAGCAAATTGATAATCATGGCCTAAACGAAAACGAATTTTTACTCAAGGACAAGGGTCTTTATGAAATAATAAGACATTACACAAGAGAAGCAGGTGTCAGAAACCTTGAGAGAGAGATTTCTAAATTGTGTAGAAAAGTTCTAACACACATAATCAAGGATAAGAAAAAGTCGGTAAAAGTTGATGAAAAGAACATAAGTGATCTTCTCGGAGTTAAGAAATTCAAATATGGCTTAGCTGAGGAGTCAAATCAAATCGGTGTTGCAACCGGTCTAGCTTGGACCGAAGTTGGTGGAGACCTTCTTTCGATTGAAGCAATAAAGCTACCTGGAAAAGGTAGGATGAAATCCACTGGAAAGCTAGGAGAAGTTATGAAAGAAAGTATTGATGCTGCTTCGAGCTTTGTGCGCTCTAGGTCACCTTCGTTTGGTATTATTCCAACTTTATTCGACAAGTATGATATACATGTGCATGTTCCTGAAGGTGCTACACCTAAAGATGGACCATCAGCTGGTATCGCGATGGTTACCTCAATAGTAAGTATGCTCTCAGAGACGCCAATTAGAAAAGATGTCGCTATGACAGGAGAGGTGACTCTTCGAGGAAATGTTTTGCCAATTGGTGGTTTGAAGGAAAAACTCCTTGCAGCTTTACGTGGGGGAATAAAGACAGTCATAATTCCAAACGAAAACGCAAAAGATTTGGTGGATATCCCTGATAACGTAAAAAATGAGCTAGAAATTATCCCAGTAAAAACCGTGGAAGAGGTCTTGAGAGTCGCGCTTATAGAAAGGTTAAAAAGTATCGATTGGGATTTCGCTGATTATGAGAAGGGTGATGATCTCAAAGGTGAAAAGTCAAGCGAAGTTGAGCTACCCAACTGAATTGATTTATTCTTACGCGAATTATTTCTTGAGTTTAAGAAAGAAAGAGGCTAATCAACTATTATTGGGTGATTAGCTCAGCTGGTAGAGCGCTTCGTTTACACCGAAGATGTCGGGAGTTCGAGTCTCTCATCACCCACCAACTGTGAACTTGTGTTCATACGCGCGGTTGTAGCTCAGCTGGTTAGAGTGCCGGCCTGTCACGCCGGAGGTCGCGGGTTCGAGCCCCGTCAACCGCGCCATTTAGGTACAAGAATTGGATAAGAAAAAAGAAAAGCTTACTATTCTAGATCTTAAGAAAAAGAAGGCTGAAAAAGAGCGCTTGGCTATGGTTGCAGTAGGAGAATTTCTGTCTGCCCAATGGGCAGAAGCGGCTGGCATCGATATAATTGGTGTTGGTGATAGTTTGGGAATGACACTATATGGTCATGAGAATACCCTTTCAGTCACAGTTGATCAGATGATACAACACTGTAGGGCTGTTAGAAAAGGCGCACCCAATACATTTTGTATTTTAGCAATGCCCTATGGCTCTTACTCTACGAAAAGTATGGCAATTAAAAATGCTTCAAAGATGATGAAAGAGAGTGGTGCTGATGCGATCAAATTACAGTGTGGAAAAGATAGAGTTGATATTATAAGTGCAGTATCCTCAGCGGGCATTCCTGTTATGAGCCATGTCGGATTATTACCCCATTTAGTTCATGTATATGGTGGTTTTAAGATGCAGGGCAAAAATGCTGAAGATGCGGTAAAAATTATCGAAGATGCAATTGCTATAGAGGAAGCTGGTGCAGTAGGAATAGAGATTGAAGCAATTCCGGCAGAGGTAGCCCGCGAAGTTGATAGAGCGGTATCTATATTTACGTTTTCAATTGGTGGTGGTTCAGCGGGAAACTGCCAATTATTAAATGGCTATGATCTGATAGGAGGATTTAATACATTCAAGCCAAAATTTGCAAAGCGTTTTGGAAATGTTGCTGATGTGGCTGAAAACGCCTTCAAAGAATTTGTTAGTGAAGTAAAAGCTAACACTTTTCCAGATACAGAACATAGCTATAGCATGTCTCCAAGTGAACTTATTAAGTTTAATCAATATCTTGAAGGCAAAAGAAAAAGCTAGAAACTCAAACTTACTGTTTCGAAAGATAAATCTAGATAATCAAAATAAATTAAAAGGCTATTATAGCTTAAAGATATTGTTCTATCATTTACAAGTGGATGACAAAAAATAGTATCTTGTCCTAACATTTCAGCGTCTAGAAAGATATTTATATCCCTTTTTTTGTTGTTTACGACGCTTAATGGAGTTACTGCTCCTGGAAATACTCCAAGCTCCTCAAAAAGCCTTTCTTTACTCCCAAAAGATAGTCTTGATGATCTTATTCTTTCAGTTAATAGGGTTAGATCAATCACACTATCTTCGTGAGCGATAATCAAATAATTTTTTTTCTTTTTGTCTCGTAGAAATAAGTTCTTAGTATGAAACCCATGCATATTTTCTCTATATTTCTTTGCATCATTAACAGTAAATAAAGGGGGATGTTCAAAAACCTTAAATTCAATTTTTAAGTATTTAAGCAACTTATATAAAGATTTAGGTGATGTTGGCAGTGCGTAGACGTAATTTGATGATGCATCCATATCTAGTAAAAACGGATAAAAAAATATTATCTTCTAAGGGATAAAACTTCTATAAATGCTAGCTGTTTGATACTCGATCTTTAGCAGCTTGTAGACATTCATTCATTTTTGCTCTAATGGCATGTCCATCAACTAACCCTTCAAGGTCATCTTGTAGTTTTCTGAACACATCTTCGTCCCCAGCTTCTTGAAAATCTGACTTAACAACCTCCTTTATATATTGCTCGGTTTCGTCTTCGTCTAAACCTTTAACTTCAGCAGCCCAAGCCCCTAGCATCTTATTTCTCAAAGCTTCAATTTTAAATGTTATGTTTTGCTCATGTGCAAATTTATTCTCGAAACCATCTTTTCTTTCATCAAATGTGGACACTTTATCCTCCTCGCTTTGTCTTTTAGATGTAGTTAGTTAAAAGCTAATTTCAACTACAGATTTATATATTTTAAATAAAATTGATTAACTTTATTCCTTTTTCAACCATCGTTTTTCTTGCGATTTTCTCAGAGTTGTTGAGATTAATGGCTTTGGTTAAATCTTGAAATACAAACACATCAAAGCCTAGATCCACTCCATCTAATGCAGAATAAAAAACACAATAATCAAAAGCTAATCCACATAAGTAAAGCTTCTTTATTTCTTTTGTTACCAAATATCCTTCTAGTCCAGTGGTTGTTTTTTTGTCATTCTCAAAAAAAGCGGAGTAACTATCAATTTTTTGATTGCATCCCTTTCTCAGAATAAGATTGGACTTATTGATATTTAAATTTTTGTGAAAATTTGCTCCTATTGAACCTTGGATGCAGTGGTCAGGCCATAGAACTTGAGGACCATAATCCATTTCTATGTTTGAGTAAACTTCGGCGCTATTATTTGATGCAAATGAGCTATGTTCCTTAGGATGCCAATCTTGAGTTAATACTACAGTATCAAATTTTTCTTGCGCACTGTTTATAGGTTTTACAAGCTTTTCACCATCTTTCACTGCCAGTGCTCCACCATGACAAAAGTCGTTTTGCATATCTATGATTATTAAGGCAGAACTCATTTCTTTATTTGTCTCAGATTTTAGTTACAAGATGAGAGAAGATAATTAAATGATTTTGTAAATCCCATCAAGCTAAATCGATCTACTAGCATAGAGCCATCTATGCCTTGTAATTCTATTGTTAATCTATTGCCACCAAGGAGAAATGTTATATCCTCTTTCATAAGGCCGTTTATTATAGCATGCTTACTTTTAGAGTTTTCGTTAGAACTTAGAGCCATTAGCCCAAACACCTTTCTGTTATCAATATTCATAGACCCAGAAATATTGATTTTCAAAGGGTAGTCAGAGAAATATGACATTGAATAGTCTGTATTATTTTTATTTACAGACAAATATATAAATGAGTTTTGCCTATTTTTTCCTAAAACCTCTCTGGAATTAAAATATGAGGCTGTTCTTTTTGCTTTTGAGGCTAGAAAACATTCATTAGCAGCAGACGAGTAAACAGCCCAGTCACGATACTTTTTTTTGACAAAGAAATTTTGCCCAATTGCGTGCTGTGCAAAGAAATAGATAAATAGGCCCAAAATTATTGGAAAGAATTTAAGTTTCATAATATCCTTTTAATGTAAACAACTTAGGATTTTATACTAAAACAAAAAAAATGGGAACTCTATATATAACTGGAGCAGGTGTAAGTTCTGATAGTGGCATTCCTACTTTTCGTGGTGCTGATGGCTTTTGGACTATTGGTAGTGAAAACTATACACCCCAGGAAATGGCAACTAGATATATGTATTTAAATAATCCCGAACAGTTCCTGTTATGGTATTTTAAACGGTTTGCGAAATATAGAAATGCTGAGCCTAACGAAGTTCACCGATGGCTTGCAGATAAGAGTCTGATTACACAAAACATTGATGGCTTGGACGGAAAGGCTGGTAATACGAGTTACATTCCGATACACGGTCGCCTAGATAAAGTTACGGTTTTTGCAGAAGAAGGTAAAGAGTCTTTGATAATTGATGCTCCTTGGGAGAAAATATCTCGTCTTGGGTTCACTCATGATAATGACCCAAAGTCTGATGACTCTTTGATTAAAACACTGCTAGAGTATTTTAAAATAGAAAAAGACAAACAACAAAAATATCATCCTGCTCTGGGTTATTCGCTAAAACCGTTCGTACTTTTGTTTGATGAAATTTATACAGATTTATACAGGATAGGTGAGGCTCAACAAAGAATGATTAAAGCAAACAAAATGGTTTTTATGGGAACTTCCTTTAGTGTCAACATAACAGCAATAGCACTTAGAATAGCCGCATCTAACTCAATAGATATTGAAATAATAGACCCAAATCCAATCGATATTGGCTATAAACATGCTGCCTATTTTGAGATGTCGGCGTTGGAATACGTTGAAAGTTTTTTATAAAGCTTAGTGCTTTTTATCTTTAGAATGAGAATAAGAATTGTTATGCCTGTGTAAAAATATAGCTCTCCTGTCCAAGTTTTGGACATCAAAATGAAATGAAAAATTGATAGTATTATTGCTATATAGACAAAGCTGTGGATCTTATTCCATGTCTTGATATTTAATTTACGAAGCGCAAAATTATTCGATGTGAGCGCCAACGGTATCAAAGTTATAAAAGCAAAAAAGCCTGCTATTATATAGTATCTTTTTTGTAAGTCAGATAACAATATATCTATTGAGAGACCGATATCGAGAAAAAAATATACACAAATGTGGGAAACGACGTAATAAAATGCAACCAATCCAATGCAACGTCTATACCTCACTAAATTAATCTTCGCATATTTAAAAAGTGGTGAAATTGAAAGAGTTATTAGTAAAAATATAAGCCCAAGTTCTCCGTATTTATGCTCTAAAAACCGCAAGGGGTCAGGGCCTAGCTGATTAACTATTCCCCAATAAAAATATAGGGGTATTGGGATAAGTAAAATACAATATAACAGTGAAACGGGTAGAGACTTAAATAAAATGCTAGACGTCATTATTTTAGTAGTATTTTTTTAGATCCATACCTTTGTAAAGATCTCCAACTTCTTCAATATACCCATTAAACAGCTCAGTTTTTCGTCTTTCACCGAAAAGGCCTTCACCTATTACTCTTTCAGTTGCTTGCGACCATCGAGGATGATCAACATTTGGGTTTACATTAGAATAGAAGCCATATTCCCTAGGGTTTTCTGAACCCCATGTAGTGTAGGGTTGCTCTTTCATAAATGAAATTTTCGTGATGGATTTTATTGATTTAAAGCCATATTTCCATGGTACCACAAGCCGGAACGGAGCACCGTTTTGGTTTGGTAACTCTTTACCGTATAAACCAGTAGCAATAAAAGTAAGTGGATGTAAAGCTTCTTCTATAGTTAAGCCTTCGCGGTAAGGCCAGTCCAAAGTTGCACTCTTTTGCCCTCTCATTTCCGTAGGTCTATAAACAGTCTCAAAGGCCACGAATTTAGCGTTATTATTTAATTCGAGTTCATTAATTAGGTCACGCAAAGGGAACCCTAT
Source organism: uncultured Alphaproteobacteria bacterium (assembly GCA_902581005.1). Classification (GTDB taxonomy): domain Bacteria; phylum Pseudomonadota; class Alphaproteobacteria; order Rhodobacterales; family Rhodobacteraceae; genus CACIJG01. The sequence goes on from CACHMT010000009.1 coordinate 6,281, forward strand.
CCAAGGTATAACCATTGACCAGCCTTCTACGCAACGCAATCTATAAATTCTTTCCTGTATCGCTTTTCCTTTAAGGATTTCCGCTAAATCAAATTTTTTCTTATTTTGAGAAACTCCCTCAAATGTAATTTCCCAAGGATCGGTTGTTAAACTTTTAGCGTATTTCGCAGGGTCCGTTTTTGATGTGCCAAATTCATAAAAATTGTTATAGTTTGTTATCTCTTCAAGGGTATTTGGCTTTGCATTAGTAGAATAACTTTGTTTCGCTATTGTAGGGGTAGGGACAAAGGCTAGCGAGGCAAGGCCTAGCGCTTCGACAAATTTTCGACGATTTAGATAAAAATTATGAGGCGTAACGTCGCTATACTTTAAAATCTTCAAAATATATGATCCCATGATATTGACAACTTTATCCATCATGGTAGTTCTATTCATATAGAAGGCAATAGTTATTCAAATTTTAATGACAAGCTTTTATCAATTTCTTATTTGGTTCTTTACTATAGTTAGCTTAATCGCTTTAATGTACGGTGTTTTGAGTGCTGATATAACATTTATTGGGTTATTTATTTGTACGCTTATTATATCAGTTATTTTTTACAGGCTGAACGAAACCTCACCTGCGAATGTTACTCAAGAGCCACAAGTAAAAGATTTTGCTTTGGACGGTATTGATAACGATAACATTGAGATATCTGAAGCTATTGAAACATTAAAGCAAGAACAAACAAAAATACTGTCTAGATTTAAAAAAGATATTTACTCAAATCAAGATCTATCGAGCATGTTAGAAATAAAGAGAAACATCGTGTCTGATTTTGTTTCATCGCTACCTTTGAATTTTGAAATGGTTTCTAAGCAAGAGTTGAAAGACATTATTTTGAAATTAATGAATGATTTAATTGAGAAAAATTCAAATCATTTGTTTGAGCCCTCTTTCTTTCCTCAAGAGGAGTCTAGTTATGCCAGTTGGGTAAAACGATCGTTAATTCTTTTAGGCTGGAAAATAAAAGGAGGGGAGGACAGGGTAAAAAAATTATTCGATATTTTCGAAAAGATTGGAATGATTGCTGGGGTTCTCGTTTTTTCCCACACCAAGAAAGCTAATATAGATCTGAAGCAGTATGAGCAATATATACAGAATGGTGAAATTGATTTTTTGGTTGTGATAACCCAAGATTTTAAAGATAGTAACGAAGCGCAATTATCGAATAGTATCGTCATCATTAATCATCATGATTTGCCTAAATTACATTCAACGCTAAAAAGTTTATCGACTATCAAATAATTGGTCTGATCCTTGCAATAACAAACTGAATAAAAGGAAGATGACATGTTAGATGAAGAATTGAATGAAACTGCTGTAAAAGCAAAAGCTATTGCTGAGATTGTAGAAATAGCTTTGAATAATTTAATGAAGGTTGACCTTTCTCGTGAAGAGGCTTTGGCGGGCATCCTTAGTCAGATAGCAATTCAGGTTGACAAAAAAGATCTAGAGTTTGCGTTGGATTTGAATAAAAAGTACCATAAATCTTTTTTAGAAAACGTAAAAAAATAATAAAAAAGAATTAGGTTGCTTTTTTAAAAATAAGCCTTAATTGATTTATCAATTATGGTCAGTGAATTAGGGCATTTTCTTTTAATATCTGCGTTCTGTCTTAACCTCGGTTTGATAGCTAACAGTATTTCTACTAGATCTCTTCTGGCAGGATATGTAAGCTTTTTTAATAGACTTGAAAGCCTACTGTTTATCTTATTAGCCATCTCTTTTTTGTTGTTGATCGTAAGCTTTATCAACTCTGACTTTTCGGTAAAGCTGGTTGCGAATAATTCACATGCGCTAAAGCCCATTTTGTATAAAGTCGCAGGAGCTTGGGGCAACCACGAAGGTTCTATGTTACTATGGGTGCTAATTCTTTCCATATATTTATTTTTATTTCAGGCTAGCTCACGTGATTATCCAAAGGTCTTAGTTAGAAACGTAATTCTTGTTCAATTATCGACAATAGCCCTTTTTTTATTTTATCTTTTAGTTTTATCAAATCCATTCGAGAGACTTGAATTTCCGCCTTTGAACGGTCAAGACCTCAATCCAATTTTACAAGATGTCCTTCTCGTAGCACATCCCCCAATTTTGTATCTTGGATATTTAGGCCTTTCAATTCCCTTCTCTATAGCAGTAGGATTTTTATTAACAAATGATCGGAATTTAAATATCGTTCGTCTTTTAAGATTTTGGTCTTTAGTTCCTTTTATTTTCTTAACAACTGGAATTTTATTAGGAAGTATCTGGGCCTATTATGAGCTAGGTTGGGGAGGTTGGTGGTTTTGGGACCCAGTAGAAAATGTCTCTTTACTTCCTTGGTTGATAAACCTTGCTTTAATTCATAGTATTTTAATACTTGAAAGGAGAAACTCTCTATTAAATTGGACAATTCTATTGTCAATTATGGGATTTTCTTTTTCGATGATTGGGACCTTTATCGTTCGGTCTGGGTTAATAACTTCTGTTCACGCCTTTGCAAATGATCCGTCAAGGGGATTATTTATTCTGTTAATAATATTTCTAGCAATTGCCTCAAGTTTGTTAATTTACATAACAAAAAGATCCAATCATAAAAATTTTATGAAGCTTAACTTCGCTTCCAAAGAGCTTTGGATTATTGTGCAGAATTTGACGTTGTTAGTTATAGCGACAGTTGTCTTTTTAGGCACTATTTGGCCTTTTATAATTGAGGCAATGTTCGACGAACAAGTGTCAGTTGGCGAACCTTTTTATGAGGTCTCGCTCACACCTTTTGTGGTTATCTTTGCCTTTATGCTACCTATCGTCAGCAAAATTCGTTGGAAGGGTAAAAATTTTAGTAATCTCAGAACAACAATAGGACTAATTTTTATTTCTATAGCTTTATCAGCTAGCGCATTCATATGGAAAGATTTTAAATTGTTAACATTTATTGGACTTTTTTTGTCTTCATGGGTTTGTTTAGGCAGTATTTTAGAATTTGCCTTCTCTTTTAAACCCCAACTTAACTTCATCGATAGCTTGAAGCGCTTACTTATATTTAATTCCAGGTTGATTGGCCGGACTTGTGCTCACTTTGGCTTTGGATTACTTATTTTTGGAGTCACTGCAGTTACGAGTTGGGAAACAGAGGATATTCGAAATGTTGAAGTAGGGGAGAGTTACTATGTGCAATCATACCAAATAGTATTCAAAGGTATTGATTATTCAGTAGAAAAAAACTTTAAGAAAGTCTCAGGTTCATTTGAAGTGTTAAACAATAATGAGCTTGTTGGTACATTATTACCAGAAAAAAGACTCTACCCTTCACGTAATGAAGTTACAACTGAAGCATCTATAAAGCCGACGCTTTCTAATGATTTTTATATGGTTCTCGGAAATAAGATAGATGAAAACGCTTGGGTGGTAAGAACGTACATTAAACCTTTCATATCTTTCATTTGGATTGGTGTAATATTAATTGCTTTAGGTGGATTTGTTAGTCTACTATCTCTTCATAAGTATAAAACATTAAAAGCATAAAGCTATAAATTGGCGCGTTTTTACTATATTTTTTTTATCTGTTTTTTAGCCTCAAGAGCTTTCGCTGTTGAGCCATCTGAAATTTTAAATGATGCAAAATTAGAGGATAGAGCTAGAAATTTGAGTTCGAACATCCGTTGTCTAGTATGTCAGAATGAAACCATAGATAGCTCTGAGTCAGAGTTTGCTAAAGATCTTCGCCTCTTTATTCGGGAGCAGTTAGTTCAAGGTCGCACGGATGACGAGATTGAGGAATTTTTAGTATCAAAATACGGTACCTACATTCTATTTAAGCCTGTGTTTGCAAGTTATAATATTTTTTTATATCTCTTTGGTCCATTTATTTTTATATTTAGTTTCATTATGATTTTAATTGCTTTTTTTAACTCAAAGAAAGGTAACTAAGCCTGTGATCAACAACAAAAGTAAAATTTTTAAAGGTGATATTTATTGTGATGAAAAAGGTTTGATCTTCGAGGCTTATAATATAGAGAATATTGATTCTAGCTCCTGTAGGGTTATATTCTTCGATTGGCTTATTTCTCTGGATCAAAGCATTAATCAGGGTGAAGCTATCTCTGAATTGTTGAAAGCTTACTCGTCAAGGTTTCCTAACCACCCCATGACAAAACTATTAATGGAAGGACTAAATAAAAATTGGAAAATAAGACGGAGAAGAAGAGTTAAAAACTCAAAAGGAGCTATTTTATAAAAACCGGCCTTGACAAGGTGCTGAGTTTTTTGCAGTAAGCATAACCGTCTTCTGAAAATTCATTAACTTTTGCATACTCTTTAATTTGATTCTTAATTACATAATTTGCCATCATTCCTCTCGCCCTTTTTGAAAGTATACCAACTGTTTTCAATTCTCCGTTTTTCTCTGTCTTAAATGTTGGGGTAACTAACTTGCAACCAAGTTTATTGAAATTGAGTACCTTTGAATACTCTTCTGAAGCAAGATTAAGTATTCCATTTTTGTTTTTCTCTATCCTCTTTTTTATGAATTCAAAGAGTGGGTCCATCCAAAATTCATAAAGTGAGTTGTATCCATTGAAGTCAATCTTTGTTCCCATCTCAAATCGATAGGGTTGAATTCCATCAAGAGGCTTTAGCACCCCGTATAGTCCAGAAATAATTAATAAATTTTGCTGTGCAAATAGCAAATCATCTTGTGTAAAGGTTTCGGCTTTCAGGCCAACATAAGTATCTCCTTTAAAAGTGTAAATTGCTTGTGTTGTTGCATTTGAGCTTGGTCTATTTTGAAATTTTTGAAACCGATCAAAGTTAAGCTGAGCCAAAGAGGAACTGATTTTCATTTTATCAATTAAATCTTTCTCACTTAATGATTTAGCGTAATCTATTAGTTCATTAAGTTTATCAGGAAATTCACTTCTTGTTGTCTCAACGCCGAGGCTATTATTAGTTGGTGTAAGCTTTTTTGCAGGTGAAATAATTATTGTCATATCAAAACCCAATTCATTTTGTTATCCATCCTCCTCCTAATACTCGTATTTTTTCTCCACAATAAAAAACACAAGCTTGACCAGGTGATATACCCTCTTCCTCATTAAAAAGGGTTACCAATGCTCTTTTATTTGGTAAAGGGCTAACGTCTGCCATTGTTGGTGTTCTTTGATATCGAGTTTTAACAAGAACATTTTTTGTTGATCCAATAAGGTCATCAAAAGAGGTGTCATCTAGCCAATTAACATTGTCAATATAAAATTTTGCTTGCCGGAGAGCTTCTCTGGGGCCAATAGTGATGGTATTTGTATTAGCGCATATGTCCAAGACAAACATCGGTTCTGATGCTTGAATTCCTATGCCTTTTCTTTGCCCAACAGTATATTTAATTATCCCTTCATGGGTGCCAACAACGTCTCCATCCAAATTAATTATGTCTCCTGGAATTGAGGCGTTTGGCCTCAGTTTTCTAATTGCCTCGGCGTAAGATCCGTCTGGAACAAAGCATATATCTTGACTTTCACTTTTTTCAGCAACCTTTAAGTTATATTTTCTAGCAAGATCTCGTGTCTCAGATTTTGATCTTACACAGCCTAGTGGAAATCTTAAAAACTTCAATTCCTCAGGAGTAACTGTAAACAAAAAATAGCTTTGATCTTTTTCTGGATTGCTGGCTATATGAAGTTGAACAGTGTTTTCTACTTCAACGCGTTTAACATAATGCCCTGTCGCTAAGCAGTCTGCATTTAACTCTTTTGCCTTTGCAATTAAATCTTTAAATTTTATGCGTTCGTTGCATCGAATGCAGGGAATGGGTGTTGTCCCACCCGAATAGCTACTTATAAAATCTTCTATTACCTTTTGTCGGAATTCTTTTTCAAAATTGACGACGTAATGCGGGATACCAATTTCTGCCGCCGCTTTTTTTGCATCCATAATGTCTGTGCCTGCGCAACACGTTTTGCTATTTTTATTTAATTTCTTGTAATCAAACAATTTCATGGTCAGACCTATTACATTAAAGCCTTTTCCTTTTAAAACAGCAGCCGCTACCGAACTATCCACGCCGCCTGACATTGCCACTACTACTCTGGTGTCTTCTGGTCTTTTATTTATGCCTAATTCGTTCATGGTCATCTCTCTAACCTAGATAAAATTGTTGATCAATCAAATAAAATTATTGATATATTAGAAACTACTTGAAACTACGTTTGAAGTGTATAAAAAAATCAGTAACCTAAAAGTACATATTCATAGGTTTTTAGTTGTTAACAAAATCTAAAGCAATATCGAGGCTCCAAGAGCTATCGGAGATAATAACCAAATCAAGAGAGGCGTATTTTAACCTCAATCAATCGGACATCACAGACCAGGAGTATGATCAGAACATTTCTGAATTCCAGAAACTGCTATCGATATACCCAGAATTAGAAGATCAATATAGCATTTTAGATAAAGTTGGAGCGACGCCAAACTCAAGGTTTAAAAAAGTTAAGCATCTTACACCAATGTACTCTCTTTCCAACGCGTTTAATAATGAGGATATCTTTAATTTCCTTAAACAAATAGGATCATTTCTAGATTTATCCGAAAGCGAGAATATTGACTTAATATTTGAACCAAAGATTGACGGTCTATCCTTATCATTGATCTATAAAAATGGTATTTTATTTCAAGCTTTGACCAGAGGTGATGGTCACATTGGAGAGGATGTTACAGAAAATGCTCGACTGATACCAGATGTACCAATATCGATACCAATAAAAATCGATACGCTTGAAATAAGGGGAGAAGTTTACTTCCCCAATTCAACCTTCAGTGAATTAAATGAGAAACTTGAAAAGACAGGCAGAAAGACGTTTTCAAATCCAAGAAATGCAGCATCTGGTACACTGAGGCAGTTTAAGTCAAATAAGAATAGAAACAAAAATTTATGTTTTTTTGCATACTCTATTGGAAATGCTACACACCAATTGGCCGATAGTCAGGAAATGCTACTAAAAGTTTTTAACGATTTAGGGTTTAAAACAAACGATATTTCTAAAGTTTTTACCGGTGTAGAAGAACTCTTGCAGTATTACGAAAAAGTTTTCTCTATGAGAACAGAACTCGATTACGACATTGACGGCATTGTGTATAAGGTCAACAATTTTAGTTTGCAACAGAGGCTTGGTTTTAGATCTTCATCACCTCGATGGGCCATCGCACACAAATTTCCAGCTGAGCTGTCCATTACAATTATTGAAGATATTGAAATTCAAATAGGTAGAACAGGAACCTTGTCACCAGTAGCAAAGTTGAAGCCCGTAAATATAGGTGGGGTTATAGTTTCTAGTGCAACGCTACACAATAGAGATTTTATTATGGGTTTAGATAATAAAGGCAATAAAATTAGGGATGGTGCTGATATCAGAAAAGGTGATTGGGTTACAGTTTATAGGGCAGGAGATGTAATTCCGAAAATTAAAGATGTAGATATTTCTAAAAGAAACTCAACATCTAAATCGTTTGTTTTCCCGGACTTATGCCCCTCCTGTGGAAATGAAGTTAAAATTGACAAAATGGACTCGGCAATCAGGTGTTATAATTCTCAGAACTGTGATGCGCAGGTGATCGCGGGCTTGAAGCATTTTGTTTCTAAGAAAGCTTTTAATATCGATGGTCTTGGGGGAAGAATTATAGAAGAATTTTATCAAAAAAACCTAATCCAACAACCTGCCGACTTTTTTCGATTAGAATCAAAGTCAAAAAATGGATCAAATTTGATTGAATTTCTTGGAAAAGGTTGGGGTGAAAAGTCGCTTAAAAATCTATTACATTCCATTGAGAAAGCTAAGCTTATAAAGCTCGATCGGTTTCTTTTTTCTCTGGGTATTCGTCATATTGGAGAAAATGCATCGCAAATTTTAGCAGGTTATTTTGGATCATGGGACGATTTTTATAACGCTATTAAAGCTGGCATTGCAAAAAATGATGGGCAATTTCTTTTTGAAATTGAGGGAATTGGGCAGCTAATGGTTACTTCTCTAATTGGATTCTTTTCAGATTTTAAAGAGAGAGAAAAACTAGAGGATTTATTAAATTATGTAAAAATAGAAAAGTTCATTAAATTAAGTAAACTTGAAACAGCCATCACTGATAAAAAGTTGGTTCTTACAGGTACATTTAATGCATTTTCGAGAGCGGAGTTGAAGTCCATTTGCGAGAGGGCTGGGGCAAAGGTTTTAACATCCGTATCGAACAATGTAGATTTCTTGGTAGTAGGTCAAGCTCCAGGTTCAAAAGTCAAAAAAGCAGGTGAATTAGGCATAAAGCAAGTTAATGAGGAAGAGTTTAAAGTTTTAATTGATTATAATCTATGAAGGATCTTCTAAAAAGTGTGGGTCAAGAGTATTTATTGGACAGTGTTTCTACTCTTAAAGGTATTGGCCCTAAGTCTTCCAAAACACTTTCACAAGCGTCTATAGAGTCCGTATTAGACCTTCTCCTTCTTTTACCTAGAAAATATAAAAGAAGAGACCGTTGGTTTAAAGTGGATAAAAGGTTGCTTCCTCGAACTGTTACAATAGAAGTTTTAATCAAAAATCATATTTACCCAAAAAACAGGCGATCACCCCTTAGAATATCAGCAGAAACATACGGTAGCCCTCTAATAATTTTATTATTTTCTTTTAACAAGGCTCAGTTGAAAAATTATTACCCACCCGGTGAAAATATAGTGATTTCTGGGGACCTAACACTCGATGGAAGTAAGTTGACTATGATACACCCCGATTATTCCGTTAAACCAGATGAAATCTATAAAATCCCTGAAATTGAGCCCATCTATCCTTCTGTGTATGGTTTAGGAAATAAATTTTTACAGAAAACAGTCGGTAATGTAATCAATGATTTAAATTCAATAGCGGAGTGGTACCCTAAAAAGTTTATCCAAGTGAAAAATTGGCCCAGTTTTTCTGATGCGTTAAGTCTAATCCACATGCCTAAGGATAATAAAGACCTATCCTGTATCATAAAAGCTAGAAAGAGGCTTATTTTTGATGAATTTTATGCTCATCATATAAAATTAGATAAATTCAGACGTACTGCTAAGAAAAAAGAAGGTTTCAAAGTAGAGGGGGATAAAGTTCTTATTAAAAATTTAATCAATAATCTCTCTTTCCAGCTTACTAAAGGCCAGCTAAATGCGCTTTACGAAATTTTAGATGATATTGAATCAGAGCCTAAAATGAATCGTTTGCTGCAAGGCGATGTTGGTAGTGGCAAAACTATTGTTGTCCTTCTTGCTGCAATGTTTGTGGTTTCAGGAGGGCATCAAGTTGCAATTATGGCTCCTACAGAGGTACTTGCAATGCAACATGCGAAATCACTAAAAGACGTCTTGAGAGCACAAGAGATAAATAAATTAAATGTTACTATTTTAACAGGATCAGACAATCGAAGTGAAAGGGAAAAGAAGTTGCTTTTGATTTCTTGTGGAGAAGCAAAAATCGTTATAGGCACACATGCTCTTTTCCAGAGCAATGTACATTTTCATAACCTTCGCTTGGCTGTAATTGATGAGCAACATAAGTTTGGAGTAATGCAAAGATTTAGATTGGAAAAAAAAGGCAATGTTAACTCAATTATAATGAGTGCAACCCCTATACCCAGATCTTTAGCTTTGACACTATTTAGTGATCGTGATTTGACAACAATCAAGGAGAAACCAAAAAACAGGTTGAGTATCGAAACGCTTGCCATATCTGTAAAAAAAATTAGAAAGCTATTGGATAAATTGTCAAAGCAGATGTCTGAAGGTCAGCAAGTTTATTGGGTGTGTCCATTAATAGAAGAGAACGAAGACACCCATCTCTCTAATTCAAATGATAGATTCTTGTATTTAAGAAATGAATTTAGTCGCTTTAAGGTTGGTCTAATTCATGGACAAATGCCTAGTGCGGATAAGGAAAGTGAACTAAAAAAATTTAACGAAAGAAAAATTGATATTTTAGTGTCAACCACTGTTATTGAAGTCGGAATAGATAACCCAAATGCTACAGCAATTGTAATTGAAAATGCAAATAGATTTGGTCTTTCACAGTTGCATCAACTTAGAGGGAGAGTTGGTAGGGGGAATAAAAAATCATATTGCTTTCTCGTGTATGATGGAAATCTTTCAGATCAAGCTATTCAGAGGCTTAAAATAATGAAAGAGACGCAGGATGGGTTTGAGATTGCCGAAAAAGATATGGCTCTCAGAGGCTCTGGAGATTTGCTAGGAACGATGCAATCGGGCCATAAAATATTTAAGTTGTCTGAAGTAACGGAAGAACCAGAGCTATTCTTGGAGGCGTACAAACTAGCGCAAGATACTAAAACTACAGTACCAAAACGATATTAAATTGACTTTGTTTATATTTTGTTCTTTACATGTTCCTTTTATGTTCTATAATAAATATAGGAGGCTGTAATGAAAAATAAGATACCTTTTTTAACATTAGAAAAAAGTCTAGTAGCAGACATTGTTAATTTAATTATTATTGGAATGTCCCTTTTTTTATATGGACTAGTTACTTTTTGTTTTTAGGCCAGAAACTTTTTGCAACGCATCAATTGAAGCGTCAAGGATAAGAAGAACTGAATCATGCCTGTATGGAACTTTTTGAGCAGGTTCGAAGTACTTGTATCTAGTAAACGGATCTTTTATTAAAAAGGTTCCTGTATCTAAGAATGTTTTTAAGTTTTTTCTTAGTTCCGTTATCATGCCAATATCCGCTCCGATGGCATGGGTTACAAAAACGCAAGCTGATGCCTGACCAAGTGCACATGCTTTTATGTCAAGACCAACCTTTGATATCTTTGACTCAGAAATTTTTAAGTCCAAAGTAATGCTAGAACCACATATTGCAGTTCTCTTTGTAATCGTAACGTCTGGGTTCATTAACCTAGTTGTAATGGGAATATTAGAGGCAAGCTCTAAAATATTATTTGTGTATAGATCCATGTGTGTTAAAGATTCCCCTATTACCGACAAAAGGACTATAGAGTGAATGAAATAAAATTTAAACAAAAAATAGATGCTTTAAAGTTTAATGATAATGGGTTGATTCCCTGTGTAGCACAAGATCACGAAAGTAAGCAGGTTCTTATGCTCGCATGGGGATCCAGAGATACATTATTTCAGAGTGTTTCAAGTGGGCTCGCTACCTATTGGTCTAGGTCAAGAGGTGAGGTTTGGGTGAAGGGAAAAACATCTGGTAACATTCAAGAAATAAAAAAAATACACATTGATTGTGATGGAGACACAGTTCTATTTGAAGTCAAGCAAACTGGTGCAGCCTGTCATACGGGGTCTAAATCATGTTTCTTTACAGAACTTCTTTAGAAGGCACTTTGGGATTCTAACCAATTGTGAAAACTCGATTTTGCAATTGATGTATAGGCTGCATATCTTTCTCGCCTGTTTTTCTTTCCTTTAAAATCTTTCACAGTAGATTGGAAAAGACCAAAGTTTACATTCATTGGTTGAAAGTCCTTATTATTTGCAATTAGATGATGCGCGAGGGCTCCCAAAGCAGTATCAGCAGATGGTAATTTTACCTCTTTACCCAGAATTTTTGCTCCAACCATTCGTCCCACTAGCAAGCCAATAGCGGCGCTCTCTACATACCCTTCGACTCCAGTAATTTGTCCTGCGAGACTAATGTTAGGGTATGATTTTAATTGGAAGTATTTATCTAAAATATCTGGTGAATTCAAAAAAGTATTTTTATGTATTCCACCCAACCTCGCGAACCTAGCTTCCTGCAAACCATTAATTGACCGCAAAATTTCGGCTTGCCTCGAATGCTTGATTTTTGTTTGGAATCCTACAATATTGAATAAAGTGCCTTCCTTATTTTCCTTTCTAAGCTGAACCACAGCATATGGTTTCACGTCACTGTATGGATTTGTAAGTCCCACTGGTTTCATCGGTCCAAATCTAAGCGTGTCCTTTCCTCTTGATGCCATTACCTCGATTGGTAAACATCCAGAAAAAAATGGTACATCTACTTCCCAATCATTAAAGTCGGCTTTATCACTTTCAGAGATTTTAGAAACGAACTCATAATATTCATCCTTTGTCATAGGACAGTTAAGGTAAGCTTCCCTCTCTTCAATGCTATCTCCTTTATCATACCTAGATTGAAACCATGTACTCTCATAATCAATAGAGTCCGCGTAGACGGTAGGTGCTATAGCGTCATAAAAGTATAAATTTTTTGATCCAGTTAGTTTTATAAGAGATTGTGCTAGCTTATTTGACGTAAGGGGACCAGAAGCTATTATTACGTGGTCTTCTGCTAATTGTTTTAAGTCTGTTATCTCTTTTTGTATTATGTTTATAAAAGAATTATTTTTTATTAACTCAGTTATTTCTGACGAAAATTTCATTCGATCAACTGCCATTGCACTTCCTGCCGGTATACGTGCCTTGTCACCCGTTGAGATAATCAGCCCATCTGCAGCTCTCATCTCCCAATGTAATTGTCCTACAGCATTATTGATGTGGTCATCTGATCTAAACGAATTTGAGCAAACTAGCTCTGCTAACAAAGAAGTCTTGTGGGCGGGAGTTTTTTTATTGGGCCTCATTTCGTATAAATTTGATGATATACCCATTCTACCTAGCTGCCATGCGGCTTCAGTTCCAGCCAGTCCACCTCCAACTATAGCGACTTTTTTCTCTGACATTTAATCTGCGTCTTCGGTTGTATCCGCTATCCAAGCAACAGATACGACATTTTCATCTCCCTTGGTATCAAATACTTTTACACCAGACGCACTTCTTGACTGCCTTGATATTTCAGATACAGAGCAGCGTATGCTTTGGCCAGTAGACGTAACTAGCATTATTTGATCATCATCTTCCACAGTAAAAGAGGCTATAATGCTATCTTGTCTTCTTTCAAGATTGGCAGATGTGATGCCTTGACCACCACGCCCAGACCTTCTATATTCGTGGGCTGAAGATCTTTTGCCAAAGCCTTGAGACGTAATTGTTAGTATCCATTCCTCCAAGGCACCCAACTCAACATATCTCTCTTGACTTAAAACCAATGTAGAGTCTTCTCCATTTTCAATTCCGTTATCTTCACCCGTAATTGCTCTTCTCATTTTGAAATATGCTAATCGTTCCTCTGTACTGACCTCTACGTGTTTTAATACAGCCATAGATATGACAGCGTCATTTTTCTTTAAAGTTATTCCTTTGACGCCAATGGAATCGCGACCCTTGAAAATTCTTACATCCTCAGTATTAAACCGAATGGCTTTTCCTTTTGCAGTGGTAAGCAGTACATCATTATCATTTTTGCAAATCTGAGCACCAACTAGTGTTGTGTTTTCAGGCAATTTCATAGCAATTTTTCCATTTGCTTTTACATTTGTGAAGTCTGACAATGCATTTTTTCGAACGTTACCTGTAGAGGTGGCAAAAAATATTTGAAGGTCTTTCCAAGTTTCCTCCTCTGCTTCAACTGGTAATATAGTTGTAATTCTCGAAGACGAATTTATTGGTAGCAGGTTTACAATAGCTTTACCCTTCGAGCTTCTGCCACTTTGTGGTAGGCGCCAAGTCTTAAGCTTGTAAACAAAACCATCTGATGAAAAAAATAATAAAGGTGTATGTGTATTCGTAACGAAAAGATTAGTTACCACATCAGTTTCCTTTGTATTCATGCCTTGAGTACCCTTGCCACCGCGTTTTTGCTCTCTGTACTCAGATAATGCTGTTCTTTTAATGTATCCTTCTCTCGTAACTGTAACCACCATCTCTTCTTTCTCGATAAGGTCTTCATCTTCAAAGTCTCCCTCAAATTCCTGAATTTCCGACCTTCTGGGAATAGCGTAGCTTTCTTTGACTTCCTTAAGTTCCTCAGAAATTATTTTTCTTATTCGTTCTCTTGATTTTAAAATATCGAGGCAAATTCTTATCTTATCTGCTAAGTCTTCTAGTTCACTACCTATTTCGGTTGCTCCTAGTGCCGTTAATCGTTGAAGACGCAACTCGAGTATTGCTTTTGCTTGTTGTTCAGACAACAAATAAGTTCCATCTTCGTTAATTTTGTGAAGAGGATCATCAATAAGCTCTAAGTATTGGCTTAACTCCTTTACTTTCCACTTAGTATTCATAAGCGTTTCTTTTGCTTTGGATGGATTTTCGGAATTTCTAATTATAGCAATAACCTCATCAACATTCGAAACTGCAACGGCTAAACCACAAAGAAGGTGGCTTCTTTCTCTGGCCTTCTCAAGTTCAAAAATGGTTCGTCTGGCAACCACTTCTTCTCGAAATTCAATGAACTTAGTCAAAAAATCCTTCAAATTGAGGAGACTTGGTTTCCCTTTATCTAAGGCTAAAAGATTGAAACCAAAGCTCGTTTGCATCTGTGAAAAGCGATATAGTTGGTTTAAAACCACTTCCACGGTGGCATCCCTTTTTAAGTCAACAACAACTCTAACTCCAAGTCTATCCGACTCATCCTGGACATGTGATATTCCCTCGATTTTTTTTTCTCTTGCGAGCTCCGCTATTTTTTCGACCAGCGAGGATTTATTTACCTGATAGGGAATTTCGGTTATCACTATTGATAACCTATCTTTTTTGTGTTCCTCTAAGGAATGTTTTGCTCTGATAACTATTGAACCCTTACCAGTTGAATACGCTTGTCTAGAACCAGATTGACCTAAAATAATACCACCAGTAGGAAAGTCGGGGGCGGGCAACAATTGCATTAAATCCTCAATCTCTATCTGAGGGTCTTCTATTATAGCTAATGCGGCATCAATCACTTCTCCAACGTTGTGTGGAGGAATGTTTGTTGCCATTCCCACTGCGATACCCCCTGCACCATTTACTAATAAATTTGGAAATCTAGCTGGTAAAACCTTAGGCTCGATATCTTTTCCATCATAATTGTCTTGGAAATCAACAGTACCCTTTTCAATATCGTCCAGTAAAGCTGCTGTAGGATTCGCCATACGAACTTCAGTATACCTCATTGCGGCAGCGGAATCTCCATCAATTGACCCAAAGTTTCCTTGCCCATCTAGTAATACCAAAGACATTGAAAAATCTTGAGCCATTCTGACTAGTGCGTCATAGATAGCCTGATCTCCATGAGGATGATATTTACCCATTACATCGCCTACAGGTCGAGCAGATTTTCTATATGGTCTGTCGAACGTATTATTTGTCTCATGCATTGAGTATAGAATTCGTCTGTGAACGGGTTTTAAGCCATCTCTGAGATCTGGAATAGCTCTGCTCACAATTACACTCATTGCGTAGTCTAGGTAAGCGGATTTCATCTCTGATTCTAGCGAAACTTGTGACACGCTATTATCGATTAATACTTTATCACTTTCTGAGTGTTCCTCGTTACTATCGTTATTTGTCAAAAGTAAGAATTCCTGAAAAAATGGTCAAACTAGAATGGGATCTCATCATCTAAATCGTCCGGACCCAGATTATCTTGACTAGATCCACCTGGTTCAATTGATTGATAGGGCTGTGTTTCATTTTGTTGATTCGACATATTAGGCATATCATCAGACCTTCCACCTAGCATTGTTAGCTCACCCCTAAAATTCTTAAGAACTACTTCTGTTGTGTATCGATCGTTACCCGCTTGATCCTGCCATTTTCTTGTTTCCAACTGTCCTTCAATGTAAACTTGCGAGCCTTTTCTTAGGTATTGCTCGGCTATCTCGGCAAGACGTTCATTAAAAATTGCTATATTATGCCAGCTGGTGCGTTCCTGTCTCTCCCCAGTACTTGAATCTTTCCACGTTTCACTCGTAGCTAAGGAAAAATTACACACCTTTCCTCCAGATGGAAATTCTCTCAATTCGGGATCTTTTCCTAATCTTCCTATAAGAAGAACCTTATTTAAACTTCCAGCCATGACAAAACCTCGCTTCTTTAAGTTAACATCGAAGTATATAATTTTCAACAAAGTATCAAGGTGAATATTAAAAAGTACTTTAAATATTTACTATTTGCTTTAATTGAAGGTCAGGAGGCTTTTATTTGGATTTTATCTCACATATCAAAGTCCGTTCTGCTAAAGAACATAATTTGAAATCAATAGATGTTGATATTCCTAGAGATAAGCTGGTTGTACTAACTGGTTTGTCGGGATCTGGGAAATCGTCACTAGCATTCGATACAATATATGCAGAAGGCCAGCGTCGTTATGTGGAAAGCCTCTCGGCTTATGCACGACAGTTTTTAAACATGATGCAAAAACCAGATGTTGAAAGTATATCCGGATTATCACCAGCCATTTCTATTGAGCAAAAAACTACGAGTAAAAATCCCCGTTCAACTGTTGGGACAGTTACTGAAATTTATGATTATTTAAGATTACTCTTTGCCAGAGTTGGTGTGCCTTATAGTCCAGCTACCGGAAAACCCATAAAAGCCCAACAAATATCCGATATGGTGGACATAATATTGAAACTTAAATCGGGACTAAAATTATATATCTATGCTCCTTTAGTGAAAGATCGGAAAGGAGAATTTAAAAAAGAAATCAATGAGATAATAAAAAAAGGATTTCAGAGGGTCAGGATCAATGGAGATCTTTATGACATTGATGAGATGCCGACATTAGACAAAAAATATCGATATAATATAGATATACTTGTCGATCGTTTGATTGCAAGTTCTGGAGATAGGATCGGCGAGAGGCTTGCCGATAGTTTAAGGACTGCTTTAGATATTTCTGAAGGTATAGTTGTTGTTGATGTTTTCGATGAAGATCAACAAAAAGACTCTCTTTTATTTTCTGAAAAATTTGCATGCCCTGTTTCTGGTTTTAGTTTAGGCGAAATTGAGCCGAGATTATTCTCCTTTAATGCGCCCACTGGCGCATGTGAATCGTGCGATGGTCTTGGTCGCCAAGACCAATTTGATGAAAGCTTAATAGTTATAGATGGGAAATTATCTGTATATGATGGAGCCATTATTCCTTGGGCAAGGAGTTCCAATCCATATTATAGACAGACGGTTGAGGCTTTATCGAAACATTATAAATTTAATCCTGATGCTCCTTGGGAGGATCTTGATGCAAAAATTAAAAAAATCTTACTGTACGGTAATGAGGGTGAGAAAATCAACTTTAGATTTGATGATGGAGGGCGAGTATTTAATACTAAAAAATCATTTGAAGGAGTAATTTCTAACCTAAAGCGTAGATTTGATGAAACTGTTGAACCTTGGTTATTAGAAGAGTTTAAACGATATAGAAGTGATAAACCTTGTTCAAAATGTAACGGTTACAGGCTAAGGCAAGAGGCACTTTGTGTAAGGGTCGCGGGACTTAATATCGGGGAGTGTTGCGATAAGTCGATTAAGCAGCTGCTAACATGGATAGAATCAATGAGAAAAACTCTTTCTAAGTCGCATTTGCAAATTGGCAGTGCTATTATAAAAGAGATCTCCAGCAGGCTAACTTTTTTAGATAATGTTGGTCTAGAATATTTAACTTTAAGTCGAGCCTCAGGTACATTGTCCGGGGGAGAAAGTCAGCGGATAAGACTGGCAAGCCAAATAGGTTCTGGCTTAACGGGTGTACTTTATGTTTTAGACGAGCCTTCAATTGGATTACACCAGAGAGATAACAGAAGGCTCATCAAAACGCTCAAAGATTTAAAAGCACAAGGTAATTCAGTTTTAGTTGTTGAGCATGATGAAGAAGCAATAAGAGAAGCTGATCATGTTATTGATCTTGGTCCTGGTGCGGGAGTTCAGGGAGGATATATCGTTGCAGAGGGAACTCCTTTAGATATTATTAAAAGTGAGAAGTCGCTTACTGGGCTTTATCTTTCCGGAAGAAAGAGCATACCTGTGCCGGCGCAAAGAAGGATTAATTCTAAATCAGAGATAAAATTAACAGGAGCAAATGGCAATAATCTTAAGAACGTAAATATTTCTTTCCCAATAAAATTATTTATATGTGTAACAGGTGTTTCAGGGGGAGGCAAGTCGACCTTAATAATAGAAACACTCTTTAAAGCGGCAGCCGCGAAACTTAACGGCTCCAGACAAACTCCCGCAAAGTTTGAAAAAATTGAAGGTTTAGAGAATTTTGAGAAGGTTATAGATATAGATCAATCTCCAATAGGGAGAACACCAAGATCTAATCCCGCTACTTACACAGGTGCTTTTACGCATATAAGGGATTGGTTTACGGGCTTACCAGAATCAAAGGCTAGAGGGTATATGCCTGGACGTTTTTCTTTTAACGTTAAAGGTGGGCGTTGTGAGGCTTGTCAAGGTGATGGGCTAATCAAGATAGAGATGCATTTTCTTGCCGATGTTTATGTGGAGTGCGACCAATGTCTTGGCAAGAGGTATAATAGAGAAACGCTTGAAATAAAATTCAAGGATAAAAACATTTCAGATGTTTTAGAAATGACAGTAAACGAAGCTGAAGATTTTTTCAAAGCAGTGCCTTCGATAAGAGAAAAAATGTCAACTCTTAAAAGAGTTGGCCTAGGTTATATTAAAGTTGGTCAACAGGCGACAACTTTGTCAGGAGGAGAGGCGCAGAGGGTAAAGCTTGCAAAAGAACTTGCAAGAAGAAGTTCAGGATCGACTTTGTATATATTAGACGAGCCTACAACTGGGTTGCACTTTCATGATATTAAAAAACTACTTGAAATTCTGCATGAGCTTGTTGAGAAAGGTAACACAGTTATTGTTATTGAACACAATTTGGATGTGATCAAAACCGCTGACTACGTAATTGATATTGGACCAGAAGGCGGAGATAAAGGTGGTGAAGTGGTGTGTTTCGGCACACCTGAGCATATTGCGACTGTGAAAGAAAGTTTTACAGGAGCATTTTTAAGTCCTATTGTTTGTAAATTGTCTGATAAAAAGCTTTAGAAAGAAGGAAAATATAATGCGAGTAGGATTGTATCCAGGTACTTTTGACCCCTTAACGCTTGGGCATATAGATATAATAAGTAGGGCTTCAACACTCGTCGATAAGTTGGTAATAGGAGTGGCTATAAACAATGATAAGAACCCTTTATTTTCTCTAGAAGAAAGAGTACAGCTTGTAGAAAAAGAAATAGCTAATTTAAAGTCATTGAAAGTGGATATTGTGGTGCATCCCTTTAAGAATTTACTAATAGAGTGCGCAAAAGACGTTGGTGCCTCAATTTTGATAAGAGGTTTACGAGCTGTATCTGATTTTGAGTATGAGTTCCAGATGGTTGGAATGAATAGAGTTTTAGACAATAAAATAGAGACAGTTTTCTTGATGGCAGATGCAGGCTGTCAAGCCATTGCATCTAGATTGGTAAAAGAAATTGCTAAGCTAGGCGGAAATATAGACAAATTTGTAACTGAAGACATTGCATTTGCAATTAATAGTAAATTTAAGAACTAAAAAAAGGATTAGAAATGGCATTAAAGAAAAAAAAGGTAACTAAAAAAGGTGCCAAAAACAACATAGTTTTAGAGACAAATAAAGGAAATATTACTATAGAACTGTTAAATGGTCTTGCTCCAAATCATTGCGAGAGAATATTACAGCTATCAAAATATAACTTTTTTGATGATGTTGTGTTTCATAGAGTGATTGACGGCTTTATGGCTCAAACGGGTGATGGGCAGTTTGGTTCTTTAAAAAATGGCCTCCAAAGTGATCGTGTCGGAATGGGAGGTTCAGACTTACCTGATCTTGAAGCGGAATTCACCTCTGAGCCGTTTGTCAGGGGTATTGTGGGTATGGCTCGATCACAAAACCCAAATTCTGCAAATAGCCAGTTTTTTATTATGCTTGAAGATAGTATGCATTTAAATAACCAATATACGGTCTGGGGAAAAGTTTTGAAAGGTATGGACGTAGTAGATAAAATAAAAAAAGGTGATCAATCGGATAATGGAAAAGTTGATGAGCCAGATTTCATAAAGACAATTAAAAATGTTTAGATATTTTTTTTTAAAAATTCTTGTAAATATATTTTTTTGCATATTTATCTTTAGATGTGCTATTGCAGAAAATATCCTCGTAATTGAAGTTGCTGGTGAAACTGGTGGAAAAATTGAAATAACACTGCTGCCAGATTTAGCTCCATTACATGTCGAAAGAATAAAAACTTTAGTTAATTCAGGCGCATACAATGGCGTAGTATTCCATAGAGTAATTGAAGGCTTTATGGCCCAGACAGGTGATGTACAGTTTGGTAAAACCCAAGCATTTAATCCAGAGCTAGTTGGTAGAGGAGGCTCTTCATTACCGGACTTGCCATCTGAATTTTCTGATATGGCCTTTGTCGAAGGTACTGTTGGAATGGCACGATCAAACAATCCAGATTCTGCTAATAGTCAATTTTTCATCATGTTCCGGCCTGCTCCTCATTTAAATAATAATTACACAGTTTTTGGTACGGTTAGTTCTGGAATGGAAGTGGTATCAAAAATTAAGAAAGGTGATATAAAAAGAAATGGTGCTGTCGACAATCCGGACTATATGAAAAAGGTTTACCTTGACAAATAAGATTAGAAAATCACGATATTGAAATGTTTCTTTTTACCGATTGAAAGTTGCTGAGGATCAGAAAAATTAATTTTCTCAAACTTCTCAGTTATGTCTTTTACCATTCTTCCTTCTAGTTTTACTGCGTTTTCATTTACCAATCGCTTTGCTTCTTTTCCTGACTTCACCATACCTGACAGAGTCATTAATTGGGTGATAGAAATACGTTCAGGACAATCTTTTGCATTGATCTCAATTGTGGGTAGTTTAGAGGACCCAACATTTTCACTAAAAACTGCATTGGACGTTTTAAATGCTTCATCGGCCTTTATTTTGCCATGGCATAGTGTGGTAACCTCATTCGCTAAAACTATTTTTGCTTCATTTAAGTGGTGACCCTTTCTAGAGGTCAGCTCTTTAATTTTATCGATCGAAAATTCAGTAAAAAGAAGAAGGAATTGCTCTATATCATCATCGTCACAATTCCGCCAAAACTGCCAAAATTCATAAGGAGAGAGATTTTCTTCATTGAGCCAGACAGCACCACTAGATGATTTGCCCATCTTTTGACCAGAAGAGTTTGTTAACAATGGCGAAGTTAAACCAAAAAGTTTATTGCTATTTTTACGCCTAGTTAACTCAATGCCATTTACTATATTACCCCATTGATCGGATCCGCCCATTTGAAGAATGCATTGATAGTCATGATTCAGTTTGTAAAAGTCATAGCCCTGCAATATCATGTAATTAAATTCTAGAAAGCTTAAAGGGTCATTTTTTTGCAGTCTGCTTTTAACAGACTCGAAGCTAAGCATTCTGTTAATTGAAAAATGCTTTCCAGTGTCTCTGAGAAACTCCAAGTAGTTTAGCTTGCTTAACCACTCATCATTATTCAGCATAAGCGCGCCAGGGTAATCAGACGAAAATTTTATGTATTTGGAAAATATCGATTTGAGACTAACTAAATTAGCATCTATTGTTTTGTCATTCATCAATGGTCTCTCTGTCTTCCTAAAGGAAGGGTCACCTATCTTCGTTGTACCGCCTCCCAACAAAGTAATTACCCTATGCCCATCTTTTTTGAAACCATCTTAGCATCATTATATTCATAAGGTGGCCGACGTGAAGAGAGGATGCAGTAGCGTCATATCCAATATAACAGGTTATTTTTGAATTGCTCAATAAGTTATCAAGGCCCATTAAATCAGTGCAGTCATTAATAAAGCCACGGTTTTTTAAATTATTCAGAATATTACTTTTTAACATTAACCCACATTAATCTATAAATCGGACCTAGTAGCGAGATACTCATTAACTGCCTTTGTCATTTCTTCTTCAAAGTTTGTAAAAAAATGATCCGCACCTTCGATCTCTTTGTGAGAAACTTTGATCCCTTTTTGAAGTTTTAGTCTATCTGATAAATTCTTAATATCAGATGTAGGTACAAGGCGATCTAAACTACCATTTATAATCAGCCCTGACGAAGGGCAGGGAGCTAAGAAGCTAAAGTCATATGTATTGGCAGGAGGAGATACTGATATAAAACCACTGATCTCCGGTCTTCTCATCAAGAGCTGCATACCTATCCAAGAACCAAAAGAAAAACCAACTACCCAGCAACCACTTGAATTTGGTGAGTTTGCTTGCAGAAAATCTAGAGCTGACGCTGCATCTGCTAATTCTCCCAACCCATCATCAAACTCTCCTTCGCTCTTGCCAACACCCCTAAAGTTAAACCTTAAACATGAAAACCCGAGATTAAAGAAACAGTAGTGAAGATTGTAAACAACTCTGTTATTCATGGTCCCGCCAAACTTTGGATGCGGGTGTAACATTATAGCCACGGGAGCATTTGCATTTTTTTGAGGGTGGAATCGACCTTCGAGCCTACCGCTTGGACCAGATATGTTTACTTCGGGCATTGAAGTTCCTTTGTCAATCAATGACATACTGTTACTAATTGCTTGACCTCGAAGTCAAGCTATTTTAAATATAATCGAGATTTTATTTATTATTTTTAAGTATGAGACTCAGCACAAAAGGTAAATACGCTTTGATAGCGATGGCATATATTGCTAGAAAAGATATTAATTCAAATGTATCCGTGTCCGAGATTTCCAATCAAACCGGCATTTCACAAACTTATCTAGAACAGCTTTTTATGAAATTGCGCAAAGCAAGTTTAGTTAAAGCTGTAAGAGGGGCATCAGGTGGATTTAGCTTAAATTCTCATCCAAAAAATATAAGAATCCATGACATTATGGAAGCCGTTGATGAGAATTTTGCTGCCATTTCTATTAACGATAAAATCGAAACAAAGATTTTACCAAAACCTTTTGAGCTAGTTTTAACTGAAAAGTTTTGGGAACAGTTTTCATCTCAAGTTTACTTATTTTTACATAATATTTCACTTGAAGACGTTGCCTCTGACTCTATGGAGCCATGTCAAGCAGTATCAAGTTTTGCACAAGCTTAATGACGCTCTTACAAAATGGCAGACGTTACTTTGACTGGAATGCAAGCGCCTTATTGTGCGAAAACTCTCGAAAAAGCCTAATTTCAAATCTGGATTTGATCGGTAATGCGAGCTCAGTTCACTTTGAAGGAAGAGAGGCGCGAAATATAATTGAACGTTCAAGAGATGATGTGATGGACGTTCTAGGTCTAGATAGGGGTATAATAATTTTTACATCCGGCGCATCGGAGTCTGCTGCGCTATTTTTACATAATAAAAGATTAGAATGTTCAGCTATTGAACACGATTGTGTGAAAAGGTGGTGTGATGTGTCTATACCGGTGAAGAAAAATGGCCTAGTTTCTCCAAATACTCCTAAAAACAACCAGGCTTTGCAAATTGCTAACTCTGAGACCGGTATATTACAAAATGTTCCCAAAGACATAGCGTGCACTGATGCAGTTCAGGCTGTAGGAAAGGTAGATGTTAAATTTAATGAGATCCAGCCTCAAGCATTTTTCTTGGCATCGCATAAAGTTTGTGGACCAAAAGGGGTAGGGGCACTTTTCGTAAAACACGAGGATTTAATTGAATCCACAATATTAGGTGGAAATCAAGAATTTGGATTAAGAGCAGGGACCGAAAATTTTATGCTTATTGCTGCATTTTCTGAAGCCTTAGCTTACTCTATTAAACTAGTTAAAGATGGTGTATGGCAAGAAATTGAGATTTTACGAGATATGCTAGAGAATGAAGTAAGAGAAATCTCAAAAAACTCGATAATAGTTGGCGAAAAAGAAAAGAGACTACCGAATACATCCTGCATTATTACTCCTGGTTGGAAAGGCGAAAGCCAAGTAATTGCTTTAGACCTTGAAGGTTTCAGCGTTTCATCGGGCACAGCATGTTCGTCAGGAAAATTAAGTGAAATAAGTCTATTAAAGGAGATGAAATATAGTGAAGATCTTGCAAGCTCTTCAATAAGGGTATCATTGGGACCCAATACAAAAAAAAATGATATTGAAGCCTTTATTTTCTCATGGAAACAATTATATTCAAGACATAAAAATGCAGGGATTTTACATAAATGACAGATAATTATGAGGTAAGGGACGTAATCGATAAGGAAACTCTTTCAACAGTTAAATCCGTTGGGGATACTTATAAATATGGGTTCTCAACAGATATAGAGACGGAGTATGCTCCTTTAGGATTAAATGAAGATATTGTTAAGCTTATATCAAAAAAGAATAATGAACCTAAGTGGATGCTTGATTGGAGACTGAAGGCATTTAATAGGTGGAAGAAACTTAAACAGCCAGACTGGGCATTGTTAGAAATTCCTGAAATTAACTTTCAAAATCAATATTATTACGCTCGGCCTGCCAATATGAAAGAAAAGCCAAAAAGCTTAGATGAAGTAGATCCAAAGCTTCTTGAAACCTACTCAAAGCTAGGAATTCCACTAACGGAGCAAAAGAAACTCGCTGGTGTAATTGAAGAAAAGCCTGAAGAAAAATCAGAAGGCCGCAAGGTTGCAGTTGATGCGGTTTTTGATAGTGTTTCGGTCGGGACAACCTTTAAGGAGGAGTTAAAATCTGCCGGGGTTATATTTTGTTCAATATCAGAAGCCATAAAGGAATATCCTGACTTAGTTAAGAAATACCTAGGATCTGTTGTACCAATATCAGATAATTTTTTTGCTTGCCTCAATGCTGCCGTTTTTTCTGATGGATCATTTGTGTACATTCCTGAAGGAGTAAGATGTCCTATGGAGTTGTCGACTTATTTCAGAATAAATGCTGAAAACACTGGACAATTTGAGAGAACATTGATTATTGCAGACGAGAAGTCATACGTAAGTTATTTGGAAGGGTGTACCGCGCCACAAAGAGATGAGAGCCAGTTGCATGCCGCTGTGGTAGAGCTAGTGATTCTTGACGATGCAGAAATTAAATATTCTACAGTCCAAAATTGGTTTCCAGGCGATGAGAATGGGGTTGGTGGTATTTACAACTTTGTCACTAAACGCGCTGATTGTAGGGGTAGAAATTCCAAAGTCATGTGGACACAGGTAGAAACAGGATCTGCAATAACATGGAAATATCCGTCTTGTGTTTTGAAAGGTGATAACTCGTCTGGTGAGTTTTACTCAATAGCTATCACCAATAACATGCAACAGGCCGATACAGGCACTAAAATGATACATCTTGGAAAAAATACAAATAGCAGAATTGTATCCAAGGGAATTAGTGCTGGAAAAGCTCAAAACACCTATAGAGGGCTCGTACAAATTGGAGGTAGATCACAAAACTCGAGAAATTTTACCCAATGTGATAGTCTACTCATTGGCAATAAATGTGGAGCGCATACTGTGCCCTATATTGAGGTAAATAATAGTAGTGCGAGAGCGGAACATGAAGCCACAACGTCAAAAGTAGACGAAGATCAGCTCTTTTATTGTATGCAAAGGGGGATTGGAGAGGAAGATGCTGTAGCATTGATCGTGAATGGGTTTTGTAAGGAGGTATTACAAGCACTCCCAATGGAGTTTGCAATGGAGGCGCAAAAATTAGTTGCAATCTCTTTAGAGGGTTCAGTTGGCTAATATGTTAAACATCGATGATTTAAAAGTTTCGTTGGAAGAAGAAGAAAAACAGATTATTAAGGGTTTATCACTTTCCATTAATCCAGGCGAAGTTCATGCTATAATGGGACCAAATGGGTCCGGGAAATCGACGCTATCGAGTGTTCTTGCTGGGAAAGATGGATACATTATTGATAGTGGTACTGTTAATTTTGACGGAAGTGATTTGTTGGAGGCTGAGGTAGAGGAACGAGCTGCGCTTGGAATTTTTATGGCATTTCAATACCCAATAGAAATACCTGGTGTTGGTAATATGAACTTTCTCAGAACTGCTTTAAATTCACAAAGAAAAACAAGAGGTCAAGAAGAGCTCAATGCAGCAGACTTTTTGAAGCTTGTACGTGGCATAGCAAAAGATTTAGAGATTAGTGACGAAATGATGAAACGGCCTGTCAATGTGGGTGCATCGGGAGGAGAAAAAAAACGTAATGAAATTTTACAAATGTGTTTACTCGAACCCAGATTTGTAATCCTAGACGAAACAGATAGCGGGTTGGACGTTGACGCTATGAAATTAGTCTCTAAAGGAGTAAATAATTTTTCATCATCTTCCCGTTCGTTTCTGGTTATCACCCATTATCAAAGACTTCTGAATTATATAGTGCCAGATTTTGTTCACATCATGGTAGATGGGAGAATAGTAAAAACTGGTGACAAAGCTCTCGCTCTTCATGTTGAGGAAACGGGCTATAAAGATTTCTTGCAACTTGGTAAGGAAAAACATTGAGTCATGTAAATACAAGTGATTGGTATAACTCTTTAAGACAAGAACTAGAATGTAATAGTTTAAGCATTGAGAAAGTCAGCCGTAGATCAGAGTATTGGAGAAAGAGTAACTTGGATATAGTTTCCGATCTTGTTCAAGAAATTTCTGAAACGGACCTAATTAATCTGAATGGAACCCATCTATATGAGCCTGAACTGACCATTGTTGGTGATATCATGGAATTAGCTAGTGGTAAAAGCTATAAAATTTCAAGCATTATGGACGAAATTGCTGATGAAGGCTCCTTCACAAAAAACTATTTTGGTAAGCTTGAAGAAAAGTCCCAAAAACTTGTTCCCAGGCCTTTGGCCAGAGATAATAGTTTAAGTCCGAAGGTTGGTTATGCTCTCAGTTTGCCAGAGAGTTCTAAAAAGCCGCTTGTAATACATAATAAAACTAAAACCTCTGTAAACAATTGCTTTCAAAGAAACCTAATTATTGTTAACAAAGGTGTAGAAGCTACAATTATAGAAACAGGAAATAATCTCTCTGTTTTCAATTCAGTAACCGAAATTTATTTAGATGAAAATGCTAAGTTAAATTACCTAGATTTAACTGGAGAAAATAATATTTTTCCTAAAATTTCTCATAAGTTTTGTGATATGGCTGAAAAATCAACTTTTAATCACTTTGGACTGAGATTAAATACTAAGTCGACAAGAAATGAGATTGAATTGCATCTAAATGGGCCAGGTATAAACACTTCAATTGCAAACGTCAGTCTAATAAATAAAAAACATCATTTTAGTGACGAAAATGTATTAATAAATCATAATGCTTATGAATGTAAAAGTAGGCAAGTTTTTAAATCAGTATTAGAAAATGATTGTACTTCAATAGTACGAGGTAAAATCTATGTTGCACCTGAAGCACAAAAGACCGACGGCTATCAATCTAGTAGATCTCTTTTGCTCAACGAAAATTCTAGGTTTTTATGTAAGCCAGAACTTGAGATTTATGCCGATGATGTAATTTGCTCTCATGGATCGACGTCCAGTTCCCTAGATAAAGAGAGTTTATTTTATATGCTCAGTAGAGGCGTGCATAAGGAAAAAGCTAAAGAGATGCTAATAACAGCGTTTATTTCCGAAGCCTTAGATGAGATTGAAGATGAAGGCATTAAATCGGCTCTGAGTAACTATATTGATATTTGGACCTCAAATTTTTTTCATGAATAAAAAGTTAAAAATTAACAAAGGTTTCTTTACAGCTATACTTTCAGCCTTCAGTGACCTAGATGCTTCTATTAATGAGCAAATTGGTTTACGAGATAAAGAAAGTCAATTGCTTCCTCTTCTTTATTTTACTTGTTTAATCTTGCTATTGTCACAATTGATAGAAGTCACTGGTCAAGTTCAGGAGGATCCTTACCTATCTGTTATAACAGCTGTGATTGTCTCCTACCTTTTTTTTCTTCCTATATTCATGTATGTCCTAGGATTTGTGCTTCACTTTATATTAAAAATCTTCGGGGCTTCTTCTTCGAGTTTTCAAACTAGATTAGCTTTATTTTGGTCTCTTTCCGTATCAACTTTAGTAATTCTAGTTGCTAGTATTGCAAAAATATTCACAAGTGGATCTATAGAGCTTGTGCTTGTCATTCTCTCAGAGTTAATTATAGTGTATATTTTTTCGCGAATTGTCAGTTTTGTTTCAAATTTTAAGGATAGAAACCTTTTCACTTTGATTATGACCAGTTTGTATTTTGTACCCGTTGTTCTTATAAATGTTAGCTCAGGAGCTTGAAAGCTAATGGACTTTAAACATTTGCTAATAATAAGTCTCAGAAGGCCAGCAGAGTTGCCAGATGTATTGAGCCCAATTAAATTAAAATTAAGTTCTGTCATAGAGAGCGCTGTTTTTATCGCAGCCATAACCTCTCTCTTAAACTCCTTGTTAGAAAGGCTATTCTTTAAGTCATCTGAGAATGCCTCAAAGTTACTTGAAAATAATTCATTATCTTTCATCTTTAATCCCTTTAGTATGTTCGCCTTTGAATTAATTTTTATAATAACTGTGATGGCCTCTATTTTATTTTTTAGTAACTTTTCTAATAAAAAGGTAGCTATCGAAGAAATAGGTAAAAATGTCTTGTTCTTATTTTTAGCAACATTTGTTTTTAAATTTATCCAGATTTTATTTCTATTTATATCATTTGACTTATATTATATTTTTAGATTCTTTGAATTAGTATGGTTTATCTGGGCATTGTCTTCTGTCGTGTCAATACTATATAAATTCAAGAGCGTCTTATTAACAGCATTTTTGGGTGCGATCACCGTATCACTCACTATGGGGTTTATATTCATGATATTTTTATCACTTATACAATTTTTATTAGTTGGTGATTTGCCTAATGTTTGATGTTTTAGAATTTAGGAAAGAATTCCCAATACTTTCTAAGAAAGTGAACGATAAACCTTTGGTTTACCTAGATAATGGTGCATCGTCACAAAAGCCGATTAAGGTCATAGAAGCTGTAAAAAAATGTTATGAAAGCGAGTATTCAAATGTTCATAGAGGGTTGCACTATTTATCGAATCTCGCGACAGAAAAATATGAAGCAGTGAGAGAAAAGGTTGTCGCCTTCTTAGGAGCTTCTTGTCAAGAGGAAATTATTTTTACATCGGGCTCTACTGAGGCATTAAATCTTGTTTCATACGGGTGGGCTAGTAAAAACCTTAAGTCCGGAGATGAGATTATTTTGTCAACGTTAGAGCATCATGCTAATATTGTACCCTGGCACTTTTTAAGATCTAGAAAAGGTATAAAACTTATTTGGATTGATCCAGATGAGAACGGTCAAATATCGTTAGATATGATCGAAAAGAAAATTTCTTCTAAAACAAAAATGGCATGCATAACACACATGTCTAATGTTTTTGGCTCTATCCTTGATGTGAAGAAAATTTGTAAAGCTCTCAAAGAAAAAGGAATTGTAACAGTATTAGATGGTTCTCAAGCTATTGTTCATTTAGAAATCAATGTTGAGGATATTGGGTGTGATTTTTATACATTTACAGGCCATAAGCTTTTTGGGCCAACTGGCACTGGGGTACTTTACGTTAATAAACAAAGAATAAATGAAATGGTTCCATTTAATGGTGGGGGAGAGATGATAAGAAGTGTCACAAAAGACGATGTGATTTATAACAAATCTCCATTTTTATTTGAGGCTGGTACACCGGGGATTGCCGAAATAATCGGTCTCGGTGCTGCGATAGACTTTGTCCAAAATCTAGATAGAAAATCAGTTTTAGAGTATGAGATGTCGATATCAGATTATACACGAACTGAGTTAGAAAAGTTAGATTGGTTGGTCAGACACTGTTTTCATAAGGATAATCTAGCTATATTTTCTTTTTCTATGGAGGGGA
>CACHMT010000010.1 GCA_902581005.1 uncultured Alphaproteobacteria bacterium
GTTAAGAGATTTGATCCAGAAAAGGGATTTAGGTTGGCAACATATGCGATCTGGTGGATAAAGGCCAATATCCAAGAATATATTTTAAAAAGTTGGAGCCTGGTTAAAATGGGGACAACTAGCGCACAGAAAAAGCTATTTTTCAACTTGAAGAAACTAAAAAATAAAATTGGAGCGTTTGAAGAAGGTGATCTATTACCTGAAAATGTTGAGGAGATTGCTAGGCAATTAAATGTTTCTGAGAATGATGTGGTCGCCATGAATAGGAGAATGATTGGCGGTGATGTGTCTTTAAATGCTACAATAAAAAGTGATGGTGAGACTGAAGAAGAGTGGCAGTCCCTCCTTGCTGACCAAGATGAAGATCATGTTGAAAAATTTGTGCACAGCGATGAAACTAGAGAAAGAAGAACTATCCTAATGAAATCACTGACTGTTTTAAATAATAGGGAAAAAAGTATCATCTTAGATAGAAGGTTAAAAGAGCCTCCTTTGACGCTTGAACAGCTAAGTGAGAAGCATGGAATAAGTCGAGAAAGAGTTCGCCAGATTGAGAACAAGGCGATTGATAAGCTGAAAGCTAAAATTGTAGATTACTCTTAACTTAAGAATTTTTATCTCTGAAGGTACTTTGCCTATAAACACCTATTACATCTAGCATATTAGTAAAATATCCGAGTTCATCCAAGGCTCTCTTTACTGACCGATCTTCAGGGTGCCCTTGGATGTCGGCGAAGAATTGCGTCGCCTCAAATGAGCCTCCCAACATGTAGCTCTCCAGCTTAATCATATTAACATTATTGGTGGCAAATCCTCCCATTGCTTTATACAAAGCAGCTGGAATATTTCTTACTTGGAAAAGTATAGATGTGATTACTTTTTTCTGTTGCTTTATTAGAATCTTAGGCTTTTTCTCCATAACCAAAAACCTAGTAGTGTTGTTCTTATTATCCTGAACATTAGCTCGCAGTACCTTTAATCCATAAATCTTAGCAGCTATTTTTGAGGCTAATGCACCTTTAAACTTATCATTTTCTTCTGATATTAATCGAGCTGACCCTGCCGTATCATAGCCGGCAATAGTTTTTATCTTATGCATTTTTAGGAATTTCTTACATTGGCCTAGAAGAACTGGGTGACTTGTTGCTGAAGTTACGGTTTTTAAACTAGATGATTTAGTTCCTAACATGCAAATATCAACAGGCAAAAAATACTCTGCTGTTATAAAAAGTTTTGAAGCTGGTAGAAGAGAATGAATATCAGCGACCCTACCATAAGTTGAGTTGTCTACAGGTAGAATGGCTTTGTCAACTTTACCTTTTCTCACAGCTTCAATCGCTTCCTCAAAGGACTCGCAAGGCACAACTAAAGCGTCTTTGAAAAATTTAGTTGAAGCTTGGTGTGAATATGAACCTAGAGCTCCTTGAAATGATATTTTCAGAGTTTTTTCTTTCATAATTTCTTTGACATGCACATTTTGTCGCGCTCATTTTTAAAATCAATTGTAGAATATTTTTCAATTTTTTATATAACATATAATATTATTCGAATTTAGGAACAAAAAACATGGATACCTTCGAGTGGACTAAAATAGGTGGAGCACTTTGCGGAGCTCTTCTCATTTTTTTATTATTGAACTGGGGTACTGAAATAATTTACCACAGCCACGATGATTACTATGGAGAAGAAAAATTGGCCTACTACCTTGAGGTCGAGGTTAGTGATGATGAAAAAGAAGAAAGCAGTGAAGAGGTTGTTGACTTCGCTACGTTGCTTGCCAGTGCGGATATAGAAAAGGGTAAGAAAGTTTTTGGTAAGTGTAAGTCGTGTCATAAGCTTGAGGATGGAGAGAACGGAGTAGGGCCTCACCTTTATAAGGTTATAAACCGAGATATTGGTTCAATAGAGGGGTTTAAGTATTCGAAAGTGCTTGCAGGCTTAGAAGGTGTCTGGAATATAGAGGAACTAAATAAATATCTTACTAAGCCGTCCGAGTATGCTCCTGGAACCGCAATGAGTTTTGCCGGTCTTAAGAAGGATAAAGATCGAGCAAACTTGATTGAATATTTAAATTCATTATCCGAGTAAAAGTTTCTAGCAGTTAACACTTGCCTTTACAAAAAACATAATCAATATTAGAACAAAAGAAGAACAAAAATTTTAAGATATTATATGGATCATTTTAATTTTTCCGATATTGAATACCTAGAATTCTTACCAGGATTATTTCTCAAGAGAGGTGGTGTACATCAGATAACAGGACCATCAAGATTTATTTTTGCACTCATTACTGCAAGAAATATAAAAAGTTACATCACGTGGATAAGAAGAAAAGAATGTACTGTTTCTCTTTATCCTGACGGACTTACATCTTGGGTGGATATAAACAAAATCATTTTGGTAGACACAATGACGAACCAAGAGTCTACATGGGTAATGGAAGAATTTTTAAAATCAGGTGTAAGTGAGCTTTTAGTATGCGAGCTACACAAACCACTTCAATATTCCAGTCTACGAAGAATAATCCTATCTTTCAAAAATATAAGAGAAGAAAAAGATTCAACTCTTCCGACAATATTGTTAGTTTCTTCTTTTCAAAGTGAAATAATAGGTGTTGAGAGTAGATGGTATATGAAGCCAAGCTTTTTGATTGATTCGTCTACAAAAAAAAAGCATTCTTTTTTGGAAGAACGATGGGAATTGGTATGTAGTAGATCAAGATTTAAGCTCTCATCATGGATAATCAAGGCTAGACAACAAGGCTATAATAGAAGAACTATTAATGCATATAAAACTACTCCATAGTCTACTGGGGTGATTTGCCCAAACCCCCGCCCCCAGGGGTTTTCACAACTAAAATATCACCTTTTTTTCCTTCTATCTGATCGGCATACTTCAATACCTCAACACTACCACTATTTCTCACAAGACTAGTTGATCCCACTTTACCTGATCCTCCGCCTAATAGTCCTGGTGGACCGACGGTCCTGTGACCAGACAAAACTGAAATTATCATCGGTTCTAAAAAAGAGATCCTACGCACTACACCGTCACCCCCATGGTACTGCCCTACGCCTCCAGAGCCTTTACGTATTGAAAATTCTTCTAATATAACAGGATACCTAAACTCAAGAGTCTCAGGATCAGTTAATCGGCTGTTAGTCATATGGCTATGAACAGCAGAGGTGCCTTCGTAAAAACTGCCAGAAAAGTCTATCCCTGCACCCGTGCCACCACAAATTGTTTCATAATATTGGAAATTTTTATTGCCCCAGGTGATGTTATTCATAGTTGACTGAGCGGCCGCTTGAAGGCCAAAACCTATTAATAGTGCAGACGTTACAGCCTGACTAGTCTCGACA
The DNA here is from genome assembly GCA_902581005.1 of uncultured Alphaproteobacteria bacterium. Classification (GTDB taxonomy): domain Bacteria; phylum Pseudomonadota; class Alphaproteobacteria; order Rhodobacterales; family Rhodobacteraceae; genus CACIJG01. The sequence continues at coordinate 3,363 of CACHMT010000010.1, forward strand.
TTACCTGCTATTACCGCAGCTGGATATTCCGGGGATAACATACTTGCTTTCGGAATTTTTATCTTTATTGGTTTCATAATTCCAGAGTTCATTGGAATATTTCCCCCAGTTAGTATTCTAAATGCATATAATACAGCTGCTCTAGTTACAGGTAGGGGAGCATTATAGTTGCTTTCGAGTTGCATAGTGGTTCCATTAAAGTCAACCTCTATCGAACTATTATCTTTATTTCGTCTTAGTTTGATTTGAATTTTTCTAACTGCTCCTGATAAATCATTATCCATCTGGTATGTAACCTTGGTGCTTTTTATTGTCTTAATTGATTCTCTAACGGCGTTTTCAGCATTTTGACAAACAAGTTCTTGAAACCTGAAAACGGTTTTTAGGCCATATTTATCAACTACTTTTAGTAATTCTGTTTCTCCTTTTTTGCACGCCGCTATTTGAGCTTTCAGATCAGCAATATTGGTTAAAGGAGATCTAGCTGGATATGATCCAGATAGAAGCTTTTCTTTAATTTCTTTTTCTCTAAAGATACCCTTGTCTACAATTTTCCAGTTATCAATATAAATACCTTCTTCATTAATATTTTTACTGTTGCAGGGCATTGACCCTGGAGTAAGTCCACCTATGTCAGTATGATGCCCTCTGGCTGCCGTATAAAAAATTATTTCAGTTTTTTCAGAATTCCAAATAGGGTTAACTATAGTAATGTCTGGGAGATGGGTTCCGCCATTGTAAGGTGCATTGATGGCGAAAATGTCACCAGATGATATCGTAGAATTATTTTTTATTATTGACTTGACTGTGGAGTCCATCGACCCTAAGTGAACTGGCATATGTGGAGCATTGGCGACTAACTCACCATTCTTATCAAAAATAGCGCAGGAAAAATCTAGCCGTTCTTTGATTGTTATTGACTGTGCTGTCTTTTCTAAAACAAAACCCATTTGTTCCGCAATTGACATAAATAAATTATTAAATACTTCAATTTGTGCGAACTCAGTGTGTCTCTTTGGTTGAAAAGTCTTCACTCTTTTGAGTTTGATTGCACCACTCTCTTGAAGAGTGCTTTCCCAACCTCTCTTTAGTAAAATTGAAGTCTGGGAGCCTACAAGCACAGCAGGTCCCATAATCTTTGAGTTTTTATTTAAATTGTGTATTGGAAAAAATTTACAATCATTCCACTCTCCGTCAACGTAAACCTTTTCAGTTACTATCGATGCCTTTTTACTTGTTGATTTTTGAAGAGCTAGATTGTTTTTTAGATCTACGTCGGTTGCACCAATAGCTTCAACGAAAACGGACTCTACAACTAGCTTTTTTGAAACAGGTTTGAACCCGAAAAGACGGAAATAGGTCTGACTAAATATTGATTGTAAATTGGTTATTGTATCAAACTCCAAATCTAGGCTGGTGTCTGTTCCATCTAGTTTGATAAATAATTTAATTATGTGAGTTATGTTACTCTCTGCGATATTTTGTTTTTCAAGAGTCTCCGTCGTTGAGGTAATAAGACTGTCAGCAATAAGTGCGCTTTCTAATAGTGTCTCTCTTGTAAGGTGTTTTTCAATTATCATGCTCTTATTGGTTCTTATCTCAGCTAAACCCATACCATAAGCTGAGAGCACGGAAGCATGGGGGTGAATAAGACAGGTCTTCATGTCCAATATTTCTGCTATTGAACAAGCGTGTTGCCCAGCAGCACCTCCGAAAACAGTTAGGCAATATTCTCGTAGGTCATAACCTCTTTGAACAGATATTTTCTTAATGGCTTCAGCCATACTATTGTCTGCAACGCTAATGAACCCCTCTGCAATTTCTTCGATGGGAACATTCATTTTGTCACTTAGTTGGTTAAAAAGAAACTTGGAGGCACGGAGGGACAAACTTTTTTTGCTATTATCACCAAATGTTTTTGGAAAATAGTTAGTATGAATTCTTCCCGTAACGAGGTTACTATCTGTAATTGTTAAGGGTCCTCCTCTATCATAACAAGCTGGACCTGGCGTTGCTCCTGCACTTTCTGGCCCTACAATTAATCTCCCTGATTTTTCTGAAAGAATGCTGCCACCACCTGCAGCAATGGTGTTTATGTTTAACATCGGAATTGAAATACGAATTCCATCAATTTTATTGTTTACTGTCCGCTCCAATTCCCCAGAATAATGCCAAACGTCAGTAGAAGTTCCTCCCATATCAAAGCCAATAATTTTGTGTTCTTTGTCCAGAGCGCTAGTTTTAATTCCACCTATTACCCCTCCAGCAGGTCCAGATAGAATTGAATCTTTTCCAGAAAAAAAAGTTGCATTTGTAAGTCCCCCATTAGATTGCATAAAGCTAATTTTCTCACTTATATCTCCTTCAAACTCTGAGTAGAGGGATTCGATATACCGATTTAAAACCGGGCTTAGGTATGCATCTGCAACAGTCGTATCTCCCCTCATGACGTATTTCATAATTTGAGATGTTTTATAACTTAACGAGATATGTGAAAACCCTGAGATCTTCGCTACTTTTTCTGCTTCTTTTTCATGTTGATTGAATTTGCAACTATGCATGAAAACGATTGCACATGATTTTTTTTTCACATTTTTTATTTTTTTGAGATCGTTAATTAGTCTCTCTTTATTTATTGGCTTCAATATTTTACCAGACGATGTCACTCGCTCTTCAACCTCGATTATTTCGTCATATAAGGGGTCAGTTAAAGTAATTTTTCGATCAAAAAGATTGGGTCTATTTTGATATGCTATGCGTAGCTGATCCTTCAATCCCTCGGTGGTTAATAAAACCACAGGAAATCCCTTTCTTTCGAGAAGTGCATTAGTCGCGACTGTTGTTCCCATTTTTATAGAGTTTATAATATCTGTGGGTATTTTTGCGCCATAAGGTACCTTTAGAAAACGCTTTATTCCTGCCATACCTGCGTCTTGATAAAGTTGGTCATTTTCCGAAAGTATTTTATCAGTATGTATTTTACCACTAGGGTCTTTCGCTACTATATCGGTGAATGTCCCTCCACGATCAATCCAAAAGTCCCATTGTTTGCTCTGATCTACATCTAACATATTTTCTATCTACTAGGTCTATATCTCTTTGGAAGATATTAAATAATTTTACATGATAATCAAATACGGCTGATTAACATAATTTTAAACGTTAAAATCTTAATCAAATTAATCCAGCAACCCACTTTTCAATAAGATATCTGGCTATAGCTCCCCTTCTAGCCATAAAAATTGATTTGTCTAGACCATTGAGAGCTCGAAAAACCTGTTCTTTGCTGACCCAAATAGCGTCTTCAAGTTCATCTTTATCGATTTTTAAGGATCTATTTTGCGCTTCTCCAGTGCATCCCATCATTAAAGATGCAGGAAAAGGCCATGGTTGACTGGTTATGTATCTCACATTTTTTAATTTTATTCCACTTTCTTCCATTGCCTCTCTTTCCGCTGCCGCTTCAATAGTTTCACCAGGCTCAATAAAGCCAGCTAAACAAGAATACATTTTTTCCGGCCAACCATGTGATCGCCCTAAAAGAATATCATTTCCTCTTTTAATTAACATGATCACGACTGGATCAATTCTGGGAAATTGTTTGAAATTGCATTTTATGCATGTTTTTTCCCACCCAGCTTTTTCAGAAGATAATTTTCCACCACAAGATTGACAAAAATTTACTCTTTTATGCCATTCATACATACCCTTTGCTGTTGCACATAAATTTGCATATTTAGAGTTTAATACTGGCAATAAATTCCGTAAGTCACAAAAGTAAGTACCCTTCGGTAGATCCGGATGATAATTTCGGTCTGCATCATTAAAGGATCCAATCTGTCCTGTGTTTCCTAAAACATCGCTTGAGTCAGACATGTCCCACAAAAAAACATTTTTATTTTCAAACTCTCCAAGAAAAATATACGTGGTTAGTTTTTTTGTAAACGTAGTTCTTTGGTTCATTAGATAGGGAAAAGGTTTCCCATCATTAAAGCCAAAAAGAAGCTTTCCTCTCCAAATAAGTAAATGGTAACAATTTTTTATGCGCATAACTTGTTTTGAGTTTCGAAAATGTGCCTTCCTTTTTAAATTTATTAGCGAGAATAATGGAGGTGGACCTAAATCCATTGAGTAATCCTTAGTATATTTAATTTTCTTGTTTAAGACGTTCTTAGATATATAATTATAGGCGAGAGATCGGCTCGGGTAAACCTTATCGATCACCCGGTCAGGTCCGAAAGGAAGCAGCTGAATTGTATTGGTTTAGGTCGTTTGTCGATCTCTCGTTCAAATAGAAATTTTTAATATAGTTGAGAAGATGATAAGGAAGAAAAAAGTTGTATGAAGAGCCCTATAAAGTATTAGCACTAAAATATAGGCCTTCTCAATTTTCTGAATTAGTCGGCCAGGATACGTTAGTGAAAACTTTGAGGAACTCTTTTCTTTCTAATAGAGTTGGACATGCTTTTTTGCTGCATGGAGATAGAGGAGTAGGAAAGACTTCTACCGCAAGACTTATTGCAAAGGCTCTGAATTGTACAGAGAAAAAAGACGGCGATGTAGAGCCGTGTAATTCTTGTTCTAATTGTAAATCAATTCAATTGGGTAGACACGTAGATGTAATTGAAATGGATGGAGCAAGTAAAACTGGAGTAAACGATATACGAGAGATAATTGAAACGGTGGTCTACAGAGCAGCTTCGGCAAAGTTTAAAATTTATATTATCGATGAAGTACACATGTTGTCTAACTCTGCTTTCAATGCTCTCCTAAAAACTTTGGAGGAGCCACCAGAGCATGTAAAATTTATCTTTGCAACAACTGAGATTAAAAAAATTCCACTAACAATACTATCAAGAGTTAATCGCTTTGATTTAAAAAGGTTAGATAGTAATGTTCTAACATCTCATCTTCTGACAATTTTGAAACGTGAAGGGTTAAGTGCTGAAAAAGAAGCTTTACGGACTATTACCAGAGAGGCTGGAGGTTCTGTAAGAGATGCTTTATCAATTCTTGATCAAGTACTAGTAAATTGTGAAACAAAAATCGAAGTTCAAATGGTTAATGAGTTATTAGGAAAAATTTCCAGATCTGAAACATTATATCTTCTTGAACTTATTATCGAGGGGAAAACAAAAGAGGTATTAAAGAAATTAAGAGAATACATTGCTGGTAATACTAGTCCGGCCCTATTACTTCAGGAATTATTAGAATGTCTTCATTTTATTAGCGTATCAAGCCTAATGGATAATGAGTTAATAGGTGATGATTATTCGCTCGAAGAAAAAAAACTTGCAGAAAAATTATCGAGTGCGACCGATATGGTGGTTTTAACAAGTTTGTGGCAAATTTTATTTAAAGGTATTGATGAGCTGAGGGTCGCCACTGAACCAATAACCAGCTTAGAAATGTTATTGCTAAGAGCATGCCACATGTCAATTATGCCTCCACCCGACGTTTTAATAAAAAGTGTTTTGAATAATGGATCTCATAAAATCATGGATGTATATAATTTGGAAAGGAAGTCATCCTTGAAAACACCAGAAAAAGGTGGAATAATTCAGCAATCTGAAAGTAAGATCGAGAATTCTGAAACTCAAAAATCAGAGGATAGCTTAGAAAATAGCGCTGTGAAAGAAATCTTAGACATCTTTCCTGGAGCAACAGTGAAAAAATGACGAGCCAAAAGGGCAATAAGAAATAAAGAGGAGTAAAATGTTTAAAGGACTAGGTCAATTAGGCGATATGGCAAAGTTAATGAAGCAGGCTCAGGAAATGCAACAGAAAATGCTGGATGCGCAGAGCGAACTAGATAACGTCGAGGTCATAGGAGAAGCGGGAGGTGGCCTAGTTAAGGTGGTTGCAACTGCTAAAGGAAATTTTAAAAATATCGAAATAGATGAATCAATTTTAATTCCGTCTGAAAAACAAGTGATAGAAGACCTACTTTTAGCAGCAATTAAGGACTGCAAGGCTAAGAGCGAGGAAGCCTCAAAAAAAGAAATGGCCAGAATGGGTGAGGCATTTGGTTTGCCAGAAGGTTTTAAGTTACCTTTCTAAAATGTTAAGTAGTCAATTAAAGGAGAGTCAGTCTGAGTTAGAAACATTAATTAAAATCTTTGCAAAGATGCCAGGCCTTGGACCGAGATCAGCACAAAGGCTAGTTTTCCATTTAATAAAAAAAAGAGAAATCATGCTTGATCAGTTAATATCTTCGCTTGAAAATATAAATAGTAAAATAAAATATTGCGAAATTTGTGGTAATGTTACTCTTGATAGAGTGTGTGAGGTTTGTTCGAACAAATCTAGAGACGCCAGTTTAGTGTGTGTTGTGGAAGATATATCCGATTTATGGGCTATGAATCGATCTGGCGCTTTTAATGGAGTTTTTCATGTTCTGGGAGGACTTTTAAACCCCATGGAGGGAATAGGTCCTGAAAAGTTGAGGATTTCAAATTTAACCGAGAGAGTAGCCTCTGGAAGTGTTAAAGAAATAGTACTTGCCTTGGGTGCAACTATAACCGGTCAGACCACGGCTAATTACATTTTCCAAGAATTGGAAAAATATGCAATTCAGATAACTTCACTCGCACAGGGTGTTCCAGTAGGAGGAGAACTAGACTATCTAGATGATAGTACAATTGTAGCAGCTTTTAATGCACGAAGAAAATTTGACTAGAAAAAATGCAAAATGAATTAAAAAAAAATCACGCCAACTATTCACCTCTAACGCCTATAGTATTCATAGAGAAGGCAGCGAAGATATTTCCAGATCGCTATAGTATTATTCACGAGAATAAATATTTTACCTGGGAACAAACTTTTATGAGATGTAAACAGCTTGCCGGCTCTTTATCTCAAAAATTGGCTAAAGGTAATGTTGTAGGTTTTATTGCGGCCAATACTCCAGAATTATATGAAGCACACTTTGCCGTGCCTATGGCAGGTATGATATTGAATGCAATAAATTACAGACTAGACTCCAAAACAATCGCCTACATCATCGATCATTCAAATATAAAATTGCTGTTCGTAGATACAGAGTTTTTACAATTAGGGAAAGAAGCAGTCAGCTTATCTAAAGAAAAACCGGCTATAATCATAATAAAAGATGAACAAACATTCACTCTTGAAACATCTTATCCTCATATAGATTATGAGGAATTTTTGGGAAGCTACGACGTGGATTTTAATCATTATAAACCATTAGACGAATGGGAGAGTATAAGCATTAATTATACATCGGGAACGACTGGGAGCCCGAAAGGTGTTGTTTATCATCATAGAGGTGCTTATCTCAATGCAATGGGTAACTCTCTTGAATGGGATATGAAAATGCATCCCACCTATTTGTGGACCTTGCCAATGTTCCACTGCAATGGATGGTGTTTTCCTTGGACTATAGCGATGAGAGCTGGAACAAATATATGTTTAAGGAAAGTAACAGGACAGAATATATACGAAAAAATATCTAGTCATGGTGTAGAGTATTTATGTGGTGCCCCTACTGTTTTAAGTTTTATCATTAATACCGATACAAATCATGTAAAGAAATTACTTAATAAGGTAAAGTTAATGACTGCGGCGGCTCCACCGCCAGCCAAAATACTTGAGCAAATTGAAAAGTGTGGGTTTGATGTAACGCACGTTTACGGATTAACCGAAGTATATGGGCCAGCGGTAATCTGTAAATGGAAGGATGAGTGGAATAATTTGAGTGCTACTGAGAAGTCTAATTTAAAGTCCAGACAAGGTGTTTCATATTTAGTGCAGGAAGATTTAAAGGTGGTTAATTCAGAAACGCGAAAGGAAGTAAAGCATAATGGAAATGAATTAGGAGAGGTTCTTCTTAGAGGTAATATCACTATGAAGGGATATCTGAAAGATGAAGATGCCACTAAAAAAGCATTTCAAAATGGTTGGTTTAAAACTGGTGATTTGGGAGTGATATATAAGGATGGATATATACAATTAAAGGATAGGGCTAAAGACATAATTATTTCAGGTGGAGAAAATATCTCCTCAATCGAAATAGAGAATTGTATTTTCAAGATTGAAGGTGTAGTTGCCTGTGCTGTTATAGCGAAGCCTGATGAAAAGTGGGGTGAGACGCCTTGTGCATTTATTGAGGCAAAAGAAGGTGCCTCTATAACGAAAGAAGAGGTAATAAAATTTTGTAAAGAAAATTTAGCAAATTTTAAAGTGCCAAAAGAAGTGATTTTTAGAGAACTTCCTAAAACTTCGACAGGAAAAATTCAAAAGGTAGAATTACGTAAGTTTTTTCTCTAACGTAAATACAATTTTGAGTCTATTTAGTCATATATATTATTAAAAAAACTTCCTATTTTTTTTTAAATTGATTAAACAGTAGTCAAGTACGGAATTTGCATAAACAAAAGAGGTAGAAAATGTCAGTTAAGGTGGCGATTAATGGATTTGGACGAATTGGAAGGAATATTTTGCGAGCGTCCATTGAGAGCAATAGAAAAGATATTGAGGTTGTTGCTATAAACGATCTTGGCTCTCCAGAGATGAATGCGCATTTACTTAAATATGACAGTGTACATGGTCGCTTCCCTTTAGACCTTTCTTTAAATAAAAACTATCTAAAGGTTAATAATGTAGGTATTGAAGTTACTGCGGAAAGAGATCCAGCAAACTTACCATGGTCAGAAGTAGATGTTGCTCTCGAGTGTACAGGTATTTTCACTGATAAAGAAAAGGCTTCGCAACATTTAAATAATGGTTCTAAAAAAGTGTTGATATCTGCTCCTGCAAGTAATGTGGACCGCACCGTTGTATTCGGAGTAAATCATGAATCGCTAACATCCACTGACGTAATTGTCTCAAATGCATCTTGTACAACAAATTGTTTAGCTCCCGTAGCGAAGATTTTACACAAAAATTTTGGTATAGAGGTTGGCTATATGACCACAATACATAGTTATACTGGAGACCAACCCGTGCTGGACACTCTTCACAAAGATTATTATAGAGCCAGAGCAGCTTCCCTTAACATGATTCCAACGTCTACAGGAGCCGCTCAAGCTGTTTCTTTGGTGCTGCCTGACCTAAAGGGAAGACTTGATGGATCAGCAATTCGAGTCCCCACCCCAAATGTTTCATGTGTGGATTTAAAATGTATTTTAACTAAAGAGAGTTCAATTGAAGAAATTAATAAAGCCATTCATAAAGCCTCTAATACGACACTTAATGGTATATTGGCTTATGAAGACGCTCCATTAGTGTCATCAGATCTGAATCATCATCCAGCCTCATCAATATTTGCAGGAGCTCAAACAAAGGTCTTGACGGGGGGCATGACCCGAGTCATGTGTTGGTATGATAATGAATGGGGCTTTTCAAACCGTATGCTAGATACAGCAAGTTATTTAGGAAGTGTTGAGTAATAAGTTTGAATGGTACGCCCTAGGGGAATCGAACCCCTCTTTCCAGAATGAAAATCTGGCGTCCTAACCGATAGACGAAGGGCGCATCTTCTTTGCTTTTTACCAAAAATAGAAGCTACTTCAAGTTATTTTTTTTTTTTTACATTTAAGCTATGTCAACAATCCGCATTTGGGGCTTTATGACACCATGCCATTCATTTTTAACTAGATTACCAGCTACATGTAAAATCTGATTGGGTTTGGATAGAGGAATATCTAGCCCTTTTTTCTTTGCATTAAAACATATTGCGTCCAAAGTACCTTTCTCTTTTTTTAATTTACATGACAGGTGCCCTTCTCCCAATTCTTTAACAAATAGAAGTTGGCAACTCGGAATAACTATTATTGGTTGAGGTACTTGAGATCCAAAGGGTCCCATCAGATTTATTTTATCGATTAAATCAGTATTCACGCCTTCTATATCGATCATTCCATCTATTTCCAGCAAAGCACTAGAGTTTTTCAATGGTGTATGGTCGGATAATTGTTTTGTAACTATGTTATCAAATTCTTCAATCCTATCGATAAGTAATGAAAAGCCGGCAGCTTGCTTATGTCCCCCGCCACTAATGAGAACATCTCGGGATTTGAGCTCCTGTAATATTTGAGTAAGGTCTATCTCTTCTGTTGATCTAATAGAACCATGACCTACATCCCCGTCAATAGTAATAACCACGCACATCCCGCCGTATAAGTCTTTTAGTCGAGAGGCTATAATCCCAATTACGCCTTTATGCCAACCCTTAGCTTTTACTAAGGTGTAAGGTTTTTGTTTTTCAGCATTTGATATTTGCTGTACTGCGCTAGAAAGAATTATTTTTTCTAATGCTTTGCGCTCTTTATTAGCTGCCTCCATTTTATTTAAATAAATTTCAATAGATTTTGGATCTGTAGCTGTAAGAAATTGGTATGTTAGATAAGCCGTGTCCATCCTTCCACTAGCATTTAATCTTGGTGCAACTTGGAAGGCTATTGTTTCTTCATTAAAATTCTGTAGTAAATTAAAATGAGTTCCAAACATTTTTAGACAAAGTCGGTTTTGGAATATTTTTAAACCTTGTTTAACAAATGCTCGGTTAAGCCCAATCAAAGGCACCACATCGGCTACAGTAGCTAGACTGACAAGGTTCAGGTAGCTGAGTAAATTTATTTCTGAGCTTCTACCCTTAGGAATAATTCTGTTCATTTCAACTAAAAAAATAAAAACAACCCCTGCAGCACACAGGTACGGAAAGATATTTTTTTCATCAAATCTATTTGGGTTTATTATTGCATATGCAGACTTTGAAAAGGTATCAGACTTATGATGATCTATCACAATAACGTCAACTCCTCTTTCGGTAGCACCTTTAATTGCTTCCTCTGAGTCGGTACCGCAATCAACACAAATAATTAAAGAGTGATTCAGAGCAAGTGTATTCATCGCGGCGATATTGGGTCCAAATCCCTCAGTCTCCCTATCTGGTATGTATACTGTTGGTTGGATAGAAAAATTTCTTAACCATAGAGAAATTAGTGCGGCGGAAACTGTGCCATCTACGTCATAATCAGCAAAGATAGCGACTGATTCTTTTTGTTCTAAGGCCCTACGTAATCGTAATGAACCCTTTTCCATATCTAGGAAAATTTTTGGACTTGGTATCAAGTTTTTTATCTTTGGGCTTATATAGTCTAAATAATCTCCTTCACTGATTTTATTTTTGATAAGTTGTAACGCACTTAGATGTGGTATCGAGAGGCTTCTTGAATAGGCTAATGCTTGCTGCAAATTCTGTTCGCTTGGCCCAACCCACTCTTTATTAGTATAGGATTTTGATATTCTCAGAAAATTCATGAATAATTTTTCAACTTGTACATTATGATTTTTCTGAATGACAGAGTTTTTAAACCTTTAAAGAGTTGTCTAGTTTCAAAGCCGCTATAAGTAAGTCTTGTATCTTTATTCAAACTATTACCAATTAGGTTACATACAAAAAATATAATCGTCTTTCAACATCTCATTTATCAGCATAAAAATTATCTGATTTACTTAAAAGGACATTCTCATTAAACTTCTTGTATTTCAATACAAACAGGTCTCTGTTCGCATATCTTTAACTTCATTATGTCAGTCAAAGCTTTGTTTAAGTTGGTTCTAAGGGTTTTATGCGTCGTCATAATTAATGTTGCTTTCTGCTTTGGGTGTGGTTTTTGTTTCATTTGATTGATTGAAATCCCAAAGCTGCCTAGTTTTCCTGATAATCGAGCTATCACACCAGGTTTATCTTTCAGTATAAATCTTAAGTAAAATGAACTTTTTTTCGAAACAGAATCATCGCTTTTGCTATCATTTTTTTTATCACCGTTTAAAAAAGTTGATTTAGTTTTTCTTGAAGCTATGGCTACAAGGTCTGAGACTACTGAGGAAGCTGTTGGCCCCATGCCTGCACCTGGACCAGAAAAAACAGTGGTTCCGATCTCTTCGCCCTCAATAGCTATTATATTTGTGCTTCCGTTCACTTGTGCAATTGGGCTGCTTTTTCTAATTAATTTAGGAGAGACCTCCTGTTTAAGCATATTTCTAGAATATTCTGCTATGGCAAGTAGCTTTATCTTATATCCAATTAAATCAGCCTCTTGAATATCCTCTATAGAAAGATGGTCTATCCCTTCAGTTTTCACTGCTTTAAAGTTTAGACTAGTTCCAAACGCCAAACATGAGAGTAAAGCTAGTTTGTGGGCTGAATCTATTCCTCCGATGTCAAGCCTTGGATCACTTTCAACATAGCCAAGTTGTTTTGCTTCAGAAAATACATCTTGATATTCCCGCTCTTCGGACTCCATTTTGGTAAGTATGAAGTTACATGTTCCATTGATTACGCCATATAGTTTAGAAATCTTATTTACTATGAGAGAGTCTTGTAACACTTTGATTATAGGTATGCCCCCAGCCACTGCTGCCTCATATCTTAAAAAGACACCTTTTTCTTTAGCAAGCTCTTCAAAAACAGACCCTTCTTTTGCGAGTAGAGATTTATTTGCTGTAACAACGTGTTTACCGTTATTGATTGCTTCTATTATAATCTTTCTCGCGGTGTTATCCATATCACCTATTAGTTCAACTATTACGTCAACATCTGGATCTTTTGCTATAGTAAGAGGAGAGGCTATCCATCTAAATGGACTTATATCAACACTTCTCTGCTTTCTTATATTTTTTGCACTTACAGCTACCACTTTAAGTTCTATACCTGTCCTTTTTTTTATATTGTTTTTTTGTTTTCTCAATAGCTTTATTACGCCAGAGCCCACCGTTCCAAGACCAATAACTGCTACATTTAATTTGGATTTATTCATCACAAAACCATTTAATTCGGGCTGTGGTCACTTAGTATTTTATCGGCTTTAGTAAAGACTGCTTTTATATTTCTTGCTGCTTGCCTAATTCTATGCTCATTTTCAACAAGCCCAATTCTAACAAAGTTTTCACCATATTCTCCAAATCCTATTCCAGGCGCAACAGAGATGTCAGCCTCTTTAAGAAGGACTTTAGAGAACTCTAACGAACCTAAAGATCTAAATTTTTCTGGGATTGGCGCCCATGCAAACATTGTTGCGTCTGGTGAAGGAATTTCCCATCCTGCCTTACTCATAGCATCAACCAATACATTTCTTCTTTTTTTATAAACTTCTCTAACTTTTGCTATTGTGCTTGGATTCGAGCTTAATGCACTGGCTGCTGCAACCTGTATGGGAGTGAATGCTCCATAATCGAGATAGGATTTAATTTTCTCTAATGCTCCTATCAGTATCTCGTTACCCACAGCAAATCCCATTCTCCAACCTGGCATGCTAAATGTTTTTGACATCGATGTAAATTCAACTGCTACGGATTTCGCACCTGGTACCTGTAAAATTGAAGGGGGAGGAGTCTCACTAAAATATATTTCAGCGTATGCTAGATCAGACAATATCCAAACCTCGTTTTGTTTTGCCACCTTAACCAATTCTTCGTAAAATTTTAGAGTACAAGTTTTTGTTGTTGGGTTAGATGGGAAGGAAATCACTATAGCGACTGGCTTAGGTGAAATATGTTTTAATGAACGAGTAAGGGTTTTGAAATATTCATCCTCATCAAATTGTCCATTTGATAAGGTTGGTACATGTCTCAGAGAGCCTCCAGCAATAATGAAGCCATAGGGGTGAATTGGGTATGATGGGTTTGGAACTAAAATAACATCGCCAGGATCAGTTATCGCCATAGCTAAATTAGCCAATCCTTCTTTTGAACCTAGAGTTGCAATAATTTCCTTTTCTGGGTCGAGCTTGACTGAGAACCTTCTGGCATAGTAATCAGCTTGTGCCTTCCTGAGCCCCTTTATTCCTTTAGAGACGGAATATCTATGCGTCTTTGGCTTTTTTACAGTTTCAATCAGCTTATCAACAATGAAGGACTCAGTATCAATATCAGGGTTTCCCATTCCAAAATCAATTATATCGTGACCTTGATCACGGTATTTCGCTTTCAGTTTATTAACCTCCGCGAAAACGTAAGAAGGTAGTCTAGTGATTCTATGAAATTCTGTTTTCATCCCTCTAGTCTAGAAAAAATTTTTTTTCAAATTCACTGAGAGGAGATAGTTCTGGCCAATTTTTTTCTGAACAAGAAGAAATTGTTAAAGGCAGAGTGAAGAAGATAATCGTTTTTGCAAAATATCTAAACTTCATTTTTTCTCCTTTAAATTAATAGTATACTGCTAGTAGATCGGAAACTCACTACATAGATCAATAACCTCTTTTTTTACTTTCGTGACCACTTGCGAAGATTTCTCAGAATGAACATTGTCTAATATTTCCAAAATCCATGAACCAACTTGTTTCAATTGCGCCTCTTTAAAGCCTCTAGTAGTTGCTGCCGGCGTTCCTAACCTTATTCCAGATGTAATAGTTGGCTTTTCAATATCGAAGGGAATTCCATTTTTATTACAAACGATATTTCCTTCTCCAAGCACTTTTTCTGCCGTCGCACCCGTAACCTTTTTCTTTCTAAGATCTACAAGTAGAACGTGGGTGTCGGTTCCTCCAGTAACTAAATCAAGACCACCATCTTGTAATGTTTCAGCAAGTGTTTTTGCGTTTTTTATTACTTGCTTTTGATACTGTACAAACTCGTCACATAGAGCTTCTTTGAAGGCTACTGCTTTCGCAGCAATAACATGCATCAATGGGCCACCTTGAATACCTGGAAAAATTGCTGAGTTTACTTTCTTGGAGATATCGGGATTATTACAAAGAATCATTCCTCCTCTTGGTCCTCTCAGAGTTTTGTGAGTAGTGGATGTTACAACGTCAGCATATTCTAAGGGGTTTGGATGAACGCCAGCCGCAACCAGCCCTGAAATATGTGCCATGTCAACTAATAAAAAAGCTCCGATTTCATCACAGATTTCTCTAAACTTTTTAAAGTCTAAGATACGAGGAATTGCTGAGCCGCCCGCAATAATTAACTTTGGCTTATGAAGCTTTGCAAGCTGACGGACCTGATCATAGTCAACGTGGTTTGTATCTTTTGTGACTTCATAATGAACGGGGTTGAACCATTTACCGGATTGATTAGGTTTCGCTCCATGTGTCAGATGCCCACCCGAAGCAAGGTCCATGGACAAAAAAGTGTCTCCAGGTTTCATTAGAGCCAAAAAAACAGCTTGATTGGCTTGGCTTCCTGAGTTGGGTTGTACATTAGCGAATTTGCAATTGTAGAGTTGACAAGCTCTGGATATTGCCAATTGCTCAGCGACATCCACATTTTCACATCCACCATAATATCTTCTACCTGGATATCCCTCTGCGTATTTATTTGTCATAACTGAACCTTGAGCTTCCATTACAGCTGGAGAAGCTATATTCTCGGAAGCAATAAGCTCAATCTCATTCTGTTGCCTACTAAACTCTTTCTCTAATGAGTTGAAAATTTCTGGATCCTGAGATGCTAAAGTTCCACCAAATAAGTTCGTTTTGCCTACAAAATTCATAACACACCTAATATGTTTTTCGATTATTCTTTTGATTCGGTCTAATGTATATTAAATCTAGGCTGTCTGTGCCAGTTTTTTCTTTTGTTTCGCGGGTATCTATATCATCATTTATTGTGAAATATCTAGTTTGATCTATAACAGTATCTGAGAACTTTTGGACGAAAAATTATGACCAACAAAAAGATAGCATTTATGGCAAGTGACGACCTTGAAGCTAAAGAGGCTTTAAATAAGCTTCGAAAACTTTATAAGGATTTCAAAATTGATGAAGCTGATGTGGTCGTCGCACTTGGAGGCGATGGGTTTATGTTACAGACACTTAAATCCTTATCAACAAAAAATACCTCTGTATACGGGATGAACAAGGGCACCGTTGGTTTCCTGATGAATACTTTTGACTACGATAACTTGCAAGAACGTATTCGGATAGCAAAGGAAGAGATTGTAAATCCTCTAAAAATGATTGCTACAAGAATAGATGGTAGAATAGAGGAGGAGCTGGCTATAAATGAGGTTTCTATTCTTAGATCGGGGCCCCAGGCTGCAAAACTCAGTATATCTATTGATGGGTCTGAAAAACTTCAGGAGCTTGTATGTGACGGGGCATTAGTCTGCACACCAGCTGGGTCAACTGCCTATAATTATTCTGCTCATGGACCAATTTTACCTATAGGCGCAAACATTTTAGGTTTGACCGCTATATCTGCTTACAGACCGCGAAGATGGAGAGGAGCGCTACTGCCGTTAGATGCAAGGATAGATATTGAAGTAAAAAGCGCTACTAAAAGACCAGTGTCGGCGGTAGCTGATACATCTGAGGTTAAGGACGTTAAGCACGTAGCCATAACAATTGAAAAGAAATTAAAACATAAACTTTTGTTTGATCCAGGACACGGGTTAGAAGAAAGATTACTAAAAGAGCAATTTGAATAAAAATATGAATGAGCAGCTTGTTTTAGGCCTTAGTTTAAAGGAGGCATTGGAAAAAGAAGACTTTTTTATTTCTTCAAGTAATTTGGACGCTGTTACCCTGTTAGACAACACAGACCGGTGGGCTTCAGGGGTTTTGTTGCTTGTTGGCCCAAAGGGTAGTGGTAAGACGCATTTATCCACTGTGTGGTCGAAAGAGAATAAAGCTAAGCATGTAAAGCTTGAGGCAGTTTTACGGGAAATGGAAAATGGCCTAGATCATGAGTTTGTTTGTGTTGAGGATATAGATTTAATCGAAAAAGCTGAGAGACAAAAAAAGTTAAAAATAGAAGAGGGTATCTTTCACCTTATTAACAGTGTTGGAAGTAGAGGAGGCAACCTGCTAATATCCTCGAGAATAATGCCTAATGCGCTGTCAATAGGCATTAAAGATTTAGAGTCAAGGTTACAAAGTTTTAGCAACACTACTATAAAAGAACCCGATGATACGTTGGTAATGGCACTTCTACTGAAATACTTTAATGACCGGCAAATTTTTGTAAAGCACTCAAACCTAGACTATATCGCTGCCAGAATTAATAGAACCTACGGTTCAATATACGAATTTGTAAACTACTTGGATCATAAATCTCTTGTTCTAAATAGAAAAATAACTAGACCTTTCATTGACGCTGCTTTGAGGCAAATGGAAAAGAAATATTAATAAACATGAGTAACGTAAACGCAGATTTCTTAAATCAAGATTCTGACCTTGAATTGAAATATTCCAAGGACCTAGGATCTATCAATCCACTCATAAATAGAGAGCTTTCTTGGATTTCGTTTAATTGGCGAGTTTTGCAAGAAGCTAATAATAAAAAGGTGCCACTATTTGAAAGACTTAGATTCCTTGCAATATCTGCTCGAAATCTTGATGAGTTTTACACGGTTCGAGTTGCCGGGTTTAGACAAATGGTAAAAAATAAGATCGAAGTAATAAGTGCTGATGGTCTCACGCCTGAGGAGCAGCTAATACAAATCGAACGAGAAGCTAAAGCTCTAATAGAGAAACAACAAGAGCTATTGCCTTCTATATTATCTAATTTGAAGCAAAAAGGGGTGATACTTGTAAAACCGAAGGGAATATTGGTATCCGAAAAAAAGAATTTAGAGAAACAATTTATGTCAAAGGTCTTTCCAGCGCTTACCCCGTTGGCTCTAGATCCCGCTCATCCATTTCCCTTCATCCCAACTGAGGGCTCTGCCCTAGCATTAAAATTAAGAACGAGAGATGGAAAAAAATTCTTGAATGCCTTGGTTCCTATTCCAGGCATGCTTGACAGATTTCAAAGACTTAGGGATGGAGTGAAAGGTGAAAAAAGATTTTTATCACTCGAAGATTTTATTGTAATATTTATTTATAGATTATTTCCAAATTATCTCCTCGATGAGTATTTCTCCTTTCGAATTCTTAGGGACAGTGACTTAGAAGTCGAGGAAGAGGCGGAAGATCTTGTTCGCGAGTTTGAAATTGCATTAAAACGCCGAAAGCGTGGCGAAGTAATACGAATGAAAGTTACAAAAAGCAATGCTGAACCTTTGTTGAAGCTAATATCGAAGGAAATTGGGTTTGACAGAGCTCAAGTGTTGCAGGTTAATGAAATGATTGGATTGTCCGATTTAGAGGAGTTAATCATTTCGGCGAAGAGGAGCCTGAAGTGGAGAACGTTTGTACCCAGAAGCCCAGAGAGAATAGAGGACTTCAACGGGGACATTTTTTCTGCAATAAAGCAGAAAGATCTCCTTTTACAACATCCATATGAAACTTTTGATACCGTCGTTAATTTTTTGGAACAAGCAGCTCGCGACCCTAACGTTATTGCTATCAAACAAACTTTATACAGAACAACCCCAGATAGTCCCATAGTAAGAGCATTATGTGCGGCTGCAGAAAATGGAAAAACAGTGACTGCCTTAGTTGAACTAAAGGCCAGATTTGATGAGGCAAATAATATAAATGTGTCAAGAGAACTAGAGAAGGCTGGAGCTCAAGTAGTTTATGGTTTTATGGATTGGAAAACACATGCAAAGCTATCCACTATAGTAAGACAAGAAGGCAAGGTGTTAAGAACTTATACGCATGTTGGCACAGGAAACTATCATCCGGACACTGCAAAGATTTATACTGATTTGAGTCTTTTCACTTCAGACGCTACTTTAGGTCGAGATGTTACCAAAGTTTTTAATTATCTATCAGGATATATAAAACCAACAGATTTAGAAAGTATGATCATAGCGCCTTTAGAGTTAAAGAGTAGCTTAATTAAAATGATAAAAAATGAGATGGTTCTAGCAAAAAAGGGTAAGCCGGCAGAAATATGGGTTAAACTCAATGCTCTTATCGACCCAGAAGTTATTGAGGTTTTATATGAGGCAAGCCAATCTGGTGTTAAAATCAATATGATTATCAGAGGTATTTGTGGATTAAGACCTGGTATCAAAGGTCTTTCTGAAAACATTCGTGTAAAATCTGTAATAGGACGATTCTTGGAACACAGTAGAGTGTGTGTTTTTGGTAATGGGTTTAAGTTACCTTCCTTGAAAGCTAAGGTTTTTATTTCGTCAGCAGATTGGATGGGAAGAAACTTGAACCGTCGAGTAGAATCTTTTGTAGAGATTAAAAATTTGACCGTGAAGTCACAAATTGTTAACCAGATTATGGTGGCTAATTTAGCTGACAAAGAGCAATCATGGGTACTTCAACCTGACGGTCGATATAAAAGACACCAGTTTAAAAAAGACGAACCGAGCTTTAGTTGTCACGAATATTTTATTGAAAATCCTTCTTTGTCAGGAAGAGGCAGAGCTGCACTAAATGCCCCTCCAAGTTTATTGAATGTTGGGAATAAAAGAAAAAAATCATTTTGAAAATTTTGAAAAGAATAGGGATTATTGATATTGGTTCTAACTCCATTAGACTAGTGGTATTTGATGGCCCAAAGCGTTCACCATTGTATTTATACAATGAAAAGGTTTTTTTTAGGCTGGGAATGCAATCTTTTGGAAAGAATGCTTTTGACACTGCTACAACTAAGGCCGTATCGCGCATAATTAAACGATATGTCACTATTTGTCGAAATATGGAAATTAATAAAATTATAATGTTTGGCACGTCTGCATTAAGAGAGGCCAGCAATTCAAATGTTCTAGTTGAAGTTATTCGAAAAAAGACAAACATCGGTGTTGATGTAATATCTGGGGAGAAAGAGGCTTTTTACGCAGCTCAGGGAATTTTATTAGGTTTTCCAAATGCAAACGGGATAATTTGTGACTTAGGTGGTAATTCAGTAGAGTTTGCAAATATTTGTAAAAGGGTGGTTACCGCATGTAATTCCACTTTGCTGGGCCCACTTGCATTAAACAAGTTGGAAAACAAGATTGAGAATATAGATGGGTATATGCGAAAACAGCTGTTGGGTGCAGTTAATGCCAATACGACAAAGGATAAACCATTTTTTTTAATCGGAGGGTCATGGCGAGCTATAGCCAAAATACATATGCAAAGGACAAAATATCCGCTGAAGATAATTCAAGGATATAAAGTCAATTGTAAAAATATAAAAAAGACATTGAAGTTCATTCAAGATAGTTCATTTATAACAAAATATGACCAAATTAATATTTCTGTAGAAAGATTGGACTTATTACCCCAGTCAGCTCGATTGTTAGAAATTATTATTGATGAGCTTCAGATAAAAACCCTCACGTTTTCATCTTTTGGTGTGAGAGAGGGTTTCATATACCATAATCTCAGTGAGGCAGAGAAAAAAAAGGATCCACTACTTGAGGCTGCTAAATTTTTTGAGAAAAAAGAAACAAGGTTTCCTAATATGTCGAAGCATACCTTCAAATGGATTTCACCGTTATATGAAAATCTTCCGCGTAAGACGAAAAGAGTTATTTTAGCTGCGACTAAATTACATGATATTGCCTGGATCGCCCACCCCGATTATAAGACAGAAATGTGCTTAGAGCTAGTCACTCGTTCAAATATTAGTGGTCTGAGTCACAAAGAAAGAGTATTCTTGGCCATGATACTTTTGTTCAGACATAAGGCAAAACCAGAAAAAGTTTTTAATAGTAAATTATTTAAAATTGTTTCTAAGAAGAAGAGAAAAATCGCTCTTGTAATAGGTAAGGGATTAAGGTTAGCTTCGACTTTCTTTGGTGAAAAAAGTCTTTTTGATAAAATAGACTTCAGGCTTAAAGCAAATGAGGTAGAATTATGCTTTCAATCAAAAATAGACTTTATTAATGGTGAAGTTGTAGAGAGACGCATTCAAGAATTGAATAAAGCGTTGAAGTTATGTGTCACTGTAGATACAAAAAAGAGATTATTTAAATAGTTGAGGAGAATAATATGAAACTCAGCCAATATTTTTTACCGGTTTTAAAAGAAGTGCCAGCGGAAGCAAATATAATAAGCCATCAACTGATGTTGCGCTGTGGAATGATTAAACAGACAACGGCTGGCATATATTCGTGGCTACCATTGGGCTTTAAAGTTCTTAAAAAAATAGAAGAAATAGTCCATTATGAGCAGATTAAAGCTGGGCATATACCTATGCTAATGCCAACAATCCAACCAGCCGAATTGTGGCAGGAGAGTGGAAGATATGATGACTATGGAAAGGAAATGCTGAGGATTAACGATCGACAGGATCGTAATTACTTATATGGTCCAACCAATGAAGAATTAATCACGGACATATTTAGGTCTAACATATCATCCTATAAAGATCTTCCTCTCACACTATACCACATTCAGTGGAAATTCCGAGACGAACTAAGACCTAGATTTGGCGTGATGAGGGGAAGAGAATTTTATATGAAAGATGGCTATAATTTTGATTTGAATGAAAAGGAAGCTATAAATGCCTACAATAGACATTTTGTAAGCTATTTAAGAACATTTAATAGGATGGGATTAAAAGCGATACCTATGAGGGCCGAGACGGGGCCCATTGGGGGTAACTATAGTCATGAGTTTTTGGTTTTGGCCAATACTGGAGAAAGCACAGTTTTTTTTGATAAAACCTTGCTTGACATGAATATAGGTCAAGAAAAACTGGACTACTATAATAATATGAATATTGAAAAAATTGTGGAAAGATATACCACGCCTTACGCTAGAACTGAGGATACTCATGACGCAAAGCTTTTCCTAGATGTTTCTGAAGATTGTCGGATAGAAAGTAAAGCGATAGAAGTTGGTCAAATATTCTATTTTGGTACAAAATATTCAGTGCCAATGAAAGCTTTTGTTGTAAGCCCTGATGGAAAGAGAGTGCCTGTTCATATGGGAAGTCACGGTATAGGAGTTTCTCGATTAGTAGGCGCAATTATTGAATCTAGCCATGATGAAAAAGGTATTATTTGGCCAGAACCAGTTGCTCCATTCTTTGCAGGTCTAATAAATTTAAATCATAAAGATGAGCAATGTGTAGAGGTCTGCGATGAGGTTTATGAAAAACTAGGCACCAAGGGAATAGAGGTTTTATATGATGATACAGACGAAAGGCCAGGGGCTAAATTTGCAAAAATGGACCTAATAGGGTTGCCGTGGCAAATAGTAGTTGGTCCAAAGGGTCTTGCTGAAGGGAAAGTGGAGCTTGTTTATAGAAGAACCGGAGAAGCAAATCTGTTAGCTTTGGCGGAAGTATTAGAAAAACTTTCTAAGACGCAAAAATCCCAGGTAGAAGTCTAATATCTGAATGGCTTTTTTTAAGAAATATGAGTTCATAATTGCTTGGCGTTATCTAATGTCTAAACGAAGGGAAGGAGGTATATCTATAATAGCGTGGTATGCACTCATAGGTGTAGTTCTGGGAGTAGCAACGTTAGTTATAGTCCAGGCGGTGATGATTGGCTTTAGAATAGAATTTGTGGAAAAAATTGTTGGGGCTAATTCCCATCTTGCAATTTACAAGAAGACACTATCTAGCGACTTTGACAAGGGATTTTATGTTGAAGAGGTTCAAAACATTATGCAAGACTTAAGGAATAAAAAAAATTTTAAAGCGGCATACCCTTTGGTCAAAGGCCAAGTTCTAGCCAGTAAAAGTAATAACAGTACTGCGGTAGAAGTTTATGGTATCCGTAAAGGCGATTTAGTGAATATAGAGTTAGTAAATAAGCCCGCCAGCTCTGACGGAAGTATTGAAAATTTTAACGATGGTGTAGCTATAGGAGCCCACATAGCTAGAAAACTGAATATATCTATTAATGACACAATTAAACTCATCAGTCCTAATGGGGCAAAATCAGTCTTTGGAACTATTCCAAGGGTAAATGTATATAAGGTAAAATATATATTCTCGGTTGGTCGTTATGATATAGACAGTACGAGGATTTACATGCCGATAAAAGATGCCCAAGTTTTTTTTAATAGGGCTAATCAGGCTGACTTGATCGAAGTACTTTTGAACAACCCATTTGATGTTGATGAATTCAAAAACACTGTAGAAGATGAATTAGCAGAAAGATATTTGCTGTGGTCTTGGAAGGAGAGGACTGCAGCTTTCTTAGATGCTTTGGATTTAGAACGACGAGTAATGTTTATAATTCTTTCACTTATAGTATTAATTGCTGCGATGAATATTATTTCTGGGCTAGTAATGCTAGTTAAGAACAAAGGAAAAGATATCGGAATATTTCGTTCTCTCGGGTTAACAAGATCTTCGATTTTAAGAGTATTTTTTATTTGTGGAAGTTTAATTGGAGTGGTTGGAACTGTCCTAGGTGTTACTATTGGGATGTTATTTGTCACTTATATCAATGAGATTCAATGGCTTGTTGAATACATATTTGGATCCTCAGTTTGGAATGAAGAGATTAGGTTTCTAACTCAAGTGCCAGCAAAGCTAAGAATAGAAGATGTAGTTTTTGCATTAGTGGTATCATTATCAATCTCTTTTGTAATAACTATTTTTCCAGCAAGAAAAGCAGCAAATTTGGATCCTGCAGAGGCGTTGAAGTATGAGTAATACCGTTTTGAAGTTGCAGAAAGTTACAAAGATCTTTGGTGGAAAGGGTGATGTACCATTGGTTGAAATATTTAATGGGATGGACTTTAGTGTTAAGACAAATGAAGTAGTTGGTCTTTTTTCTCCTTCAGGTTCAGGAAAAACTACTTTTCTTCAAATTGCAGGCTTATTGGATAGTAAGTTTTCTGGTGATATTTATATTAATGGCTCAATAGTAGATGCAAAAAATGACTTTCAAACGTCAAGAGTGAGACGAAAAAATATTGGATTCGTTTTTCAGTTTCATCATCTCATTCAAGAATTTTCGGCATTAGAGAACATTATTTTCCCTTTGCTTTTTGATGGTATGCCAAAAAAAATTGCAGTTAAAAAAGGCAAACATCTACTAGAAAAGGTAGGGTTAGGTAAACGGATGGACAACAGACCGGCTGAATTATCTGGTGGTGAACAGCAAAGAGTCGCAATATGTAGAGCAATTATTAATGAACCAACCTTACTATTAGCCGATGAACCAACAGGAAATCTTGATCAGTCAACTACTTCAAGAGTTATGAGTTTTCTAATCGAATTAATAAAAGAGCATAATATTTCAGCAATTATTGCTTCCCATAACCCAATGATTTCAAAATTAGTCGACAAAAATGCAAAAATAGCAGATGGAAAGATATTGTATAATTAAAGCTTGCAGAGTTTTTTTAATGTAAGCCATTCATTGTCAGTAAAGACTTTATCAAGGACTTTAGATTTACCATGCAAACTGATTAACAAACCGCTATCCTTATTAAAATTTAAGTCAGTTAAAAACCCAAAAACATAAATTAATAGAGCTTTATTTCGTTGACTAGAAAAAAATTTTTCTATCGCCTCTTTGTTTTTTGTAGCCGCTATGCCCAATTTGATTGTTTCAGCTAAAACAAATGCTCCATCTTCACTCTCTAAAATACTGTAGGGCACAAGTAACTTTCTTCCAGGAAGCAGTATGCTATCCTTGGTTTTAAAATTCATAAAAATCAGGTCAATAGAATCACTCGTTATAGGGAGGTAGTTCTTTTCTAAGCTACGAATATATTCATTAGTCTTGTTTATATCGCAATATGAGACCCCTGACATTTTCTTTAACATTATATTGCCAAGATTACTTTCTTGTTCAGCAGAGGTTATAGAGAGCGCAATCTTTTCAGTAACTATTCTAAAGTAACTTGAAAAAAAGGTAGAGAAACCAATCAATAAAATAATGATAAAAAACCATGGCAACAGATTAGCAAATTTTTTTCGATTGGTTTTATTACATAAAAAAATCAAGTGGTTTACTGCATCTTGGTCAAAAATATAAAGGCTTTCAGTTTCTTCTAAATCTGGACAAAACATAGATTTGGACGATTCTTTATTTTTTAAAAATATGGAGGAATATGCCCACTGCCTTACAGGCTCTCCGTTTGTATTTAAGATATTTAGAGAAATCGAGCCAAATGCAACTAGCACCTCTGTGGGTTGATCAGAATTAGATTTCCACTCTCCCTTAACTTCGAGTTTGGAGTAACCGGCCAAGCTATCTTAAATCTGGATGTTTATAATCCAAATTTGCTACTAATTTTCTAAGCTCCAGTTTTGAAATTTTACCAGTTGCTGTATGTGGAATTTCGTCTACAAAAATCACATCGTCTGGTTTTTGCCACTTAGCTACCCGTTCCGATACATGGGTAATTATACTATCCTTATCGACCTCTTTCCCGTCACTTGTAACTATTACTAAGACAGGGCGTTCATCCCATTTTGGATGAGGAACTCCAATTGCCGCCGCTTCAGCAACATTAGAATGACCAACTGCCGCATTTTCCAAGTCAATTGATGAAATCCATTCCCCACCTGATTTTATTACATCTTTAGATCTATCTGTAATTCGCATATACCCATTTTTATCAATCGTCGCAACATCTCCTGTATTGAACCAATTATCCTTGTCAACAGCTAAGTTGTCCATTTTTAGATACCGTTTAACAACCGCAGCTCCCTTACAATAAAGATCACCTTGAGTGCTTCCATCCCATTCTATTTCTTTACCATCATCATCAACAATTTTCAGATCCACACCGAAAGGAGGGTGCCCAGTTGTTTCTTGTACGTCGAGCTTATCACTTTCGTTTAAACCTTCGATTTCTGGCTTGAATGAACAGATAGTACCGAGTGGAGACAGTTCAGTCATTCCCCAAGCATGTAGCACTCTTACCCCATATTTATTTTGGAAATCTTCAATTACGCTTCTTGGACAAGATGAACCTCCTATTACCACACGTTTAAGTGAACTGAGTTCTTTTTTCTCGCTTTCAAGAAAGTTCAATAGGAGTAACCAGACTGTTGGTACTGCTGCAGTAATAGTCACTCCTCTCTCTAGCATATCGTAGAGGGAAGAAGGACTTAAATCACCGCCTGGGAAAACGATAGAAGATCCCACTAATGGTGCAGTATAAGCTATCGACCAGCCATTAGCATGGAAAAGAGGGACAACTGGCATTATTGTATCAGTGCTGGATAAATTTAGCATATCGGGAGCGGCCTGGGTTAGCGCGTGTAATGTATTAGATCGATGGGTATAGACAACTCCTTTGGGGTTGCCAGTAGTTCCAGAGGTGTAGCATATTCCACACGCGTCTGTTTCTTCCCCTTTTATCCACTCAAAATTTTCACTTCCCATCGACAATAGTTCTTCATAAGAAATAACTTCTGAAAATTTTGTGGAAGGGAGATCGGCTTTGGAACAGAGTACTACTAGCTTCTCGACGCTGGGACAATCGAGAATTATTTTCTCGATTATAGGTACAAGGTCTAGATCTATGATTAAGATTTTATCGTTGGCATGATTTATTATATAGATAAGTTGTTCAGAAAATAATCTTGGATTTAAGTTATGATTAACTGCTCCAACACCGGGAATGCCATACCAAACCTCGAGGTGGCAATGATTATTCCACGCCATAACACCAATCACGTCTCCTTTTTTAACCCCGAGCTTTTGTAAGGCGTCAGCGACCTTTTTTGAATTTTTCTGAATATTCTTATAGTTTGTATCTGTAACACTTCCTTTAGTGTCTTTTGATATAATTTTCCTTTCAGGATGATACTTTGCAGCATGGTCAATAATATTGGTTACGCGCAAAGGAAAATCTTGCATTAAATTATCCATATTCCACTCCCTAAATCCCTTTTAATTATAAAACTTGCTGCCACTATTTGCTAGTTCTTTAATTATTTTTGGTGGGGTAAACCTGGATCCGTATTGATCAGATAAGTCTTGACATTCAACAACCACATTTTCATGGCCGATATAGTCAAGCCAACTGAAGGGGCCACCTGCCCATATTAGACAGCCCCAGCCTAAAATTCCACCAACATCTCCCTCTTCGACACTAAGCAGAATATTTTCTTCTAAAGCTCTTGCCGCCTCAAGCGCTTGAACATATGCAAGACGGTTCTTTACAGTTACTGTAGAAATATTAGCAGAATTTTTTTCTATGTTTAGATTTCTTAGACCTTCCCACAGTTTTAAACGTCGTCCTTTCTCATCATATTCATAAAAACCAGCTAATTCTTTCCTTCCAAGTCTATTTTTTTGGGACATTTCTAACAAAATACTTTCAGTTCCAGTTTCCTCATATTTGGTTCCGAGAGCTTCCTTTGTCTCTTTTGCAACATTTAAAGCTAACGAAACAGACAGTTCATCAAGCAATTGCAAAGGCCCAACGGGCATTCCTATTTGCTTAGCCGAGTTCTCAATAAGAGCAGGTTCAATCCCCTCATTAAGCATCCTTAATCCCTCATTTATATAAGGGATTATACATCGATTTGCATAAAATCCTCTAGAATCATTCACAACTATCGGTGTCTTTTTTATCAAACTGGTATAATCTAAAGCAACGGCCAAGGCATTGTCATTTGTTCTCTCGCTTTTGATTAGCTCGACTAAATTCATTTTGTCAACTGGACTAAAAAAATGTATTCCTAAAAAACGCGTGCTGTCCGCTAACACCTCAGATAGCTTCGTTATCGGCAGTGTAGACGTGTTAGATGCCAAAATAGCACCCTCTTTTAGATGAGGCTCGATTTTCTTGTACAAATTATGTTTAAGGTTTAAATCCTCGAAAACAGCCTCTATAACTAAATCGCTGCTGGAAATGTTTTCGAGTGATGCATCAGTTTTTACCTTTTTGAGGAGGCGAATTTTTTCCTCTTCCGATAATTTTTTTCGTTTTACACTCTCACTTAATAGCATCTCAATTTTTGCTTTTCCAGCTTCTGCAGCCTTGATATTTTGATCTATAAGTAAGACTTCTAGTCCCTGCAATATAGACGCGTAAGCGATACCTGATCCCATCATACCGCTTCCAATAACGCTGACTTGCTTTAAATTTGTTTTTTCTGCGCCGACAGGTCGTTGATAGCCTTTTTCTAGTGCACTCTTATTTAAGAAAAGAGTTCTGGCCATATTTGTGCATGTATCCGTCATCAACACCCTCGTAAACCAACGAGCCTCAATTCTAAGAGCGGTATCGAAGTCAACTAGCGCACCCTCATAAACTGATGAAAGGAGTGCTTTTGCCGAGAAATATAAACCTTTCGTCTTCCCGTTTACTAAAGCAGAGGCCCCAACAAATGACATGAACCCGCTAGGATGATAAGGCGCGCCGCCAGGAAATTTAAAGCCTTTTTGATCCCATGGTTTCACAAGGTCCTGGGGAGATGCGGATAAGACCCAGTTCTTTGCTTTTTGAATTAACTCGTCTTCAGAAACAATTTCGTCAACTAGTCCAATGCTTTTAGCTTTATTGCCTGCAAATAGTTTTCCTTCTAATAAAATTGACGATGCTCCCATAAGTCCCATCATCCTTGGTATTCTTGTCGTGCCTCCCAAACCTGGGAAAAGGCCAACGAGTATCTCTGGCAATCCTATTTTTGAGTTTTTCGATGATGAGAAGAAGCGCCTGTGACAAGCTAACCCTATTTCCGTGCCTATCCCAGCGCATATGCCGCTTGCGGCAAACGCGACAGGTTTACTTTTAGAATTATCATCAATTTTCCCCAGTTCTATCTTTCTAAGTAAACCGTGTGCTTCCATTATGTACTGAAAGATCTTAGACGCAGGGTCAGACCCGGAATTTCGTTTTAATGCCTCTAATGTTGAAAGATCCATTCCCCCGGAAAAATCAACTTTACCTGAGGTAATTATAATCCCTTTTATTTTTTCTTCGGATAATGCTTCCGTTACTAATTTTTGAAAACTTCTTAAACCATCCTCAGTCATTGTGTTCATGGACTTATCGAGACAATTCCATGTGATTACCGCGATGTTATCTTTATCTACCTCTTTGGTAAAATCAGTACACATAATGTTTCCTCACTAAACCTTCTCTATTATTGTTGAAGCGCCCATTCCTGATGCGACGCACAGGGTAGTAAGTGCTGTTGACTTGCCAGTTCTTTCCAGTTCATCTAATGCCGTCCCCACAAGCATTGCTCCTGTGGCTCCTAAAGGATGGCCCATAGCAATTGCTCCTCCGTTTACATTTAGTCTTTCATGTTCCACACCAAAATGTTCCATAAATGATAGTGGTACAGAGGCGAAGGCCTCATTTACTTCAAATAAGTCTATGTCTTTTATGCTCATTCCGCTTAGCTTAAGAACCTTTTCAGTTGCGGGAAGGGGTCCTGTAAGCATAATTGTAGGGTCTGTTCCAATTTTTGAAGTTGCGACAATTCGTGCACGGGGCTCAAGCTCGTTTTTCAATCCAAATTCTTTATTTCCTATCAGCACAGCCGCAGCTCCATCAACGATTCCACTTGAGTTACCCGCATGATGTACATGATTTATTTTCTCAAACTCTGGATATTTAAGTAACGCCACAGCGTCGAAACCCGGCATTACTTCTCCCATATTTTTAAAACTTGGTTCCAGTCCACCCAAAGATTGCATTGTAGTCTCTGGCCTTATGTACTCATCCTCATCCAAAATGGTTAAGTTGTTTTGATCTTTAATCGGCGCAATTGACTTTCTGAAATAGCCTGATTTTCTTGCGGCTGTGGCTCTTTTTTGGCTTTCTACCGCAAACGCATCAACATCATCTCTGGAAAAACCATATTTAGTTGCTAAAATATCGGCTGAAATACCCTGTGGAACAAAGTATGAATTCATTGCCAAAGTCGGATCAACTGCAATCGCTGCACCATCTGATCCCATGGGCACACGGCTCATCATTTCCACTCCTCCAGCAACGTAGGCATTGCCAGCGGACCCCTTTACTTGGTTTGTAGCCAGGTTTACAGCTTCTAACCCGCTCGCACAAAATCGGTTTATAGATAGTCCAGGAGTGGACTCACTATAATTAGCCGCGATAACAGCGGATCTTGCCAAACAGCCCCCCTGTTCTCCAACTTGTGTGACATTGCCCCAAATAACGTCTTCTATCTCTTCGGTATTAAGACCATTTCTTTCACGCAATTCCTTTAAAATCTTTGCAGATAATGTTACCGCCGAAAGCTCATTCAGCGACCCCTTTTTTCCTTTTCCTCTAGGGCTCCTGACTGTATCGTAAATATATGCCTCTACCATCCGTTAATCCCTTTCCATTTAAAATTGATTTGCCGCCAAGCTCATTACTTGCTTTTCTCCAGTTAAAATCTTGTCTAATCTAAGCTTGGT
>CACHMT010000011.1 GCA_902581005.1 uncultured Alphaproteobacteria bacterium
TAATGTTTGGGCGGCTCTTGGGTACCCTGTAGATGTTATAGCAACACGACAAAAGAAAGGTGAGCCTGAGACTTTTCATGCTGGTGGTTCAGATGCCTCAGGTATCGTATATCAAGTTGGAGATGACGTTGCCAATGTCAAGGTGGGCGACGAGGTAGTGATTCATTCTGGTACTTGGCAAGCTGATGACCCTTGGGTATTATCGGGCAAGGACCCAATGCTTGCGCCCTCAGCTAAGGTGTGGGGCTACGAAACTAACTATGGGTCATATTGTCAATTTGCCAAAGCACAATCACATCAAATTTTGAAGAAGCCTGACCATCTCACCTGGGAGGAGTCGGCGTGTTATATGCTCTGTGCATCAACAGCTTACAGGCAGCTTATGGGCTGGGCTCCACATACTGTGGAAAAAGATGATGTTGTTCTTGTTTGGGGAGCGGCTGGTGGACTCGGTGCCATGGCATTACAGATTGTCTCTGCGTTAGGAGGAAAGCCAATAGCTGTAATATCTGATGAAGGGAAGAGACAGTTCTGTTTGGATAAAGGAGCTTTTGGTGTAATAAATAGAAATGATTTTAGCCATTGGGGACCACTACCTGATACAGATGATCCTGCATTCAATGAGTGGATGGCAGGAGCTAGATCTTTTGGTAAAGCTATATGGGACATACTTGGAGAGAGGACAAACCCAAAAATTGTATTTGAACATCCAGGAGAAGCTACTTTGCCTACGTCTGGTTTTGTATGTGCTCTTGGTGGTATGGTGGTCGTTTGTGCTGGTACAACTGGCTACAATGTCACTCTCGACTTAAGATATCATTGGATGCATCAAAAAAGGTTGCAGGGATCACATGTAGCAAATGACGATGAAGCAAGTGCAGTTAATGAATTAGTTATCCAAAAAAAGGTGGATCCGTGCTTGTCGGAAACATATGATTTTGAGCAGATTGGTCATGCGCATCAGTTAATGCATGAAAACAAGCATCCAAGTGGAAATATGGCGTGTTTAGTTAATGCGACGTCTAGGGGTCAAGGATCTAAGTAAAACCACCTTTGTGAGATGAAAGATTTTGATTTAAACTTTGTGAGAAGGCATTTTTATGCCTTCGACGTAGATAACCCCCTTAGTGAAAAAGCATTCTTTGAAAATGCTGGGGGAAGTTTCCCTTGTAAGTTTGTGGTAGATAAACTTACAAAGTTTTATCAAACAACAAAGGTACAGCCTTATGGGTATTTCAACGGGTCTATAGAGGCTGGTGAAGAAATGGATAACAGTTGTAAAAAGATTGCTCAATTATTGCGAGTTCCGTTAAAAAATCTTCACGTGGGTCCTTCAACTTCTCAAAATACGTACGTTTTAGCTAATGCGCTTCGGTTATCAAAAAATAAAAAAAAGGTCATCGTAGTCTCCAATCAAGATCATGAGTCTAATACCGGCGTATGGAGAAATTTAGCAAGCCAAGGCTTTGAGGTCAGAGAGTGGAAAGTAAGGTCTAATGGCAGCCTTTATTTAGATGATTTGAAAAAACTAGTTGATAAAACTGTTTGTTTGATAGCTTTTCCGCATGTTTCTAACATAATAGGCCAAGTAAACCCCGTTAAAGACATTTGTACAATAGCTAAAGAAGCAGGGGCATTTACCTGTGTGGATGGAGTAAGCTATGCACCTCACGGGATACCGCAAATCAATGATTTTTGTCCGGATATATATCTATTTTCATCTTATAAAACATTTGGGCCACATCTTGGCGTTATGTATGTTTCAGATAGTTTGGCTACAGAATTAGAGAGCCAATGTCATTATTTTAATCAAGAATTTCCAAATAAGAGATTTACACCTGCTGGACCTGATCATGCTCAAGTCGCCGCGTTGGGTGGCATCTATGACTACTACCACTCTCTCAGTGACCATCATCTGAATAGCGAATTATCATCAAGTTCATGTATTGATAAGCTAAATAATCTAATTTCTAATCAAGAAAGGAAATTACTGAAACCTTTGCTCGATTTTTTGAAAACCAAAAAAGATATTAGATTGTTGGGCTCTTACGAAATTGAAGATAGAGTTCCAACAGTTGCCATAGTAACAAAAAAATCAAATATTGAGCTTGCAAAAGAATTAAACGAACTAAATGTCTCGGTAGGGAGTGGTGACTTTTATGCGGTCCGTCTCCTTCAGGCGCTCGATGTAGATATCCATGAGGGAGTAATAAGATTGAGTTTTGTTCACTACACCTCGGGCAACGATGTTGAGAAATTAATGAGTGGCCTCGATCGACACCTTTAGATAATCGGATTTATTATGAGTGTAAATGTAGTTTGGTTTCGAAGAGACCTTCGTTTGAGTGATAACCCAGCTCTTTACAGTGCGACGCTAGATGGTAGACCCATAGTCCCACTGTTTATATTGGATGAGCATACTGATAATGCTGGGGCAGCATTTAAGTGGAGGCTGGGATTGTCAATAGAGAGCCTTTCTTTAGATTTAGAGAAACACAATTCAAAACTTATTTTAAAAAAAGGTAATCCACTTTATGTGTTAAAAGAATTAAGATCGTTGATTGGCGACTTTAAAATTTTTTGGAATAGGCTATATGATGAAAATTCGGTTAAAAGAGATACTGAAATCAAATCCTATTTTAAGGAACAAGGAGTTGAAGTAAAGTCTACCGAAGGACTTCTCTTGCACTCACCCTGGAAAACTCAAACTAATGCGGGATCATACTATAAAGTATTTACGCCTTTCTGGAGAGCATTATCAAAACAAGAGGTAAAACCAACGGTACCAAAACCCACTAAACTTATTTCACCCATGAAATGGCCAAAGAGTGATTATCTTAGCGAGTGGAAATTGGATAAGGATATAGGCCAAGGAAAAGAGTATTTAATTGAAAGGGTACATGTTGGTGAGGAAAAAGCTAAAAAAAATCTGAATAGCTTTCTGCATCAGAGACTTAAAAATTATGGACAAGCAAGAGATAGGGTTGATTTGACAGAAAGCTCAAACCTTTCTGAGAACCTTGCCTATGGTGAAATCTCCGCCCGAGAAATCTGGCATTCGGCCGTTGGTCATAAAGATGTAGCGTTCAAAGAAAAAGAGATGTTTATAAGGCAATTAGCATGGCGTGATTTTGCTTGGTATCTTTCTTACTTCAGTCCCCACATTCTTAGAAAAAATTGGAAAGCCGAATGGGATCATTTCCCTTGGAGAGTGAACGAGGATGAGCTAAATAGCTGGAAAAGAGGCTTGACCGGACAACCAATTGTGGATGCGGGAATGAGAGAAATGTATGTCACAGGTAGAATGCATAACAGGGTAAGGATGATAGTAGCTTCATACTTGACTAAACATCTCCTTATTGACTGGAGGCATGGTTTAAAATGGTTTGAAGACTGTTTAATTGATTGGGATCCAGCCTCAAATGCTATGGGTTGGCAATGGGTGGCTGGTTCAGGTCCTGACGCTAGTCCTTTTTTCAGAGTATTTAACCCTGAATTGCAAGCAAAAAAATTTGATCCTGATAGTAAATATCAAATGAAATTCTTAGGACTAACTTTCAAACCTACTCCCGAAAGTGAAAAGTTTTGTAAGATGGCGCCCAAAAGTTGGAATATTCAAGAAAAAAGTCGCCCTTCCACTTCCATCGTTGACTTAAAGTTTGGTCGTGACAGAGCCCTTAATAAATATTCTGAATTTAAAAAAATTATTTCGGATATATGAGATGAAGATAGCGGTAGTAGGGTCAGGAATATCTGGG
The DNA here is from genome assembly GCA_902581005.1 of uncultured Alphaproteobacteria bacterium. Taxonomy (GTDB): domain Bacteria; phylum Pseudomonadota; class Alphaproteobacteria; order Rhodobacterales; family Rhodobacteraceae; genus CACIJG01. The sequence goes on from CACHMT010000011.1 coordinate 3,759, forward strand.
CTTGGAGCAGCATTGGCGCTATCTGAAAAACATGAGGTATCGTTATTTGAAAAAAACAGTTACTTCGGCGGGCACTCAAATACGGTAAAAATTGAGCTAAACGAAGAAGATATTCATGTAGATACTGGGTTTATTGTTTTTAATGAAAAAAATTATCCTAACCTCACAAGTCTATTTGACGAATTAAAGGTAGCAACAAAAAGTTCAAATATGTCGTTCGGGTTCTCGTTAGCCGATGGACAACTAGAATACGCAGGTCAAAATTTTAATTCTTTTTTTGCTCAACGCAGAAACTTATTAAATATAAATCATTTGAGGGGTCTATACGATGTTTATAGATTTAAAAATATTTCGAAGAGATTTATGGCTGATAAGAAATTTTCATATTTTGATATGCGCCAATTTTTGCAGCACTACAATTTTGGCAGTTGGTTTTCGGAAATGTTTGTTGTTCCAATGGGTGCTGCAATTTGGTCTGTGCCAACAGGTAGTATCTTAGATTTTCCTGCATTAAGTTATTTGAAATTCTTTGAAAATCATGGCCTATTGGACCTTCTCTCTAGCCCAATTGAGTGGAGAACAGTTGACGGTGGTTCAAAGCAATATGTAGATAAAATTATAAGAAGGCTTGGGAAAAGGGTATTTCTAGGCACTCCCGTAAAAGCAATCACAAGAAGCAAAAAAAAGTGTAATTTACTTGCAGGAAATGGGTTTGGTGAGATGGTTTTTGATAAAGTTATTTTAGCGTGTGATGGTCCAGAAACTATAGATTTAATTGGAGATGTTAGTAAAGATGAGCTAGATACTTTAAAATTTTTTAAGGTATCTAAGAATAAAGTGGTGCTCCACTCTGATAACACGCATATGCCGAAGTTAAAAAACGTATGGTCTAGTTGGAATTTTATTACAAGTAATATTCAAAACTCTCTCAATAAACCAATTGAGGTCACCTACTGGATGAACAAACTTCAGAGTATAAAAAGCAAAAAAAATTATTTTGTTTCACTTAACCCCAGTAAAGAAATTGATCCAAGTCTTGTACATTATCAAACTTTATATTCTCACCCTGTTTATGACTCTGACACATTAAATGCGCAAAAAAAACTAAACGCGCTACAGGGTGAAAATGGTTTGTACTTTGCAGGTGCAAAAATGGGTTTTGGTTTTCATGAAGATGGCTTAAACTCGGGCCTATACGTTGCGAAGCTGTTAGGTTGTGAGCCTAATTGGTCCAAGAGAAAGATGTAGAACTTATGGTAAAATCGTGTGTTTATTTTGGGTCTGTTATGCACATGCGATTAAAGCCAAGAAGACATTTATTTCGTTACAACGTTTTTAGCCTTTTTTTGGATATTGATAAATTAGCAGAGTTTGATGAGACATCTTGGTTTTTCAGATTAAACAGATGGGGAATGGTTTCTCTATATGAAAAGGATCATGGAGATAGAAATACCTTACACTTAAGAGATTGGGTTAACAAAAAGCTTATGGGGGCGGGATTTACTAAACCGGATAAAGTCTATTTATTAAGTTTTCCCCGGGTTTTAGGACTTGGTTTTAGCCCATTGTCCGTTTTCTACTGCTACTCCAAGAACCAATTAAATTCCGTTATTTACGAAGTAAAAAATACATATGGGGAGCAAATCGAATATATATCAGATAGTCAACCTGACCCGGACGGAAGGGTCAGGCACTCTGTCAAGAAAAATATGTATGTATCTCCATTTATAGATATGGCTCAAACTTACCATTTTACGATTTTACCTCCTGACGAAAAGCTTTCTATTAAGATTAACGAAAAAGATGAAGAAGGGTTACTTCTAATTGCTAGTCAAACGGGAAGATATCAGGACTTTAATGACTGGACATTAGCTAAGGCTTTTTTTTGTTATCCACTTATGTTGGTAAAAGTGTTGATTTTAATACATTGGAATGCTTTAATTTTGTATTTTAAGAGAGTCAAAATTGTACCTTATAGTTAGGTTAATTTGGGGGGAAAGATGGAGGAACAATTTTTAAAAGATGTTAAAGGCCAACCTAATCTGCCAAGATGGTTTTCTTCAATATTTAAAATGATACAAAGCCCTAATGCGGGTAGTCTAATAATCCAACTTCCAGACAACAGAAAGTTTATTGTTGAGAGCAAAAAACCTGGAGCCAATGCCTACATAGTGGTGAAGAATGAACATTTCTTCTCCAGACTTGTGCGCGAGGGTCAAAATGGATTTTCAGAATCATATATGGATGGTTGGTGGGATACACCAGACCTTCAAGCAGTATTAGATTTTTTCCTTCTAGCAGGCGATGATATATATGATGATTTAATCGGAACCAGCGTTGTAAGGTTGTATGAAAGACTTAACCACTGGTTGAAGTCTAATTGGAAATTTCAAGCAAGAAAAAATATCTCCTATCATTACGATCTAGGCAACCAATTTTATAGAGAATGGCTCGACAAAACGATGACTTACTCGTCTGCGCTTTTCAAAAACAAAAAAGAAGTGCTATCTAGCGCGCAAACAAATAAGTATGAATCAATATGCAAAAATTTAAATTTGAAAGAGGGTGACAGCGTCTTGGAAATTGGCTGTGGTTGGGGAGGATTTGCTGAACATGCTATCAAGACTAGAGGTGTCAAACTCACGGGTCTGACGTTGTCTAAAGAACAATTAGATTATTCTAAAAAAAGAATGTTTGAATTGGGTATGGCGGATAAAAGCTCATTTCTTCTGCAAGATTATAGAGATGAAAAGGGTGTTTACGATGGTGTTGTGTCAATAGAAATGTTTGAGGCCGTTGGAGAAAAATATTGGCCTACATATTTTAAAACTATCAAAAATTCTCTCAAAAGTGGTGGTCTAGGATGTCTACAAGTTATAACCATTGATGATAAGTATTTTCCTAAATATAGGAAAAGTGTTGATTTTCTTCAAAAGTATATTTTTCCAGGAGGTATGCTCCCAAGTTATACGGCTCTTGTTGACCAAATTCGTAGTGCGGACTTGGAATTTATAAGAAGTAAGGAATTTGGACAAAGTTATTCTAAGACTCTTCGTATATGGTCCCAAAGATTCAATAGTAAGTGGAACAGAATATCTGAGCTGGGATTTGATGATAGATTTAGGCGGATGTGGAACTTTTACTTAACCTCATGTGCGTCATTCTTTTTTTCTGGTGCTGGTGATGTAACCCAGGTGACTCTAAAGAAAAATTAGCTTCTTTTGCGCCAAAATTATTTACAACACATTATTTATGCATCAAACGCACTGCCTTTGGCACTGATAATATTTCCACTCTTTATTTTTGTCAGCGAGCATTATGCTAGGCAATTTGGTATCTCTCTTCTAGGTATCGGAGTTATATTTTTAATTGTACGATTGTTAGATGGAATTTTAGATCCTTTAGTAGGTTGGGCAAGTGACAACTTGAATGTTCCCGTTGGAAAAAGGAAGTTTTGGTTGTTGATATCGTTACCCTTCACTCTCTTTGGGGTCTGGGGTCTCTTTGGATCTAATTTGGGTACATTTGCTTTCCAACACTTTGCGTTTTATATAGTGATACTGACCATAGGGCTATCACTTTTAACTCCCCCTTTTTATAGTTTAGGAGCGGAATTAAGTGGAGAGTATGTTGAGAGATCTCGAATAACCTTTTTTCGTGAAGGCTTCTTTCTTTTGGGCACAATTTTAGCAGCTCTAATGTATGCTATGGCCGAGGGATCCACACAAGCTCTTAAAAATATAGCCACAGTAATTTTTATTAGCCACCCACTAATGATAATAATTTCCGCTTTTGTTATTAAAGAAAGCTCTATAGCACATCAAAACAAGTCAGAAATATTTAGTGTGGTCAAAGCCATACTAGTTAACAAACAATTAAAATACTTTTTCCTAAGTCAGTTTTTTAATGCCGCTGCGAATGGAATTCCGGGAGCTTTGTTTGCTTTTTTTGTAATCCATAAACTACAAAGAGAGGATCTAGTAGGGTTACTTATGCTTTTATATTTATTATCGGGTGTGTTAAGCGTACCACTATGGATTAAAATAAGTAAGCTCTTTAAAAAAAGTGACTTATGGTGCGCCTCAATATTTTTTTCCATGATTGTTTTCTCATTAGTTTTCTTTATGAATACTAACAGTATTTTTCTATTCTCGGTAATATGTCTATTGACCGGTATTTGTGTGAGTGCAGATTCTGCTCTTCCAACGTCTATTCAGGCAGACCTTTTAGATGAAGATCTGAAAATAGTGAAGAGCAATCGGTCTGGAACTTTCTTCTCAATTTTATCTGTTATAAACAAGACCGCCGCAGCTTTTTCAGGAGGATTCGTTTTGTTGTTTCTTTACGCAGTTGATTTTGATCCCTTAGGTGGTAATTCAGATAAGATATTATTTTGGTTAACCTGTTTATACGCTATTGCTCCAATCACTCTGAAGGTTTTGCCATTACTACTAATGTTTAGGTTCCCCGAAACAAACAGCGATCAATCTATCTAACAAGAAGAAAGTATTTCCCCAGTATTTTATCTATTAATTTTTTTGGTAAAGCGCGAATTAGGTAAAACTGTACCCCTGATGGTCCCATTGAGTATTTGACTTTTGGATTTTTTAGACTTGAAATTTTGTAGATTATTTGTGCTAAAACTTGAACATCTTGTCCTTGCTCTGATAATCCCTTGATAAAATTTGTAAATTTATTGAAGGCTTGATTATATACCGTCTTTTTAAAATCAACGGCTCTTCCGTCTATGTTTGATTTATCCCAAATTTCAGTTTTAAAAGCTCTTGGTGCGACAATTATTACTTTGATACCATAAATTAACAGTTCACGACGAAGAGACTCGGAAAACCCTTCAAGAGCATGTTTACTTGAACAATAAGACGCCATAAATGGCTGCCCAATTGATCCTCCCCCGGAGCTTATATTTATAACTTTACCAGGAGAACATTTGTTTTTTGCACCAAGCAATGGCAGAAATATTTGAACACAGTTAAAAGTTCCTAAAACCATTGTTTTAAGGTGAAGATCAAATTCTTCACTAGAAATGTGTTCAACAGGCCCTAATTTTGCAATTCCTGCATTATTAATCAAAATACCTAGGTTAGCTCCTTTTAAAGTTAATTTAACTTTTTTGTATGCTTTGGATATCTGTGAATAGTTGGTTACATCAAAAACTAAAGGAACGAAATTAACACCATATTTCTTCTTAAGAGGAACTTCCATCTTTTTGTCTCTTATCGATCCAAACACAAGAAAGCCCTGTCTTAAAAACTCCGCGACAAGGGCTGCACCAATACCCGTTGAACAGCCTGTGATCAATATTGACTTATTCAACTGTTTTGCCATATTTTGTGGATATTATTTTTTCTGTTATTCAAAATGAAACGAGCTGGATAGTTTCCAACAGTAAAACCACTCCCAACCCAATTTTTGTGTTGATCATATTGCAGGGTTAATTCCAAATCGCCCGATATCTCCCATTCTGTTACCGAGTAGTCTTTATCATTAAAGGACACTTTTCTATTTCTCAACTTTCGAGTTTTTATTTCTAGAGGTGTTCCATCCTGTGTACTAACCCAAATCCTTCTTTTTAAAAACTCTGGAGTGAAATAACTTGTCGTGGCAAAGGTGTCTTTGATAACCCCTGAAAAAGCTGATCCCTTGATTCTAAAACCGCCTTTTTCCCTTTGGCCTCTTACATAATATCTTTTCCCAAACCAAGATGAATTAGCATCTATGGACATTAGCTTTTTCTTTTTCCAAACCTCACGGTTTTTTAAAGTATATTTCATAAACTTTAGCCCCAAAAACTTTGGCGTTATCTCAACGTCAATTAGGACTTCCAAACCATCTTTAAGCTTTTTATGGGTTAGATTTGAATAACCAACTATTTCATCATTTAATAGTACATCAAAGTTCACAGAAGAATTTGGTGTTGAACCATACGCTTGCTGCGAAATCAAGCCTAACGAAAAAACGCTTGAAATTAGGAAATGCCTTCTTTCCATTTTGTTAAAAATTACTGTTAAAATTAATAACCATGTTTAAGTAGTAATACTATATTATTTCGATTGCATCAATTTACACATTTATTGATACCCGCTTACAAATAAAAAAATCGTGGAAATTTGCTGAGGACACTGTATGAATTGGAGCAATTTTGGAATTTAAAGTAACTATTGTTAATCCTCTTCAAGGTAGGTAAGTTCAATCTATGAGTATATTAAACAAGCTATTAACTTTGTTATTTGCTGCTTTATTTCTCTTCTTTAGCCCATTAAATGTAAGAGGAGAAACGCTTGAAATTATTTTTGATAGCTTCAACAAAAACGCGGTAAGAGCCACCGAGATACTGTCTAAGGGAGAAGCATCAAATGAGTCTTTGAGTTATTTGAGAGCTGATTTATTTGAAGATAGAAATAAAGCTCTTCTTTTGCAAAAAGAGATAAATAACAAGTATCTAATTCAAAAAGGAGAGTTAAAGCTTATTGATGATTTAGTTTTAGAAAGTGCCATACAAGGGACATATATTTCGTTCAAGCGGCAAAAACTAATAAGTACTCTTGAAAAAACTACATTTCAGTTGGCTAATACAAAGCTTTCTCTCAGAAGAGCAGAAAGACTGATCAAAGAAATTGATGAATTAAAGAAAGTGAGATTCAATGAAAGGTTTTTTTCATTTAATCAACTTGTTTTGTTACCCACTACGTATGCTCAGGGAGCGTCTGATTTCGCAAGTTTAATTGGAAATTTTGCAGTTGATTTGTATAAAAATTTCAATACTCAGGGAAGGTGGATTAGGATGTTGTCAGTTTCACTCCTTCCGGTAATAAGTTTTTTCATTGGCTTAATTATACTTGTTTTCCAAAAAAATATAATTGTATTCGGCAACAAAGTTATTTCATCGAAAATAAAAAATAACAATACGCTGATTTTTTTAAACCCTTTTCTTAGATTAGTTGTTCAAGTGATTGCTACTACGTTGATAATCAATTTTCTTCAAAGTCTTGGTGGAAATTATGGGCTCCCAATATTAATTGACGCTTTACCTATGGCAGCTTTAATTTTCCTACTTGGAAATTTTCTCAGAACAGTTGTTACAGAAGCAAAATACCGATTATCAAATGATAATTTTGGTTACACCCCTGATCTTTCACGGTTACAAGTAGCAATATTTTGCATAGCTATTGCCTTGGGGTTTTTCACAATTATTAGCTACTTGACCGAGAGGTCATATCTTTCCCTCGAAGCTGAGGTAACCTTAAATGCTATAGGTTTAGTAATAATTGCGAGTGTATTTAATTATGGTGTGAGAAGTGTACAAACTCTTATTTTTTCATTAGCCAGCCTTCTGCCAGATAAGGAGAGGGGCTTAAGCTATTTGTCAGTCGATTTTATTGCCAAAGTAGCCATTGCTCTGACTTGGGTTTTTTTAATAGGAGGTATTTTTGGCTATCTCCTAATTGCCTTTGAGATAATTAAAGTGATGAGTTATATGACGGGTATAATCATCCTGGCAGTTTTGATCGACTTTTTCTTACGCACACTGTTTTTGTCGGAAAAGAAAAATAATGACACCAATCCATATTTTTTGGGTTTTAGCTTGCTTAGTTTTATTGGGACTCTCTTGCTTATGGGTCTAGCTCTAGGGGTTGAGTTTTCACGATATGTGGAGCTATGGGTGAGATTTAACGAAGGTTTAACCCTAGGAGATGTTAATTTAACGCCTACCTCTATTCTGAATTTTGGTGTAATATTCGGTCTAGGTTACTTTGCAACAACGGTCATTCAGAGAATTGTAAAGAGTACTGTTTTACCCAAAACAAAAATGGATAAAGGAAGTCAAAATGCGTTAGTGTCTGGTGTTGGGTATATTGGTTACACATTGGCAGCTGTGATTGCCTTATCTTCAATTGGATTCAATTTGTCAAGTATCGCTATTGTTGCTGGAGCTCTTAGTGTCGGGATTGGTTTTGGTCTGCAAACTATTGTATCAAATTTTGTTTCCGGAATTATTTTGCTTGTCGAGAGACCCATAAAAGAAGGTGATTGGATAGAAGCTTCAGGTTTCTCAGGCACTGTCAAAAAGATATCCGTTCGTTCAACGCAAATCGAAACATTCGATCGAGCAATGGTTGTTGTTCCAAACTCAGAATTAATCGCAGGGTCCGTTCTGAATTGGACCCATAGTAATGAGACCGGCAGGGTACGGGTATCGGTAGGTGTTTCCTATGATTCTGATCCAAAAAGGGTAGAGAGATTATTACTAAAAGTTGGAAAAAGTCATGAGATGACTCTTAAAAGCCCAGAGCCATTTGTAAGATTTCAGCAATTTGGAGATAGTTCGCTAGATTTTGATTTGATTATTTATGTAAAAGATAAAAATTATATGTTTCAAGTCAGATCGGAGCTTCATTATTCCATTTTTGAATTATTTAAGAAAGAAGGTATCGAGATCCCATTTCCACAAAGAGATTTAAATATAAAAGGTAACTCAAATTCTAATATTAAAAAAAGAGTGTCGGTAAAGAAGGATTATACAAAATGAGTGATCAAGAATTTGTTTATAACAATGCTCCATATAAAAAAGAACATGAAGCTAGGATTATTGGTATATCTACTGAGTTTGGTATCAAACTTGATGAGCCAATTTTTTATCCCAAGGGGGGAGGTCAGCCAGGAGATTTAGGTACTATTATAGTTAATGGTACACATTTTCAAATAATTGATACGGTTAAGGGGCCAGAGGGCCAGGTTTACGTTAAAATTGAAGATACTGATGTTATTACAAATTTGAAAGAGGGAACTCAAGTAATCCAAAGGTTGGCTTGGGATATTAGATACAAATATATGAAAACACACACCGCACTTCACTTGTTGTCCGTATGTCTTCCTTTCCCTGTAACAGGAGGACAAATTACTTTTGAAAAAGGTCGAGTGGACTTTGATATGCCGGAGTCACCTTCTAAGGATGAAATTACAGATAAATTGAATTCTATGGTAGAGGCAGACTACTCTGTCTCTTACGATCTAATTTCACAACAAGAACTAAGAGAGAGACCACAACTCATAAAAACAATGTCAGTAAAACCCCCACAAAATGTTGAATTTGTCCGACTAGTAAGGATAGGCAGCTCCGATAATGTTATTGATTTACAACCTTGTGGGGGGACTCATGTTAAGTCAACCAAAGAGATAGGTAAGCTATTTATTTCAAAAATAGAAAAAAAAGGCCGAATGAATAGACGTGTTTCAGTTGTCTTGCAAGATTGAATAAAATACGTAGAATGCTTGAAATATCGGAGAGGTGGCCGAGTGGTCGAAGGCGCACGCCTGGAAAGTGTGTAGGCGGGAAACCGTCTCCAGGGTTCGAATCCCTGTCTCTCCGCCACTAACCTAACTTCCTTATGTCACCCTGTGTCATAAACCCAAAGAAACAAGGGAAGTTGTTGACCTAAGCCCTTCACGCTATTTCATAATACATCATCTTAAATCAACCCACTTTGTAGACCGAGTTGTGGACTGGAGATGACATGAAACGATTAAACGCAAAACAATTACTCGTATTGCCAAAGGGCAAATACCATGATGGCAATGGGCTGTATATTTCTATTTCGAGCAAAGGAAAAGGCAAATGGAGCTTTCGCTATAGGGCCCACAAAAAATCACGAGAGATGGGGTTAGGGCGGTTCCCAGACGTCTCCCTTTTCGATGCCCGCCAGCATGCCCTCAGCAACAAGCAATTACTGAAAAAGAATATTGACCCGATAGACGAAAAGAATAGAGCGGAGGTTTTAAGACAGCAACAAAACAAAAAGTTTTCCGAAATTGCTGACCTCTATATTTCAACAAAAAAGAAAGACGAATGGACAAACCCCAAAAGTGAACAGCAATGGCGGAGCACAATAACGAATTATGCTGTCCCTTATTTAGATAAAAAGCCACTGAGTGATATTAATATGGACGATATTCATGTGCTTTTATTACCCATTTGGTCATCAAAAACCGAGACGGCACGGAGACTACAACAAAGATTATTCAGAATTTTTGGGTTTGCAAAAGTAAAGAAATGGTATGCTAGAGATAATCCAGCCTTATGGAGAGGGGGTTACAAGAGGTTATGTCAGACCCCTATAAAATCCAAAAGATTACGCATCACCCCTCATTACCGCACGAAAAAATTCAATGTTTTTATGAACAGCTTTGTGAATATGATGTGGTCTCGGCGTATGCATTGCGCTTGTTAATTCTAACAGCCTCTCGGACTAGTGAAGTCATCAAAGCAAAGTTTGAACAATTTAATCTCAAGAAAAAGCTGTGGACGCTCCCCTATCAAAACATGAAGGCACGAAAAGAGCATACGGTTCCGTTATCAAATGAGGCCTTATCCATTATCACATTAATGCGACAGAAGCATAATCATGAATTTGTGTTTACCAACCTTGGAACAGGACGCCATATATCCAATGGGGCTATGCTCGTATTTGTGAAAAAGCGATTTCCGCATTTCAAAATCACAAATCATGGCTTTCGCTCAACATTTAGAACCTGGGCAGAAGAACAGGGAAAATATCGACATTATGCCATTAAGTTTTCACAAGCACAGCAATTGCCAGACAAAGTGGAAAAAGCCTATATGCGGTCAAATTTACTAGAGCAAAGAAAAATTATTATGAACGATTGGGAGAAATATATACTGTCGTAGTACGCATAAATTTGTGATGCACAAAACGAAATGTTAAAGCTAATACAAAATACAAAGAGAAAGGCCACCCAATGTCGACTATATCACCGCCTGAAAATCCTGAAGCAAACCCACGAGTCAAAGCGGTCTTTGATGACATCCGTACCACACGAAGAAGCGATTTTATAAATAACCTATGGCACTACCTTGCCTTTGACGAGAGCTTACTTGAGAATACGTGGCGCGATGTAAAAGCAGTAATGGCAACACCAAGCAAACTAGACCCAATGACAAAGGAACTAATCTATGCCGCTGTGTCCATTGCAAATAGCTGCGAATATTGCATACATTCGCACACCGCAGCTGCCAGAGCAAAAGGAATGGATGATGAACAATATGCAGAGTTCTTATCAATTGTGTCGCTCGCGGGTAGAACGAACCAACTTCTTAATGGAATAAAAGTACCAATTGATAAAGAATTTGATCACGAAGAAAAAAAGTAGGTTTATGTAAAAAAGACATTGTTTGGTCTTTATTTATAAAAAACTAAATGCTATTATCGAGGAAACTATTGACCTACGCATTAATTTGCGGCTTACTCACGGCAAGGCGAAACCCTAGGGTGTGAGGATTTCAACACGCACAATAATGTGCTCTTACTTCGGGATAGATTATTAATCTAGTGGCGAAGGTTTCAAGTTTTAAATTTTAATTATTTAAAGAGGAATCTTTATTATGAAGTCCAATTTTATAAGTAAAAAAGAAGTAGCAAGAATGCTGAACATAAGTCCGTCAACCGTCACACGATGGTCTAAACCAAATTCAAATTTTCCAGAGCCTTTCCCACTCGGACCAAACAAGGTCGTGTGGGACGTGAGAGAAATTGAAAACTATATAAATGAGCAAAAAAAACAAAGAGGTTTTCTAGGGCATAAGCCCGTAAGACAGGTACAAAATGTCAACAAAACTCAATGAAAATCAACTTATTGCTATTCATTTAATAGCTACTGGTGTGAAAGCATCACTAATTTCTAAGCAACTTGGGATTAGAGAAGAAACGCTATCACGATGGAGGCAGAATGATAAATTTAACGAAGCAGTAAAGAATGCTACGGAACGCATTTTAACGGAGATTGTTCATACACATAAAAACCTATTAATTACCTCTCAGAAAATTATTGCAGACGCTTTAAATGACGAGGAGATAGATTTATTTAAAAAAGCTAACTTAGCTATTAGGTTTTTGAGCTTAATAAAGGGTAAAGAGGATATTGAGAAAAAATCTTCGGACAATCTTAATCAGTATATAGACGCAAGAGATTTGGGAATTAGAATCTAGATATAAAAAGGAGTTTTTCAGTGCAGCTAATAAAATATACCTTCATATGTGCTGTATGCTTATTCTGGCCATTTTTTGTAGGCTATGCTGATATTCAACAAAATATTAAAATACAAAGTTATTTGAATGCGCTTGGTTACAACGTAGGGCAGATTGATGGTATTATCGGCAAAAATTCCAGAAAACAATTAATTAACGTCTTAAAAGAGCATGGTCTTGAATTTGATGGTGTTGCTGATAGCAATGAGCTGCAAATTCTTAGAAAAATAGCAACAGATAAAAATATCGACTTTACAGAGCGTCGGTTAGGTATCTCTTATGAAAATCTTTTACAAATAATGGATGAACAAACAGCAAAACTATTTGTGCCCAATAGTAGAAACATCAACAAAGTAGATGGGTTTGAGATAGTCGATTTCAAAGGACGCAAAGCCGCTAGAATGTCCATAAGCATGAATGACAAGGGCCATCCTGATGATTGGGGCAGATTTGGTGCAGCCGGGACTGCGCAACGCATGCAGATACAAGAAAAACCAAGGGTGCACGAGATGAGAGATGGTGAAGTATACTGGTATAAATTTTCGATTTTCATACCTCATCATGTTGGAAGCGCCTATCACACAATCTCACCATTTGATTTAAAAGATAGAAAAAATGGTCGTCAGAGAGACCCGGCAATAGCATTTACCATCACGAATAATCAAGTGACCTTTCAGTTAAAAACTACGGGCGAAGAGTGTCGTAAAATTAAAAATATGCAGGGAGAGATATCAGATTTTTGTGAACGCCCCGGGTTAATAGCCAACATGGAGACTAGTAATTATTTCAAAAGCCGATGGCTTGATTTCGTATTTCAAATGGACATGCGTGATGGCAAAGAGATTACAAGATTTTGGGTTAATGAGCGGCTTATTGGTGTTATAAAAGGGGACCTCAGTCCCCAGGGTAAATTTCTCGGTTTTAAGTTTGGTCCTTACCGAAACTCAATTAAAAAGCCGCCACAAGATGAAGTAATATATTATGCGGACATAATGCGTGGGGCTTCATGTGAAGATTTAGAGATACTTAACTGTGAACAGTTTAGCAGAGCACCCTCCAATAACAGTATTTATGGGGTAAGAGAGCTTGTGCGCTGTTTTAGGGAACCAGAGCAAGGAATGCCTTGTCCCCTAATCTGTGTTGGCCGTGCATGTGAGAGCCTTTGATGTGAAGATTAAGCAGGGAAGGTAATGTCTGAAAGAGCATAAATTTTCCAACCGTTATTTGTATTTTTAAAAGCATAAAACGCAGTTGCTTCCTCAATAAGAGAACCATCGCCTCTTAGCCTTCTAACATTGCGGATTGCAACATGAGCTTTCTTGGCGGAAACCGCTACAATATCTATTTCAAAAGCGTCGCTTGTTGCCCACCCAATTTTCTCTTTTAGTTCTTTTGGATCAATTGGAAACTTATCTAACATATTAACTGAGTCTGCGCCGATATAAGCTAAGGGATAAGCAATACAATCATTGATTGTTTCCAAATCCGCTTCGTTAAAAGCATTTGCATATCTATTATAAGTCTCAAACACTTGGGCTCTAAGGTTCTTATCCATTCTTCACTCCATTTTTTTATTGTTACTTATCGCATTTAAGCTAAAGTTCAGGAAGTCTTAATTTTGAACTAATTATGAGAGTGAAAAATGGATATAACATTGATTTATCTTGATTTTCCTTTTTGGAGAGCGGAGGTCTCTAGAATTGCTCTTTTTATGGGTGGGATTGAGTTTAACGATAGAAGGATTAATTCAGAGGAGTTTCAGAGAGTAAAATCAAAAGGGTTTTTAGATGATGGAACTTTGATCCCTTTTGGACAATTACCCGTATTAGTAGTAGATAGAATTTCTATTGCTCAGACAGGAGGCATAGCAAGATTCTGTGGAAAACTGGCTGATTTATATCCCAAAGATGATGATTTTCTGGCTGCTCAAATCGATCAGTTTATTGATTTTCAAACAGATGTATTTAATTGGATACTATTTTCTGGAAAAGATGTTTCAGAGAAACAGAAATTATTAAATAGAGAAGAACTCGTTGCCGGAGAACTGAAAACAAAACTTAAAATGTTAGAAAACTTTTTATCTGCTTCAAGACCTTGGGCGGCTGGCTCTGATATGAGTATTGCTGACTTAGCTCTTTGGAGAAATATGGGATGGTTGGTGTCAGGAACAATTGATGGCATTCCAAAAGATGTTTTAAATGAATTTCCAAAAATAAAAAGCATTTGCAGTTTGGTAGATGAACATCCGGATGTTGTGGAATGGATATCACGCACCTATCCAAAAAATTACCCTAGAGGTTCTTTTAAATAAAAGTTACTTCAGCTTTTGAAGATAAGTTTGCATTCTATCAACATTAATTTTTGGAGGATCAATTAGTGTAGCCATTGTAATAAAAAACTTGTCTCCACCATTAGATGCGAGTCTGTCAATTATTGACTGTTCATCAATAGCGTGCCAATGACAGAAAAAAAAGTCGCCTTTACCGTAGAACAACTGGTAAAGAACAGCATAATTAGAGGAATCAAATTCATCCCAACTGTTTTCATCAACAATCTTTCTATCACTTAGGGTACGAAAAAAATGTTTTTTTGCATCGACTGTTTCATTATTAAACCAGTCTGAGTTTTTTTTGCGGTGTTTGAAGGCACTTTTAAAACCTTTCAGAGCATCAGAAGAATGAAACGTGTGTGTTGCGATATAGTGTTTAAGTTTGAGGTTCATTATTTTACTCCCTTCTTCACCTTAACCGTTATTGTTCTTTTCAGTCATTTTTCCCAACAAAAAATCTCTGTTTTGATCCAAAAAAAATTTGACTACTACCTTTTACTTGTGAGCTAAAATCCAATTCAAAAGTGTATGACAGATATAGCTTAACACAAAAAAACCAAAGACAATTAAGACCGCAAGGTAAAATGGAGGGTTGCCCTCATTTAAACTAAGGGTGACTATAACCAGTGAAAATCCACTGCCAAAAAACCATATGACTACCAGGAGTAGCCTTCGAATAATTTCTATTAATCTATCCATTAAATTTAATAGTAATGACTTATTTTAGAATTGGGAGGAAATGTAATAAATGATAGTGAAAATCCTTTTGTTTTGTTGGCTAGAATTACAGTTAAAAAAGGAAAAGGTTGACGCGTATTTGGAAATTGCTGAAGAGGTATAACATTTTTTTCGCTATTTAAAAAATGCACTAGATTTAGCTCCATATTTATTGGAATATATCTAAAGTTCAGATTATGAATTTTTTATGAAAGATAAAGATTTAATAAGAAAAAGACATGTTAACGGTTTACGGTTAGCTGGCACGGTTGGGACCGGATTATTCTTCACGGGCATCATTGTCTCTATTCTAACAAATTTAGGTTGGGCAAGTGCGCTTGCAGGGCAATTATTTACTATTTTTACATTAACTGGAATGACCATATTTGTATTAGTTGCCGTATTTGTTAATACAAAAAATTATAACTATTTTCTGACTTTGCTTGTATTTTGGTTGCTTGTTTCTCCATGGCTTAGGCGTGCTATTTTCGGTATAGATGATGGAGTGGTTGACTATTTAAATACTTACGGTGGTAGAATGTTAGACTATTCCTTTGTGTTTATTTCTTATGGCATGATACTCGCGGTACTTTTATCAAGATTTTACCTTTCAGTAATTTTGATCATCTACTACTATCTGATCACAGCACTTTCCGTTTCTAACATTATCTTCAACCCAAAAACATTTTTGACTTATGACCCCACTTTAATAACATCGAACCTTTATGCAATGAATGGAGGAATTTTTTCCCAAAATGCAGCAATTACTACCTTCAGCGCCATAGCGTTAATTGCTATTGCATGGAGTATGCAAAGAAACCTTAAAGATGCAATAGCCCACGAAAGGTCTAACAATCTTTTAGGAAGATATTTCTCTCCAGAGGTTAGAGATGAAATTGAGAAGAATAAGGATAAACATGACTTAGATCAGGAAAAAGAGCAACAAATTGCTGTTCTTTTTACCGATATATCCAATTTCACAAAACTCTCGGAAGGAATGAAACCCCAAGAGGTATTGGCTTTATTATCTGAGTACCAAACAAAAATGGTGTCCGCAGTATTTGAACATGGGGGAACAGTTGATAAGTTTATTGGAGATAGCGTAATGGCTACCTTTGGAACTCCATTTTCAAGGGGAAATGATGCCCAAAATGCTCTAAATTGCGTCAGACAAATGCAAGTCTCTATGCGTGATTGGGAAAAACAAAGAGAAGAAAATAACTTACCAATTGTAAGGCACCGGGTTGGTGTCCATTTTGGAGGCTGTTTTGTTGGAAATGTGGGGAGTAGTGATAGGGTGGAATATACTGTTATCGGTGATACTGTTAATGTAGCGAGTAGAATTTGTGATGCCTGCAAAGAAATCGATGCCGAAGTATTATTTTCTGACAAAGTTATGAATAAAATAAATGAAAAGCTATCTTCTGAAGTGGTTTCCAAATTTTCTATAAGAGGAAGAAAAGAGAAAATAGACCTTCATAAAATTTCTGTATGAATAAAACATGCGATCCAAAATACTGAGATTAGCCCATAACTATATGAGATACTGATATGGAATAGGTATTTTGTAGACTAAATTGTAGACTGAAAAATATCTAGGCTTTAAAATATAATAAATTCAGATGATTAAAAAGAAATGGTGAGGAGGGTCTCTCCGCCAAACCTTAATATGCTTATAACATATTGATTAGTATATATTATCTATTTCAAGGTTCTTCAAAAGGTGCATGCCCAAAATAAATGAGAAACTTGGCATAAAGTCTCAGGGCAAGTTAACGTTTTGATAACTGATACTTTAAGGGCGTTAAAAGTGGACGGATAAAGTATCTAAAGGCTTTTCTGATGAAGGTTTAAATTTTGTAAGATCAATATCTTTAACCGAGTCTTTGTATTCCTGCAGAGTAGGTGTTCTTCCTAATATCGCTGATAGCACTACAACCGGTGTTGAAGCAAGAAGTGACTCTCCCTTTTTTTCAGATGAGTCTTCTACAACCCTGCCTTTAAAGAGGCGCGTTGATGTCGCAAGAACCGTATCACCCTTTTCTGCCTTTTCTTGATTTCCCATGCAAAGGTTGCATCCAGGTCTCTCAAGGTACAATATATTTTCATACTCAATTCTTGCAGCTTGCTTAGGGTTCTTGTCGTCAAATTGGAATCCGGCATATTTTTCTAGAATCTCCCAGTCGCCTTCTTCCTTCAGTTCATCTATAATATTGTACGTTGGAGCTGCTACCACTAAAGGTGCCTTAAACTTTACTTCACCTGATTTTTTTTCCAAATTGCGTAACATTTGAGCAACAATTTTCATATCTCCTTTATGAACCATACATGACCCAACAAAACCTAGATCTACAGATTTTTCTGCCCTGTAATAAGATATTGGTCTTATAGTATCGTGGGTATACCTCTTGGATATATCTATATTACTAACATCAGGATCTGCAATCATTGGCTCATTAATTTCATTGAGATCTACTACAACTTCTGCAAAATACTTGGCATTTCTGTCCGGCTTTAAAGCTGGCCTTTCCCCTGATTTTATTTCCTCTATTCTTAAAGATGCTTTATCTACCAATCCTTTTAAAGTTTGGTTTTTATTATCCATTCCTTTTTCAATCATTGTTTGTATTCGTTTTTTTGATATTTTTAATGACTTAATTAAAATGTCATCATCAGAAATACAGACGGAGGCTTTCGCTTTCATCTCAGCAGTCCAATCAGTAAAGGTAAATGCTTGATCTGACATTAAAGTACCAATATGCACTTCAATAACTCTTCCTTGAAAGACATTGTCGCCAAATTGTTTTAACATTTGCGCTTGCGTAGCATGAACAACATCTCTGAAATCAACATGATTGTGCAAGTTCCCCTTAAAAGTAACCTTTACAGACTCGGGAATCGGCATTGTTGCTTCACCAGTTGCGAGAGCAAGTGCAACGGTACCGGAGTCTGCTCCAAACGCGATACCTTTTGACATTCTAGTATGTGAGTCTCCTCCAATAATAATAGCCCAATCATCTATTGTGAGGTCATTGAGCACTTTATGTATTACATCTGTCATTGAATGATAAACACCTTTTGGGTCTCGGGCAGTTATAAGACCAAAATCATGCATAAATTGCATTAATCTAGGGATATTTTCTTGAGCCTTTATGTCCCAGACAGAAGCCGTATGACACCCAGACTGATATGCGCCATCAAGTGATGGAGATATAACGGTGGCAGCCATCGCTTCTAATTCTTGTGAAGTCATAAGTCCAGTGGTGTCCTGCGAACCTACAATATTTACTTTAACGCGCACATCGGAGCCTGCGACGAGCTTTTTGTCGCTCGTAAGACCAATAGCATTTTTATTAAATATTTTTTCAACTGCGGTGAGTCCTTGATCTTCGGAATGGATTTCTCTCGGCGAAGCGAATACAGGTGCAGGATCTTTGTTTAATATATTAGCTGAAAAATTTTGAAGTTTTTTTCCGAAGACTATAGAATAGGATCCTCCAGCTTTCATAAATTCAACCTTTTGCCTAGTAAATGATGAGCTTACATCTACTAATTCCTTAGTTTCTTCTTTATTGTAAAGCTTCTTTGTTTTGGTGTTAATGATAAGTTCCGTTCCTGTTTCAACAGAATATAATTGCTCTAAAATAGGCTCACCATCATTATTTAAAATAATATTTCCGTCAGAATCTTTCTTTTTAACCCAATTTTTTAAATCTATTCCAATACCCCCTGTCACTCCAACAGTAGTTAGAAAAATTGGTGATATGCCATTTGTTCCAGCAACAATCGGAGCTACGTTTACATAAGGAATGTATGGGCTAGCCTTCTTACCTGTCCAAAGCGCCACATTATTTACACCGGACATCCTCGATGATCCAACTCCCATTGTGCCTTTTTCAGCAACAAGCATAACACTTTTGTCCGGATGAGCTATCTTAAGCTGAGCGATTTCATTCTGAGCTTTTTTAGATATAAAACACTGTCCGTGAAGTTCTCTATCTGAACGAGAATGAGCCTGATTACCAGGTGACAGTAGGTCAGTAGAAATATCGCCTTCTGCAGCAACGTAGGTAACAACCTTTATCTTTTCTGGAATTGTATTTAACTTTGTAAAAAACTCCGCCTCCGAATAACTTTCTAATATATCTTTAGCTATTTCGTTGCCAGCATTATATTTTTGCTCAAGCCTGTTTGTATCCGCTTCATAAAGAAAAACCTGTGTTTTTAGCACGTTAGCAGCTTGTTCTGAGACTTTAGTATCTTCATGAAAGGCTAGGTCTAAAAGAACCTCTACGGATGGCCCACCTTTCATGTGTGAAAGTAAGTCAAAAGCAAGTTTTTGATCAATTTCCTCGACACTATCCTCCTTTAGAATAAGTCTCTTTAAAAACTTTGCTTTGACTGAAGCGGCGCTGGTGGTGCCGGGCAATACATCGTATATGAAATGCTTTACAGCATGTTCTCTAGCAGAAGACTTTGTCCTCAAAATTATATCTATAATTTCTTCTAATAGTTTTCCTTGGTCGATAGGCTTCGGACCAAGCCCAAGTTTTGCACGCTCTATTATTTCTTGCAAATAAGCTTCATATAACTTCAAAACTACCCCCTCGCACTATATTTGAAATCTAAATTAAAGCAGAGTTTAGAAGACAGATACTATAATTTTTATGACGATTATGCAAGGTCTCGTAGGAAAGAGCACATAAAAAATTGGGTCTTCAAAATAGGTTCAAAAAACTAATTTTAAAATGGTATGAATATTGGTTAATAAAAAGTCATTGAAAGAATAACTGAATTTTTTTCCCTACAAAAACCGTCACTTTTATTTATTGAAAGTACGATCAATGTGTTTTTCAAATCTAGTTAATAAGAAATTTATAGAAAATTTTGTATACTTTTAAGTGTTCTATGCGACAATTAGAAGGCAATCTGGAGTAGGAGAAATGATATGAATGAGAATTTACCACCACTCGTAAAAAATGGATCTATGACAATAGAGGAATGGCATGCTCGAGTAGATCTCGCAGCTTGCTACAGACTAATGGCACACTTTGGTATGGATGACTTAATTTACAACCATATTTCTGCTAGAGTCCC
Organism: uncultured Alphaproteobacteria bacterium; assembly: GCA_902581005.1. Lineage (GTDB taxonomy): Bacteria > Pseudomonadota > Alphaproteobacteria > Rhodobacterales > Rhodobacteraceae > CACIJG01. The sequence continues at coordinate 23,964 of CACHMT010000011.1, forward strand.
GGGGCCTGATGAACATTTTCTTTTGAATCCATTCGGATTACTTTATGAAGAAATAACTGCCTCAAATCTCGTAAAAGTTGATTTAGATGGAAATATAATTTCCGAGACAGAGGATAAAATAAATCCAGCGGGTTTTGTTATACATTCATGTATTCATAGAGAAAGGCCAGATATGCATTGTGTAATCCATACACATACCCCCGCAGGTGTTGGTGTATCATGTCAAGAAGAAGGGCTATTGCCTTTAAGCCAAACAGGGCTTTTGTATAAAGATTTAATCGGTTATCACGAATATGAGGGACTAGCTTTAAATTTAGACGAGCAAAAAAGGTTGGTTGAAGATCTAGGAAACAATAAACAATTACTCATTTTAAAAAATCATGGCTTGCTCACATGTGGGCGAACAATACCTGAAGCCTTCATCATGATGTATTATTTAGAGCAGGCCTGTAAAATTCAGATAGCCGCTCAGGCAGGTAATAAGGTTAGTTTACCCAAACCGGAAGTGCAAGACTTGGTACATCAGCAGGCAATGAAAGGTTTTGGATCGAAATTAGGAGAAATGGAGTTTACAGCGCTAAAGCGACGACTTGCAAGACTAGGGTCCGATTATGCATCCTAAATAAGGCGTTTAATAAATATTAATCAAGAAAAGTTGTGAAATCATCTAAAGGCACGCGTTCGCTCACTAATGTATTTTCAGGTGCTTCTGCAGCATATCCCATAGACATTCCTGAGATTATTATTTCATCATCAGGAATTCCTAATACTTCGTGAACTACAGGTCCAAACTCACACCATGCTTGTTGAGGACACGTTTCTAACCCTTTACCTCTCGCAAGTATCATAATATTCTGCATAAACATTCCAACATCTAACCAGGAACCGTATAAAAGTTCCCGGTCCATCCGGAAAAACAGTCCGACTGGCGCACCAAAAAATTCGAAGTTACGTAAACCAGCAGCCTTCCTTGCAGGATAATCATCTCTTTTAACTCCATAAAGTTCATAGAGAGAGTATCCAACTGCTCTTTTCCTTGAAATGTAAGGCTCTTTCAACTTTGATGGCATGTATTCATACTCAAGCTTAGCATTTCCTGTCTCTGCTGCCTCTAAAACTGCATTTGTCAATTTTTTCTTGGTTTCCCCTGTTACACATGTAACCTTCCAAGGCTGGGTGTTCGTACCGGAAGGAGCTCTAGACGCGTTCCTAATTATTTCCCTAACAACATCAATGCTTACAAACTTGGGAAGAAAATTTCTTTTTGAGGATCTCTCCCTGACGACCTTACTAATCATTTGATCTAAAGTATCTATATCATTAATCTTATCCATTTTTCTGCTCCCTTAATATTTCACTTCTACGTTGCTCTCTAAGCACAAAGCGTTGAATTTTCCCACTGGGCGTCTTTGGTAATTCTTCAACGTAAGTTATGTGCCTTGGATAAGCATGGGCAGCAAAATTTGTTTTCACCCACTTTTGAAGGTCTTTAGTAAGTTGTTCACTTTTGTTTTCTCTAGGCATTAACACAACAAAAGCCTCAATTACTTCGCCTCTAACTTTGTCTGGTGTCGCAATTACGGCACACTCTGCCACTGATTTATGAGTACTTAGAGCAGATTCAACCTCGAACGGCCCAATTCTGTAGCCAGCCATAATAATTACATCGTCGTCCCTTGTGGAAAAGTAGAAATAACCATTTTCATCAATTGATCCGGTATCACCAGTTAAATAATATCTCCCATCTTTGGAAAACTTTTCAGCACTTTTTTCAGGATTACCGACATAACCTGCAAACCAGGAAAATGGGCTCTCACTCAAAATAAAGGCAACACGACCGGGAACCCCCAGCTCTTCTGGCACATCTTCATCATTTTTCAATACAGTAGCCGACCAACCTGGCATCACTTTACCCATTGAGCCATCACGCAAATTTGTTTTAAGGTCTGGATGATGATGGTTATTTATAACCATACTCGTTTCAGTCTGACCATAATGGTCATGCACAGAAAGGCCAAAGAAAGCTTTTGCCCATTCATTAATCTCTGGCGTCAAAGGTTCGCCAGCACTTGAAAGGCACCGAAGTCTATGCCTGGCAGAAATTTCCACCCCATCAGCCCGAAGTGAGCGATATACTGTGGGTGCTGCTGCAAAATTTGTAATTTTTTGCTTTTCGATAATGTCGATAGTTGCTTGGGCGCTAAAACCACCTTCAAACAAAATAGCTGGGGTACCAGTAGTTAAAGTGGCGAGAATACCGCAGTATAACCCATAGGCCCAGCCGGGATCAGCAGCATTCCAAAAGATATCTGTTTGTCTTAAATCATAAGCAAACTCCGCATATGCTTCTATGCACGCGAGAGCTTTAACTGGAAGACTAACGCCTTTTGGTTCACCAGTCGTTCCAGATGTAAAAATGTGAATAATAGCTGCGTCTGGATCTAAGCCTGCCTCTTCCTCGATAGGAGCATTCGTATCCAATAAATCCTCCCATCTATCTGCCCAATTTGGTGTTTGTTCAAAACTCGCTGTTGTAATAACATCGAGTTTGCTTTGGGGTGCAAAATCGTCTGATGGTTTAAGTTTCGATTGTTGTTTTTGGTCACAGAATACAATTTTAGATTTGCTTCCGTTTACTCTAAGCGTTATCGCTGGTGGAGAAAAAGCAGTAAATAATGGTACATGTACAGCACCTATTCTCCAGATAGCTAATAGAGTAACTATGTACTCTTTACTTTTTCCCATTAAAGTAGCAATTCTATCGCCTCTTTTGATACCTCTTTTTTTCAATCCATTCGCTATTAATGTGGACTGAGTTTTTAATTCTCCATATGAGAGATTATATTCCTCCATATTTTCGTTTATTATTTTATATGCGAGTTTATTTGGTGGATATTGGTCACAGAGCAGATACTGAACACTATTGGGGGAATTTGAATATTTATCAATTAACTCGTTAACTCTTTTGGCAATGTTTTTACTGGCATTCATTTCTTTAACCTATTCATGATACAGAAAAAATTCTAAGAATATGATATATAAAATGATTTTATAATGAAAGAAAAACGCAGACTAACCGTGGCCTGCACGAGCTTATTAAGGAGCTAACCTTTTGACGTAAGAGGAAATACGTTCTATTAACGTAAACTAGAGAGCAAAAATCGTGCCTAATTTGATGTATAATAAATAATTTCATAATGAAGGTAATAAACAAATATTTATATATCGAGCTACTAAAGCCGTTTCTGATATTCTCATTCACATTTATCGGTATACTATGGCTGGTTCAAATTCTTCCAAAGCTTGAAACTTTAGTTTTAAATAAACAGCCGTTTGGTATATTTTTTAATGTGGCGATGCATACAATCCCTCAGGTAGCCTATTTTGTAATACCGGTCGCAGCCTTTTTTTCAACTATCTATGCCATAAATAAACTTGTTTCAGAAACAGAGATTGTAGCTATTGCAAGCTCAGGCTTTTCATTTCTTTGCTTCACAAAAATAATTTTTATATTTGGATTAACTGTTAGTTTAATCCTATTTTTAATTACATTTTTTGTATTGCCAAAAAGCGCCTTTAAACTTCAGTCTATCTTTTTTGATATAGAACAAAACTTTGCCACAAAATTTATTGATAGCGGTAAGTTTTTACATCCAATGTCTGGTGTGACGATTTATGTCAGAGATAAATTGGAAGAGAATCAAATGACTGGGGTATTTGTCTTTGATGATAGGAATGATGATTATTCATTATTATATTCCGCGAAAGAGGCTGCCATTAGAGATAATAATAATATTAGAGATTTAATCATGCAGGATGGAGAGCTACAGATCGTTTCAAAAAATGAAAAGAGTATAGTGTCTGTAAGATTTGAGAGATTTGGAATTAACTTAAATTCTTTTATTCCTGAAACACAGTACTACTTGGCTTCACCATCCGACGTTTCACCAATTACGGGAATTATGAAATCTAAAGAACTTGCTAAATTAACTGAATATTCTTCCTCTGAATATTTGGCAGAGAGCCACATGAAGTTAGCGTCGATATTGTCTCCAGTTGCCCTATGTATGCTCGGAGGGTTAGCTCTAATAGTTTTCAACAGTGAAAGATATAGAACTACTATGATTGTTATTTTCCTGTCACTGGTTGCTTTGGTAATGCAAGTCGCCATTATTTCGCTGAAATCACTTCTCGTTCTCAATCCAGATACGTTTTTACTTATTTATCTTCCGCCTTTAGTTGTTCTTGTAGCAATATTATTAGTTATTAAGTTAAAAGATACATTTTCTTAGGGCTATAACCCGGATTCAAAATAAAAATGGTTAATATCATCTCTATAAAAATTTGGCAAACATTTCAATTATTGTAATTTTTTTAAAATTCAAATAAGTTTTATCGATGCTATTAAAAGAAGTTAGGTCAGCTGGACTAATTGTCGCATATGTAGGATTATTTTTTTCCTTTTTAATGTTAATTCCGTGGATAACGTCAGTACTCACTGGTTGGGAGGGAGGCAAATCTTTTCTTTGGTCAGGTTTGATGGCTGCGATAGTTTGTGTTTTAGTGGTAATTGCTTGTTTTGGAGATCAACCGAAGATTACAACAAGATTTGGAATATTAGTGGTTAATATGTTGTGGTTTTTGTTGCCAATTTTATGCGCAATACCATTAGCCAATTCGTCGGCAAACTTAAGTTTCGTAGATGCTCTGTTTGAAGCAACCTCCGGACTTACGACCACTGGTTCAACCATAATGACAGACATTTTAAGCTATGATCGGCCAATTCTTTTATGGAGAGCTTTGATGCAATGGGTTGGAGGTCTTGGCATACTTTCATTAGGGCTAATCTTACTTCCTTTTTTGAGGATTGGAGGAATGCAGTTGTTTAAAATGGAAAGTTCCGATAGGTCGGACAAGCCCCTACCAAGATTAGTGGAAATCTCAAGATCAATCATTATTATCTATGTTATTTTATCTTTGGCGTGTGTCGTCGCTTATCTTTTTGTTGGATTGACACCATTCGATGCTCTAACCCATGGTATGACTACCGTAGCCACCGGTGGTTTTTCAACGCATGACGAGTCGCTTGGCTATTACGATAGTACGACTGTTCTGTGGGTTGCTATCCTTTTTATGATAGTGGGGGGGCTACCTTTTAGTGTCTTTGTTGCTATTTTTTTTACCCGAAATATTCCCAAGTTAGACCCACAAGTATTGACCTTCATATTAATTATTTTTTTTTCTAGTACACTTTTGCTACTTTACCAAAATGGTGAGGAAACAAGATCAATATATGTAAACACTGAATATATTTTCAATGTAGTTTCTATAATAACAACCACAGGATATTCTAGTGGTGACTTCATGAATTATGGCTCCTTAGGCCCTATCTTGTTTTTCTTTTTAATTTTTATTGGAGGTTGTGCGGGTTCCACTGCCGGGGGAATTAAGGTCTATAGATTTATTGTACTGGGGCAAGTAATTAAGACATCCTTAAGGCAACTAATTTATTCGAAGGGAGTATTCCTATTGAGGTATGGTAACAAACTTGTTGATCAAGATATTTATCGCTCAACAGTAACAATGATCTGTTGTTTTTTTGCTTGCCTTATTTTAGTAACGATAAGTCTAGCTTTTTGTGGGCTAGATTTTATTACGGCTATATCTGGAGCAACTACCGCATTAGCAAATGTTGGTCCTGGAATAGGTGAGATAATTGGCCCATCAGGAAGCTTCAAGAGCCTTGATGACGTTGAAAAATATATTTTAATTTTGGCAATGATTTTAGGAAGGCTAGAACTTCTAGTAGCAATGGCTTTTTTCCTGCCTATCTTTTGGAAGCAATAAGTTATTAACCTGTACTTAATTCAGGTATGTTAGCAAAATGGATTAGGGCCTCAGGGTTGGCCAAAGCCTCTTTATTTTTTATTTCTTTTCCATGTACAATATCTCTAACCGCTAGCTCGGTTATCTTCCCAGAGCGAGTTCGAGGAATGTCTGGAACAGCAACTACTTTTGCTGGCACGTGTCTGGGGGTGAGATTTGTTCTTATCTGATTGACTACTTTTTCTTTAAGATTTTCAGTTAGCACATGGTCATTTTGTAACTTTAGAAATAAAACTATTCTAACATCATTATTCCAATTTTGTGCTATTACGATGCACTCAACAACTTCAGTGAGTTTCTCAACCGTATTATAAATCTCAGCAGTGCCAATCCTCACTCCACCAGGATTTAGGGTTGCATCTGATCTACCGTAAATTATTATAGTACCGCGTTCAGTTATTTTGGCCCAATCTCCGTGACGCCATATACCTTTAAATTTTTCAAAATATGCCTCTTTGTATTTTGTATCATTTTGATCATTCCAAAACTTTATGGGCATCGATGGGAATGGAATTTTGCATACAAGTTCACCCTCCATGTCAATTAAACTCTCTCCATACTCATTAAATATATCCACGTCCATTCCTAATGCTCTGCATTGGATCTCTCCTTTGACTACAGGACTCAAAGGGTTGCTCAAAACAAAACAGCTGAGAAGATCTGTTCCACCAGAAATCGATGCAATCTGCACATCTGATTTTATATTGTTCAAAATGTAATCATAACTATCAGGGCTAAGTGGAGAGCCAGTTGAACAAATAGTTCGTAGATTGCTGGATGTTAAGTGATTCTTGGGCACTACATTAGATTTTGAAAGTGCATCGATATACTTTGCTGATGTACCGAATATGCTCACCTCTGATTTTTCAGCTATTTTCCATAGATGTTCGGGATTTGGATAAAATGGACTACCCTCATAGAGAACTATAGAGCTTTTGCAAAATAGAGAACCAACCAACCAGTTCCACATCATCCAACCACAAGTAGTAAAATAAAACATTTTCTCCTTTTCACTTAAATTTATATGAAGCAGGTGTTCTTTTGCGTGTTGAATTAGAACGCCGCCTATGCTGTGTGTTATGCATTTAGGTTTGCCAGTGGTACCCGATGAAAAAACAATGTATAAAGGGTCATTAAATTCACATAAAACATAATTCTCTAGTATGTCTGACTGAAAAACAGTGTTAAAATTTGGCAAGTTGTTAATGCCTACGGTAGAACTAATATACTCAACAACAATGATGTGTTCCAAAGAGGGAAGGCGTTTAGAAATTGTATTAATTTCCTCTGATCTATCAATCACCTTTCCATTATAAAGGTAGCCGTTTGCTGCAACCATAATTTTGGGCTCTATTTGTTCAAAGCGATCTATTACCCCTTCAACCCCGAAGTCGCTTGAACAGGAAGAAAAAATAGCTCCTAAGGCAGAAGTGGCCAGCATCGTAATAACTGTTTGAGAACAGTTAGGCATGTAACAGCAGACACGATCCCCTTTTTTGACTCCCTTGCTTTTCATCCAGCCAGCCATTTTAAGGGCCTTACTTTCAAGTTCCATTCTAGTTAAAGCGTTGGAGAACCCATCTTCTCTAAATTCTTCTATAGCTATTGCATTATTTGCAGCTCGGAGTAGGTTTTCTGCATAGTTCAGTTTTGCATCTGGAAAAAACCTAGCGCCAGGCATCAGCCCAATATTTTCAGAAATTTTAGTGCCCTTACTTCCCTTTATTTCAGAAAAATCCCACATTAAAGACCAAAAACTTTCAACATTATTAACTGACCAGTTCCAAATATCTTGATACTCTGTTTTTATTGATTTTGAGTATTGTTGATTAGCCAATTCAATAAACCGAGATAGGTTGCTTGACTTTTTAATCTCATTACTCGGTTGCCAAATGATTTCAGGATTATCCATTTAGAGGCCTCTCAATATTATAACTAATTCACTAGGGTCATTCATTATATAGTCCGCACTCGCTTGCTTCAGTTTCTCTATGGCATTATAGCGCGACATAACTCCAATCATAAACGCTTTTGAATTTTTTAATTTAAGCATTTTCAGGAAGCTTCACTCTTAGATTGATAGTTAAAAATAATAAGGAAGCTAACACCGAAAATGCAGCAAAAAATTTGAATTGATGATCAATTAGATAGCCTAAGTCTATAAAATAACCACTTAAAACAGGTCCTATAGCAGAACTAAAAACCATAATGGTTACTCCAACTGTACGCACTGACCCGAGATATAAAGATCCGAAGAATTCTGGGAAAAAAGTTCCATACACTACGATGTATGCCCCCGCGCTTAACCCTAATAGGATAAAAATAAGGAGTAATTCCAAGTAACTTGAAGCGATCGACAAGAGTAACAATCCTGAGATGAGAGGAAAAAGAAAAACAGGTAGAATAATTTTTGTGGAAAGCTTATCAACCAAATAACCGATTAAATACAAAGAAAAAAGAGTTGCGGCTGAATAGGCCGGAATAAATAGTACATATGTTGAAAGATCCCAACTTTTTATTTCCACTAAATGAACTTGGTGGAAGAAAAGAGTTGTTGTAATCATGGGAGAAGTCATTAGCCCCGGCACTGCTGCCCAAAAAACCCAACTCCTTAACATTTCGGATCGCTTCCATGATTTTTTCAACATGCCTATCTGCTGGATTTCTTTCTGTGGCTTGGTGCCCTTGTTTCGCTCTGTTTTAGCAAGAAACCTAACTGAGGCCAATATTAGTATACTCATTATTATCGACACATACCAGCTGACCTGCCAACTAAGAAGGCCTATTAAAGCAACAAATATTGTGGGCATTATAGCTTCTGCAAGAGTGTAACCAGAGTTTGCAACGGCGACTGCCTTTCCCTTATTTTTAAAAAACCATTTGCCACAAAAGACCATTGATATGTGCCCAAGCATTCCTTGTCCAAAAAAACGGAGGCCTAGAATGATAAAAACTAGCCCCCATGTAGAAGTATTATTTGCCATTAAAAATACAAAAACTATCAATCCAAAAATGACCAACGTACTCAGTTTCTTAGCTGAAATTCTATCTGCATAACCACCCACAAAGAGGATTAGAGTTGCTGAAGATAAAGTCGCGCAAGAGTAGATTAGTCCCCATTGACCATGAGTTAACTCGAAAGCATCCCTAATTTCTCCTGAG
>CACHMT010000012.1 GCA_902581005.1 uncultured Alphaproteobacteria bacterium
GCCGATATTGGAAGTTTCCATGATGATATGATCGTAGCAGAATTTTTAATGAAACACCCTGAACATCGATTTATTATTCGCAGAATACAAACGAATGCTTGGGCTCCATACTCCGAAATACACGATAATTTAATTGATGAACATTGCAAACCTATAGATATGCTACGTTGTAAACTATCCTTTTTTGGCGCGTCTAAATTTGATCCGAAATCAGACAGGTGGGTTAGAGTAAACTTATTTCAAGGAGCACCTCTAAAAAACGAACTTAATGACCAAAAAAATGACGATTGGTGGATGCCTACACTCGAATATTCATAATGGATCTTTCTTTTTCGGAGCTAAAAGACTTAGTATTTAACGCAAGTATGGGTAGCAACCTTCCTGCTGGGGTCTGTGAAGATTTATCGTTTGGTGTTAGTTTTCTAGAGTCTCGTTCTTTGCCTGGTTGCAAAGAGCTTTTATATTCCCTTAATTGTAAACGCCACCCACCCGTATCACCTCAAAAAAACGGCGTAAGTTTAATTTTTAGCAATTCACGAGCAATTTTCGAAGGGGTTAGCGCAATTGATTTGCTTGTTTCAGAGTCTTGTAAAAGTGTGATATTGGAAAATATTGACTCTTCGATTCTTTTGGTTGGACTAGCTTCTAACTATTATGGTTTTAGTTTTAGTTTCCATAAAAATAAAGAAATCTGTGCTGCACTTTTTAATGATCAACTTAATTGGAAAAACGACAACTTCAGACGTAGCAATGATATAGAGATACGCTTAAACAATAGTGAGCTGAATAATCCAATAGCTAAACGCTCAAGAATGTTGTTAGATGAAACTGTATTCAAAGAACTTTCTAATCTAGCATATAACATGCTGGTTCCCGAAAGCGAAGTATCTCGAACAACGGGAGCAGGAGCTGGAAATATAGATAATGATTAATTGTGTTAGTTAAAATTACCTAAGCCTTGTAACAATGGCGCAAAATTTTGAAGCACACCAGGAAGTGACCTTATATCTTCAATTACCCCATCTTTTGCAGATACGATTGCTGAAAACAAGTCATTTCGATCCTGTGATATTTCATCAATTGAAAGACTATTAGATCCATCATAATCAATATTAGCCATTAACGTTTGGGTAATCAGAGGCAAAAAAGGTACAATTGCAACATACACTCCAAAGGTGGTAGTCTTATCTAAGTCATCATTAGTATTTTGGCCTAAGAGAACTGAAACCAAGCTTAGGGAACGTAGTCCTCTATTTAATTCAGCTCGGTGAAGTCTCTTGTCTTTGTTTACATCTAAAAATTTAAATAAATCTTGAAGGCATTTGTCTTGCTCAGGGTTTCTGCATGACTCTACTACTGAGCTGTTTAGCAAGCTAAGTAATTCTCCATATTTGCTCTCTATTAAGGGATCATTACTTTCGCATTTATAGTATATTGTGTCCTGCGTTTGCTGGTTTTTTAGAAAACTGTAATCAGACCCATCCCAGTTTTCTGGAGGATATCTTTCTACTAGTTGTCCTCTATCTATTTGATAAAAGTAGTTGAAGTTTGGATTGTTATCACTCGTTTGGATGCCGTCCAATTTTCTACATTTTTGGGAAACACAAAATTAAATTCAACTTGAGTGTCATCTTCATAAATATAGCCATTGCTTCCAAAAAATAAAGCATATTGCTCTATTGAAAACTTACAAGATTTACCAGACCAATACCCTTGATACTTTAAAGGAATTTGATCAGAAAATGCGTTACTAGTTACTACGTAAAAAGAAAACACTGCAAGTATAATTGTTCTCATATTACATCTCCTTTCATCCAAAAGGTAGACTAACCTGGCATCTGAGTTTAGTTTATACTATAGATTGGTCGAGAAATCGAAAGTATTTTTACAGTGAGGAGTTTCAGATGGCACTAGAGCACGATAACTCAATGATGGAAAACTTATACTGGTGGGGTGTGCCCACTCTTTTCAGATGTCCTCAGGATAAAGTTTTAGGAAGTGACATTTCATTGGTGGGCGTTCCGCATTCCACAGGAAATGGGACAACGGAAAGAGATCAACACCTTGGCCCTAGAGCTCTAAGAAATATATCATCAATTGGTAGACGAGCACATTTAGATTTTGGAATAAACCCCTGGGATGTTGCAAAAATTGTTGATGCAGGTGATGTGCCTTTCCCGAGAGCGAATGATAACGAACATTGTATCGCGCAAATAACTAATTTTTTTAAAACAATAGATAATGCCAACTCTAAACCTATCTCTATTGGAGGAGACCATTCCATAACGGGAGGGATCATTCAGGCTCTTGGAAAAGGTAAGCTTTCAGATGGAAAACCTGTCAGTTTGCTACATTTAGATGCGCACACTGATGTTTTCACGAAGGTGGACCACTTTTTAGGTGCAAAAAAGTCTGCAGCACATTGGGGTGCATATCTTGCGGATCAGGGAAATGTGGATCCAAAATCATCGATGCAAATTGGTCTAAGAGGACACCCGCGCACATTGGATTGGCTGGAACCTAGTTATGAGTACGGGTATAATGTCGTGACGATGAAAGAATTTAGGAAAAGGGGTCTTAAGTCCGTAATAGCACAAGCAAAAAAAATACTCGATGGTAGGCCTGTATATATTACGTTTGATCTGGACTGCCTTGATCCAACAATAGCACCTGGTGTAGCAAATTTGGAGGCCAGTTCTAGGGGCTTTGATATAGACGAAGCTATAAGTTTAGTAAGATTAACTCGGGGGATGAATGTTATTGGTGGAGATATAGTTTGTATGATGCCCACAAAAGATAGCCCAAATAATATAACCGCACATACAGCAATGGCTATAATGTTCGAAATGATTTCAATTATTTCAGAAAGCACCTAACTTAGACCAGAAAACTATATTTGAAATTTTGAAATAATGCTTTAATTCTCTACCAAAACAAATATGAGGTTTGTGATGAAAAAAATTAGTTTCGCTACTTATTATGGCTTGTTAGGTCTTATATTTATTTTCAATATTAATGCTGGAGGAGGAGGCTCATATTCTTCTGGCTCGAGCTCTTCTGGGTCCAGCTCCGGGGGTAGTAGTTTAACTTCAGGCGATATGATGAAGGCGATGCAGTTGAAGAATAGACTGGGCTCAATCGAAAGATTGCTTTACAACGACCAGTTCAGTCAAGCTTTGACACAGGTTAGACTGTTAGATAATGAGTACCCAGATAACGCTGATATAAATAATTATTATGGCTTTATCTACAGGAAAATGGGGCAGTACGGTAAGAGCGGGCAGTTCTACAAAAAAGCGCTTCAGCTAGATCCACGGCATAAGGGGGCTCTTGAGTATCAAGGAGAGTTATTCATTAAAACCAATAAAAAAGAGTTGGCAGAAAAAAATCTTATTTTACTCAAAAACATTTGCGGTACTTCTTGTCCTGAATACAAAAAATTAGAAAAAGCATTGAAAAAAGCATATTAAATTTAAAGGTGAGCAGTTAGACGATGTATTTACTTAATTCTGAAAGAGCAATCTGAATGTGTGGTATAGTTGGTCTATTTGCAAAACAAGAGAATATATCTGCTAATCTAGGGGTACATCTTTCAAAAATGCTTGAAAGTATGAGCGATAGAGGTCCCGATAGTGCAGGTTTAGCGATTTACGGAAAGCCATTGGCTAGTAAAACTAAGATAACGGTCCAGTCTAGATCTCCCAAACACGACTTTCAAAAGCTAAAAAAGTTTTTATCTGCTAAGAAAGAAATATCTTTCAGTCTTAACATTCATTCCACGCATGCAGTCATAAAGCTTGACGTGAAGCAAAAAGATCAGGTTACCAATCTCATAAATGATAGCTTCTCCAATTTAAGAATATTAAGTGTTGGCAAAAAAATGGAAATTTATAAAGAGATAGGCAAGCCGGCTGAAGTCGTAAAAAGATTTGAAATAGCTAAAATGAAGGGGTCCCACGGTATTGGCCACACCCGCATGGCAACAGAATCCGCAGTTACAACACTTGGTGCACATCCATTCTCCACAGGCGAAGATCAATGTTTGGTACATAATGGTTCGTTATCAAATCACAACTCTCTTCGACGAGAATTAATTAGAAAAGAGATGACCTTTGAAACAGAAAATGATTCTGAGGTAGCTGCCAGCTTTATTACTTACAGAATGAATAATGGAAAAACACTTAAGGAAGCTTTGGAAAGCGCCCTTGTAGAGCTTGATGGTTTTTATACGTTCGTAGTTGGTACGGAAAACGGTTTTGGCGTTCTAAGAGATCCGATCGCCTGCAAGCCCGCTGTACTCGCTGAGACTCCTGATTATGTAGCTTTTGGGTCCGAGTATAGAGCCTTAACCTCTTTACCAAACATAGAAAAGGCCAAAGTCTGGGAGCCAGAGCCCGCTACTGTTTACTTTTGGGGACATTAAAAATGCATATTCTTGATTTTAACAAATTGTCCTTAAGAGACATTAATAAGACTTTGCAAGAATCTGATAAAAATAGCTTTTTTTCGGTAAGAAACCCAAAAGGAAGCCACGCGTTAGCTGTTGGTATCAATAAAAAGATTACCGTGAAAATTGTTGGTAGTGTTGGATATTACTGTGCAGGAATGAATAAATTTTCTGATATTAAAGTTGAAGGATCAGCTGGCCCAGGATTAGGCGAAAATATGATGTCAGGGAACATTTATGTTACCGGTGATGTAAGTCAATATGCAGGAGCCTCGGGGCATGGGGGAAGCATATTGGTCGGAGGAAATGCCTCATCAAGGTGTGGTATTTCAATGAAGGGTGTAGACATCATCGTAAAGGGGAATGTTGGCCACATGTCTGCCTTCATGGCACAGAAGGGGAATTTGGTTATTTTCGGTGATGCTGGACATGCTTTAGGGGATAGCATCTACGAAGCTAATATATATGTCGCAGGTGAAGTTGCCTCTTTAGGTGCAGATTGTATTGAGAAAAAAATGACAAAAAAGCATCTTAGTAATTTAGAAAATATTTTATCAAATGCTAATGTTTCTGATTATAATCCAGATACCTTTAGGCGGTTTGGTTCTGCTCGTTCACTTTATAACTTTAATGTAGATAATGCTAAAATATATTAGGAAAATTACGTGAAAAAGAAATCAATAACAGAACCAAGAACTTCGCATACTTTTGATGCATATACAAACTCTGAAATTAGAAGAGCAGCTGAGACTGGTATATATGACATAAGGGGAGGGGGGTCTAAAAGAAGTTTACCAAACTTTGATGATTTATTATTTCTTGGAGCTTCAATTTCTAGGTATCCTTTAGAGGGCTACAGAGAGTCTTGCAATACAAAAGTGATCCTAGGCGACCGATTTAGTTCTAATCCTCTAAATCTTGAAATTCCAATTACTATAGCAGGAATGAGCTTCGGAGCTCTATCGGCGCAAGCAAAAGAGGCTTTAGGAAGAGGTGCTAGTTTGGTTGGAACATCGACAACAACAGGTGATGGGGGAATGACAAAAGAGGAAAGAGGTCATTCAAAACAGCTAGTCTATCAACTTCTCCCTTCTAGATACGGAATGAACCCTGATGATCTTAGAAAGGCAGATGCAATCGAAATCGTTGTAGGTCAAGGTGCGAAGCCAGGTGGTGGAGGAATGTTACTTGGTCAAAAAATAAATGATAGAGTTGCAGAAATGCGAACGCTGCCAAAAGGAATTGATCAAAGATCACCATGTAGGCATCCTGATTGGACAGGGCCAGACGATATGGAGATCAAGATACTTGAATTGAGAGAAATTACTGGATGGAAGGTCCCTATTTTTGTAAAAGTTGCTGGTTCTAGACCATATTATGATGTGGCTCTAGCTGCCAAATCTGGTGCCGATGTCGTGGTTGTAGACGGAATGCAAGGAGGTACAGCAGCGACTCAAGAGGTGTTTATCGAAAATGTAGGTATACCCACGCTGGCGTGTGTAAGACCTGCTGTAAGAGCATTACAGGAATTAGGCTTGCATAGAAAAGTGCAGCTGATTATTTCGGGAGGAATAAGGAATGGTGCTGATGTCGCAAAAGCATTGGCTTTAGGTGCTGATGCGGTATCGATTGGATCTGCTGCATTGATTGCGCTTGGAGACAATGATCCCAGGTATCAGAAAGATTATGAAAAATTAGGCACAACAGCTGGTTCGTTTGATGATTGGCACGAAGGACTCGATCCTGCAGGTATAACGACTCAAGATAAAAAACTGGCTAAGCGTTTAGACCCTAAGCTAGGAGGGAGGCGGTTGGCGAATTATCTTAACGTAATGACAATGGAAGCGCAAACCATTGCAAGAGCTTGTGGTAAAAATGATCTTAGAAACTTAGAACCAGAAGATCTATGCGCTTTAACGGTGGAGTCGGCTGCGATGGCTGGAGTGCCATTAGCTGGAACTAACTGGATTCCTGGCACTTAATTATTCTAAAAAACTTTTTCTAATTTGCTCCAAAGTTTCTACTTCATTAGTTGGCTTATCCCATCTAATTCTTTTGAACCTGGGAAACCGTAAAGCAATTCCCGACTTATGTCTATGACTCAAAGACATTTCGTCGAATGCAATCTCTACGACCAATGTTTTTTCAACCTCTCTAACAGGTCCAAATCTGTTTATAGTTTTTGATCTTACAAATTTATCTAATCTATTTAACTCTTCATCGGTAAAGCCGGAATATGCCTTGCCTATAGGAACAAGTTCCTTTTCTTTGTTAAAGACACCAAAAGTATAGTCTGAGTAAAAAGAACTCCGCTTTCCATGTCCTCTTTGTGCATACATAATTATTGCATCTACATTCTTTGGGTTTCTTTTCCATTTAAACCATTTGCCACGCGGTCTCCCAGCAATATAAGGACTGGAAACTGATTTGATCATTACACCTTCATGTATTTGCTTATTGGATATATCTCTTATTTTGTCTAAAAATCTCCAGTCTTTAAACTCAATTGTTTCCGATAAAAACATTGGAGATCTATTCGTGCTAAAATAGGAACTTAGAACTTTTTTCCTTTCAATGAGCGTTTTATCTCTTAAATCATCGCCGTTGAAAAACAAAACATCATATACCTTTATAAAACATGGATTTTTTTCTATAAACTTTTCTGAGGGAGCTTTTTTATTTAGCCTTTGCTGAAGGTCGTTAAATGTTTTTGGATCATTGTTAATTCCAGCGAGTAATTCTCCATCTAGTACAAAATTACCTTGTATTGTCTTAATTATTTCTGGAAAAGACTTAGAAACTTCATCGCCTGTCCTCGAATAAAGGCGACATCCTCCACTATGGCTTACAATTTGGACTCTAATTCCATCCCATTTATATTCAGCAACGAATTCTTTTGGATTTGCTGCTGCCAAATCTTTTTCCATCACAAGCGGATGAGCAAGCATCATTGGATGAAAAATGTCATAGATTGAAATCTTCGGTTTACTACCCTTATTCTCAAGCCAGGAAAACAAATTTGTGTAAGGAAAGTGTAAACCGTGCCAAATCTTTTCAATTTCTTCAAGATCAACGTTGCCATAATTTGCTAGTGCTTGCTTTACAAGCCTGCTTGATACGCCTATGCGCAAGCCTCCTGTAAAAAGTTTAATAAAAGCCCATCTTTGATCAGCCGTACTAATGTTTAGAATATTAATTATATGGTTCTTAATCTCATCAGTTTTAGCCTTTTCTAGGTTTTCGAATAAAGAAGAAAGTCTCGGCATATTGCCACCTTTTTCTTGGTCCCATAACAAAGATATAGTTTCAGCTAAATCACCTACATAGTCGTAAGATAGGTCAAATAAGTGTTCGTCTTGCTTTTCTTTGATTAAATCTTTAAAAAATGAAGATTTTATGTTTTTAAAGTTAAGTGAGCCGGTAAGTGCTGCCAAAGCATACCCTCGGTCGGGGTCAGGTGTTGAGCTAAAATACTGTTCTAATAGTGATAGTTTTCTGTTCCTCGAGCTCGTCAAAATAAGATCTGATAGTAAATTCGAAAAAGCTTTCATTATAGTTCGCTTGTTTCATCTCTATGTTGAAGAGAAAGTGGCTCAGCTTGAATTCCGTTTTTTTCGCACCAATATTTCAGAGCATCTTCTCTTCCGTGTGTTATCCAAACTTTTTCTGCGCCAGTCTGTTTAATAGTATTGGTAAGCTCATTCCAATCGGAATGATCCGATATAACGAGAGGAATTTCAATTTGGCTTTGCTTAGCGCGCTGTTTGACTTGCATCCAGCCTGAAGCATAACATCTAGTAATATTTTCAAAACGTCGTGACCATCTATCCTTGAGTGCAGAAGGGGGTGCTACAATGATTTTCCCTTTAAAGTCTTTTTTGTTGTCTAAAGTAGCCTTTCTTAGAGTGCCAAGCCTAATTCCCTTGCTTTGATAAAAGTCACACAATTTATCCATTGATCCATGAACAAAAATATCGTCTGAAAACCCTGCCTCTCGAAGAAGCCAGATAATCCTTTGTGCTTTACCAAGTGAATAAGCTCCAATTAAGAATGTATTTTCTCTATTTTTAGAAATATTGTTCAGCAATCGCTCAATTTCCATTTCTGGTTTATTAAATTTAAATATTGGCAATCCGAAGGTAGCCTCGGTAATAAGCAAATCACATGGAACGACCTCAAAGGGATCTAAATGTCGATCTAATATTGTTTTATAGTCCCCAGTAACCAAAATTCTATGCTTTGCTGTCTCTAGTAAAACTTGTGCGCTTCCCAATATATGTGCCGCGGGGTAAAACGTGACGCTTATCTTTCCTATTTTCACCGAATGCCCATATTTGATTGTTTGAAAACTGCTTGCACAGTTCTCGCCATATCTAATTTTCATAATTTCAGAGGTTTCAGGAGTGCAGAGTACATGCTTGTGACCTGCTCTTGCGTGATCAGCGTGCCCATGGGTTATTATTGCCCTTTCTACAGGAAAAAAAGGGTCTATATATGTATCGATGTCTCTAATATAAAGTTTGTTATCAATAGATATCATATTTAGAAAGATTAGTTATTACAGTAAGTTTTAAACATAATCCAATTGACATATGGCTCAAGAAAAAAGGTTGGTCTTTATATGATCATCAAATTGAAACCTTAAGCTTGATTAAGAAGGGGTTTGATGTAATTTTACATGCCCCAACGGGCGGGGGTAAAACAATTGGTGGTTTTATGCCCCCGATCGATGATTTTATAAATAATAATTACAAAAGCCAGGAATTCCATACTTTATATATATCACCTTTAAAAGCTTTAACAACTGATGTTAAAAGAAATTTACTCAACCCTATCAATGATTTAAAGATTAATATTAAAGTTGAGACGCGAACAAGTGACACGTCAACATATAATAAAGCTAAGCAAATTAAAAAGCCTCCTAATTTTCTGATGACAACTCCTGAGTCATTCGCACTTCTGATGGCAAGGACGGATGTCGTTAATTTGTTTAAGAATTTAAAATTTGTTATTATTGACGAGCTGCATACATTTTTCGATTCAAAAAGAGGGCACTTATTAAGCTTAAATGTAGCAAGGCTAAGATCCATTAAACCGTTTCAAGTGATTGGGCTCTCAGCCACTCTTAAGAATACTAATCTTGCTAAAAAATATATTTCAAATAGTAAGAATACAAAGCTCGTCAGTACACAATCAAAGGTCGCACCAGAAATTACGATATTAAACTCAAGAAATAGAATTCCTTGGTCGGGCCATTCCCCGAGATATGCTCTTTCAGAAATATATTCAGAAATACTAAAATTTAGGTCATCTATTCTTTTTGTAAACACACGAGCTCAGGCAGAAATATTATTTGAAAGCCTCTGGGCAATTAACAATAAAAATAAAAAAATAGCGATTCATCACGGAAGTCTAGAAAAAGACCTTAGGAAAAAAGTAGAAAAGGAAATAGTAGAAGGCCATGTAGAGTGTGTAGTTGCCACCAGTTCATTAGACTTGGGGCTTGACTGGGGTAATATTGACTTAGTAATGCAGATAGGAGCTCCTAAAGGTGTTGCAAGGTTGGTCCAGAGAATTGGCAGAGCAAATCACACGATAAATACTCCTTCAAGAGCTATTCTAGTTCCAACTAATTGTTTCGAGTATGTAGAATGTATTGCTGCAAAAAAGTGTGTGGAGTTAGATTTTCTAGAAGATGAAATATATTCTGAAGGCTCTTTAGATGTACTTGCCCAGCATATTGTTGGTGTTGCAATTTCCCAAAGATTTAAAAAAGAAAATTTATACAAACAAATTAAAGAAGCATGGCCGTACAGAAATCTTAATATTGCGGATTTTGAGAAAACTCTTTCATTTGTTGAAACTGGAGGTTATTCCCTTCAGGCTTATGAAGAGTATTCGCGATTGAGGAGGGATGGAGAATATTATGAAATTAGGGATAAATCGCTAGTTACAAAATATAAAATGAATATTGGAACTATTGTTGAAGCCGAAATGTTGCGTCTAAGGGTAGGCAATAGATATTTAGGAAATATTGAGGAGTGGTTTATTAGTGGTTTATCAGCAGGGGATACCTTCATATTCGGTGGAAAGAGGCTGATGTTTGAGAAAGTTATTGGTAATATTGCATATGCTAAAATAACCGCCCTTGAGCATCAAAAAATACCATCTTTTAAAGGAGGAAATTTACCGCTGTCGACCCATCTCTCGAAAACTGTAAGAAAGATTTTTTCCAAACGACTTGAGGCAGTAGATCTTCCTGATAGTTTAAAAAAATGGTCAGAGCTGCAGACAAAATTTTCTTCCTTCCCAAAAGAGAATGAATTCCTTGTCGAGACCTTTAAGAGAAAAAATGGCAATTACGAAAAATACTATATGGCAGTTCACCCATTTGAAGGAAGAAACACGCACCAAACTCTAGGATTTCTTATTCTAAGACGAATTAAAAAGCTTGGCGTGCAACCATTTGGATTTGTTGCAAATGATTATTCTATTTTATTTTCATTTTCTAAAGCAATTAAAGACATCGACTTCCTTTTTTCTCAAGATATTTTAATCGAGGATTTATATGAATGGTTAGAAGAAACTCCATTGATAAAAAGATTGTTTAGAGAAATCGCTATAATCTCTGGATTAATTTATAAAAATCTTCCAGGCAACCAAAAAACGGGTAAACAAGTGACTTTTAATACTGACTTGATTTATGAAGTATTAAGAAAGCATGAGCCACACCATATATTATTAAAAATTACTACAGAAAATGCAAAGAGAGACCTCGTTGATCTTGATAGGCTTTCAACGTTTCTATTTAGAATTAAAAACAAAATAAAGATAAACAAGCTCAATAGAGCATCTGCTCTAGCCTTCTCTTTACTCTTTGAATATCATAAAGAGACACCAGATAAAAATGAACTAGATAATTTTTATTTAGAGAAGCTTGAGAACGAATTGCTCGAAGAAGTCAATGCATTATAAGGACGTTATTTTTGCTAATGAAAAGTTCTCCTTCTTTGCAAATGGCGAACTTTATTGGCCAAGTAAAAAGACTTTGATTATTTCTGATCTACATTTTGAAAAAGGTTCTTTTTTTTCTGAGTCAAATCAGTATATTCCACCTTTTGATACTATTGAGACGCTTAGACAACTTTCAAATTTTATAAACAATCATCCTGTTGAAAAGATAATTTTTCTAGGCGATTTGATCCATGACAAATTTGCCTTTCAAAGGATGGCTACAAAATCAAAAGAACTTTTTTTTAAAATCCTTGAAAATATCGATTGTACCTTAACCGTTGGTAACCATGATAATATTAGGTTTCTAAAAGATATTGGATTAAACCTAACTGATAAGGTTGTTATTGATGGTATTTGTTTCAGTCATTATCCATCAATTAATCAGACATTCTCTGTTTTTGGTCACTTTCATCCAAAAGTTAAGCTTATAATTAATTCTAGAGGAATTTGGGTTGCATGCTTTGTATTAAATACAGAAAGAATATTGATGCCATCATATGGTTATTATACGGGAGGCCTCTCTATAAAAAGCACACAAATAAAAAAGTTATTTGATGCCCAATACGAAATTTTTCCGTTAGCGAAAGAAAAAATTTATAAGCTGAGTTTAAAAAAATAATATCTCTTTATTCAAAACGTTAATTGCCGATGGAAGAACAACACGGACATGATGACGTATTTATTATTTTAAGGGATTGTGGTCTTTGCATTATTCCTGCTCCAATGCTCGTTAAATTATCTTTTTTAATAACCTTGTTGAATTCACCTCTTTTCTTCGCACCTGACCATCCAGTATAGATTTCAAGTTTCATATCAGAATAAGAAATGTCAATTTCAATTGAGCTTTTTCCAGTTGCCTTCCACATATCGTAGAGATATCCATCCCTTTTGACCTTAACAGCAGATAAGTCTGGTATCTTCTTTATAAATATCTTGGAGGGACTATTCTCCTTACTTTTATTTGCCGCCTTAAGTTTTACAAACAATGTTTGGCTTTTAGGCTCGTTAAATGCTTGCTCGACCAAAATATTTGGAAAGTCGATACCTTCAAGCGACGGAGCATTGAATTTTTCTAGATTGGGGTTTCTAAATAGGTTTGACCATGCACCTGATTTCCCAACTTCAGCCATCATAGCTAGTGCAGCCCATTGTCCTCTTGGCCATTTTTCATTTAAATTAAACCAATAGCCAAAGTTAATATTATTTTCACCAAACCATCGCGGCTCAAAGTGTGCTTCAGCAAATGCTCTTAAACGCATTTCTACTGTTGTATCTCCAAATTCCTTTGCACAAGCTAACCCTAGAGCCATAAATCGTGGTTCGGGCTTCATTTTTATTTTTTTGTTGATATTGTCCCAACCAAGTTTTTTAACCGCAGTTCGATATAAAAACTCAGCAAAAACTGGATCTTGAGGCATCATATAAAAGGCTATTGTTAATCCATTAGATGGTCCAGCTGCATGAATATGATCTATTAATGGGTCATAATAGATTGGTGTCCATTCTAGTGCTCCTGAACTATCAAAGCCGTAATACTTATCTTTCGTATGTTCTACCCATTCTGGATAAACAGAGTGAGTATTTTTTTGAAAAATTGCATCATAAAGTTGAAGACCTAATCCAGCTGCCGATAAGCAATAGGGCCATATTTTCGTATTTTCACAATGCGGGCCCATTCTGTTTTTTGTCCATTGTGAAGATAAATGTTCAACTAATCTATGTTGGGTCCAATCAAACTTCGATCTATCGACACCAGCTACTTGGAAGCTCGATCCCCATGTATCTTCGCCGGTCGTGTAGACGTGTAAGCTTTGAATTAAATTTAGCCAACCTTTAAAAAATAAATTCCCATCTGCACCAATCGGATCTTTCTGTAATCCCCAAGGCTCAATACCGTTTGCAACCCAGCCAGGAGTGTCATATTTTCCTACCAAGTGATCAGGTATCCAAAGATCTATCCATTCTTGAGGATATTTGCCTCGATTAGGATCAGGTCCAATTTGAGTTAACCAATCGTAAGCAGCCCAAAAGGTAAGATGTCGTTCGCTCAAACCTTTTAATATGAAAGCATACACTTCTCGCCATGCTGGAGTAACATCAGCCATTAACCCGAGTGCATAGCTAGACTCAGAAAGGTCAAATCTAGCAAAATTCAATACAGGAGGGTTAGATGTTTTATCCCACCAATCTAAGGGTTCTCCGTCTTCAGACCAGTCATCATTAATTGAAACTTTCCGGTGTAAAAAAGTTAACCAGCCAAGCGATTTACCATTTAATGACGGAAGACTTTCAGTATTCATACTTAATTTTAACATAAATAAAAAAATAGTGGAAAGTTTCTATTTGAAACTTATTGATTATCAGTAAAAATAAGCTGACTACTTACTTCATTTATCAAATTGAGTATTAATGAATGCCCACTAAGGAAATTGACCGAAAGATTGCTGTAATTTTTGCCACTGACGTGGTGAATTACAGTAAGCATATGGAAATAGATGAAAGTGAGACTGTAAAAAGTCTTAGGTTTTATGAAAAGATACTTAAAGGGTTGTTTAAAAAATATAATGGCAATTTATTTAATTCGGGGGGCGACTCTTTTATGGCGGAATTTGTTAGCGCTGTGGATGCGGTCGAGTGCGCTGTCGAGTTTCAAAAAAAGATAAAAACTAGTAATGCATCATCTTCTACAAAGGTTACGCTGGAATTTCGTATTGGTATCAATACGGGAGATGTAATTAAAGAAAAGGGAAATTTATTAGGTGAAGGGGTTAATATAGCAGCTCGACTAGAAGCATTAGCATTAGCAGGTGGAATTTCAGTATCTAAGAGTGTTTTTGATTATGTAAAAGGTAAAACAAAACATCAGTTCAATGATCTTGGCATTCAAAAAGTTAAACAAAACGAATTCCATGCTTTTGATATTGTGTTAGATCCCTCCCAAAAAAGATCTCTGAAGCCTAAGCAATCAAAAAGTCTCATAACAATTCTAGCTGTAGGCATTTTAGTATTAGTTATAGGAGTGTTTTCCTTTTATTTAAATAACGGTACGGAAATAAAGAATGCTGAACAAATTATCGCCGAGTCCGATCGGCCAATGGTTTTAGTAATGCCATTTGAAAATAGATCAGGAAATAAATCAGACGACCAGCTCAGCAGTGGTATGACTGATATAATTATCTCTTCATTAGCCAGTCATCCAAGACTTTTAGTGCAATCAAGCAGCACTAGTAATTTCATAAAGAAAAAAGGTATGTCTGATCAAGAAATAAAGAATGAATATTATGTAAACTATATCTTAAGAGGTTATAACCAAGTTTCAGGAGAAAAAATTAGAACAACGGTAGAGCTTTCTGATGTTGTAAAGAATAAGATAGTCTGGACAGACAAGTTTGACTTTAAATTGAATGATATATTTGAAATTCAAGATACAATTTCAGAAAAAGCACTAGAAAAACTTCAAATTAAACTTACTTCATGAGAGTCCTTCGATGATGATAGAAAATATTTTAAGGACCCTGAAAACTGGCAAAGGTTTCTAAAAGCTAACCCTCTTTTCCTTTCTATGTCATTAGAGGGTGTCAAGGAAGCTGGGAAATTATTTGAGACTATTTTTGAGACAGAACCAAATAACCCTGTTGTTCTTTCTATGTATGCTTGGTATTTCACAGCCGAGGCAAATGTAGGGCTTCGCGATTGGAATATTGGAAAAGATATGATAGAAACTGCCAAGCGGGCAGTTAAATATGGCCCAGATTTATCAGATGCTAATAGCCTTCTAGCAACTTTAATGGCTAAAAATCCTAAGGAATTCCCTGAATATTCAGAAGAAGAATTGATTGAAACCGCTAGAAAATACGCGATTAATTCATCAGATTTAAATCCGACCGGCATCATAAGTATCTTATCCGCGGTAAATTCTCTTTTTATCGTAGGCCTGTATGATCAGGCAGTTGAAAATTATGAAAAAGCTTTGAAAGTCGCTCCTCATCCGCCAGGAGATGTCAAGTTAAACTATGCTTTAACGCTTACATATTTGGAAGAGTATGAGAAAGCATATAAGTTGGCGTCTGAATTATCAGAAAACGAACAATACTTTGGAGGGTCACAAATGGGGGCTCTTGGAATTAGAGCCTTTATAGATATGGAAGAGGGCAGGTCAAATGATGCCAAGAAAGTAGCCGAAAGGATATTAGAGATTGATAGTAGTATTAACTTTAAAAAATTAAGAAGAAGTATGAAAACATTTATAATTATGGATAGATCTTTTATGGAAAAGTTATCAACTACGCTTGAAAAAGCAGGTATAGATCCATAAAAACTTATTCGAATGAAAATTTTAACTGAGATCCATATTGATCTATTGCCTATCAGTAATTTTTGTATCAAGATAGTTCATATTTGGAACCCATAAAAAGGGCTTAATTCAAAAATGAGTTCATCAATTAGTAACGAAAAATCTATTAACAAGCGCTATGTTCAGGGCTTAAAAATAGCGTCAATTACTCTTTTTGGCTTATACTTAATGGGAGTATCAACAGCCATAATATTGCCTGGTTTGGAAGCACCTTTTACTAGACAGATACTCACTTTTCTTTTTTTAGGTGGCTTGTTGATATATGGCAGTGTTGCTGTCTTTGTGAACGAGTCTCGCTATCGTGTTTGTCTCTTTTTAGCGGTACTTATGCAGATGTGTTTCCCCATAGCGATTTTTTTTATTCTGAACTATGAGTATACTTTTGCTAAATTTCCAGATCTCATGGGTGGTCGTATTATGGACTACGCTTTTATCGGTGCTGCAGGCCCGATGGTAGTTTCTGTTATGTTTGCTAGATTTTATCTTTCATTATTTCTCATTTTTTATGTCTTAGCGATAACAATATTTCAAATATTTGCTATTTCCTCAACTCCAGAATTATTTTTCTCATTTAATTACAATGAAATAGCAACAAATATTAATGCAATCAATGGTCAAGTTTTATTCAATAACTCAACGTATCTCATAGTAGTAACTGCCGGACTAATAACACTGGCATGGGTAATTGATAGAAATCTTAAGGAAGCTACATTACAAGAAAGATCTAATAATTTATTAGGCAGATACTTTTCTCCAGAAGTTAGAGAAGAAATAGAAAGCAGTAAACTTGATTTCAATCAAACTGCGGAAAAAGAACAAAACATCGCCGTAATGTTCACTGATATTTCTGAATTTACAAAGCTATCTGAGGGGTTGGAGCCTAAGGAGGTTCTTGAGCTACTCTCAGAGTATCAAACCAAAATGGTAGCTGCGGTATTTCAGAACGGAGGATCGGTAGATAAGTTTATTGGTGATAGCGTAATGGCGACTTTTGGAACTCCAGTATCTAGAGGTAATGATGCACAAAACGCTCTTAATTGTATAAGGCAGATGCAAATTTCTATGCGAGAATGGGAGAAGGAGCGTTCTGATAAAGGTATGCCTTCAATAAATCACAGAATTGGGGTTCATTACGGCTCTTGCTTTGTTGGCAATGTAGGTAGCGAGGATAGAGTAGAGTTTACGGTGATCGGAGATACAGTAAATGTGGCAAGTCGTATCTGTGAGGCTTGTAAAGATGTTAAATCAGATGTTTTGATTTCTGACGACGTTAAATTGCGGCTTAGTGAAAACTTACCTACCGAAGAAGTTAAGAACTTTGAAGTTAGGGGAAGGAATAAAAAAATTACTCTGCACAAACTAATTGTGTAAATTTATATTATATTCAAAAAAAGAGAGTGATATTTTTTTCGATAGAATTAAACTAAAATTCTGAAAACTTAGAGAATAATATTTAAAAGTTCATGAATGCCAAAGTAAATAGAAAACTTACGACCATTCTCGCCACTGATTGTGTTGGTTTTAGTCGTCTCATGGAAGCAAACGAAGAGCTAACTCTTCAAAATTTAAAGGCATGCAGATCTATAATTGATCCAATAATAAAAGATTTTGGGGGTAGAATCTTTCATACAGCAGGGGACTCAGTTATTGCAGAATTTAATAGTCCTGTTGAATGTGTAAATGCCGCAATAGAATTTCAAAAAAGTATTTCAGAGAGAAATAATGCTTTGGATAATACATCGTCACTTGTTTTTAGAGTAGGAATACATTTAGATGATGTAATTATAGAGGGGGATAACATATATGGGTCTGGTGTTAATATAGCCTCAAGGCTCGAGACTGAATGCTCCCCTGGACAAATCTTGCTTTCCAGAACCGTAAAAGAACAAGTTTCAAAAAAAATTGAATTTGTAGTTAACTCTCTTGGGTTTAGAGCGCTAAAAAATATTTCTGACTCATTTGAAGTGTTTCAAGTTGCACATGAGTCACCTGAAAGTATAGCTAGACAGAATATAAATAACCAATCAAGCATAATTAAGAAATATAAGCCTAAATTGCTTGTAATTCCCTTTACAAATACCGGTAAAGACGAGGATAGTGAATATCTAGTAGATGGGATTGTAGAGGATTTAATTACTGAATTCTCTATGATTAAAGAGTTAGACATTTGTTCTAGACAAAGCGCCTTTGAATTTAAAGGAAAGGGAAGCCAATTTTCTGATTTTGCAAAGAATCTTAATGCAAATTTTGTTGTAGCAGGTAGCATACGATCTTCTGGCAAAAGAGTAAGAATATCAGTGGAATTAAACGACGTAACAGAAAATAAAGTCGTTTGGAGCCAAAAATATGATCGGGTGATTGAGGACATTTTTGATGTTCAAGATGAAATTGTAAGAAAAATTACAATTGCATTGGTAGGAGAAATAGAAATTTCAAGCCTGAATCGATCCAAAAGAAAGCCTGCTGAAAATATGACTTCATATGAGTATTTAATAAGAGCCAAGCAATTGCATCATAAGTTTACCAAAGAAGCCAATAGAGAAGCCTTAGATTTTGTTAGTAAGGCTATTGAAGCCGATCAAACAAATGCGCAAGCACTAGCTTGGAAGGCCTGCATTATGGGTCAAGCAAGAGCGAGACAGTATGTTGAAATTAAAGACCAAGAAGCTTATTACGAAGAAATGTCAGGTTACGTTCAAAGAGCAGTGGACTTAGATGAAAATGATTTCGAATGTAATAGGATGCTTTGTTTTGCCTATCTCACTCAGCATAAATACGATAAGGCAGAAGAGTATGGGAAACGGGCCTTTGACCTAAACCCAAATGATCCCAGAGTCTCCTCAGGTTATGGCGAGGTTCTTGTAAGAGTTGGAAGAAGCGGAGAAGGCATTGAATTATTAAAAAAAGCACTCGAGCTTGACCCGGTTCCAATGGGTCAAATAAATTCTGATAAGCGCCTAGCGGACCTTTTATTAGGTTTTTTTATGGATAAGAATTATGTCGAGTGTTTAGAAATAGGCCAGAAAATTCAAAATATTGATTTTAGATCATGGCTATTGCTTTTAGAGGCGCATAAAAAAGTTAAAACACATCCAAGTGGATCTGAAAACCTTCTATCTTTGGTTGCTAAATTTAGAGATACCGACTTTGTAATGGAAATTGATAGGTTTCATATTCAGGATGAAAAAATAAATCAGAGCCTAACAAACCTTGCTACCGAGTTGCTGATTTGAGAATTATTTTTGAATTTCATTGTGACTGAGGTGCTAAAGGTGTGAGGCTCGTTTTACTTATGTGGCAGGGCGTGACAATTATTTTGAGAATATTTAATTATGAATAAAGCAAAAACTATTCTTTATTTCGGATATGGGTCAAATATGTCAACTCAGTATCTCATAAAAAGAAGAAAAATTATTCCCCACGAGAGCAAGGTTGGGGTTTTAAAAGATTACCAATTGATAATGAATATGGGTGGTCCAAATTTTCTAGAACCCTCCTTTGCAAATATAAGAAATTGTAAAGGCGTAACAGTTGAAGGTGTAATACATAAAATTGATAGAGAAGATTTGCAAAAAATAGTTAATACGGAGGGAGAAGATTACAAATTAGTGAAATTATCAGTTTATGTAGAGGGCTCAAGAAAAGCAGCATATACGCTGATATATATAACAGATGAAACTAAGGACATTCCTCCATCCAAACGATATTTAAAAATTTTAATAAACGCTGCAAAAGACAATAATTTATCACAAAAGTATATAGATAGTTTAGAGAGTAGGACTAGTGTCTATTATCCTATTTTATCTGAGATTTTTTCTTTAAGAGTATACTTATGGGTTTGGTTAAGGACCTAAACTTGGCGATCTATACTTAATTAGTAAAGACAATATAACAGCCAAATCAGATGAACATGGCTCAAATAAACCTTTTTTAAAAAGTTTAAATTTATATAATTAATTCATTAAGTAATTTAAACTAAAAAGGTTTATGAATGACAGTAGAAATAGCGAAAACTGATGACGTTTGGACAATTATTCACAATCGTCCTGAAGCACGCAATGCCATGGATCCAAAGTCAGCTGATGATTTAGTAGAGGCATTTAATGAATTCAATAAAAGTGATGCAAAGGTTGGGGTTTTTTACGGAGAGGGTGGAGCATTTTGTGCTGGTTGGGATCTCAAATACGCTCATACCCTGGGAGAAAGTAGAGAAGAGCTCCACAAGCTAGATTTCCCAATAGGGTCTTCTGAGCCGCCGAGGGGTCCATTAGGACCATCTAGAATGGAACTGAATAAACCTTTAATCGGTGCTATAGAAGGTCCTGCAGTAGCCGGGGGAATGGAGCTCGCACTTTGGTGCGATATAAGAATTATGGCAGAGGACGCTTATTTTGGAGTTTATTGTCGTCGTTGGGGTATACCACTACTTGATGGAGGTACAGTTCGTCTTCCAAGACTTGTTGGTCAGGGCAAAGCACTTGAGATTGCAATGACCGGCCGTAAAGTAACAGCTCAAGAAGCATATCAAATTGGATTATGCGAGAAAATTGTGAGTAAAGGAGACACTCGTAAAGAGGCAGAGTCCATGGCTCATGAAATAGCTCGATTTCCTCAAGCAGCAGTATTGGCTGATCGTAGGTCTATAATCGAGACTAGGGGACTGACTATACGAGACGGTTTGAAATTGGAATGGATGAATGGAGTTGACGCTAATCCCAAGGAAGGCGCAGCAGGGTTGGAACGATTTTCAACTGGGGCAGGTCGACATGGTGACTTTGAGAATATATGATCTTTAATGCGCAAGAGTAAGTAATAATCTAAAAATATATTTTTTGAAGAAACTTCAATAAACATTTAGATATTTAACCGATTAAATTCAGTAAGGCTTTGGGGTTAAAATCTTACGGAAGATGATTTGCGCTATCTGAGCTCAGCAGCAGTATTCCCACCATCTACTGTTAAAACGTGACCAGTTGTTCTTTCGAGCTTCGCTAGTGCAATAAAGGCATCCGCTACGTGAACAGCTTCTACTTCTTTTTTAAGTGAATTGCCTGACATATATTCTTTTTCCGACAAATCTCTAGCTTTTGCTCGTGTCTTTATAAACTCCGATGTTAGTAGTCCAGATCTTATACGATCGGCATTAATGCCGTTAACGCGAATACCTGATGAGCCAAGCTCTAATGCCAGTTGTCTCATTAAGAACATAGTCGTAGATTTAGGCATACCGTACGCACCCATTCCTTTGCCAGGATTAACTGCTTGCTTTGAAATGTTAAATAAAATTTGGCCCCCTCTGCCCTGTATCTCAAGTATTTTTGCAGCCTCAATTGAAAAAGATTGATGCGCAAAAAAATTAAGCTCAAAAGATTCTCTTAGTTTCTTATCTGGTAGATTAAGTAGCTGTCCGCTTGGAGCGTTGCCAGCATTTGAAACTAATATATCTAGGCCTCCAAAATTCCAAATTGCAGCTTCCATTGCTTTTTTAGCACTATTTTTGTCAGTAATGTCACAGCAAAATGATTTATCCCATTGTGTCAGTTTTGATAATGCAATGTCTAACAGCTTTTGATTATTATCAACTAACAGGATATTTGCGCCCAATCGAGAAAATGCTTTAGCTGTTTCAAGTCCAATCGTTCCAGCTCCACCTGTGACAATAACTACTTTTCCTTCAAAATGAGGAGGGGTACCTTTCCCTAATTTTGCTTGTTCTAGTGACCAATACTCACAATCAAACATATCTTTTTCTTTGATAGGGTAAAATCCTCCAAATTTCTCACTAATGATACGAATATGTAAGTTTTGTTCAGCCAGGTCAGCTATAGCAGATGCTTCTTTAGCATTTCTGCCCACCCCAATAACTCCAATACTTCGTAACCACCCATGTTTTGGATCTGCAGTCAGAATTGATTTCTTTTCATCTGCCCTTTTCGACTGTCTATTAAAATATTTTATATACCTACTAGAGAAACCCTCAATATGTTTCTTTAACACCTTTTCATCTTGATAGTCCGCTATATTTTTGATGTGAAGCGGTGCCCCTTTAGTTCTGATAACGTGATCCGGAGAGGCCATGCCTCTATTTTCTAGCTTTGATAGGTTTTTATCATTCAGTAAATTTAATACTTGTTTGCTATTTCTTAGATCAATTATTGGCATCGGATCGTTTTTCCCTAACGATATGTTTGCGATCAAACCTCTTATTTTGGGGAGCATATATAAATTTTTTGTGGGATGTCTTTTACCAAGCTCTAATTCTTTTTTTAAGCTAAAGAATGCAGCTACTTTATTTGTTTGCTCAATTACTCTCCGATAACTTTCTTCAGCTGTTTTTCCAAAGGTAAAATGACCATGATTTAGCAAAAGCATACCTTTTACTGATGGGTTTTTTTCATATATTTCATAAGCTTTTTTTGCTAATTTAAAGCCAGGCATTATGTATGGAACTATAGCTAGAGAGTCGCCAAATATTTTATTACATATCTTCTTTGCATCTGGTAAATTAGCCAAAATTAAAAATGGTGTAGAGTGAGTATGGTCCACGAATTTATGAGGCAAAAATGCATGAAGTAACGTTTCAACAGATGGATTGGGTGAGCCACTATCAATAAGGTTATTTCTCTGGATATTAACCATATCCTCATCAGTCATTTTTTTTAACTTCCGAAACTCTCGTAGTGGACTCAACCGTACACCTGGTAATCCTGGGGCTTCAATAGTATCAAGGTTCCAGCCTGAACCCTTCACATGAAGAATCTCTTCATCTTTTCCAAAAATATTTTTTCTAGTTACTTTAACGGATGTATTTCCACCACCGTGCATTATTAGGTCAGGGACTAAACCAATTAGTCTTGAGGTATAAACTCTTTCTCCAAGATCTTTATCTGCAACTAATGAACCAGCTTTCCTTCTCCATCCATTCGCATCAATTTTACTATAATTATTTTTTACAAACATTTTTTTATCCTTTATTTGCTGGGAAAAAGGTCTTCTAGTTTTTGGGTGTTTGGATTGCAGACACCATTTTCTGTAATTAAGCCAGTAATCAAACTGGAAGGTGTAATATCGAAGGCAGGATTAAATCCAAAAGTCCCTTCTGGCGTTACTTTAACACTGTTTATCTCATTATTTTTATCGTTTCCTTTCACATAAGAAACTTCTTCCTCATTTCTTTCTTCTATGGGGATTTCTTTTAGTCCATCGTAGACAGTCCAATCTATTGTTGGGGAGGGCAAAGCCACATAAAACGGCACCTCATTGTCTTTTGCAGCTAAAGCTTTTAAATATGTGCCAATTTTATTGCAAACATCACCTTTGGCTGTAGTTCGGTCAGTTCCTACAATTACCATATCAACCTGACCAGTTTGCATCAGAAACCCACCAGTATTATCTACGATGTATTCATGATCAATACCATGACTATTTAGCTCCCATGAAGTAAGCGCTCCTTGATTTCTTGGCCGTGTTTCATCT
Source organism: uncultured Alphaproteobacteria bacterium (assembly GCA_902581005.1). Classification (GTDB taxonomy): domain Bacteria; phylum Pseudomonadota; class Alphaproteobacteria; order Rhodobacterales; family Rhodobacteraceae; genus CACIJG01. The sequence continues at coordinate 23,292 of CACHMT010000012.1, forward strand.
ACCCATATTTTAACAGGAATCCCTTTATCATATGCCTGATACATAGGACTAGTTGCAGTACCCCAGTCAACCGTTGCCAGCCAACCCGCATTGCAGTGGGTAAGTATATTTACGGGATCACCTTTTTTCTGATTAGAAATTTTTGATATTATGTCTAAGCCAAACTCACCAATTTTCCGATTTATTTCAACATCTTCATCTGAGATCTCCAGAGCTAACTCCATAGCTTTTTTTGTTCTATCAGTTGTGGCCACTTGCGACAAATAATCTTTACATCGATTGAGAGCCCATCTTAGATTTATTGCCGTTGGTCTTGTCGCGTTAAGAACTTCCCAGGCATTATCTAGTGCTTTGTCTGTGCAGTCCTTCTGCATTTGTTTTGCAATGCCGAAAGCAGCTGTGGCCCCAATAAGTGGTGCTCCCCTTACCGCCATATCTTTAATTGCAATTCTGAAATCCTCTAAACTATCTAAATCGATAACTTTAAATGAGTAAGGCAACTCTCTTTGATCGATTATTTTTACAGTATTCGAGTCTTTTTCATACCAAATAGATCTATAGTGTTTGTTGTTTACCTTCATAAAACATCCTTCGAATTATAATCTTGAGCCAACGTTATTAATTTTGTGACAGTATCAATATTTTGAGTCTTTAAAATTAAGTCTCTTCCCATAAGAAGATTTCTAGCCTCCAACTTTGCGCGCAGTTTAGTATCCTCTATTAACTCAAAATCAGCATTATGAGCCAAAGATAAACATCTACGATGCATCTCTATTCCACAAAATCCTACGGCGTCTGACCAGATGGAGTTTAAAAAGTTTTCTAAAGCGAATGATGATGAGTGGCCTTGATCTTCAAACAAAGTTTTTGGAAATAATATTCCATTTCTCGCACTATTCCATAATGCACTAAATTCAGCTTGAAAATGTTCAACCGTTTCTTTCATTATAGTAGATATCCATGATTGGTAATCTGATTGCTCTGAAGTCTTTCTGTGCCCTTCTTGGCTAAAATAAGCCATCAAAAAATTTGCTAAAAGCATACCTAAGTCGAAACCCATAGGGCCATAAAATGCGAATTCAGGATCAATCACCCTAGTTTGATCATTTGTACACATAATTGAACCAGAATGTAAATCACCATGGCACATAGTTTCTGTATTAGAAGCGAATTTTCTAAGCATGTTTTGAACACAACTTTTCATTTTAATATCGTTTCTGAGAATATTAATTATTTTTTCTAATCCCTCTGTATTACTATTCATTTCAGCATTAAAATACGGATCTGTAAAAACAAGGTTTTCTGTGATTGCCATTAGTTCAATATTTTTTTCAAATAAAGATACATCGATTTTTTTGGTTTTGGTCTCCATATATAAATCGGATCCTTTGAAAGCAATTCTCGCACAATGCAACCCTAATACCTCTGAAAGTCCATCAACCTTCTCGCCTTCGATTAGCTTATTCCTAAGAATTTTGTGATTCTCAAGATATTCCATAGCTATTAGACCTTGATCACTATCGAAGTATAAAACTTTAGGGACCACCCCTGGGTCTCTCTCCTCTTGCCTAATTAATGCATTATATTCAAAAAAAGCTCTTTCAAGAGTCAACGGCCAACTGTCACCCACTAAACGAACATACGGTAAAGCCTGTTTTATAATCACCTTACCAAGGTCGCCTGTAACAATAAAAACCAAATTAAGGTTGCCGTCTCCAACCTCAGCAACATCCCAGGAATTGGGATCTGTTCCCACTTTTCCGGCAATTTCTTTTATTTTATATAGCCTTTCAGGAAGACTTTCAGGTGTTAACGCAAGGTAGTTATCTGGCATTTTTTCTCCGATATTAGCTTCAATAAATTTAAAATTTGTAAAGAAAGTAAAGCATCTATAATCTAAAAAGTGAATCATTATTTACGTTGGGTAATACTATTTATGAATAAAATTGTTTGTGAAATATATAATTTAGAAAAGGCCTTTGGCCCCAATAAGGTTTTAAGAGGTATAGATCTAAAACTTTATTCTGGCGAAATAACTGTATTAATGGGAGCAAATGGAGCAGGAAAATCAACACTTGTAAAGATTCTGTGTGGCGTCCATCAACCTGACTCTGGAAAAATAAGTCTATTTGGTAGTCCATTTACACCTGAAAAACCAGCAGACGCTTTTAGAACAGGAGTGGTAACAGTTCATCAGTCGATAAATGATGGAGTTATCCCTGATTTGGATGTCGCTTCTAACTTAATGCTGGATCAGCTCAATCAAAAGGATTTTGGTTTTTTTGTGAAAGATAGTCTCTTAAGAAAACGTGCTAGAAAAATTGCGCAAAATATGAAACTAGAGATTAATATGAAAACTCAAGTGAGTGAACTAGGTATTGCTGACAGGCAACTCATAGCAATAGCTCGTGCTATGACAAGAGATCCAAAGGTTTTAATTCTCGATGAACCTACATCATCTTTATCTGCGAAAGAAGCTGAAAGACTATTCACCACTTTGGATACTCTTAAATCTCAAGGCGTTGCTATTTTGTATATTTCACATAGAATGTCTGATATCAGAAGAATTGCTGATCGGATTGTTTCAATGAGAGATGGTACAATTTCTGGCGTGTTTGATAAAAAGCCATTGAATTTTGAGGGGGCAGTTACTGCAATGCTTGGCCATAAAATGACAGATGTATCAATTAAAATTCCTAAGGAGGGAAAAAAGGTAATTGAACTTGAAAATCTGGTTCTGTCTGAAGGTTCAAGAGCAATCAATCTATCGATATTTGAAAACCAAGTTGTTGCTATAACAGGCTTGATTGGAAGTGGTAAAAGCAAGTTGGCTTCAATACTCTTTGGAGCATCAAACCCACAAGGTGGATCAATTAAACTTGGAAATAAAAACTACAACCCGTTGAGTACCCAAGAAGCAATCAAAAAAGGTGTGCATATGTGCTCAAAAGATAGAGCCAGTAATGGCGTGATTAAAACGTTTAATATTGAAAAAAATATTTCTCTGCCTTTTTTATCCGACTATAGCGTGGGCTCTTTGTTAAGATTCTCCAGATTAAAAGAAGTAGCAAGAAAAAAAATTGATGAATTAGGTATAGTCTGCCAATCTGAGGATGATGATATCGATACTCTTTCTGGAGGAAATCAACAAAAAGTAATGGTTGGAAGGTGGTTGATTAAAGATAGCGAGTTATTGATATTAGACGAACCTTTTCAAGGCGTCGATATTCAAGCAAGGAGAGACATAGGTTCATTTATTAGAAAAACTGCCAAAGGAAGGGGGACCATTGTGTTTGTTGCCGAACTGGACGAAGCTCTAGAAATTGCGGATAGAGTAATTGTAATGAACAACAAGGCAATTTTAGGAGATCATTTGAATAACAATATTAATTTAAACAAAGTACTATCCGAGATTACTGGTGAGGTTAAGTTGTAATCCGTTAAATTTTCAAATTCTCTGTGGTGAATAAAGAATAACAAGGTAAACTAAGATTTGTATCTATTTAGGTAAATATTAAATGTCCAATGATTTAAATGTTTTTATTATAAAATATGGTTTTTTAGTCCTTCTTGTTGGGCTAATAATTTTTTTTTCAATTTTCGCAAGTGGATTTGCCGGACCAAGATCAGCAGTATTCATTTTTCAATCAGTAGCCATAACAGGAATATTAGCTTTAGGCGTAACTTGCACGCTCGTAGTTGATGGCTTTGATTTATCAATAGGCTCTGTAGCCACTTCTTCTCTAATGATGTCTGCATACTTTCTTGTTATATTAGAAACCAGTGCCTTGACTGCAATAATTGCTTGTTTGCTTATGGGTGCATTTGTTGGCCTAGTAAATGGTATTCTTATCGTAAGAATGAAAGTTCCTGATCTCCTTGCGACATTGGGAATGATGTTTTTGCTGATTGGATTGCAACGAGTTCCTACAGAAGGAAGATCAATCGCAACTGGCATGAGATTGCCTTCAGGTGAGGTAGCAGATGGCGTTTTTCCTGAAAGTTTTCTGTGGATTGGTCGTCACAGATTTGACTTATTTTTGGAAAAATTGATCCCAGTACCGGTTGTTATTTTTATTTTAGTCGCCCTATTTATTTGGATATTTCTTGAATTAACGCGACATGGACGTTTGATGTATGCCATTGGTTCAAATGAAAGAGCTGCTGCTCTTTCTGGAACTAATACTAATTTTTATAAAGTTCTTGCTTATGTAATATCGGGAGTAACGGCATCAATAGGTGGCTTGCTTCTTGCTGCAAGATTAGGACGGGGTGATATAGCTTCTGGAAATAACTTGCTATTAGATAGCGTTGCTGCTGCGCTCATAGGCTTTGCGGTTCTCGGTGCTGCGAAACCTAATGCGCTTGGCACTGCAATAGGTGCTCTTTTCGTTGGGATCTTACTGCAAGGTTTGACAATGATGAATGCTCCCTATTACACTCAAGACTTTGTAAAAGGTGGAGTGCTTGTAATTGCACTAGTTTTTACATTTGCTCTAACTTCAAGATCTCGTCAAGGAGGTCACTGATAATAAGTAAATTTAAAATGGGAGGAATTTATGAATTTATTTAAAAAAATGACATCATCAATTTTAGCAACTGTGATGATGCTAACATTACTTACTACGGGAGTGTTTGCAGCTATGCCTGCACCGCTAGATAACCCAAGCAAGGTTAAAATAGCTTTAGTGCGATATTTAAGCACTGGCGACTTTTTTCAAGCCTATTTGTCCGGTGTAGAAACGCAAGCAAAAGCTCTTGGTGTCGATTTACGGGTATTTGATAGTCGTCAAGATGCAGCTCTTCAGGCTGATATGGTAGACCAAGCTATAGCGTTAGGAGTTGACGGTATTATCATCCAACATGGTCTGACCGAGTCAATGCAGGCTGCTGCACAACGGGCCGTAGATGCAGGAATAAAAGTAGTTGCTTTTGATGTTAATGTAGAAAATCCAAAAATTCCACAGGTTGAGCAATCTGATTATATGCTGGGTAAATTGGCTTTAGATCAGGCAATTAAGGATAATGGTAATACTTTTAAAGCAGGTTATGTATATGTTCCTGGAATTGCACCGCTTGATCGTAGAGATAAAGCATGGCAGGAAATTAAAGCAGCTAATCCTGGCATCGAAGAAGCCGCAGTATTTGGAACATTAGATAATCCTATTGCGAATTCTAATGCCAACCAAGCAAGATCTGTTCTTCAGGCTAACAGAGATATCACCGTTATGTTTGCTCCTTATGACGAGTTTGCAAAGGGAGTAAAAATCGCGGTTGACGAAGCTGGGCTTACTGATCAGATTGATATTTATTCAGCAGACGTCTCAACAGCCGATATCTCTGCTATGAGAGAGCCTGGTTCCGCTTGGGTTGCAACGGTTGCAACGAATCCTGCAGTGGTAGGTGAGGTTTGTGTGAGATCTCTAGCAATAATGTTAACTGGTGGTGACCCGGGGAGAAGTGTTATTGTTCCACCAACTCTAATCACCCAAAAATTTCTTAATGACAATGACATTAAGAATATGGATGACCTTGGAGCAAAAATGCCACAATTTCAGCATGCAGATGTTGCCATGACAGGTTGGATGCCGTTACCAAAAAGGTAGTAAATTTTTAATGTTGAGGTGGCTGAATGTCACCTCAACTAACAGTCCTATATTTTTATGCTTCACAGAATTCCAAATACATTGACACCGGATCTTTTGTACATTTTAAGCAAAATGGGCCATGGAGATGAGCTAGTAATTGCAGATGCAAATTTTCCAGCAGCATCTACTTCTGCATTCTGTAAGATTAAAGACCCAGTATATCTTCCAAGTTTAAATGCTCCGAAATTGATAAGTGATATTTGTAAATTATTACCTATCGATGGATTCGGTGACTATGGAGTGGCAAGAATGGAAATTGATGGCATGCCTAATGAAGAGGGAGATGTTCACATTGCCGTCAGGAAAGTTTTAGAGAAAGTTATGATCAATAAGAAAGTTAAATTTGATATAATTTCTATTGAACGGCAGAAATTTTATTCTCACGCAAAAAATTCTTTTGCCGTAGTATCAACTGGTGAGAGTAGGGCGTTTGGATGCTTTATCTTGAGGAAAGGCGTGGTTTTCTAAGATAGATCTTTTAGCTTCTCGATTTGAGGTCAGGAATTTAATCTATATCTTCCAGATCAAATATTTTAAAATAATTAGCCTGAGTTTAAAATACCTATGAGTTTTACTAGAGAATATAAAGATTTTGACGCTGTTCAACTAGCTGAACTAATAAAGAATAAGCAAGTATCTCCTTTAGAAGTCTTGGAGAGTTGCATAGAATTAATTGAACTTTATAATCCAAAAATTAATGCAGTGCATCATAAGCTTTACGACTTTGCGAAGGATAATTTGCAGAAATTTTCTAATGGTCTTTTTTTTGGTGTTCCTTTTTTAATGAAAGATTTAGACAGTCCTATAGCGGGTGTTCCAAATTCAATGGCTAGCAAATACTTAAAAGATTTCAAGATGCCCTACGACAGCAATTTAGCAGATAGATTTTTAAAATCGGGTCTAAAAGTAGTTGGGAAATCCGCTACGCCCGAGTTAGGACTAATGTTTACAACAGAGTCCAAAGCATTTGGCCCAACAAGAAACCCCTGGGATCTTGATATAACTGTTGGCGGTTCTAGCGGAGGTGCGGCTTCAGCTGTTGCTTCTCGGATTGTCCCCATTGCTCATGCCAGTGATGGCGGAGGCTCTATAAGAGTCCCTGCAGCATCATGTGGACTTATCGGTCTAAAGCCCTCTAGAGGAAGAATTTCCTTTTCTCCAAGCCATGGAGAGCTTTGGGGAGGTTTGGCAACGCCAGGTGTTTTGTCTAGATCAGTTAGAGACACTGCCTACATTTACGATAATATTTTTGGTTCAGAAATAGGGGACCCTTACACTCTTCCTTATGAAAAAGGTAGTTTAATTAAAGCGCTAAAATTTAAAAAAACTCTTAAAATAGGCTTTTTAGCTGAGGTCTTTCTACCTGTAGCGCTATCCGAAGAAGTAAAGAAAGCAGTTTTATACAATGCAAAACTTTGCTCTGAACTAGGGCATAAAGTAGAAGAAATAGAATTAAACTATGAAGCAATGGAGCTTGCTAAAGCTTTTTTAATTTTAATTGCATGCCATACGTCGCAGTTATTAGAGGAATTGAGGGTATTAAAAGGAAAAAAATACAAAAACTCTGAGTTAGAAAATACCACTAGAATGTTGGATTATGTAGGAAAAAGTTTTTCTGGCTATGATTATGCTCTTGCCCGCCATACGTTACAAGTAATTTCTAGAAGAGTTGTAGAACAGGTAGAAAGCTACGACGTAGTTTTGTTACCTGTTACTTCACAACCACCACCACTAATAGGTAGTTTGAGGCCTAAATTTACTGATGAGCTCCTTAATTCCATAGTAATGAACCTAAAATTAGGTTGGATTTTTCGAGTACCTATCATCAGAAACGCTATTTTACAAAAGCTTGCCCCAGAAAATCTTTGGTATTCACCCGATACTTTGTTGCAAAATGCTACAGGTCAACCAGCAATGAACGTTCCTTCATATTGGACAGACAAGGGAATACCGTTAGGAACTCAATTTGTTTCTAGGATAGGGGATGAAACTACCTTGATTAGTCTTGCAAGCCAAATAGAAGAAATTTCTTCTTGGAAGCATAGGGTTCCAACTCTCTAACTAAAATCTTTTTGGCGCATAATATATATTATGTTATTTTTAAACTTTAATTATTTGTGACAAAACCAAATAAAAACATATACTTACACAGTTAACTGTTTAATTTAATTTTGATATTATTTCAGAAACAAGCTTTTCTAGCCTATCTATCCTGTGCTCATTTTATCCGATCCAAAATCTCTTCAATTTTGGTTTCCAGAGCATCCAGCCTATCCGCTATCCTTTCTGGAACATTCTTTATTTTATGAGAAGATACTTTTATATTATTTCCCTGTCCAATTTTATTTAAAACCGAAAATACTTTAATTTCTCTTTTTACCCCTTTCATCGAAATGCTATTTAGTTGCTCTACTTCTATCAAGTCTTGAGCGTGTGCGTATGTTTCATAAGACATCAATATCCCCCCAGGCTGTGCTGATGCCTCTAAGCGTTGAGCAACATTTACTTCACTACCAATAATTGTATAAGTAAGCCGTTGGTCGCTTCCAAAGTTACCTACGTTACAATAACCAGTATTCATGCCCATCCTAATCACGAATGGATCTGCAAAACCTTGTTTTTGCCATTTATCTTGTAAATCAGATATTCTATCGCGCATTTTCAATGCCATTTTAACGCATGCTCTTGCATCTTCTTGTTCCCCCTTACTGTCTGGGTCACCAAAAAATACCATCATTGCGTCTCCTATATATTTATCAATTGTTGCACCGTGATCGAGCGCAATATCAGTCATCTCTGAAAAATATTCGTTAAGATACCTTGTTAGATCTTCCGGTTGAAGACCTTCCGAGGTAGATGTAAAATTTGAGATATCACTAAAAAAAATAGTTAATTTACGTCTTTTTGTAGTAATTCCAGTATCAAATTCACCAGAAAAAATTGCTTCGTGGACTTGCGGAGGAAGGTATTTAGCCAAATTTACAGATAACCTCTCGGTTTCCTCTTTTTTTCGTTCAGCATCCTCTAAAACAGCTTTCATGAGACCTTCATGTGCTTTAAGTCTTGTATTTGCGATTATCTCTTTCTGATCCCTTAAAGTCTCATTTGGTAAAAATTTGAGGATAAAAGCTCCACTTGACCAACCATCATCAATATCTTCACTTTTTTCATCAAGTTTATAGTCAATATCGAACAAATCGCCAAAAAGGTTAATAAGAAAAATATGATAATTTCCAATTCCAAATTTCCAATTTTTCAATGGCTGAGCGAGAACAAATGCCATTTCCCATGTATCTTCTGATATACGTTTGAAACCTATATCACCTTTTAGCTTATTGCTGCGAAATTGCGCCATATAATCATTTGTAATTTTTTGTAGCCCAGGCAAAGTTTCATCTATAAAATTGAAATTTCTAGTTCTATTGTTTGAAGACACCGATCTCATCGAGTATGTTTTTCTAGAATTATCTATGTACTTACCAAAATCAGGTAGCATAGATAACATTAAAAGCCCTTGCTCTATACCAATTGCATATAATGCGTCAGTACCAAATCTACTTCTTACCTCCTCAAATATTTTTAGTCTAATGGAACTCGGGTAATTTTTTTTTGGATCAATCTCACTTATTCCATTTTGCTTTAAAACTTTTTCACCAAGTGGACCAAGCCCCGCTAGTACTTTTATTGTTGACGCAAGCGAAGCACCAGGAATTGTAGCTTTAATTTCACTAGACATATCTTATTACCCTAAGTTTTATTTAGACATTATAGACTACTCTCATTTTCCAGCCTATTTAATTTGATTTAATCACGTTTTTTCGTAATCTATTAA
>CACHMT010000013.1 GCA_902581005.1 uncultured Alphaproteobacteria bacterium
TGGTTACGCAAAAGCGTCAAAAGATAAAAGGTCAGATTGGCAGACTCTTATAAAATCATATATCGCGGAAAGACGTTCACTTAAGAGGGTATTTACTCTTGTCGATGCAAGACACGGGTTAAAAGATAATGATAGAGAGTTTTTCTTCTTTTTGGACACCTATGCCGTGAATTATCAAATAATACTTACCAAAATAGATAAGGTTAAGAAAAGTGAGATGCCCAAACTTCTTGACCAAATAAATAGCAAAATAGAAGAGCATCCTGCCTGCAATCCAGAATTTTTAATGACATCAGCGATAAAAAAACGTGGTATCAGCGAAATTAGAGACGTAATGTTCTCAATTTTAGGTTTAAATCAAAATAATTGACAAATCAGCATTATAATTGCATTAGGTTTTGCTATGAACGGTAAAATAGAAAATAATTTTAAGCAAACGGCAGCCACGCTGGCCGAAGCGCTACCATACATCCAGAGATATGAGGACTCCACAATAGTTATTAAGCTTGGTGGTCATGCCATGACGAGTAAACCCTCAATGGAAAATTTTGCGCGAGATATTGTTTTGATAAAGCAATGTGGCGTCAACCCAGTGATAGTACATGGCGGTGGCCCCATGATTAATAAGGTATTATCGGATTTAAAAATTGAAAGTGAATTTGCTGAGGGAAAGAGGATAACAGATGGTAAAACTATGGAAATTGTTGAAATGGTACTATCTGGAAACGTAAACAAATCTATAGTTAATGCAATTAATAGCCAAGGTGGAAAGGGCGTTGGACTATCCGGAAAAGATGCGAATATGATTGAATGTGAGCAAGATAATCCCAAACTCGGATTTGTTGGGAAGATAAAAAAAGTTGATACTGATATAGTCCAGAATTTTATAAAGAGTGACTTTATCCCCGTTATTGCCCCTATTGGTTTTGGAATAAAGGGCGAAACATATAATATTAATGGTGATACAGCGGCAGGTGCTATAGCCTCAAGCCTCTTAGCAGATCGCCTTTTACTGCTTACGGATGTGGTCGGTGTAAAAGATAGTGACGATCAGTTAATTAATCAATTGAATATAGAAGAAGCAAGGAACTTAATAGGCTCAGGAATTATTAACTCGGGAATGATCCCCAAGGTAAATACATCAATAAAAGCTATTGAAGAGGGTGTTAGGGCATCAGTTATAATTGATGGAAGAGTCGATCATGCCTGTCTTCTCGAGCTCTTTACTAGCCATGGAGTAGGCACTCTGTTTAAAAAAACTTTCGACTAGATTCTAGAATGTCAAATACTCTCCGGGCAGTTCAACGAATACTGAATAAAAATAGCCTTGATATCGTAGGCTATTTTAACCCAGATGGGTCTGACAATATTTGCTCAAAAGTGAGAACCATTTTGCTAATAGGACCAGAAGAGCCTTATTTTTGGGACGTATTTAAAAAGAGTAGGGAATACAAAGACAATAAAGAGAACCCACTTGATAGATGGTCAAAAAAAACCATAGAAGAAATTGCAATAAAATTAAGTGCGCGATCATTTTTTCCTTTTGAGGCACCCTTTCAGCCATTTGTTGATTGGGCTAAAAAATGTTCAACAATGGGATCATCTCCTGTTCGCCTTTTAGTACATAAAGAGAAGGGCCTATTTATTTCTTTTCGAGGTGCCCTTGGTATAAATGAGTATATTGAACCACCAAAAAACTCGAAAGATATCTGTACCCCATGTGAGAAGCCATGCCTCACTGCTTGTCCAGTAAGTGCACTTAACCAAGACGGCTATGATGTCGTTCGATGTAAGGACTATTTGAACACACCTAGTGGTTTCGAATGTAGAGACGGCTGCCTTGTCAGAAGATCCTGCCCCTCTGGTCAGAATTTAAGACTGAAGGAACAATCAAATTTTCATATGCGTGCTTTTCTGAGCGAATAGGTCAATGACCTAATATCTGACTCAAAAACAGCTTTGTTCTATCAGACTTTGGGTTCTTGAAGAACTCTTCCGGTTCGTTTTGCTCAACAATCTGACCGTCGTCCATGAATATAACTCTATCCGCAACCTGTCTAGCAAAGCCCATCTCATGCGTAACACAAATCATTGTCATACCTTCTTCAGCTAGCTGAATCATAGTATCCAGCACCTCTTTAATCATTTCAGGGTCCAATGCGGAAGTCACTTCATCAAATAACATTATTCTTGGTTTCATGCATAGAGATCTTGCTATTGCTACTCTTTGTTGTTGCCCACCAGAAAGTTGACCTGGGTATTTATGAGCCTGTTCAGGAATTTTCACTTTTTCAAGCATTTCCATTGCTATCTCTGTAGCTTCTTTTTCCGGAGTTTCTCTGACCCACATAGGAGCTAGAGTACAATTTTCTAAAGTTGTCAAATGAGGGAACAAATTAAAGTGCTGAAAGACCATGCCAACTTCAGATCGGATCTTATCAATATTCTTTAGGTCAGTGGTTAGCTCTGTACCGTCAACAATTATGCTTCCCTTTTGATGCTCTTCAAGTCTATTAATGCATCTTATCAGTGTTGATTTACCAGATCCAGATGGACCGCAGACAACAATTCTCTCACCTCTTCTCACTTCTAGATTAATATCCCTAAGTACGTGGAAGTTACCAAACCACTTGTTCATATCAGATATGTGGATAGCTACTTCATCTGTTATGTTTATCTTAGTTTTTTCCATATCAATCTTACTCCTAACCTAAATAGACAATTCTATTTATCCGTTTTTAATTTTCTTTCTAAATATTGTGAGTACTGGGACATACCCCAACAAAAAATAAAGAACATCAATCCAATAGCAACGTAGAGTTCCCAATAAATACCATTCCACTTTTGATCCGCTCTTATTGTCGACGCGAGCCCGACCGGATCTCTTAAACTTATTATGGATACAAGAGTTGTATCTTTAAACAAGCCAATAAAGGTATTCACAATACCTGGAATAGATATTTTTAATGCCTGCGGCATAATTATTAGCCGTTGTGATTGCCAGTAAGTGAGCCCTAAAGATGCTGACGCTTCATGTTGACCTAACGGTAATCCTGCTAGCCCTCCTCGAATTACCTCGGCCATATAAGCTGCAGAAAATAATGTAACCATAATCACTACTCTCAACACAATATCAAAGTTGGTTCCTGGAGGTAAAAAGTAGTTTAGTAGAACGGACGCAACAAATAACAACGTTATTAGGGGTACACCCCGTATAAATTCAATAAACCCTACACAAATCATCTTAATTACTGGTAAATTAGATTGTCTACCCAATGCTAATAAAATTCCAATAGGGAAAGACGCAACAATTCCTGTAACTCCTACGATCAAAGACAAAGTAAATCCACCCATCTTTAGTGACTCAACGAAAGGAAGACTAATAGGCAAAATAACGTTAAGAAGACCTACCAATGGATTGGAGATAAAGAGAAAAAATACGGCAGTAAATAAGAAAGCAAGGATAGCTGCTATCATATAGTTTTTTAGATACCGTCTTATCAAAGTCAGAAAAAACAACGCTCCTAAAGTTAAACCAATATATACTATACTAATTGACCAAAACGATCCCCCCCACAGTAGCCATACAGCTAATCCGGGATAAATTATTGAAAACCAAAAAAAACGAAAAAACTTTGGAAATAATATTGGAACGATGGCAAGCAACAAAAAGATAAAAGTTAATGTAGGCCTCCAATACTCCTCAGCTGGATACAGTCCGAACAGCAATTGTTTCCATCTAGCCGTAAGTACTGAAAAGCACGCTACATCTGGGTCTAAATCTAGACATTCTCTTAGCGATTTAGTATTCCAGTGTCCTCCATAAGCCCAAGGTATGAAATCCCATAACATTATAACTATAAAGTATACCGACAACACTGTGAGTGTCGAGTTTAGCCATGATGAAAATAAATTTTGTCTTAACCACCCAATAAGCCCAACCTCTGTTATTGGGGGTGCTGATGGCGGTATTTCTTTTTTTCTTACAAAAGCTATCTTTGTGATCATCGCACCACTATTTGAAAAGACCGATTAAAGTAATTGATAAACGAAGAAATCAACAATGATACTGCAAGATAAAAACCCATGAGCAATAGCATTGACTCCAACTCTCTTCCAGTCTGATTAAGGGTAATTCCTCCTAGAGTTCCTCTAACATCCATGTATCCTACAGCGATGGCAAGGGATGAATTTTTCGTTAAATTTAGATAATTTGAGATGAGAGGAGGAACAATAATTCTCAAAGCCTGTGGAAGGATTATAAGGCTCATTATTTTGTTAGGTCTCAAACCCAGAGATGCTGCTGCCTCAGATTGGCCTTTGGAAACTGCCATGATGCCTGCCCTTACTATCTCAGCTATAAAAGCAGAGGTATAAAAGGCTAATGCCAAGGTCAATGCAAGAAATGAGTTTCTAAGGTGTATTCCGTCTTTAAAATTAAATCCCTTGAGATAAGGATACTCGAGTGACACTGGCTGGCCCATTGCAAAAAAAAGTATTAATGTTGGAAAAATAATTACTGCTACACTAATCCAAAATGTAGGTAAGCTTTTTCCAGTATCTTTTTTCTGTTTATTTGAGTATCGAATAAAATAGATAGAGGCAACTATCGAAAGACCAAAGCACAGCAGTAACCAATAGGCTCCTTCGGCCAAAACTGGTGCCGGAAAATACGTTCCTCGATTTGTAATAGCTATACTCTCGAAAAATAACATCGTAGCTTCAGGCTCAGCACCTTTGAAAGCCCTTGGTGCAGGGGTGAATTCGGTTAGCAACGCAAAAACCATCACAATCCACAGGAGTACTGGGACATTTCTGAAACCTTCTATGTAGGCAGACATAAGCTTTGCCACAATCCAATTTTTTGAGAGGCGTAGAATACCGACAAAAAGCCCGAGAACTGTAGCAACTATGCACCCTACAAAGGCAACGAGTAAAGTATTAAGAATGCCAACTAAAGCCGCCATTCCGTGTGTACTATCGCTAGTGTAAGGTATTAGTCGTTGGTTAATGTCGTATCCGGCTCTTAGCCATAGAAAATTAAAGCTCACATCTTTATCAAGCAACGCTAAGTTTTTAATAGTATTATCGACTAGCCAGAAAAATACGGCCATAAATATTATAAACGTGATTACTTGTAGCGACATTCCTCTATAACGTGTGTCGCTTAGCAACATACTAAATTTAAAGCTTTCTGATGGTGGAAGAGTTGGTGAGCTCATTTTAGTTCCATAATTTACATCTGACTATAGTTTATAAAATTTTATCTACAGAGGTAATATAAATTAATAAAACCTGCAACACGTAGGTTTAAAAAAAATTCAATTATTTTTGTAAACGAAAAAGGGGCGCTCAAGACGCCCCCTTTTCAAATAGGTTTTCGAATCATCTAAATGGAGGTGAATAAAGAATACCACCCTTAGTCCAAGACGCATTCACACCTCTTTCGATGTTAATACCGCTTGTAGCACCTAGATTATTTTCAAAGATTTCGCCGTAGTTTCCACCCGCTTTAATCGCGTTGTACATAGCGTTCTTGGGAAGTCCTACCATAGCTAGAATATCATCATCACCGGTTCCAAGAAGCCTGTGGATCTCGGCATCTTTAGTATCTTTCCAACTATCGATATTAGCCTTTGTTATTCCTTTTTCTTCAGCAATAACTAGCGCATTTAGCACCCAACGTCCGATGTCAGCCCAATTATCATCACCGTGTCTCACAAGAGGTCCAAGTGGCTCTTTTGAAATGATTTCCGGCAGAACGAGGTGGTCATCAGGGTTTTCAAGGTTGACTCTTGTACCGTGTAATGCGGAGGCATCGGTTGTGTATGTGTCACACGCTCCGGCAAGATACTGCTGTTGAGATTCTGCATTATCAGCAGTTGGCACAGGCTCGTAGCTCATACCATTTTCCTTGAAGTAGTCAGCAAGGTTAAGTTCTGTTGTTGTTCCAACTTGAATACATACGGTCGCACCGTCTAATTCTGTTGTAGACTTAACACCTAATTCTTTCTTAACCATGAAGCCTTGACCATCATAATAGTTTACACCTAAAAATGTCTGCTTCAGGTCGGTATCTCTGCTATATGTCCATGTTGTGTTTCTAGCAAGTATGTCAACTTCTCCTGCTGCCAATGCTGTAAATCTTACTGCAGAGGTCAAACCAACAAATTTTACTGCCATTGGATCACCAAAAATCGCAGCTGCTAGAGCTCGACAATAGTCCACGTCAAACCCAACATCTTTACCGCTATCATCGACAGTAGCAAAACCAGGTGCACCCGTGGATACACCACATAACAAATTTCCACGTGCCTTCACATCATCTAATGTTCCAGCAAAAGTACCACCAGCAGCTAAAGCCAAGCCTGTCAGCACTCCCAAAAATAGTTTCTTCATATTTTTTCCTTCTTTAACCTAATTTAAGTTTCGAAACTTTCGCGTGTATATAAAAATACTCATACACACTTTAAAGATCGTCATTTTAAACATTCTCACGTTTTTTTCCACTTTTAATTATTCATATTGAAAAAATGCATTAAAATCAGTTAATTAAAGGGCATTTCATCTTTTTTTTTTAGACAATTCTTCTCAAACACTGATTCTTCAATCAACCATGATTCTTGAAGCCCCCAACTAGATCATTTGAAATATTTTTGTTAGATCTTTAAAATGATCAAAATCTACATTTTTTTTCTGCTTTTCTTCTTCGACTTCACCCCAGACTTCAATTCTAAAGTTATCTTCAACATTAGCAACTTCCCAGGCAAGTTCTGGACTTACTACTTTTTTATAAAGCGCTAGACAAGTAAAAAAAGATCCTAGGCTTTTAGTCAGCTCATGTATTGCAGTTAAATGAAAATTATCAAGCTCTTCTAAGTATTTTTTAATTATGTTAGCATTTAAGGGTGGCTGCTCTATGAAAAGAAGTCCTGTTCCTATATTCAATTTTATTGAGAAAAATTTTTCAGCCCATTCTATCAAGGGACTATACAGATTTTCTTGCTTCAAATGTAGTTTTGTTGGTTCACTTGCGATATAACAAATCGGATCACAGTTGCCATATTCCACCAAACGACCAAAAACAGCTTCCCTCTCTTTTTTTGTAATATCCGTCGCTGAAAAGCAAAATTTAGTAAAGAAACTGTTTCTGATAGCACTAAGTTTTCCATCTGCACTCCACTCCCTTACAACCTCGTTAGCTAATTGTTCAGACAGCTTTAATTTATGGCCTTTATCTGATTTGAGGCATACCTCATCTAAGTAAATAAGGAACAAGTTTTTACTCTGCTCCTCTTTTCTGACGCTTTTCCAGTATTTATCTTTACTAATTATCATAGGTATTTAGTTCTAAACCTTTAATTGCCTATCAAATTTTCCAACCAAAATGTTTCCATACTAGACTCATATGCCTAGGCAATGGTGCTTCAATTTTTGTAATCTTTTTTGATATTGGATGCACGAAATTAACGCACCTTGCATGCAGAAAGAGCTTTTTGAAGCTATATGGAAAGTCTTGAGAATTCTTATCTTCACTACTTTTATATTTTCTATCTCCTAAGATGGGATTTCCTAACTCGGCACAATGAATTCTCAACTGATGGGTTCGACCAGTAGCAGGCTTTAATTCTAGCCACGCATATTTTGACCCTATTTTTTCTATAACTTTATAGAAAGTGAGGGCTTTTTTTTTATTGGCATTATACTGCCTAATTTTTTTTTGCTCTATAAGTCCCAGATTAATACTGGGCTTCCAAATATCTTCGTCTCCGATATAGCTTTCCAATATGCCTTTTTCTTTTTTTGGTACTCCTTCAACAAGTGCCCAATATACCTTCTCAACCTGTTTAGCCCTGAATAGATTAGCAAAATCACTTGCCGTCTTAACGTCTCTAGCTAGCAATAAAATACCAGAGGTTTCCTTATCAAGCCTATGAATTAATCTTGGGGGATCCTTTGCACCAAATTGTAGTGTCGATCTATATGCATCTACATGACGCGTTCCCTGACTACTGCCTCCTTGTGAGGCTAAACCCTCTGGTTTGTTTATAGCAATAAGATGCTCATCCTTAAAAATTATTGCCTCAAGTAATAGGTTAGCCAACTTAGAATCAATTTTCGGGGTTGATCCATCATCAGTGACTCTTAATGAAGGATTAGGTATCGTTATCACGTCGCCTGTTACTAGTCTGTAGGACGCCTTTGTCTTAATGCCGTTGACTTTAATCAAGCCCTTTCTGCAGAGCGTGTTCACCGAGTTGAAGCTTAGCCGCCTATCATTCCTTTTAATCCAGGTGCTTAGCCTGCAGTCGACTTCATCTTCTTCGACAATTATGTCCCGGCTGTCAGCCATCAATAAGCAATTAATTACTCTCAATTATCGGTAGCGTCGGCACTTTCCTGTTCTTCTACCCGTTTTCGGTCACCTGCACCTTTGGCATTTTCGTCTCTATCTACAAGCTCAATTATGGCCATATCCGCCATGTCCCCATACCTTTGACCAGCCTTTAGAACTCTTACACAGCCTCCATTCCGATCTTTATAACGTGATGCTAGAACATCAAACAATTTTCTTACTGCCTCTTGCTGTTTAATCCTAGAGATTAAAATTCTTCTAGAATGCAAATTGCCTTTCTTCGCAAGAGTAATTAACTTTTCTACAATCGGCTTCAGTTCTTTTGCTTTAGGGAGGGTTGTTTTGATTTGCTCGTGTTCAATTAAGCTACAAGCCATATTAGCAAACATAGCTGCCCTGTGTTCATGCGTTCTGTTTAACTTTCTGTAACCATGCGAATGTCTCATAGTGCATCTCTCATATAGTTATTTAATATTGATCTTCATGTTTTTTTGCAAGTTCTTCAATATTTTCAGGTGGCCACTCCGAAACATCCATACCTAAATGCAACCCCATTGAAGTAAGAACTTCCTTAATTTCGTTAAGAGATTTTCGACCAAAGTTAGGGGTTCTTAACATTTCTGATTCCGTTTTTAAAATTAAGTCACCAATGTAGACAATATTATCATTCTTTAAGCAATTTGCCGACCTTACTGATAGCTCAAGTTCTTCAACTTTTTTCAATAGCAGTGGATTAAAAGCCAGTTCATCTTCCTCACTGGCAATTTCTTCAGCTTGGGGCTCCTCAAAATTTACAAAAACAGTAAGCTGATCTTGTAATATTCGAGCAGCAAAAGCTATTGCATCCTCCGGACTCACTGACCCATCAGTCTCTATAGATAGCGAGAGTTTATCATAGTCAAGAACTTGCCCTTCACGCGTAGAGTCCACCTTGTATGACACTTTTTTCACGGGAGAAAACATAGCGTCCACAGATATCAAACCTATAGCCAAGTCTTCATCCTTGTGTTTATCGCCCGGCACGTATCCTTTACCCGTGTCAACCGTAAGTTCCATATCAAGAGATCCACCTTCATCTAGCTGACAAATCATAGCATCTTTGTTCAGAATGCTTATTCCATTTGTCTCAACGATATCTCCGGCGGTAACAGCCTTAGGACCTTGTTCTTTTAACGTTAATTTCTTTGGACCTTCTACTTCCATACCTACTGCAATAGCCTTTAAATTTAAAACTATATCCGTAACATCCTCTCTAACGCCTGGTATTGAAGAAAATTCATGTAAAACACTATTTATCTTTACTGCAGTTATTGAAGCTCCTTGAAGAGAGGAAAGCAGCGTTCTTCTAAGAGCATTTCCTAAGGTAAGCCCAAACCCTCTTTCGAGTGGTTCAACAACAATAGTCGCGGAATTTGGGTTTTGTTCGTCGTTTACTAAATTTAAACCCGAAGGTTTTATAAGTTCATGCCAGTTTTTGTGGATCATCTAGTCCTCCATTCTTACATTAGCTCGATCCGTGACAGCTAAGCGTTCCCGAGGTTGAAATATTTACGATGTGTCTTTAGACACGTCGTCGTTTTGGTGGTCTACATCCATTATGTGCAATTGGCGTAACATCTCTGATTGAAGTTACGTTCATTCCAATAGCGGACAGTGCTCTCAGTGCTGACTCTCTACCGGAGCCCGGACCTTGAACATGTACATCAAGGGACTTCATACCGTGCTCCTGCGCCTTCTTTCCAGCGTCCTCTGCTGCCAACTGCGCAGCATATGGGGTTGCCTTTCTTGAACCTTTAAAACCCATAGTCCCACTAGAAGACCACGCTATTGCGTTTCCTTGCACGTCTGAAATTAGTACTTTGGTATTATTGAAACTGGAATTTATATGAGCAATTCCGGTAGTGATGTTTTTCTTCTCTTTCTTCTTTTTCTTAACCATATGATTTTCCGTCTATTTTTTCTTACCAGCTATCGCTTTTGCTGGTCCTTTTCTTGTTCTAGCATTAGTGTGAGTTCTTTGCCCTCTTACAGGTAACCCTCTCCTATGCCTCAAGCCCCTGTAACATCCAAGATCCATAAGCCTCTTAATATTTATTGTCCTTTCCCTTCTCAAATCACCTTCTACCACTACATTACCATCGATTTGCTGTCTTATTGAACCAACTTCTTGCTCAGAAAGCTGGTTGACCCTTGTTGATGCGTTTACCCCCGCAGCATCGCATATACTTTTAGAAGTCACTTTGCCTATACCGTGTATGTAAGTGAGGGCAATTAATACTCTCTTGTTCGTCGGCAAATTTATCCCGGCTATTCTAGCCATTCTACTCTCCACTTAAATTTTTCTTACTAAATAACGATCCAGAATGCCTTTATAGCGCTAAAATTTAGAAGGTCAATAGATCAATATAATATTTCTTTTATTCCTTTAAGATGTCATCTCAGCTCTCTTTAATAGACCCACTGTTACTTACTTGTTTCATTATTTCTAAATATTTATTAGGTGACCTTCAATATCGCTGCTCACTTGCTCAATACTTCTCATCCCATCTATTTTGCAAAGTTTTCTCTGTTTTAAATAGTACGGTTTTATCATTTCTGTAGTCTTATGATAGATATTTAGCCTGTTTTTAAGTACTTCTTCGTTATCATCATTTCGAGCGTTTTTACTTTCTCTGGCGCGATTTTCAATTCTGTTTATCAAAACCTCATCATTTACTACTATTTCTATTACCAAATCTAAACTCAACTTTAATTCATGTAATAATTTGTCTAATGCTTGAGCCTGCTCCAAGTTGCGCGGAAACCCGTCAAATATAAACCCATCACTGCCGCTTTCCCTTAACTTATCTCTAATCATAGATAGTATAATATCGTCAGAAACCAACTCACCTCTATCCATAATAGAGCTCGCTTTTTTACCTAACTCACTTCCTTCAGCTATAGCCTCCCTGAGCATGTCTCCAGTCGATAATTGTTTTAGGTTGTATTTATCGACCAGTCTTTGAGCTTGCGTCCCTTTTCCGGCTCCCGGAGGTCCAAACAATATTATAATCATCTTCTGAACCTATTTTGCCTTTTATTTTTCTTACCTAGGCGCGACTTTTCAATTAAACCTTCATATTGATACGCTAAAAGGTGCGATTGCAATTGTCCAACTGTATCCAAAGTAACAGACACAACAATTAGTACTGATGTACCGCCAAAGTAAAAAGGAACATTCATCTGCGCTCTTAAAACCTCAGGTAAAAGACAGACGGCGGCCAAATATAATGATCCTACGACTAAGAGTCTAACCACTACGTACTCAAGGTATTCAGCTGTCTTTGGTCCTGGCCGTATTCCAGGAACAAATCCCCCCTGCTTCTTTATATTTTCTGCAACATCCTCTGGCTTAAATGATACATTTAGCGTGTAAAAATAGGTGAAGAAAATAATCATACCTCCGAAAAACATATAGTAGAGAACTTGGCCGGGGCCAAGATAAGCAGCTAAAAATCCAACAAAACCGGAACTATCGTTGGATGAGAACGCTGTCATAGTTGTGGGCAATAATAATAAGGATGATGCAAATATCGCAGGAATGACCCCTGCTGGATTCACTTTTACCGGCAGGTTAGAGTTTTCGCCCTCAAATATTTTCATTCCTACTTGTCTTCTAGGGTACTGTAGAGGAACCTTACGCAAAGCTCTTTCAACAAAAACAACAAAAGCTATTACTGCAATTACTACAATTATTAGAAAGATAATGGTAAAGGCACTTAGTGCTCCTGATCGACCAGATGCAAAAAACTGTCCTAAAGCTCCAGGTAATTCGGCTATTATACCAACATATATAATTAACGAGATTCCATTTCCGATACCCCTCTGGGTTATCTGCTCACCAAGCCACATTAAAAGCATAGTGCCTCCCACGAGTGTAACAACGCAGGACACGCGAAAGAAAAGTCCAGGTTCTGACGCTAGACCCTGAGACTCAATACCAGCGGCTATTCCCCATGATTGAAAAAAAGCCAAAATCACAGTACCATATCTTGTATACTGATTTATTTTCTGTCTACCCTGTTCTCCCTCTTTTTTAAGTTGTTCAAGGTATGGCACCATAGAGGTTAACAATTGCATGATAATGGAGGATGTAATATAGGGCATAATTCCGAGCGCAAATACAGCCATCCTTCCCACCGCTCCACCGGTAAACATATTTAGCATCCCACCTATACCCTGAGCATTTTGCTCAAAAAAAGCTTTCAATTGTTCTGCATCTACACCAGGGACTGGCACATAAGTGCCTGCTCTGTAAATGATTAAAAGCAACAGTGCGTAAAGTATCCTGTTCTGAAGGTCCTTTGCTTTACCAATAGAGCTCCAGCTCAAGTTGGCTGCCATCTGTTCCGCTGCAGATACCATAGTATAATAATCCTTTTATGAAGAAATAAAATTGAGTTCGCCACCCATCTTTTCAACTGCTTGTCTTGCTTTTTCGGAAGCGCTCGAAACTTCAATATTTACTTTGGAGGCGAGAGATCCTTTTGCCAAAAGCTTTACTGAGACTGCATTCTTGTTGATCAAACCTACACTACGAAGTACCGCTATATCTATCAGCTTATTTTCGACAATCTTTTTCGCATCAATGAGTTTTTGGATTGATCCAAGGTTGACTTGATCTAGTAGTTTTTTTGAATTTCTTGAATTGAACCCTCGTTTAGGCAACCTTTGATAAAGAGGCATTTGCCCACCTTCAAAAGCCTTTATTGAGACCCCTGATCTTGACTTTTGGCCCTTTATTCCTCGGCCAGCAGTTTTACCCTTACCTGAACCTGGTCCCCTTCCAACCCTTACCCTTTTTTTTACAGCACCAGGGTTATCTGAAATATCATTTAAACGCATTATTTTAAACTTCCTTTTTTAATCTAAAACCTTAACCAGATGTGCTACTTTAGACAGCATCCCTCTTACTGAAGGTGTATCCTCTATTTCTCTTACCGAGTTAGTTTTCCTGAGTCCCAGGCCTTTGACAATCCTAATCTGATTTTGTGGCTGACGTATTAAAGACCCTACCTTTTTTATTTTTATTTTCTTATTCATAAATGTACCATTATTTAAATGTTATCTCAGAAACTTTTTTTCCTCTTCGCTGAGCAACCATTCTTGGGCTCCACTCCTTTGTCAAGCCACTGATAGTCGCTCTAATCATATTATAGGGGTTCTGTGAACCCAATGACTTTGCCACGACATCTTGAATTCCTAGCATCTCGAAAACGGCTCGCATTGGTCCACCGGCAATAATTCCTGTTCCCGCCTTTGCACTTCTCATAATTACCCTTCCCGCGCCATGTCTACCGTCGATATCATGATGAAGAGTTCTACCTTCCCTCAAAGGAACCTTTACTGTCTTTCGTTTTGCTTGCTCTGTAGCTTTGCGAATAGCTTCAGGAACTTCTTTTGCTTTCCCTTTTCCATACCCAACTCTACCTT
Source organism: uncultured Alphaproteobacteria bacterium (assembly GCA_902581005.1). Taxonomy (GTDB): domain Bacteria; phylum Pseudomonadota; class Alphaproteobacteria; order Rhodobacterales; family Rhodobacteraceae; genus CACIJG01. Next base: position 13,829 of record CACHMT010000013.1, read on the forward strand.
TTTGATCACCTACGACGACTAAAGCCGCAAATCCAAACCTCTTTCCTCCCTTTACCGTTTTTGAAACGCGGTTGATCGCTACAAGACGGTCTATAAATTCTGATTCATCTCTATCTAATTTTCTCTTATCTTCCAAAGCTTTAATCCCTATAGTTTTAATCCATTTTCCCTAGCAGCGTCCGCTAGCGCCTTAATTTTGCCATGATATAGGAACCCACCCCGATCAAATACCACTTCCTTAATCCCCTTTTTTAAGGCCCTTGAGGCTATTTCCTTTCCAAGTTTCGTAGCAACTTCTATATTGTTTTTTCCAACTACTCCTAAGCTCTTTTCTAGTGATGACACAGAAGCCAATGTTTTTCCAAGTCTATCGTCTATTACTTGCGCATAAATGTTCTTAGAGGATCTATGAATAGACAGCCTGCATTTACCGTAGCTAGTCTTCTTTAACTTGTTTCTGACCCTGAGAGATCGTTTCTTGAACAATTTTATCTTATGTGTTGTCATTATAGCTCCTACTTCTTCTTTCCCTCTTTCGCAAAAATGTATTCACCTTTATACCGTATTCCTTTTCCCTTGTAAGGCTCAGGAGCCCTCCAAGCACGTATCTTTGCTGCCACCTCTCCCACAACCTGCTGATCTATACCTTCCACTTTGATCTCAGTAGGTTTTGCACACGTTATTTTAACATCATCTGGAATGTTAAAATCAACATCATGAGAATATCCCAAGGACAATTTAAGAACTTTACCCTGGACAGCTGCCCTATAACCAACTCCATTTATTTCAAGCTCTTTAGAAAATCCTACATTAACTCCATGCACTATATTTGCTATCTGTGACCTCGACATGCCCCAAAGCTGACGCGTTTCTTTCTCAAGATCCTTTGGGTTTACTGTAATACTCTTATCAACGATATCGACCCTTAATTTTTCTGAAAAATCAAAGTGTCTTGAACCTAGAGCGCCTTTGACCTCTATAGTACCTTCTTTAATTATAGCTTCAACTCCGCTCGGAATTTCAATTGGTTTTTTTCCTATCCTTGACATGACCTATCCTTAAAAAACAGTACACAAAACTTCGCCACCCACTCTGGATTGACGAGCTTTTGCATCTGACATAATACCTTTAGAAGTAGACACAATTGCAACCCCTAAACCTTGTCTAACTTTAGGAAGGTTATCGACTCCTAGGTACACCCTACGACCTGGAGTAGACACACGCTTGAGCTCTTTTATCACTGGCTCCCCATCGAAATATTTTAGGGCTACTTTTATACTATCTGTACCTGACACATCTTTTTCAATTTCATAACTCCTAATGTAGCCCTCGCTTTTTAACACATCTAAAACCCACGCTCGCAACTTTGAGTTTGGTGTGAGAACGTATTGTTTTCGTCTCATTTGAGCATTTCTAATTCTAGTTAACATATCCCCTAATGGATCGGTCATTGTCATTTTGAATTCTCCTTACCAGCTGGACTTTATCATACCGGGGATTTCACCAGCAGAAGCTAGCTCTCGCAAAGCTATTCTTGACATCTTTAGCTTTCTGTAATAGCCCTTTGGTCGCCCTGTGACTGCACACCGGTTATGTAATCTTGTGGGACTCGAATTTCTTGGCAACTTAGCGAGTGCTAATCTTGCCTTAAAGCGCTCTTCATTACTTAATGATGAGTCTTTTGATATTTTCTTCAGTTCTTCTCGCTTTTTCATAAACTTTTGAACTAGTCGCTCACGCTTAATCTGTCTATTCACCATAGAAACTTTTGCCATACCTATCCTATCCTAATCTCTAAAAGGGAAGTTAAATAAACCAAGCAAAAACTTGGCTTCATCATTTGACCTCGCTGTAGTGCATACCACAACATCAAGTCCCCAAATCTCGTCTACTTTATCAAAGTCGATTTCTGGAAATACTATGTGCTCTTTTATGCCAAGTGCGTAATTGCCTCTACCATCAAAGCTTTTTGGCGATAATCCTCTAAAGTCTCTTATTCTTGGCATGGCAACATTAATCAGACGGTCAATAAACTCATACATCCTCGACCTTCTTAGTGTGACTTTTGCACCTAGTTGCATACCCTCTCTAACTTTAAAACCCGCAATAGATTTTTTTGCCTTTGTAAATACAGGTAACTGCCCTGCAATAAGCATTAAGTCATTGTGTGCCGATTTAACTTTCTTAGTATCTGCAACTGCCTCTCCTATGCCCATATTTAATACTACTTTTTCTAGTTTTGGTATCATCAAGTCATTTTTATATTTAAATTGTTCTTTAAGGCTTGATCTAAGTTTCTCGTTATAAAGTTTTTCCAAACGAGGCTTATAATTATCCATCTATCACCTCCCCAGAGTTTTTTGCTATTCTAACCTTTTTTCCATCTTTGACCATAAATCCAACTCTTGTTGCAACATCATTTTTTGGGTCAATCAAGGCAACATTTGATATATGTACTGGAGCGTTCTTGGGCACTCTTCCACCTGCGCCATCTTTATTTTGCTTTTTATGCGTAATAACAGAGTTAACTCCCTCAACAACGACTTTATCTAATTTGGTAAGTACCTCCGTTACTTGACCTCGCTTACCTTTATCTTTTCCAGCAAGTAACACTACTGTATCACCTTTTTTAATTCTAGCGGCCATCACAAAACCTCCGGAGCTAGTGATACAATTTTCATAAACTTCTTCAATCTAAGCTCCCTAACAACAGGCCCAAATATTCTTGTTCCAATTGGTTCACCTGAATTGCTCAACAGTACGGCAGCATTAGTATCGAACTTAATTGAACTCCCGTCTTGTCTATGAATTTGCTTTGAGGTTCTGACAATTACGGCTCTTCTGACTTCACCTTTCTTGACTTTACCTCTCGGTATAGCTTCTTTTATAGTTACAACTATAACATCTCCAACCGAAGCGTACTTTCTTTTAGCACCACCCAATACTTTTATGCATTGGACCCTCTTCGCTCCTGAGTTATCGGCAACGTCGAGGTTGCTCTGCATTTGTATCATTTTTTTCTCCCGACCTTTAGGTTAATTATACCCTGGTTTCGATTAATATTTTTTGTTCTCTACTCTATAACTTCCCATCGCTTCGTCTTGGAAATGGGTACCGTTTCTCTTATCTTTACTGTGTCTCCCGATTTGTAAGAGTTGTTATCACCGTGTGCCCTATACTTTTTTGATCTTCTAATGGTTTTTTTAAGCACAGGATGTTTAAATCTTCTCTCAACTGAAACCGTCAATGTATTTTGGTTTAACGTGCTAACTACTGTTCCTTGCAATACTCTTTTTGGCATCAAAATCTCCGATTATACTTTCTCAACTTTTGAATTAAGTACCGTTAATATTCTAGCTATTGTCCGCCTAACAAATCGAACCCTAGCTGTGTTTTCAAGCTGCCCACCTGCTTTTTGAAACCTAAGGTTAAATGATTCCTTCTTCAGCTTTTCAAGCTCTCCCTCTAGCTCTTCGATACTTTTGTCCCTGATATCTTTAATCTTCATTGTCTCTTTCTAACCTCTTCAAAATCCTACCAATCCTGCCTAATAACAAATCTACATTTGACGGGAAGCTTCATTGCCGCCAGTCGCAGGCCTTCCTTTGCTATTAACTCAGATACGCCGTCAACCTCAAACATAATTCTGCCTGGCTTAACCTTGGCCACCCAGCGATCGACTGAACCTTTCCCTTTACCCATTCTTACCTCTATAGGCTTAGCTGTTACTGGGACATCAGGAAAAATTCTTATCCAAACTCTACCCTGCCTTTTCATATGCCGGGTGAGGGCCCTACGAGCTGCCTCAATTTGTCTTGCCGTAATTCTTTCAGGCTCTGTAGCTTTCAATGCGTAGTTACCAAAATTAACAGTGTACCCACCCTTCGCCAGTCCATGTATACGACCCTTGTGCTGTTTCCGAAACTTAGTTTTTTTTGGTTGTAACATTTTTAATTTGCTCTTTCCTGAGGCATATTTGAGCTTTTTTGGGCTCTAGATGGACTCTCTTTTAATTCACTCAGCCTTCTATCTCTCGCAGAGGGATCATGCTCCATGATGTCACCCTTAAAGATCCATACTTTTACACCGATTATACCGTAAGCTGTGCTGCTTTCAGCAACACAGTAATCTATATCGGCTCGGAGTGTATGTCGTGGTACTCTACCCTCAGAATACCATTCCGTCCGAGCTATCTCTGCACCCCCTAAACGGCCGGATATGTCAACTCTTATGCCTAATGCACCCATACGCATTGCATTTTGCACTGCTCTCTTCATCGCTCTCCTAAAAGATACTCTTCTTTCTAGCTGCTGAGCGATGCTTTCAGCTACAAGTGCCGCATCAGTTTCTGGCTTCCTTACTTCCAAAACATTTAACAATAACTCACTACTAGTCAGCTTCGAAAGAGCCTTTCTCAAAGTTTCAATATCGGAACCTTTTTTACCTATGATTACGCCTGGCCTGGCAGCATGTATTGTAACTCTACATTTTTTATGCGGCCTCTCGATGACTACTCTACTAATACCCGCTTGAGCACAATTAACTTTAACGTATTTACGAATTTCCAAATCTTGATGTAGCAGTTCACCAAATTCACGTCTCCCAGCAAACCAAACGCTCTCCCACGTTCTATTTACTTGAAGTCTTAATCCTATAGGATTTATTTTTTGTCCCATGGGTTTTATTCCTCTTCTTTATTCTGTCTAACTACTATTGTTATTTGGCTGAAAGGCTTGAGTATTCTTCCGTAACGACCTCTAGCTCGTGGCCTACCTCTTTTGAGCACCATGTTCTTTCCAACGTAAGCACTTTGGACAATGAGCTCGTCTACATCAAGTCCGTGATTATTTTCTGCATTTGCTATGGCACTTTGTAGACAATTTGACACCTCTTTTGCTACTCGCTTCTTTGAAAATCTCAGGTCAGATAGTGCTTTTGTTACAGGCTTATTTCTTATAAGCTGCGCAACTAAGTTGAGCTTTTGTGGACTAGTCTTGATCATTCTAAGCTTAGCCATAGCTTCATTATCTCCAACTCTGCGACCATTTTTTTCCTTTGACATTGATTTATTTCCTCTTAGCTTTTTTGTCGGCCGCATGACCATAATAGGTTCGTGTTGGGCTATACTCACCCAATTTTTGTCCTATCATCTCCTCGGAAACCATCACTGGTATGTGCTTACGTCCGTTGTAAACACCAAATGTCAAACCTACGAACTGCGGCAATATTGTCGATCTACGAGACCAAGTTTTTATTACCTCTTTACTACCTTTTTCTCTAACAAGCTCAGCTTTTTTTAGAAGATGGGAATCAACAAATGGTCCTTTCCACGCAGATCTAGCCATATTATCTTCTTCCTTTCTTCTTTAAATGTCGTGAGCGTATAATGTATTTGTCGGTATCCTTGTTTGACCGCGTCTTAGCTCCCTTGGTAGGCTTTCCCCAAGGCGTAACAGGGTGTCTTCCGCCCGATGTTCTACCCTCTCCTCCACCGTGAGGGTGATCGATTGGATTCATTACAACGCCACGGACAGTTGGCCTTCTTCCTAGATATCTTGATCTACCAGCTTTTCCGAGATTTTGGTTAGAATTGTCTGGATTAGAAACCGCTCCAACTGTAGCCCTGCACTCTTGCCTAACAACTCTTACCTCTCCCGAGGACAATCGCAATTGAGCATATCCTCCATCTCTGCCGATAAACTGCGCATAGGCACCAGCGGATCTCGCGATTTGTCCACCTTTACCTTGCTTAAATTCTATGTTGTGAACTATCGTTCCCACAGGCATACTTGAAAAGGGCATAGCATTCCCCGGCTTAACATCGGCTTTTTCTGCAGATATTACGGTGTCACCGGCCTTAAGCCGCTGAGGGGCCAGAATATAAGACTTTTGTTTATCCTCATAAACAATTAATGCAATAAAGGCGGATCGATTTGGATCATATTCAATTCTTTCCACAGTTGCGGTAATACCAGTTTTCGAACGTTTGAAGTCTATTTCCCTATATAGCCTTTTTGCACCGCCTCCTTGATGCCTAACTGTAATCCGTCCTAAATTATTGCGCCCACCCTTTTTGGTTAAACCTCTGGTAAGTGTTTTTTCGGGTCTACCCCTCCATAATCCTGATTTATCAACTAACACAAGACCTCGTTGCCCAGGTGATGTTGGTTTATAATTCTTTAGCGCCATCTTTCCTACCTCGATACCAACTTAAAGACCGGAAGTAACATCTATTGTGTTACCTTCTTCAAGCATCACATATGCTCGTTTTATATCTCTCTGCTTTCCCAGTTGACCACGAAAGCGTTTTCTCTTGCCTTTTGTTATACTCGTATTAACCGCCTTAACCTTTACTTTGAAAAGTTCCTCTATTGCCTGTTTAATCTCAGCTTTACTTGATTTCATAGCAACCTCAAATACTACTCCGCCTACCTCGGAAGCTAATGTGGCTTTTTCGGTTATTATGGGACGACGAATTATATCATAGTTACTTTTCATTGAAGCTTTTCCTCCAACTCTTTTAGTGCTGCCGAGGTTATCAACAATTGATCTTTCCTCAGAATATCGTAAACATTTATTCCATTTACGCTCAAAACATCCCTATTTGTTAGCCTCTTAGTAAACTTCGCCAAACCTTTAGACTTTTCTTGATCGTCTATAATCAAAAGGTTTTGCCAACCATACTTGTCGAAAATTTTGACTAAATCCTTTGTTTTTTCAAAATTAGTTTTTATTTCATCAACGAATATCACCTTTCCTGAGGAAACTTTACTTGATAAAGCATGCTTTATTCCTAGCTTTCTAAATTTCTTGTTAAGACCGTGACTGTGACTTCGTGGTTTCGGCCCTTTATATACCCCTCCTTTTCTAAAAATTGGGGCGTTTCTGTCGCCATGCCTAGCTCCGCCAGTACCTTTTTGCCTATAAATCTTTGATTTGGAGTAACTCCCCTCGGACCTTGTTTTTACTGAGTGACTTCCCTGTTGTCTGCGTGCTAATTGCCACCTCACAACCCTACTGAGAATATCCTTTCTTGGCTCCAGAGAGAAAATTTCATCTGACAACGTCACCGCCTTCGCCTTACCTGTCTCAATGTTAAGTAATTCAGCTTTCATCGTCTTTTACCTTCTCTTCTACAGGGCTTTGATCTGCAGGTTTAGTAACTACAGCTTGGTTTTCTAAGTCCGTTTTATTATTTTCTCTACCTTTAATTGCCGCGGGTGTAGGCGCATCATTATTTACAGGTTTTTTTACTGCATCGGATATCGTTACCCAGCCCCCTCTAGCACCGGGAACCGCCCCCCTTACTAATATTAATCCAGCTTCTTCATCTGTGCTCACAACCTCTAAATTCTGTGTCGTAACCTTTCTCGATCCCATATGCCCCGCCATTTTTTTTCCCTTGAATACCCTTCCCGGATCTTGGCACTGACCCGTTGAACCATGGGACCTGTGGGAAATAGAAACACCATGACTAGCTCTAAGACCTCCAAAGTTATGTCTTTTCATCGCACCAGCAAATCCCTTACCTATAGAAATACCAGACACGTCAACGAGTTGGCCCTCAACATAGTGATTTGCAGTGATTTGTGATCCCACATCTATAAGATTCTCGCTTGATACTCTAAATTCCTTTAGCACCCTTTTCACCTCGACTTTTGAGGCTGCAAAATAGCTCCTCATAGGTTTGCTAATATTTTTTGCTTTAGCCAATCCCGATCCTAACTGAACAGCTGTATATCCATCTTTCTCCATGGTCCGTCTAGCTACAACCTTTAGATCATCTAAAAGAAGAACCGTTACAGGGACTTGTCTTCCGTCTTCATTGAAAATGCGAGACATTCCTATTTTCTTTGCGATAACTCCCGTACGCATACGTTTGTTGCTCCTTCTTTACTTCAAAGTTTAATTTCTACGTCCACACCTGCCGCCAAGTCAAGCTTCATAAGAGCATCAACAGTTTGCGGGGTGGGATCCACAATATCTAAAAGTCGTTTATGCGTTCGCATTTCAAATTGCTCTCTACTTTTTTTGTCTACATGTGGGCTTCTAAGAACTGTATACCTCTCTACTTTGTTGGGTAAGGGTATCGGACCGCGAACTTGCGCTCCGGTACGCTTTGCTGTAGACACAATCTCCTGTGTGCTGGTATCCAACACTCTATAGTCGAATGCCTTTAACCTTATTCGTATACTTTGGTTTTGCATCTATACCTTCTCTTTACTCGATAATCTTAGATACAACACCCGCACCGACTGTCCTACCACCTTCTCTAATTGCGAATCTCAATTTCTCTTCCATAGCAATTGGAGCGATTAATTCAACTTCAAACTTAAGGTTATCTCCAGGCATGACCATCTCTGTTCCGGAAGGAAGCTGAACAGTTCCTGTAACATCTGTGGTTCGAAAGTAAAACTGCGGTCTGTAATTACCAAAGAACGGTGTATGTCTACCCCCTTCATCTTTAGTAAGAATGTAAGCCTCGGCTTCAAATTTAGTGTGAGGCGTAACAGACCCAGGTTTAACAAGACATTGTCCACGTTCGACACCATCGCGTTCGGTACCTCTCAGTAAAGCGCCAATGTTGTCACCTGCTTCACCTCTGTCAAGCAACTTTCTAAACATCTCAACACCTGTACAAACTGTTTTGGTGGTTTCCCTAATACCTACTATCTCAATTTCATCTCCATTGTTAATCACACCACGCTCCACACGTCCTGTAACAACGGTCCCCCGACCTGAAATCGAAAATACATCTTCAATAGGCATGAGAAATGGCTGATCAATAGGCCTATCAGGCGTGGGTATAGACTCATCTACCGCTTTCATAAGCTCAGCGATCTTCTTAGAACCAATCTCTTCGTCTCTATCTTCCAGCGCAGCTAAAGCCGAACCAGAAATTATAGGAATGTCATCTCCTGGGAACTCGTAAGATGAAAGCAGTTCTCTCACTTCCATTTCAACTAGTTCTAATAACTCTGGATCATCAACCTGATCAACTTTGTTCAAAAAAACAACCAGTGCTGGAACACCGACTTGTCTTGCTAGCAAAATGTGCTCTCTTGTTTGGGGCATTGGACCATCAGCTGCATTCACAACTAAAATAGCTCCGTCCATTTGCGCGGCTCCAGTAATCATATTCTTAACATAATCGGCGTGGCCGGGGCAATCTACGTGCGCATAATGCCTCGCATCTGTCTCGTATTCTACATGAGCAGTTGAGATAGTTATTCCCCTAGCTTTTTCCTCAGGCGCATTATCGATTTGATCGTACGCTCTAAAGTCACCAAACTGCTTAGTTATTGCTGCTGTTAAGGTAGTTTTTCCGTGGTCAACGTGCCCTATAGTTCCGACGTTTACGTGGGGTTTATTTCGTTCGAATTTTTCTTTTGCCATTTTTTTCTCCTCTTCTTTAGAATTCCTTTTTTAACTTAAGCAAACTTGGCTTGTATTTCTTCAGAAATATTTGATGGTACAGCCTCATACTTCTCAAAAATCATTGTAAACTGAGCTCGTCCTGACGACATAGACCTTAGATTATTAATGTAACCAAACATATTAGCGAGTGGTACGAGTGAATTTACTACTATGGCGTTTCCTCTCGTTTCCTGTCCAGTAACCATGCCACGACGAGATGTTAGATCACCAATAATATTACCGGTATACTCATCAGGCGTGACTACTTCAACTTTCATTATAGGTTCTAGCAGCTTTGCTCCTGCCTTTTTCAATCCATCTCTCATGGCCGCTCTCGAAGCGATTTCGAATGCCAATACACTTGAGTCTACATCATGTTGAGCGCCATCAACCAATGCCACCTTGAAGTCGATTACGGGGAACCCTGCCAATGGCCCACTATCCATTACAGACTGTATCCCTTTTTCCACCCCAGGTATATACTCCTTAGGCACTGCTCCTCCCACTATTTTACTTTCAAATGAATAACCTTCACCGGGATCAGTTGGAGAAATGATTAACTTCACCCTGGCGAACTGACCAGCTCCGCCAGACTGCTTTTTATGAGTGTAATCAATTTCAGCCTCATTGCTAACTGTCTCTCTATAAGCAACCTGTGGCGCGCCTATATTTGCCTCAACTTTGAACTCTCTCTTTAGTCTATCAACTAAAATATCTAAATGTAGTTCACCCATGCCTTTCATTATTGTCTGCCCAGACTCTAGATCGGTTTCAACTCTAAAAGATGGATCTTCTGCGGCCAATCTCTGCAATCCAGCTGACATTTTCTCTTGGTCATTCTTAGTTTTTGGTTCAACTGCAATCTCGATTACAGGATCCGGAAATGTCATCGTTTCCAAAACAACCGGTTTAACTGTGTCGCATATAGTGTCTCCTGTTGTTGTGTCTTTTAGGCCCGCCAATGCAATTATGTCTCCAGCATAGGCTTCATCAATCTCTTCTCTATTGTTGGAGTGCATCATCATCATACGCCCAACACGCTCTTTTTTACCTTTTGTAGAGTTTAAAAAGCTATCTCCTTTTTTTATAACGCCTGAATATATGCGTGTGAAGGTTAGTGACCCAACAAAAGGATCATTCATTATCTTAAATGCTAACCCAGAAAAAGGTTGACTATCGTCTGCTGATCTCTCTATATCTCTCACTTCATTTTCATCGCCCGGTTTAAACCCCATGTATGCGGGTACATCTAACGGGCCTGGTAAATAGTCAATTACTGCATTAAGTAGAGGCTGCACTCCCTTGTTCTTAAAGGCCGACCCGCAAAGTACGGGCACAAAAGCCATACTGAGAGTACCCTTTCGCAAAAGATCTCTTAGGGTTAGTTCATCTGGCTCTTCTCCTTCAAGATATTTTTCCATCACCACGTCATCCATCTCTACGGCAATCTCAATCATCTCTGCCCTATACTTTTCAGCAGTTTCGATCAGATCAGGTCTAATGTCCTGACACGTCCAACTTGCTCCTAGATCTTCTCCAGCCCAAGTCCATTCCTTCATAGTGACTAAATCAATTATTCCTTCGAGGTTCGTTTCTGAACCAATAGGCAATTGTATTGGACATGGAGTTGCTCCTGTTCGATCTTTTATCATTTTCACACACTGAAAATAGTCGGCTCCTATTTTGTCCATCTTGTTTACAAACACAATTCGTGGAACTTTGTATCTGTCGGCCTGTCTCCATACGGTCTCGGTCTGGGGCTCTACGCCTGCGTTGGCATCCAATACACAAACTGCCCCATCTAAAACAGCGAGTGATCTTTCAACTTCTATCGTAAAATCTACGTGTCCTGGTGTATCAATTATGTTGAAACGGTGTTTCGGTGATAGTGGCTTTTCACCATCTTCTGTTCTCTCCCAAAATGTTGTAGTAGCAGCTGAGGTAATCGTTATCCCTCTTTCCTGTTCCTGCTCCATCCAGTCCATTGTTGCGGCTCCGTCGTGCACTTCTCCGATTTTATGAGACTTTCCTGTGTAGTAAAGTATCCTCTCTGTACACGTGGTCTTTCCGGCATCGATATGAGCCATTATTCCGAAGTTTCTGTAAAGATTTAAAGTATATTCTCTAGACATATTTATTACTCTTCCGTTACCACCTGTAATGACTGAAAGCCTTATTTGCTTCCGCCATCTTGTGTGTATCTTCTTTCTTTTTTACCGCAGAACCTCGCGTATTTACGGCGTCAATGAGCTCAGACGCCAACCTATCCTTCATAGTCTTTTCGTTTCTATCCCTTGAAGCCTTTATTAGCCAGCGGATAGCAAGTGCTTCTCTGCGCTGAGGCCTAACCTCAACTGGCACCTGATAAGTTGCTCCGCCTACTCTGCGAGATCTCACTTCTACTGATGGTTTTATGTTGTCAAGAGCTTCATGGAAAACTTCTAATGGAGGCCTTTTCACTTTGCTCTCAATCTCATCAAAAGCGCCATAAACTATTTTTTCTGACACTGACTTTTTACCATCAAGCATTAGATTGTTCATAAACTTAGATAAAACCAAGTCCTTAAACTTAGGATCAGGTAATATCTCTCTTTTCTCAGCTCTTCTTCTACGTGACATTTTTTATTTCACTTACTTTGGTTTCTTTGCGCCGTATTTTGATCTGCGTTGTTTTCTGTCTTTAACACCCTGCGTATCTAACACTCCCCTGAGCACATGATAACGAACTCCAGGCAGGTCTTTCACTCTTCCACCTCTAATTAGTACAACTGAGTGCTCTTGAAGATTATGTGCTTCTCCTGGAATATAAGAAATAACCTCGTAACCATTAGTCAACCTAACTTTCGCAACCTTACGCATGGCGGAGTTGGGTTTTTTTGGAGTTGTGGTATAAACTCTGGTACACACACCTCTCTTTTGCGGACAAGCTTGGAGATGCATCGACTTTTGCCTGTATGTTCTAGGCTTTCTTGGCTTTCTTATCAACTGTTGTATAGTCGGCATATTGCCCTTAACCTTCCTTAAAATGGATCAACTAAGACCCTTTTCCACATTGCAGAGGATTAACTAATAAGTAATCATGCCTTTCAAATTTTTGAATGTTTAATTACAGATTCAACGAATTTGCGCGAATTTATAAACTTAATTCGTGACTGTCAACACCAAATACGACTAAACTTGAATTGTGTGACTTTTATATCTTCCAATTTAAGTCTTTTCTACATCATCGCCTGTATCTACAACCTCTTCTTCAAGATTTTCTGCCTGAGAACGCTCATTTAGGATTTGTAAATCACGCATAGCAGCAACCTTTCTGATATCTCTTGCTGAACCTCCAGTGCCTGCTGGTATTAACCTCCCCACTATAACGTTCTCTTTTAGGCCTATAAGTTTGTCTTTTTTACCTTGGGTTGACGCTTCTGTTAACACTCTAGTTGTTTCTTGGAAAGATGCAGCAGAAATGAAACTTCTTGTCTGCAAACTTGCTTTAGTTATCCCCAATAGGACCGGCCCACCATTTGCTGGCTGCAAGCCTTGTTCTATAGCTTTTTCATTCGCCTCTAAAAACTCTGACTTATCAACCTGTTCACCTTTGAGCAATATAGTTCCCCCACTATCTGTTATCTCCCATTTTTGAAGCATTTGCCTAACAATCACTTCTATGTGCTTATCGTTTATCTTCACACCTTGTAGCCTGTATACATCCTGAACTTCATTGATCATATATTCGGCCAGAGCTTCTACTCCCATTATTGTTAGAATATCGTGTGGAGCAGGGTTGCCATCCATTATGTATTCGCCCTTCCTTACGAAATCTCCCTCTTGAACAGGTATGTGTTTTCCCTTTGGAACCGTATATTCAACTGCTTCGTCATCATTTCCATCAGGCACAACAGCAATAATTCTTTTGTTTTTGTAATCCTTTCCAAAGCGCACGTATCCGTCCTTCTCAGCGATTATGGCATGATCTTTTGGTCTTCGAGCTTCAAACAGCTCTGCAACTCTAGGCAAACCACCAGTAATATCTTTAGTCTTTGCACCTTCTCTAGGGATTCTTGCTAATACATCCCCTGGTTGAATTTCAGATCCATCCTCAACTGACATTATAGCATCAACTGACATAGGGTGAACAGCAGGATTACCATTTTCAAGCTTGACCGGCTCACCAGTCTCTTTATCCACAATTATAATTTCTGGCTGCAACGAACTACCTTTAGAAGAGGCCCTCCAATCTGAGACTATCTTTTGTGATATTCCTGTAGCGTCGTCTACATCTTCCCTTACGGAGACCCCTGGAATCAAATCAGCGAACTTTACGATTCCACCTCTTTCAGCAATAATAGGAAGCGTATATGGATCCCATTCAAATAGCTTCTCACCTGCAGATATTTTTTGCTTCTCTTTGACATAAAGTTTAGTCCCATATGAAAGCCTATGAGAACTAAGAACAACACCCTTTTCATTGTTTATTACAAGCTCCATACTTCGACTAGTCACAATTTCTTCACCTTGTCCGTTAGTAAGAATATTGGCACTTTTGAACTCTACTACCCCACTATGATTGGATTGCATAAATGACTGTGATCCACCCTGCGCAATACCTCCTATATGGAAAGTTCTCATGGTAAGCTGCGTTCCTGGCTCACCGATTGATTGTGCGGCAATAATTCCAACGGCTTCTCCAGGATTAACTGGTGTTCCTCTAGCCAAATCTCTTCCGTAGCAGGTGGCGCATATCCCGTCTTCAGCTTCACATGTTAAAGGTGACCGTATTTGTACTGTTGCGATCTCCGCTTTTTCGATCAAATCAGCAATGCGCTCGTCTATCATTGAGCCTTTGCTACATATCACACTGTCATCTGATAGATTTTTTATATCCTCGGCTGCCACCCTACCTAAAATCCGCTCGGACAAAGTAGCAACTACTTCGCCATCACTGATTGCTGCCTCGCACCTAATCGATGTTTCAGTTCCGCAATCGTTAATTCTAACTATACAGTCTTGAGCAACATCAACTAAACGTCGTGTCAAATATCCTGAATTAGCTGTTTTTAAAGCTGTATCAGCGAGGCCCTTTCGCGCTCCATGTGTCGAGTTAAAATACTCTAAAACAGATAAACCCTCCTTGAAGTTTGCTATTATTGGTGTCTCTATAATAGCCCCAGAGGGCTTTGCCATAAGACCACGCATTCCACCTAATTGCTTCATTTGAGCAGGTGAGCCTCGAGCACCTGAGTGCGCCATCATATAAACCGAATTAGGCTCTAATTCAGATCCATCATCATTTTTCTTGGTGGATGAAATATCCGCCATCATTGCGTCGGCGACCAAATCTGAACATTTTGACCATGCATCCACTACTTTATTGTATTTCTCACCTTGTGTAATCAGACCGTCCATATATTGTCTTTCAAAATCTTTAACTTGATCTCTCGTCTCGTTTACAAAATCCCATTTTGTCTCTGGAATAACCATATCATCTTTACCAAAAGATATTCCGGCCTTGAATGCCTCGTGGAACCCGAGTTGCATGATTTGATCACAAAATATAACTGACTCTTTTTGCCCGCAATGCCTGTAAACGGTATCGATAACTTCGCCAACCTCTTTCTTTCTTAGAAGTCGGTTTACGATCTCAAATGGTGCTTTATGGTTCTTTGGTAGTAATGCCCCAAGTCTAAGCCTACCGGGAGTAGTCTCAAACCTTTTGAAAAATGTTTCGCCGTCACTGTCTATTTGAGCAACCTTTGCTGTGATCTTTGAATGCATATTGACGACACCCGCTTCGAGAGCATGTTCAACCTCGTCCACAGACGAAAAGATCATTCCTTCACCTATTTGCCCCTCTCTCATTAGAGATATATAATATAGTCCTAGAACCATATCTTGAGAGGGTACTATAATTGGCTTACCGTTGGCAGGAGACAGTACATTATTCGTTGACATCATTAAAACACGAGCTTCAAGCTGTGCCTCTAAACTTAAAGGCACGTGAACAGCCATCTGGTCTCCATCAAAGTCGGCATTAAAAGCTGAACATACCAAGGGGTGTAGGTTGATCGCTTTTCCTTCAATTAATACTGGTTCAAAAGCCTGTATTCCAAGTCTATGTAGAGTTGGTGCGCGATTTAAAAGCACTGGATGCTCTCGAATTACCTCCTCCAATATATCCCAAACTTCTGGTCTTTCTCGCTCCACCATTTTTTTTGCTTGTTTTACTGTAGAGGACAGGCCACGAGCTTCAAGCTTTGAGTAAATGAATGGTTTAAACAGCTCAAGAGCCATTTTTTTTGGTAGTCCACACTGATGCAATTTTAACCCGGGCCCAGTAACAATTACCGAACGACCTGAAAAGTCGACCCGCTTCCCTAAAAGATTCTGCCTAAAACGACCTTGCTTTCCTTTAAGCATATCGGAAAGGGATTTTAAGGGCCTTTTGTTCCCTCCAGTAATCACTCGCCCACGCCGCCCATTGTCAAAGAGAGCGTCAACTGACTCTTGAAGCATCCTTTTCTCATTTCTAATAATGATATCAGGTGCTTTCAATTCCATTAACCTTTTCAACCTGTTATTTCTATTAATAACCCTTCTGTAAAGGTCATTTAGATCTGAAGTCGCAAACCTTCCACCGTCTAGCGGAACCAAAGGCCTTAACTCAGGGGGGATGACTGGGATTACTGTCATAATCATCCATTCAGGCTTGTTGGAGCTTTCTCTAAAATTTTCAACTAGCTTCAGTCTCTTTATTATCTTCTTTGGCTTAAGTTCGCCTGTTGCCTTTTTAAGCTCCTCTCTAAGTTTCTCAGCCTCTGCGTCAACGTCAATCGCCATAAGCATTTCCCTGATTGCTTCCGCCCCAATACCTGCTTGGAAAGCATCCAAGCCATATTGATCTTGAGCATCTAAATATTCTTCCTCTGAAAGTAATTGCCCTGCTTTCAAGTCTGTCAAACCAGGCTCTACAACCACATATTGCTCAAAGTACAGTATCCTTTCTAAATCCCGCAGGGTCATATCCAGCATTAGCCCAATTCTAGACGGAAGAGATTTTAAGAACCAAATATGTGCAACGGGAGAAGCAAGTTCAATGTGACCCATTCTTTCTCGTCTTACTTTTTGCAAAGTTACTTCAACCCCACACTTTTCGCACGTAACTCCTCTATACTTCATTCTTTTGTACTTACCACAGAGACACTCATAGTCTTTAACTGGCCCAAATATTCTTGAGCAAAACAAGCCATCTCTTTCAGGCTTGAAAGTACGATAATTTATAGTTTCGGGTTTTTTTATTTCACCAAAGGACCAACTCAAAATTCTTTCAGGTGAGGCAATAGAAATTCTTATCTCATCGAAGGTCTTAAGTGCTTGTGGTTTGCCAAACGGGTTTGTTATTTCTTTATTCATTTTTACATCCTATAAAATATTCAAGTTTGCATCTAGCAAGCAACTAATTAATTTCATCATCTAACAGCTCTATGTTAAGGCCCAGAGATCTAATTTCTTTCACCAGCACGTTGAATGATTCTGGGATTCCAGCCTCAAAATTATCCTCTCCTTTAACTATACTTTCATAGACCTTTGTTCTCCCGGCCACATCATCAGATTTAACAGTTAACATTTCTTGAAGAGAGTATGCAGCCCCATACGCTTCTAAAGCCCAAACTTCCATTTCACCGAACCTTTGACCTCCAAATTGTGCCTTACCTCCCAATGGTTGCTGTGTAACTAAACTGTATGGACCGGTGGATCTTGCATGTATTTTCTCATCCACCAAATGGTGTAACTTTAGAATATATTTAACTCCAACCGTAACTGGTCTCGCGAATTGCTCTCCCGTCCTCCCATCGAAAAGAATTGACTGAGCACTTTCGTCTAAACCAGCCCTGCTAAGAGCCTCAGTAACGTCGCTTTCTTTTGCCCCATCAAATACAGGAGTCGCAATAGGAACTCCTTTCTTAACATTGCTTGCAACAGCAAGCAAATTATCGGCAGACAACCCTTTAATTTGTTTCTTAAAGTCATCACTTCCATAAGCATTTGACAATGCATTTTCTAAAATTTTCTGATCATTGCTTTTTTTGAACTCAGAGATTGCATTGTTGATGGATTCCCCTAATGATTTTGCAGCCCATCCCATATGAGTTTCAAGAATTTGACCAACGTTCATTCTGCTTGGCACTCCAAGTGGATTTAACACAAGATCTACCGTTGTCCCATCTTCTAAAAAGGGCATATCCTCCTCAGGCACAACTTTAGATATAACACCCTTATTGCCGTGCCTTCCCGCCATCTTATCACCAGGTTGAAGCTTTCGCTTAACAGCTACGAACACCTTTACCATTTTCATTACGCCGGGTGGCAAATCATCTCCTCTTCTTACCTTTTCAACTTTGTCTTGATAAGAGTCGTTTGCAATTTGTTTTTGTTTCTCAAATTGCTCTTGTAACGCTTCCATCTTTTTGGCGTCACTTTCTGCCTCCAAAGAAAATTTCCACCATAGTCCCTTAGACAAACTGTCTAGTTTATCTTGAGTTATCTTTGACCCCTTAACAGTACCCTTAGGCCCATCATTTATTTTCCTACCAACTAAAAGATCATTTAATCTCGAATATATGTTCCTTTCCAAGATCTCTAAGCCATCGTCTCTATCTTTACTTAATCGCTCTATTTCATGTCTCTCATTCTGCAAAGCACGCTCGTCTTTTTCTATCCCATGCCTATTGAAAACTCTAACCTCTACAATAGTCCCGTGATCGCCTGGACCCATCCTAAGAGAAGTATCTCTTACATCTGATGCTTTCTCACCGAATATAGCTCTGAGAAGTTTCTCCTCAGGTGTCATTGGGCTTTCCCCCTTTGGAGTAATCTTCCCGACTAATATGTCACCTGGTCCAACCTCTGCTCCAATATAGACAATACCAGCTTCATCCAAATTTCTTAAAGAGTCTTCGCCAACATTTGGTATATCTCTAGTAATCTCTTCTGGACCTAGCTTCGTATCTCTAGCAGCGACCTCAAATTCTTCAATATGAACCGACGTAAACACGTCATCTTTTACAAGCCTTTCGGAAATTAAAATTGAATCTTCATAGTTATAGCCGTTCCATGGCATAAAGGC